>NZ_JAILYH010000059.1 GCF_019793435.1 Rhizobium redzepovicii | reverse complement strand
CGCTGCGAGGGCTTCCGCGGCGTCTCGCAATCGCTCGGCCACCACATCGCCAACGACGCCATCCGTGACTGGGTTTTCGACAAGAACGAAGTCGAGTTTGAGACCGGCCCTTACGATGTCAACGTCGTCGGCGACTACAATATCGGTGGCGACGCGTGGGCTACGCGCATTCTATTGGAGGAGGTGGGGCTGCGCGTGGTCGGCAACTGGTCGGGTGATGCCACGCTCGCTGAGGTCGAGCGCGCGCCAAAGGCCAAGCTGAACCTCATCCACTGCTACCGCTCGATGAACTACATCTGTCGGCACATGGAGGAAAAATACGGCATCCCGTGGATGGAATACAATTTCTTTGGTCCGTCCCAGATCGAAACCTCCCTGCGCGAAATAGCCAAGCACTTCGGTCCGGAAATCGTCGACAAGACCGAGGCTGTCATCACCAAGTACCGGCCCCTGGTCGATGCTGTCGTCGACAAGTACCGGCCGCGCCTCGAAGGCAAGACGGTGATGCTCTATGTCGGCGGCCTGCGTCCTCGCCACGTCATCACGGCCTATGAGGACCTCGGCATGCGGATCGTCGGCACCGGCTACGAGTTCGCCCACAACGACGACTATCAGCGCACCGGCCATTATGTGAACAAGGGTACGCTGATCTATGACGACGTGACCGGTTACGAGCTGGAAAAGTTCATCGAAGGCATCCGCCCCGACCTTGTTGGGTCCGGCATTAAAGAGAAGTATCCGGTGCAGAAGATGGGCATCCCCTTCCGCCAGATGCACTCCTGGGATTATTCCGGCCCGTATCACGGCTATGACGGCTTCGCCATATTCGCCCGCGACATGGATCTGGCCATCAATAATCCGGTGTGGGATCTCTAC
>NZ_JAILYH010000058.1 GCF_019793435.1 Rhizobium redzepovicii | reverse complement strand
GACGGTGAACACGACAAGCAAATAGCCGACCGCACCCATGACAAACGACTTGGCATATCGCAGCGGAAACGTGATCAGGGCGACGATCGCCCAGAGCGGATCGCGGGACGCCAGGCGCATCATGTTTACGAAGGCGGTCTTGATCTGGTTGGCATGGATCATGATGCCGCACTCCCGTTGCCGATATTGCTAATAGACGGGTCGTGCGGCCGTGGTTCGAGCAGATCGTCGAACAGATCCCGATCGCCATCGCGGGTGAGGAATTTTGGCAATTCGGATCTGAGCCAGGCTGCCAGTCCTCCGCCGATCTGCACATCGCGATCATTCTCCAGCCGGTGCAGCACCAGTGCGCCGATCAACACCTTGCGGCGTGTGTCGATGGCACGTTCCTGCTTGCTGAGCCGGATCTGCAATGTCTTTCGCTGCGCTTCCAGCTGCGCCAGTCGTTCGCCGATGGTTTTGCGCGCCATGATGATCTTCTTCCTTGCTCCTGTTCAGCCATTGGCCGCGGCGATGAACGGATGATCGCAGCCGCTGGCGGGCCTGAATCGAGGTTGTCTCGAAGAGCGGCGCTTCGAAACCCGCAAATCTGCGCGTGGAAGCAACCGGGTGAACGGCTTATGAGGTCATCGGGAGATTGCCGCGTGCTCCCACCAGTGCCCGAAGGCGCGAAGCGACGAAGGCACAAGGGCGCACTTACGAGTTGCTGGCGCAACTCAAAGCGCGGGCCGGCGGACCGCTAACCAAGGGGACATGTGATGGCGATCTATCACTTCAGCATGAAGCCGATCGCCCGCAGCGGTGGCCGCAGCGCTGTGGCGTCCGCCGCCTATCGCGCCGCCGTGAGACTGACCAACGAGCGCGATGGGCTGACGCATGATTTTAGCAACAGGACAGGTGTCGAGCATGCCGAGATCGTCTTGCCGGCTCGTTCTTCTGGCTATT
>NZ_JAILYH010000057.1 GCF_019793435.1 Rhizobium redzepovicii | reverse complement strand
CAGGACACGGTTCTGCATCTGGCAGCGCAGGAAGGTTCGGTGGAAGACCTTGAGCTCGAGGACGTGCTCAAGGCCGGCTACAAAGGCATCAAGTGCGTGGAGTCCGGCGGTCCGGAACCGGGCGTCGGCTGCGCCGGGCGCGGCGTCATCACCTCGATCAATTTCCTTGAAGAGAACGGTGCATATGACGATGTCGACTACGTCTCCTATGACGTGCTCGGCGATGTGGTGTGCGGTGGCTTTGCGATGCCGATCCGTGAGAACAAGGCCCAGGAGATCTACATCGTGATGTCCGGCGAGATGATGGCGCTCTATGCCGCCAACAACATCGCCAAGGGCATCCTGAAATATGCCCATTCCGGCGGCGTGCGGCTCGGCGGCCTGATCTGTAACGAGCGCCAGACGGACCGCGAGCTCGACCTCTCCGAGGCGCTGGCTGCCAGGCTCAATTCCAAGCTCATCCACTTTGTGCCGCGTGACAACATCGTCCAGCACGCCGAGCTCAGGAAGATGACGGTGATCCAGTACGCGCCGGACTCCAAGCAGGCCGGGGAATATCGGGCGCTAGCCGAGAAGATCCATGCCAATTCGGGCCAAGGGACCATTCCGACCCCGATTACCATGGAAGAGCTCGAAGACATGCTGCTCGACTTCGGCATCATGAAGAGCGACGAGCAGATGCTGGCCGAACTACAGGCCAAGGAGTCAGCGGTGGTTGCGGCTCAATAACTGCCGCTGTCGACAGGACGCGCTGGCCCTTGCGCCAGCGCGTCCTTCCAAGAAAGCCGCTTCGGCGACGACGACCTAACCCGAACCTTGAAAGGGGGCAGGGGCCCATGAGCCTTGATTACGAGAATGACAGCGTTTTGCATGAACAGCTCATTGCGGAAGTATTAGCGCAATATCCAGACAAGGCGGCGAAGCGCCGCAAGAAGCACCTCAGCGTCGCAACGAGCGGCGACGAGCCTGGCGATGAGCCGAAGGCCCTTTCCGAATGCGACGTCAAATCGAACATCAAGTCCATTCCGGGCGTG
>NZ_JAILYH010000056.1 GCF_019793435.1 Rhizobium redzepovicii | reverse complement strand
TGTGAGCTTTCGGGAGGTTGTCCATTCAAAGCGGATTTAGGAGACTGGAGCTATCACACCTCGAGTCGGAAGGATCGCCGCGAATGAACATTCATAAGAATGCCCGACTGACGCCGTTGCGCCGGGAACAAATGGCGCTTGCTGTTATCGAAGGGCATCTGACCCAGGCTCAGGCAGCACAGGCCTATGGCGTCGCGGCCAAGATCGTCGCCCGTTGGGTCGAGCGTTTCAAGGCCGGTGGTCGAGAGGCGATGCTCGATCGTTCCTCCCGACCTCATGCCATGCCCCGGCAGACCAGTCAGGCGCTGGCGGAGCGCATCATCACGCTTCGCCGCCAGCGCCTGACTGGCAAGCACATCGCGATCGAAACCGGTGTATCTGCAGCGACGGTGAGCCGGGTTCTCAAGCGCGCAGGCCACTCCCGCCTCAAGGATATCGAGCCGGCCGAGCCTGTGCGTCGTTATGAACGCCAGGCTCCCGGCGAGATGATTCATATCGACATCAAGAAGCTCGGCCGGTTTCATGAGGTCGGCCACCGCATCACCGGCGATCGCACTCGCCAGAGTTCGCGCAGAGGCAAGAGTTGGGGCGCCGGTTGGGAATGCGTTCATGTGGCCATCGACGATGCCTCTCGCATCGCTTTCTCACAGATATTGCCGGACGAGACGAAAGAAAGCGCCGTGGCCTTCTTGAAGGCGGCATTGGCCTATTATGCCAGCCTCGGGATCGCGGTCGAGCGCGTCATGACCGACAATGGTCCCTGCTACACATCAAAGCCATTCGGCCAAGCTTGTCGCGACAACGGCCTCAAGCACGTTCGCACCAGACCATATACGCCTAAAACCAACGGAAAGGCCGAACGCTTCATCCAGACCGCCCTCAGAGAGTGGGCCTACGCCGTCGCCTATCCCAACTCGGACATGCGCGCCGCCGAACTGCCACGATGGCTTCATCGCTACAATTGGCACAGGCCTCACGGAAGTCTAAACTCAAAACCACCAATCACTAGGCTCGCTCTTACCCAGGACAACCTGTTGAGGCTCCACA
>NZ_JAILYH010000055.1 GCF_019793435.1 Rhizobium redzepovicii | reverse complement strand
TTGATCTGAACTCGGCACGTGAATCCGAACGGCCGTCCAGACCGGCCGGTTCCCGGCCACTTGCCTGCTCAGGGGACAACCCCGACGCTGCGTTCGCCTCAACGACTTGCTGGTACTGCCGAAGCCGATTGAAAGACATATTGAGTTTTTTTCCCATGTCTTCGGTGAAGTCTTGGTAATCTTTTTTCAACGACTGTCGCTGCTGATCAGTACCGGTGAGTCGGCTGACTATGCTCTCCCTGCCCTCCCTTTGGAGCCAATCGCTAAACTTTCGTTGATTGCTGGCCATATTCCAGACAACATTCCTCTTGGAAGTCGAGTTCGATCCGAGCTTGCTCAGCGCTTCCTTGGCTAGGTCATCAATGATGCGGGCGTCGTCGGGATAAGGATGATGCTGTTTCAACTGCGACTCGGCGCCTAGATACTGCCGCAGCCGATCGAAACTCACGACCACTTTTTTTCCTTCCTCCTTGGTAAAGGCCCTAAAATCCTCCTTCAACGACTGTTGCTGCTCATCACTGCCGGTGAGCCGGCTGACTATGCTCTCCCTGCCCTCCCTTTTGAGCCAAGCGCTAAACTTTCGTTGGTGACTGGTATTATTCCGGGAAGTCGAGACCGGTCCGAACTTACTCAGCTCTTCCTTGGCCAAGCTATCAATGACGCGGGCGTCGTCGGGATAAGGATCATGTATCTGGCGTCCCATCAGGCGCGGCCCAGGTCCAACGGCTTGGAGTTCTTGCCCCTCAGGTCCGAGCCTCCTGAAATGAGACAGTGCTGACTTAAGACGGTTCCGACCATCCCCACCGCTTGCCAAATAATCCGCGATATCAACGGCTAGTGAATCTGGATCGTTTAAAAGCCGAGAAGCCATCGAATCTCTGTTCTCTGCTCGGAGCCAACGAGCGAACCCCCTAAGAACCCATAAATTGTTCTCGACGGTAGCCTCGGGAACCCTTCCGTCCCCTCGGCCGACGCTACCGTCGGGTAGAATTTCGTAGTTTCGGACTGCTTCCGCGAACTGGTTGATACGGGTCTCGTCATCAGGATGC
>NZ_JAILYH010000054.1 GCF_019793435.1 Rhizobium redzepovicii | reverse complement strand
ATCGGACTTGATCCGCACTCGTGACAGATGACATCCCATTGCCGCCACCGGTGCGGCGCGATGAAAAGAAAGGTGCTTACTATGCCGCAGTCGGCGGAAAAAGTTCTCGACCATGCTCCCCTGTTCCGCGAGCCGGAATACAGGCAGATGCTCGCCGAGAAGAAAGCCAATTTCGAATGCCCCCACCCGGATCAGGTCGTTGCCGATCAAAACGACTTCACGAAGACCTGGGAGTATCGCGAAAAGAACCTGGGCCGCGAAGCCCTGGTCGTGAACCCGGCCAAAGCCTGCCAGCCGCTCGGTGCCGTCTTCGCAGCCGCAGGCTTTGAGCAAACGATGTCCTTCGTCCATGGCAGCCAGGGCTGCGTCGCTTATTACCGTTCGCATCTGTCGCGTCACTTCAAGGAGCCTTCATCAGCGGTCTCGTCCTCGATGACGGAGGACGCGGCAGTGTTCGGCGGGTTGAAGAACATGGTCGACGGGCTCGCCAATACATACAAGCTCTACGATCCGAAGATGATCGCCGTCTCGACCACCTGCATGGCCGAAGTCATTGGAGACGACCTCCACGGCTTCATCGAAAACGCAAAGAACGAAGGGTCGGTCCCGCACGACTTCGATGTTCCTTTCGCCCACACGCCTGCCTTCGTCGGCAGCCACGTCGATGGCTATGACGGCATGATCAAGGGCATTCTGGAGAACTTCTGGAAAGGCAACGAGCGGAAGGAGGTTGCTCAAGCCATCAACATCATTCCCGGCTTCGACGGCTTCTGCGTCGGCAACAACCGCGAACTGAAGCGCCTGCTCGACATGATGGGCGTATCCTACATCTTCATCCAGGATGCCTCCGACCAGTTCGACACGCCGTCTGACGGTACGTACCGCATGTATGACGGCGGCACGAAGATCGAGGACTTGAAAACGGCGTTGAATGCCGAAGCGACCCTGTCGCTGCAGCACTATAACACGCGCAAAACGCTGGAATATTGCAAGGAGGTCGGTCAGGTTACGGCTTCGTTCCATTATCCGCTGGGTGTTCAGGCGACCGACGAATTCCTGATGAAGGTCTCGGAGATTACCGGCAAGGAAATTCCTCCG
>NZ_JAILYH010000053.1 GCF_019793435.1 Rhizobium redzepovicii | reverse complement strand
CATGAAGGACAGCAAGGTGATCGTCGCCATCAACAAGGACGAGGAGGCGCCGATCTTCCAGGTCGCCGACTACGGCCTCGTCGCCGATCTGTTCGAAGCCCTGCCGGAACTGGAAAAGGCGCTCTAAGCGAGGGGACTGAACGTGGCGCGCGCGGTGGGACGTCCAATCAAACGTGGGGCCGATCTTCTTCTGAACGATGAGGAAAAGCCGGCATATATACGGCTGCACGACATCGGCAGGGAAAGACGGCCTCGGCCGCTGCAGGAATTCCTCAACGACGTCGGCGGGCTGATGTTGTCGGCCGACGCTCCTGCCGTCGCCAGTTTCGTTGCGGGCAAGGTTCTGCAGAGGCTGCTCAAAACGGGCAAGGTGCGCCCCTTGGAGGGCGGACCTCTTCCCGGTGCGCCCGATGGGCTTGATGACGCCATTGGCCATCTTGCTAAATCAGGACGGAAATACGAGGCGATTGCCGGCCAATTCAAAAGTCTTGCCGACAGCCTGCTCTGGCGACGCGGCCGCTCGGGCCCGTTTGCAAGCCTGAATTTCGGCAACACGCATTCTCATGCTGTTCTGGTCGGCCCCGGCGGCATGGAGGAGCGCGCCGATCTGAGGGTCGGCGTGATCTATATGGACCGCTACACCCGGTTTCCCGATCATGTTCAGACGCAGCCGCGGGCCTTCATCCTGCTTTCGCCTGGAGAAATCTGCCTTGGCAATTCGCAGTGGTTCTCTGCCGCGACCGGCACAGTCTTCGCGAACGATGCGGGGCAAACATTCGCGATAAGATGCACGGCAAGGCCGCTTCTTGCGGTCTGGTGCCAGGTTGAGCCGGAGACGCGGTGAGGTTGGTTTGGGCAGCGGATCGGCGAAAGCCGGTGGGAGGCCATGCATGTCGCCCGGAAGTTGTGCAGCGGTTCCGGGATAAGGACATGCATAGAAACAACAAGGTAAAGCGCGTTGCATGAATCAAGTTCGATGCGACGCGCTTTAGCCTATCCGAATATGTAGCAGTCAGAATTCAATTTTAGAAAGGATATCAAAATGGACGTTCGCGCCGCCGTAGCCGTTCAGGCCGGAAAACCGCTCGAAGTGATGACCGTGCAGCTGGAAGGTCCGCGGGCCGGCGAAGTGCTGGTCGAGGTCAAGGCGACGGGCATCTGCCACACCGACGATTTCACCCTGTCGGGTG
>NZ_JAILYH010000052.1 GCF_019793435.1 Rhizobium redzepovicii | reverse complement strand
CCCTTCCGTCCCCTCGGCCGACGCTACCGTCGGGTAGAATTTCGTAGTTTCGGACTGCTTCCGCGAACTGGTTGATACGGGTCTCGTCATCAGGATGCATGTCTCGGTCGGCGGGGCGACCACGCTTTCGAACCTTAGTTGAGACCACGTGAGTCTCCGTTGCGGCATCGACGTCTTGCTGCCCCGAACCCCTCTCCGGCGCCAGCGACTGCGGCGTCACTCGCATCGAACCGCCCACGGATCTGCGACGCGGCACACGGTCGCCGGCGTCACTGTCGTGCGAACCGAGGCGCAAGTCGCTCGGATCCTGTTCCAGGTCTCGGCTCTCTGAATAGTAGTCGTCGATCCAGGCGTCCGTATCGAAAGCTCCGGTCACGCCTTCGATCCACCCACTTACTTCGCGAGAATCGTCATCGCGCGGCTGGTTCCGTCTTGGGTACATCGATGCCGGTCCTCCGGAAATCAAATTTGGAACCTCAATCCTAATGCCTGCCGACCGCCGCCCAGCATGCTAAAGCCAGATCCAATCATGCCCCCAAGGCATGGCCGAACACCATATGGCGACGGCTTGCCGACAATCGTCTGCACTCGACCATCAGGCCGGCACATGGCTTGAGAGGCTCGCCAGCTTGCCGCTTGCCATGCGGAGCCCGCTAGAATTGGCCTTCATTTAAGCAGTTCGAGTGATATGTGGGACATGCAGCGTGAAGGGTGCCGTCAGGATTTCCGGTTCCAACCAATCCATCCGCCGGCCTTTCTGATTTCGCCGCCTCAGGCAACGGAACCATATGCGGTGTAGCTGCTGACAGAACCCGTTGCGCGCTTGATAGTTATGCGACCTATGGCGCGGCGATCAGGATGAGACGCGCGCGACAATCTGGATGAGATTCTTATGTCGCGGTCGGGATGAAGTTATCATGTTGATTGTCGCTGGCAAGAGCTTCATCGTGGTCTGATTGCCGCTCCGCGACAAACTGTGCGGTGCCTTTGATTGTCGCGAATGAGGCTGGCCTGCCGCGCTGGCGTTTGGCCTCCATGGCGGAACGTCGTCGATAGCTTTCGACGTTCATTTCGAAGATCGTTGCGTGATGAACAAGTCGGTCCACCGCGGCACCCGCCCGCAGGCATAGTTTGATAGTTGCAGGATACGGGGTCGGCATCGAGCACCCAACTCACACGTTGGTTCATGATCGCCGTATGAAATGCATCCGGCGCCATGGGCGGGTTTCGTCCGGGCCTGAAGCCATAGTAGAACCCGCAAAGGGTAGGCCGTCATAGACGGCACTAAGCACTTCAGCGACCGCGCCAGCATCCTTCGCACCCGAGGCTCTTCCCGCATCCGTATCTGTCTACACCTCAGA
>NZ_JAILYH010000051.1 GCF_019793435.1 Rhizobium redzepovicii | reverse complement strand
TTGGCAGTAATCGTGACGGGGGTTGAGAAGTTGACCGTCTGCCAGCCGCTGCCGGTGGTGCCGGCAAAGGTGGCGGTGGCGAGCTTGGTGCCCGTCGTGGTCCACAGGTCGACAACGTTCTGGCCGTTGTCGTTGGCGCTGCGATAGAACTTGATGCCGGTAACGTCACCGGCAACGTTCGACTGGAACTTGACGCCAAGCTCGAGCTGCTGACCATCGTTGAGATTGGTCTGGGTCGGCGTGCTGGAGGCGTTGAACAGACTGTAGGTCACGGGCGCCGTCGAGGCGGCGATATTGAAGTTCTCGTTGGCGGCAAGGCCGCCAAGGTCCGTCGCCGTCACCTTGACGCCGTAGGTGCCAGCGGTCGTCGGCGTACCGGAGAAGGTGCGCGTCGTGGCATTGAAGGAGAGCCAGGCGGGCAGTGCCGTGCCATCGGCGGCCGTTGCCGAATAGGTCAGCGTCTCACCGCTGTCGACATCGGTGAAGGTCGTCGTCGGCACCACGAAGGAGAAGGCGGAGCCGACGGTGGCGTTCTGGGCCGCCGTCTGGACAGCCAGCACCGGCGCATCGTTGGCGCCATGGATGGTGACGGTCAGATTGGCCGTGGCCGTGGCGCCGGCGCTATCGCGCATCGTATAGCTGAAGACTTCGCTCAGCGTATTGGTCGACAGGCGCAGCCCCTGCACGGCGGTATTGGCCTCGTTGACGGCATAAGTATAGGCGCCCGATGCGTTGAGCACCAGACTGCCATAGGTGCCGGCGAGTGCTGAGCCGAGCGTGCCCGACGTCGCGCCGAAGACCACTGCCGTGACGGTCTTGGTGTCACCAGAATCCGGATCGGTATCGTTGGTCAGCACGTTGCCGCTCGCGACTGCGCCGCCCGAACCGTTGGCCACGCCGCCCTTCTCGGTCGCATCGCCCGCATCGGCGACCGCCGTCGGCGTCGTGTTGCCGGGAACCGACACGGCGATGTTGAAGCTCTCGTTGGCGGCGAGGCCGCCAAGGTCTGTCGCCGTGACCTTGACGCCGTAGGTGCCGCCTGCCGTCGGCGTGCCGGAGAAGGTCCGGGTCGAGGCATTGAAGGAGAGCCAAGACGGCAATGCCGTGCCATCGGCGGCCGTTGCCGAATAGGCCAGCGTCTCGCCGCTGTCGACATCGGTGAAGGTCGTCGTTGGCACCGCGAAGGAGAAGGCCGTGCCGACGGTGGCATTCTGGGCGGCCGTCTGGACAGCGAGCACCGGCGCATCGTTGGCGCCATGGATGGTGACGGTGAGATTGGCCGTGGCCGTGGCGCCGGCGCTATCGCGCATCGTATAGCTGAAGACTTCGCTCAGCGTGTTGGTCGACAGGCGCAGCCCCTGGACGGCGGTATTGGCCTCGTTGACGGCATAAGTATAGGCGCCCGATGCGTTGAGCACCAGACTGCCATAGGTGCCGGCGAGTGCTGAGCCGAGCGTGCCCGACGTCGCGCCGAAGACCACTGCCGTGA
>NZ_JAILYH010000050.1 GCF_019793435.1 Rhizobium redzepovicii | reverse complement strand
ACGGCGGTGGGTCAGCAGTTCTCGGCAGCCCTTGCCGGCCAGATTTCGGTCGATCAGGCGTTGAAGAGCGCCCAGCAGCTGGCAACCCGGGAAATGACCAAAGCCGGCTACATCAAATAACAACCTCCTGAGCAAGAGGCGGATTCTTGACAATCCGCCCCTCTGGGCCGCCGATGCCCGAACTGCATCGGCGGCCGCTTTTTCAGACAAAGCCTTCCTGCGGCCGCTCCCCGCTTCAGATCAGATCGGTGATTGCCATGGCAACCTTGCATACCCGCTCCGCGGCGCGCCTGATGATTGCGCCCTCCGTGCTGCTCCTCTTTGCATGGATGATCGTCCCACTTGCGATGACGATCTATTTCTCGCTGCTGAACTACAATCTGCTCAGCCCCGGCATGGAGAGTTTCGTCGGTCTGCTCAACTACGAATACTTCCTGTCCGATCCGGCCTTCATCGCGGCGCTGATCAATACGCTGCTGCTCGTTGCCGGCGTGTTGCTGATCACCGTCATCGGCGGCATCGCCTTTGCGCTGCTGCTTGATCAGCCGATGTACGGACAGGGCATCGTGCGCATTCTGGTGATCGCGCCGTTCTTCGTCATGCCGACGGTGGCAGCACTGGTGTGGAAGAACATGTTCATGAACCCGGTCAACGGCCTGTTTGCCCATCTTGCCAAGGCGCTCGGCCTGCAGCCGATCGACTGGCTGGCGAATGCGCCGCTGTTCTCCGTCATTCTGATCGTCGCCTGGCAATGGCTGCCCTTTGCCACCCTCATCATGCTGACGGCGCTGCAGTCGCTTGACGAGGAGCAGAAGGAAGCCTCCGAAATGGACGGCGCCGGTCCGATCTCGAAATTCATCTACATCATCCTGCCGCACATGGCGCGGGCCATCACCGTGGTGATCCTGATCCAGACGATCTTCCTGCTTTCGGTCTTTGCCGAAATTCTCGTCACCACCAATGGCGGGCCGGGCACCGACAGCACCAACCTCACCTATCTCGTCTATGCCCAGGCGCTGCTGCAGTTCGATATCGGCGGCGCTTCGGCGGGCGGCATCGTCGCCGTCGTGCTTGCCAATATCGTCGCGATCTTCCTCGTCCGCCTCGTCGGCAAGAATCTGGAGGCTTGAGATGGCCAGAAAAGTCACAACGCAGCGCAAGGTCATCGTCACCGCGATCGCCTGGACGCTCGGCATCCTGATCTTCTTCCCGATCCTCTGGACGTTCCTGACCAGCTTCAAGTCGGAAGCCGATGCCATCGCCTCGCCACCGCAGTTCCTGTTCTTCCATTGGACGACGGAGAACTATGCGGAGGTGCAGAGCCGGTCGAACTATCTCAGCCACTTCATGAACTCGGTGATCATTTCCTTCGGCTCGACGCTGATCGGCCTGATCATCGCTATTCCCGCCGCCTGGGCGATGGCGTTTTCGCCGACCAAGCGGACCAAGGACGTGCTGATGTGGATGCTGTCGACCAAGATGATGCCGCCTGTGGGCGCGCTGATCCCGATCTACCTGCTGTTTCGCAATTCGGGCCTGCTCGACACGCGCACCGGCCTGGTGATTGTGCTGACACTGATCAATCTGCCGATCATCGTCTGGATGCTCTATACCTACTTCAAGGAAATCCCGGGCGAAATCCTCGAGGCGGCCCGCATGGACGGGGCATCGCTGATGAAGGAGATCGTCTACGTGCTGACGCCGATGGCGGTGCCCGGCATTGCCTCGACGCTGCTTTTGAACATCATCCTTGCCTGGAACGAGGCGTTCTGGACGCTCAATCTCACCGCCTCCAAGGCGGCGCCGCTGACGGCCTTCATCGCTTCCTATTCCAGTCCGGAAGGCCTGTTCTACGCCAAGCTGTCGGCGGCATCGACGATGGCGATCGCGCCGATCCTGATCCTTGGCTGGTTCAGCCAGAAACAACTCGTCCGCGGCCTGACCTTCGGCGCTGTGAAATAAGATAAAGGGAGACAAACATGGGCAGCATTACCCTTCAGAAGGTTTCCAAGGTCTTCGGCGAAGCCAAGGTCATCCCTTCGATCGATCTCGATATCAAGGACGGCGA
>NZ_JAILYH010000005.1 GCF_019793435.1 Rhizobium redzepovicii | reverse complement strand
CAGAACACAAACCAGCAATCGCCAATCCGCTTGAGTTTCTTTAGAACGAAAGACTTCGTCGCCAGCAGCGCCGCCGCCCTCGTTCAGTGAGTGGGCTTATAGAACTAACCCTCCCAAACAGTCAACACACATACCCAAAGTTTTTTGACATTTTTGTAACAGGTTGAAAATGAAGGGCTTTTAGCGCTCATCTCTCAAAACGAAGAAATCCACCGCCCAATCGGGCGGTTTTTGAGATTCGCTTTTGCCGAATTCCCAGAGAAAGGCTTCGGCGAGGGAGCAAGGCTTATATGGGAAGCCCGAAGCGGAATTCCAGGTGCTTGCCTATAGCGCGCCTCACTCGCTAATCTCGGAGGAAAGACCGATCCGGCGGAGTGAAGGATGCTTGTTCTCGACGACGAACAGCTGGCCGGCGCCATCCTTCCTTGCCTATGAGACGATGACAGGACGAAAGTGACAATCAGTGCATCATTGCCGGAGCTTCCGGTTTCACATGTCCTGCCGGCCGTCGGCGCCGCCCTAGCCGAGCAGAAACGCGCCGTTCTTTCCGCGCCGCCCGGCGCCGGCAAGACGACACTGGTGCCACTTTACCTGCTCGACCAGGCCTGGCGCGGCGACGGCAAGATCATTCTGCTTGAGCCGCGGCGGCTGGCAGCGCGGGCGGCGGCAAACCGCATGGCATCATTGCTCGGTGAACAGGTTGGCGGCACGGTCGGCTACCGCATGCGCCTCGACAACAGGATATCGGCGGCGACACGGGTCGAGGTGGTGACCGAAGGGGTTTTTGCCCGGATGATCCTCGACGATCCGGAACTCGCCGGGGTCTCGGTCGTGATTTTCGACGAATTTCACGAGCGTTCGCTGGATGCCGATTTCGGGCTGGCGCTGGCGCTCGACGTCCAATCGGCGCTGCGCGAGGATTTGCGGATCCTCGTTATGTCGGCGACCCTCGACGTCGAGCGTGTGGCGGCCCTGCTCTCTCATCCACCTGTCATCGAAAGCCTGGGACGCAGCTTTCCGATCGATACGCGTTACCAGGATCGACCAGGCGGCCTGCGTATCGAGGATGCGGTCACGCGGGCGATACTTGATGCCCATGCCGATGAAACCGGCTCGATCCTCGCTTTCCTGCCCGGTCAGGCGGAAATCACCCGAACCGCGGAACGCCTGCAGGGACGATTCGGAAGCGAAACACTGATTGCGCCGCTCTATGGCAATCTTGGCCAGAAAGAGCAGGACGCGGCGATACGACCGGCGCCCAAAGGAATGCGTAAGATCGTGCTGGCGACGTCGATCGCCGAAACCTCGATCACTATCGACGGCGTCAGGATCGTGATCGACAGCGGGCTGCAGCGTCTGCCGGTGTTCGAAGCGTCGACCGGGATCACGAGGCTGGAGACGGTGCGCGTGTCGCGGGCGTCGGCCGATCAGCGGGCCGGTCGTGCCGGCCGAACGGAACCGGGCATCGCCGTCAGGCTATGGCACCAGGGACAGACGGCGGCCCTGCCGGCCTTCACACCGCCGCAGATCCTTTCCAGCGATCTTTCCGGGCTGGTGCTCGATCTCGCCCATTGGGGCGTTCAGGATCCGGGATCGCTTGCCTTTGTCGACCAGCCGCCGGAGACGACGCTTAAGGAAGCGCGCGTGCTGCTCGGCCAACTCGGTGCGCTCGACAAGGATGGAGCGCTGACGGCGCGCGGCAAGGTCATGCGCAATCTCGCCTTGCCGCCGCGGCTTGCCGCCATGGTCGTTTCTGCAGGCGAATCGGGGCACGCCCGGGATGCGGCATTGATCGCCGTGCTTCTGACCGAACAGGGAATGGGCGGGACGAGCATCGATATCGAGGAGCGGCTGCGACGCTTCAAGGCCGAGCGCGGCGAAAGAGCGGAGGCCTCGCGGCGGCTGGCGGGACGGCTGGCAAGCGGCCTCGACAGAGTGACCGCCACGGCGCCGGCGCTTGCGGGCCGGTTGCTGCTACATGCATTCCCGGATCGAATCGCCCTTCAGCGCGGCGGGCGCGGCCGATTCGTGATGGCGAACGGGCGCGGCGCGGAACTGCCGGAAACCGAGAGGCTGGCCGGCAGCCAGATGCTTGTCATAGGCGATCTCACCGGGCGGGCGGCGCAGGCGCGGGTTCTGGCGGCGGCCGAGGTGACACGCGGCGACATCGAAGCCGAGCTGCCCGACGAGATCAGAACCGGCGATCAGATCTTTTTCGACCGGCAAAGCCGGCAGATACGGGCGCGGCGGGCAACCCGGCTGGGTGCGATCGTCTTCGAAGAGACGCCCTTGCCCCGACCTTCCGGCGCCGCCGTCACCCAGGCGCTGGTGGAGGGGGTGCGCGAACTCGGGCTCGATCATCTCGCCTTCTCGAAGGAGGCCGTGCAACTTCGCGAGCGAATTGGATTTCTTCACCGGACGATCGGCGATCCCTGGCCCGATGTCAGCGACGATGCCCTGCTTTCCCGGCTGGACGACTGGTTCGGCCCGTTTCAGACGGAGGCCCGCGGCCTCTCCGAGATTTCCGCAGCCGGGCTTTCGAACGGGCTGATGTCCCTGGTGCCGCATGAGTTGCAGCGCGACCTTAGCCGACTTGCGCCGACCCATTTCGAAGCGCCGACCGGTCAGAGGCATCCGATCCAATATGAGGGCGAGGAGCCGGTGCTGACGATCCGCGTGCAGGAGCTGTTCGGGCTGAAGCAGCACCCGGCGATAGCCGGAGGCCGCCTGCCGCTGCTGCTCGAACTGACCTCGCCGGCGCATCGGCCGATACAGACGACCCGCGACCTGCCGGGCTTCTGGGCCGGCTCATGGAAGGATGTGCGCGCCGATATGCGCGGCCGTTATCCGCGGCATCCCTGGCCGGAGCGGCCGCAAGAGGCATTGCCGACGACACGGGCAAAACCGCGTGGTACATGAGGACCATTTGAGGAGCCCTCGGCATGATCGACAAGACGGAAAGCCATGCGCTGGAAGACCGGCACAGCAGCCGCAGGCTGCGCCTGCAGACGCTGGTGCGGCTGCGCTGGCTTGCGGTCTGCGGACAGGCGCTGACGGTGTTCATCGTGGCCTTCTGGCTGAAATTTCCCTTGCCGCTGATTGCCAGCTCCTCTTTGATCGCCGCGCTTGCCTGGGTGAATTTCTATCTGACGATCCGCTATCCGCCGACACACCGGCTGGGACCGCCGGCCGCCTTTGCGCTGCTCGGCTTCGATCTTCTGCAGCTGTGCGCGCTGCTCTTCATCACCGGCGGCCTCGCCAACCCTTTCGCAGCCCTCGTCTGCGTGCCTGTTATCATCTCGTTTGCCTCGCAGCCGATCCGTTACAGCACGGCGCTGATCGGCTTCGCGATGGTCTGCATCACGGTGCTTGCCTTTTCGCCCTTTCCGCTGCCGTGGTTCGACGGCGTCGAGATCAATGTCCACAACGTCATGCAGTTCGGCGTCTGGTGTTCGATCGCCTCGACGATGGCATTCGCCGCCTTCTATGCCTATCGGGTGTCGATGGAGGCGAGCCAGCTTGCTGATGCGCTGGCTGCGACCGAACTGGTGCTGCAGCGGGAAAAGCATCTTTCGCAGCTCGACGGACTGGCGGCTGCGGCCGCCCACGAACTCGGCACGCCGCTTGCGACAATCAGCGTCGTCGCCAAGGAAATGGAGCGCGAACTCAAGGACGACGATCGTTTCCGCGAGGATGTGATGCTGTTGCGCAGCCAGAGCGAGCGCTGCCGTGACATCCTGCGGCGCTTGACGACACTTTCCTCGGAAGGAGAAGCGCATATGCGCCGCCTGCCGCTTTCCTCGATGATCGAGGAGATCGTCGCGCCACACCGGGAGTTCGGCATTACGCTGGAGCTGATCGAAAAGAGCCCGCGCAAGGACGAGCCGGTGACCGACCGCAACGCCGGCATCATGTATGGGCTCGGCAATCTGATTGAAAACGCCGTCGATTATGCCAGGGAGAAAGTAAGGATCACCGTCGAGCATGATCACGACAAAGTGCTGATCGTCATCGAGGATGACGGCAACGGTTACGCCCCCGATATTCTGACGCGGATCGGCGAGCCTTATATGACCAAGCGGCAAAAGGAGGATACGGCGGGCGGCCTCGGGCTCGGGCTTTTCATCGCCAAGACGCTGCTGGAGCGCTCGGGCGCATCGTTGATTTTCGAGAATCGCGACCCGGAAAGTGCGGGGGCGCGTATCCGGATCGAATGGCCGCGCATGCTGATCGACGCAAATTCGACAAAGTGACTTTGTCGGCATAAGTAGGATATAAGCGGTTGACGCAGATCGGGCGTTCACGCGCCAGGGCCAAGACGATGACAGACCATAATCACGAAAATTTCGCCGCTGGGGATGAAGACCATATTGGTCCCGACGCCAGCCTGCTGATCGTCGACGACGACGGACCGTTCCTGCGCCGGCTGGCCCGGGCGATGGAGACGCGCGGTTTCCAGGTGGAAACGGCCGAATCAGTGGCGGAAGGCGTTGCGAAATCGAAAGGCAGGCCGCCGAAATATGCGGTGGTCGACCTCCGGCTCGGCGACGGCAATGGGCTCGATGTCATCGAAGCGATCCGCCAGCGACGCGACGACACCAGGATCATCGTGCTGACCGGCTACGGCAATATCGCAACCGCGGTGACCGCCGTGAAACTCGGCGCCGTCGATTACCTGGCAAAGCCCGCGGATGCCGACGACGTCTTTTCGGCGCTGACGCAGAGGCCGGGCGAAAAGGCCGAACTTCCCGAGAATCCGATGTCGGCTGACCGGGTGCGCTGGGAGCACATCCAGCGGGTCTATGAAATGTGCGAGCGCAACGTCTCGGAAACGGCGCGCCGCCTCAACATGCACAGGCGGACACTGCAGCGCATCCTCGCCAAACGCGCGCCGAAATAGCCAAGACATCCGTCAAACATCATCGACGGTGAACGGCTTTCCGTTCGCCCATTCGGCCATCATCAGCCGTTGCGCGGCGGCGCGCGAGAAATTGAGCGTGACGGATTTGCGTGTGGCCGGGGCCAAACGGTGTTCCGGCGCTTCGCGAATCATATGGGCGCCATAACCATCCGAGAGGAAAAGCCCGCACTCCTCGGGAAAGATGTCGAGCGGTACACCTTCGTGAGTCGCAAAGAACAGCCGGTCGCAGTGCAGCCGGTATTCCGGCCATTTGCGATCCACCCTGAAATCCTCGATCGACGTCTTGATTTCGATGATCCAGACCTCGCCCTTTTCCGAAACGGTGATCAAATCAGCACGGCGGCCGCTGGCCAGCGGCAGTTCGGGCAGCACGGCATGGCGCATTTCATGCAGCAAAATCTGCGTTCCGCGCCGCACCATCATGGCTCTGTCCGATTGCCGGCCATCGATTAACGGATTGTTATTGTAAACGCTCAAAATCGTCATGGATAACCACAGTAGGGGCTGGCGTGTTGTTGCAAAAAAACCATGCGCTTCTAATTTGCGCCGCAGACAGATTTGTCGCGCTGCAGTAGCCTTGCAAAGCGCAAGTTAATCGAAAATAAACCATAATCAACGATGGTCGAAAGACTGTTCTCCTTGCCCTAAAACTTCAAGAGTCATCTATGCGCATCCGCAATGCATTCCCGGTATTTGGCCTGCTGACGACGCTCGCACTGGCCGGTTGCTCCTCGACATCAGACAGCGCATCCGTCGACGACAAGGGCGCAGGCCCGACCGTACAGACAGCCCAGATCTTCAACGACGCCTATGGCGTGACGAAGGATGCCGGATATTCTCTGCCGGCGATCCCGATCGACAGGGTCAAGCCGCAGTTCCGCCGCCAGGTCGTCAGCTACCAGACCACCGAGCGCCCGGGTACGATCATCGTCAACACGCGCGAGCGCTTCCTCTATTACATCCTCGCCAACGGCAAGGCGATGCGTTACGGCATCGGCGTCGGCAAGCAGGGCTTCGCATGGGCCGGCACCGCCTACGTCGCTTGGAAGCAGGAATGGCCGACCTGGCACCCGCCGAAGGAAATGGCCGTTCGCCGCCCTGACGTCGCCAAGTATGTCGAGGACGGCATGGGCCCGGGCCTCAGCAATCCGCTCGGCGCGCGCGCCATGTATCTCTTCAACGAGGATGGCAAGGACACGCTGTTCCGCCTGCACGGCACGCCGGAATGGGCCTCGATCGGCACCGCCGCTTCCTCGGGCTGCATTCGCCTGATGAACCAGGACGTGATCGACCTTTACAGCCGCGTCCGCCCCGGCAAGGGCACGTCCAAGGTCGTCGTTATCCAATAGGGTATAGACCGAATTCGGTATAAAAAAGGCCGCCGAACTGTCGTTCCGGCGGCCTTTTCATATTCTCAGTATACCCTCAACCGGTCGGCTTCGCCTTCAGCTCGAGGCGGCGGCGGTGAAGCACCGGCTCGGTATAGCCGTTCGGCTGCTCCCTGCCCTTCAGCACGAGGTCGAGGGCGGCCTGGAAGGCGATCGAGCCGTCGAAATTACCGGCCATCGGCTGGTAGAGGGGATCCGTCTCGTTCTGCCGGTCGACGACGGCCGCCATGCGTTTCATGGTTTCGACGATCTGGGCCTCGGTGACGACCTTGTGGTGCAGCCAGTTCGCCATGTGCTGGGCCGAGATGCGCAATGTGGCGCGATCCTCCATCAGGCCGACATTGTTGATATCGGGCACCTTCGAGCAGCCGACGCCCTGATCGACCCAGCGTACGACGTAGCCGAGGATGCCCTGGGCATTGTTATCAAGTTCGCGCTGGATTTCCTCCGGCGTCCAGTTCGGCCGTACCGCGACCGGCACGGAGAGAATGTCGGAGAGCTTGGCGCGGGCGCGGTCCTTCAGCCCCTGCTGAACCCTGGCGACATTGACCCGGTGATAATGGGTGGCGTGCAGGGTCGCGGCCGTCGGTGACGGGACCCAGGCAGTGTTGGCGCCGGCCTTCGGGTGGGCGATCTTCTGCTCCAGCATCGCCGCCATCAGATCCGGCATCGCCCACATGCCCTTGCCGATCTGGGCGTGGCCGGCGAGGCCGCATTCCAGGCCGATGTCGACATTCCAATTCTCATAGGCCGATATCCAGGCTGCCTGGCGCATGTCGCCCTTGCGAATCATCGGGCCGGCTTCCATCGAGGTGTGGATCTCGTCGCCGGTGCGGTCGAGGAAGCCGGTATTGATGAAGACGACCCGCTCGCGGGCAGCACGGATGCATTCCTTGAGATTGACCGTCGTGCGGCGCTCCTCATCCATGATGCCCATCTTGATGGTGTTGCGCGCCATACCAAGCGCATCTTCGACCCGCGAAAAGATTTCGACCGCAAAGGCGACCTCTTCGGGCCCATGCATCTTCGGCTTGACCACATACATGGAGCCGGTGCGGGAATTTTTCCTCCGGCCGGCCGGGCCGATATCGTAAAGCGCGATCAGGCCGGTGATGACAGCATCCATGATACCCTCCGGCACTTGCCTGCCGTCGCGGTCGATAATGGCCGGATTGGTCATCAGGTGGCCGACATTGCGCACCAGCATCAGCGAGCGGCGATGCAGCTCGAAGGCAGCGCCATCCGGACCGGTATAGTCCAGATCGGGGTTGAGCTTGCGGATGAAGCTCGCCCCGCCCTTTACCACTTCCTCCTGCAGATCGCCCTTCATCAGGCCGAGCCAGTTGCGATAGACTACGGTCTTGTCCTCGGCGTCGACGGCGGCAATCGAATCCTCGCAGTCCATAATCGCCGTGATCGCCGATTCCAGCCAGACATCGGAAATATGAGCCGGATCGGACTTGCCGATTGCCGTCGTCGCATCGATGACGATCTCGATATGGATGCCGTTGTTCTTCAAGAGAATATGCGTCGGGGCCGCAGCATCGCCGCGATAGCCGGCAAAATGCCCGCCATCGACAAGCATTGCCTGTTCGCCATCGGTCGATCGGAGAACGAGCACCCCATCCTTGATAGCGAAACCGCCGACGTGCTTCCAGCTGCTGTCCTGCAGCGGTACCGCTGTGTCGAGGAAATCGCGCACCCAGGCGATGACCTTCTCGCCCCGCTTCGGATTGTACCCTTTGCCCCGTTCGGCGCCGTCGCTCTCCGGAATGGCGTCCGTGCCATAGAGCGCATCGTAGAGCGAGCCCCAGCGCGCATTGGCAGCGTTCAGCGCATAACGGGCATTCATGACGGGAACGACGAGCTGCGGGCCGGCGATCAAGGCGATCTCGGGGTCGACATTTTGGGTCGAAACCTGGAAGTCCGATCCTTCCGGCAGGAGATAGCCGATCCCGCGGAGGAAGGATTGGTAGTCGTCCATATCCGTAGGCGCGCCGTGCTGGCGATACCAGTCGTCGATCTTGATCTGCAGCTCGTCGCGTCTTGCCAGCAGGGCACGATTCCTCGGGGCGAGATCGTGGACGATCGCCGAAAAATCGGCAAAGAACTTGTCCGCATCGATCCCCAGACCCGGCAGAACCTCCTGGACGAGGAAATCATGAAGGACGGCTTCGATGGCAAGACCGTTCTTATCAATGCGGCTCATGCGACATTCTCCCTGGCAACGACTTTGAATGCTGCCACTTTGCCCGGCTTTCATTCACAGTCAATTCCGCAATAATTCGAAAGATTTATGCTTATCGGGAAATTATGCGCGGTGTCACCTGCATCGGCAGGCCGTTCTGCGGCTGCGTCGTCAGCTTTTGTACCGGCCAGGGATTGGTCTCATCGGTGGAATCGAAACGATAGCGATGCATCAGCACGGCAAGGGCAATCACCGCCTCCTGAAGCGCAAAGGTTGCGCCGATGCACACACGCGGACCGGCGCCGAAAGGCAGGAACTGGAAGCGGCCGATGGAGCCGCGGTTTTCCGGCAGGAAGCGCTCGGGCATGTAGGCGCGCGGCCTATCCCAATAGAGTTCGTGGCGATGCAGCGTCCAGGGCATGATGAGCACGGTGATCCCGGCCTCGAGCTCGACCCGCTCGCCCTTGGGGCTTGTCCAGGAGTCATCCGATATGGCGGCGCGATTGATGGATGGCGCCGGCGGATAGAGGCGTAACGTCTCCTCGAAGGCAGCGCGCGTTTGCGGCATCATATCCAGCCATTCCACAGGTTCGGCCCCGGTGGCGAGCACCGCGTCGATTTCCATCTCCATCGCCTCGCGGATATGCGGGCTGTTCGAGACGCAATAGAGCGTCCAGGCCAATGCCCGTGCCGTGGTCTCATGCCCGGCGCCGATAAAGGTCAGAATATTGTCTTCGATTTCTTCCTTCGTCAGCCCGTCGGGGCCGGCCTGGTCCAGCAGCAGGGTCAGGAAATCTTCGGGTGCTGTGGCGCGATTCGCCTTCATCTTTGCAGTTCGCATATCCATCGTGTTGCGGACGATAGAACGGAATTTCTCCAGCACTTTCTGACCGCCGATGCGTGTCACACGTGGAACCCAGGAGGGGGCGCGCATCAGGTCCATCGGATCGACGCGGCCCATGCGATGCAGGAGAGCATTGACGTCATCGGCGAAATGGCCGCTCGAGGTGACGATTTCGCCTGAAAATAACGTGTCGGCGAGAATCGCGAAGGTCAGCTCGGTCATATCAGTGCTGATATCAAAAATTGCCCCCGTCTCGCCGGCACTCTGATATTTGCGGGCATAATCTTCCGACTGGCGCAGCATCTGCCCGGCAAAACCCTGGGCATGGCGAGGCGTGAAAACCGGCGCCACCGCCTTGCGTGATCTCTTCCAGACGGGACCTTCTGCGGTCAGGAGGCCGTCACGCAGGATCGGACGCAGCACCAGCTGGCGAATGTCCGACATGCGATAATTGCCGGCATTATCGACCAAAACATGCTTGATCAGACCGGGATCGTTGACGATCAGCGTGTGTTGCCCAAAGAAGCTCGTCTTTATCCAGGGCAGCGTATAGGACGGCTCGCCCCAGAGTTCGAGCGGATTGCGCAGGATGATGCGGATGATTTCCAACCGGCTTGGCGGCACGGTGCGCGGCAGCGGTGCCGGCGGAAAGAAGGGATCAGGACGCATGTCCATCGTCAAAGCCTTTCGGGGAAGATCAGCGCCTTCCCGGCAAGCTTGAAGCTAGAGCAGGCCCTTGAGTTCGTCCAGCTTGTCGTTGATCAGCCAGCCGTAATAATTCTCCTCCGGCCAGACGGTCGCACCCGAAGAGCGGTTCTTCGCAGCGAGTGCGGCGGCGCGCTGGCGCGAGTTGCCGACATTATAAAGCGTTGCAGTCAGACCGGGGTTGCCTGAGATATCCATGCCGGCAATCTCCCTGTAATCGTCGATCGACCGGCGGATCGAGGCGGCGACGAAGGCGAGCGATATGTCGGGATCCATGATCGCCCTGTAGACCGCGCCGGCATTCTTCTCGTTCAGTTTCGGATAACCGGAGACGCGGGCCACGAGATCGGAGAGCATCAGCGCCGTCAGCGGATTGACCTGGCCGAGGCCGAAGGTCTGGCCGGCGTAGAAGGGCTGAAAGAAGACCGCGCTGAAGCGGTTGTTGGGGAAGCTCTTGCCGCCCACCGTCTTGCCGCGAAAATCGCTTTCCCAGACATCTTCGCGGCAGGACCACAGCGTGTAGGAATCACTCTTGCCTTTGCATTCGGCAAATTGCGGCCGCGCCACGAATTCATCGACGTTTTCGCCGTCATAGGCGAAGCGGAAGCTTTCACCGGCATAGGAAGCGGCCTTGACATAATAGGATTGCAGCCGGTCGTAGGCGTCGACGTTATAGGTGTGTTCGCCGACGATCGCGCCGACGACATGGATGGGATTGATGCCGTAAGCGCTGGAGACCTTGCGAATCTTGGCCATCAGCTCGCGATCGGTCGCCAGCAGGTCGTGGACCTTTTCATATTTCAGATCGAAGCTGCTCTTGGTTCCCTTGGTGCGCCTGACGGAAGCGCCCGGAATATCGGGCTGTTCGGCATGACGATTGCCGGCCGGCACCGTCTGCATGGCGAAGGCAGGCGCCGAATTCACCAGGGCAACGGCAATCAAAAGGCTTGTCAAAAGGCGTCGCACGATCCGCTATCCCGTCCCGTTCCATCGTCGTGTTTGCGATGCGGCTGACTGGACCAGAATCTTGGCCGAATAAAGCCGGAGCGGAAAACAAAACGGGCCTTCACTAAAAAGTAAAAGGCCCGCTGTCGAGAGAGAGTGCGTGACAATCCGGCATTCACGTCGGGAAAGACATGGACCGGTGCGCCGATATCACAAAATGAAACGCGAGAGATCGGTATTCTGCGCGAGATCGCCGACATGTTCGCGCACATAGGCGGCATCGATGGTGACGGCCGTGCCGCCGCGATCGGGGGCGTTATAGGAAATATCGTCCAGGACCCGCTCCATTACCGTCTGCAGCCTGCGGGCGCCGATATTCTCGACGGAGGAGTTCAGATGCACGGCGACATCGGCGAGCGCATCGATCGCGTCGTCGGTGAATTCGAGGTTCAGGCTTTCGGTCTCCATCAGTGCGCGGTACTGGCGGATGAGGCTTGCTTCCGTCTCGGTCAGGATCCGACGGAAATCCTCCTTGTTCAGCGGGCGCAATTCGACGCGGATCGGCAATCGGCCCTGCAGCTCCGGCAGAAGATCGGAGGGTTTGGAGACATGGAAGGCGCCTGAGGCGATGAAGAGGATATGATCCGTCTTCACCGGCCCGTATTTGGTCGAAACTGTCGTGCCTTCGACGAGCGGCAGAAGGTCGCGCTGGACGCCTTCGCGCGACACGCCGGCACCCATGCCGCCGTCGCGGGCAGCGATCTTGTCGATTTCGTCGAGGAAGACGATACCGTCATTCTCTGTGGAGCGAACAGCCTCGCGCTGGATGACCTCATTGTCGATCAGCTTGTCGGATTCATCGCGGATCAGATCGGTATAGGAGGCCTTGACCGTCGTGCGGACCTTCTTGGTGCGGCCGCCCATCGCCTTGCCGAACATCTCCGACAGGTTGAGCACCCCAATATTGGCGCCTGGCATGCCGGGTATTTCGAAGCCTCCCATGCCGGAACCGGCATCGGCCACCTCGATATCGATCTCCTTGTCGTCGAGCTCGCCGTCCCTCAGCTTCTTGCGGAAGTTTTCGCGGGTAGCGGGCGAAGCCGTGGTGCCGACCAGCGCATCGAGAACACGCTCCTCGGCGCTGACATGCGCCTTGGCCTGGACCTCGGTCCGCTTCTTCTCACGCACCAGACCGATGCCGACCTCGACCAGATCGCGGATGATCTGCTCGACATCGCGGCCGACATACCCGACTTCGGTGAATTTGGTGGCTTCCACCTTGATGAAGGGCGCGCCGGCGAGTTTTGCCAGGCGGCGGGAGATCTCGGTCTTGCCGACACCGGTCGGGCCGATCATCAGGATGTTTTTCGGCATGACTTCGTCGCGCAGACTCGGGTCGAGCTGCTGGCGGCGCCAGCGGTTGCGCAGCGCGATCGCGACGGCGCGTTTGGCGTCATGCTGGCCGATAATGTAGCGATCGAGTTCGGAAACGATCTCGCGGGGGGAAAAGGTCGTCATTGCGTGTCATTCTCCTGGCGGTCCAGGGCCATCAGCGCCCGGCCGCAAATACATCTTTGTTCGCCGCGGGAGCGGCCGGAAGGCCTCAGATTCAGCCTTCGACATCCAGCGATTCCACCACGATATTGTGGTTGGTGTAGACGCAGATGTCGGCGGCGATTTCGAGGGCGCGGCGCGCGATCTCTTCAGCCGATTTGTCGGTATCCATGAGGGCGCGGGCGGCGGCGAAGGCAAAATTGCCGCCAGAACCGATCGCCGTCGTGCCATGCTCGGGCTCCAGAACGTCGCCATTGCCGGTGATCGCCAGCGTGATCGACTTGTCGGCGACGAGCATCATGGCTTCGAGATTACGCAGGTATTTGTCGGTGCGCCAGTCCTTGGCGAGCTCGACAGCGGCGCGCATCAGCTGGCCGGGATATTGCTCCAGCTTCTTTTCAAGCCTTTCGAGCAGGGTAAAAGCATCGGCCGTGGCGCCGGCGAAACCGGCAACGACTTCGCCCTTGCCGATGCGGCGCACCTTGCGGGCATTGCCCTTCATGACGGTCTGGCCGAGGCTCACCTGGCCGTCACCGGCCATCACCACCTTGCCGCCTTTTCGAACTGTAATGATCGTTGTCATCAAACACCTGTCTGCCCACGACGCGGGCGTTTACGCGAGACCACACATTGGCCCTGTTGAGCCCTATGTAAGGGGGCCGGCGCCGTTTGCAAATGGGCCGGCTTTTCTCTTGCCCGGCTTCTGGATATTTGCCGATCCGCCTGATAAGGAACGGCCTTATTCCGATGGAGGGCCATATGGCCGAGACCGCAGCAAGCCGCACGGGCAGTGTTTCCCGCAAGACCAACGAAACCTCGATTTCCGTCTCCGTCAATCTCGACGGCACCGGCAAATCGAAGATTTCGACCGGCGTCGGCTTCTTCGATCATATGCTCGACCAGCTTTCGCGGCATTCGCTGATCGACATGGAGATCGAATCCCAGGGCGATCTGCATATCGACGACCACCACACGGTCGAGGATACGGGCATCGCCATCGGCCAGGCGATCTCCAAGGCGCTCGGCGACCGGCGCGGCATCACGCGTTACGCCTCGATTGATCTGGCCATGGACGAGACGATGACCAAGGCCGCGGTCGATCTGTCCGGCCGGCCGTTCCTCGTCTGGAACGTCGCCTTCAGCGCGCCGAAGATCGGCACGTTCGATACCGAACTCGTTCGCGAATTCTTCCAGGCGCTCGCCCAGAATGCCGGCATCACCTTGCATATTCTCAACCATTATGGCGCCAACAATCACCATATTGCCGAGACATGCTTCAAGGCCGTCGCCCGCGCATTGCGCACGGCGACAGAGATCGATCCGAGACAGGCCGGCCGTGTACCTTCGACGAAGGGCACGCTCGTCTGAGCCCCTCAAGGGAGCAGCGACAATGACATCCAGCTATATTTTCCTGACGCCGCCCGGCGGCACGCGCGCCACGGTCGAAGAGACCCGGACTATCCGTGACGGCTTCACGCTGCTCGGCTTTCTGTTTCCATGGGTTTGGCTGCTCGCACATCGGCTGTGGCTGCATGCGGCCGCGGTCTTCGTGCTGCAGGCGATCGGCGGTGCGTTGATGGACGAGCCGGGCCTCGGGCTGGCGGGAGCGGCCCTCCTGCTGGGCGTGAATGTGCTGGTCGGCCTCGAGGGCCAGAATTTCCGCATCCGCCACCTCGCCGCCAAGGGGTGGACCGAAGATGGGCTCGTTGCAGCCGATACGATCGCCATTGCCGAGGACGTCTATTTCTCGGACAAGGCGGCCGTTGCCGACAGCAACAAGGACACCGCACCGGACTGGGAGAACAAGACCCGTCCGAACAATCCGCCTGGCCAGGCCACCTCGCTTGGTCTCTTTGGTTTTGATGGAGGACGCTGACGATGCGCGTCGCGATTATCGATTATGGTTCCGGCAATCTGCGCTCGGCGACCAAGGCTTTCGAACGGGCCGCCCGTGAAGCGGGCATCGATGCGCATATCGATCTCACAGACAAAGCCGAAAATGTTGCCGCCGCCGATCGTATCGTGCTTCCCGGCGTCGGCGCCTATGCCGATTGCCGGCGCGGGCTCGATGCCGTGCCCGATATGGCGGAGGTGCTGATCGAAGCGGTCGAGAAGAAGGCGCGGCCGTTTCTCGGAATCTGCGTCGGCATGCAGCTGATGTCCTCGCGCGGGCTCGAGAAGACCGTGACGCACGGTTTCAACTGGATCCCCGGCGACGTCGTCGAGATGACGCCCGATGATCCGGCGCTAAAGATCCCGCAGATCGGCTGGAACACGCTCGACCTGAAGCGCGAACATCCGTTGTTCGACGGCATTCCGACGGGGTCCGAGGGGCTGCATGCCTATTTCGTGCATTCCTATCATCTTGCCGCCGAGAACGCCGACGATGTCATCGCGACCGTCGACTATGGCGGTGCGATGACCGCTCTCGTCGGGCGCGACAACATGGTCGGCGCCCAGTTTCACCCGGAAAAGAGCCAGAAGCTCGGCCTGGCGCTGATCGCCAATTTCCTGCGTTGGAACCCGTAATACCGCCGCCTTATTTCCCCTTTATGGAAACGGCGGAACAGGAGTGCGCTCGATGCCGGCTTCGCGGAAATCAGGCAAGGTGTTCTACATGCTGAGACCCTCCAGAGAAGGTCTGCCGCCGTTCTCGGATATCCGGCTTCCCGACGGAACGATCATCCGCCGTGTCGATGAGACCATTCACAAAAGAGCGCTTTCCAATGCAGCCAAAGCGATGAAAGAAAGGCTGGACCGATGATCCATGAATTTCTTGCCGGCAACGAGAATTCGCAGCTGCGCGCCAACGGCATCAACGCCGACGATATCGCTGAGGCCGTGCTGGAATTTTATATTGAAGGCGAGGACGATCTCATCGGCCTGCTTGCCTATGCCCTTTACGAGCGACAGAAGCGCGATTTCGTCCTCAGCTATCGCAAGCGCAACGCCGGCCGTTCTCCCAACGAGGCCGAGCTTGCCGCGGTCGCCAGCAATTATCTCTCTACCGACCTGCGCAATACGCTGCGCGATCGCGCCTCGCAGATCCTTTCGACTTATGCCGAAACCTATGTAGAGGCGATGGAGCCGGAAATCCGGCTCGCCGCCGTCAACAGCCAGGCGCTGAGAGAGGTGCGCGACATCGAGACATCAGTGAAGCGGCGCCTCGGCTTCTGGCGTCAGGTTCGGGCCGGTTTCACCGTCACCCTGCTGCTTCTTCTGCTTTTCGGCGCGGCCACCATTGCCGCTGTCTTTTTTCACTCGGATATCGTAGATGCGTGGAATGCGCTGATGGTACCGACCACTCTACGGACGTAAGACGACATGATCCTTTTTCCCGCGATCGATCTGAAGGGCGGCCAATGCGTCCGCCTGCGGCTCGGCGACATGCAGCAGGCGACGGTTTACAACACCGATCCGGCCGCCCAGGCGAAATCCTTCGAAGACCAGGGTTTCGAATGGCTGCATGTGGTCGATCTCGACGGCGCCTTTGCGGGACATTCGGCCAATGGCGACGCCGTGGAAGCGATCCTCAAGGCAACACAAAATCCGGTGCAGCTCGGCGGCGGCATCCGCACGCTCGATCATATCGAGGCATGGCTGTCGCGGGGGCTGCGGCGCGTCATTCTCGGCACCGTCGCGGTCAGAAATCCTGATCTGGTCATCGAAGCCTGCCGGAAATTTCCCGGTCACGTCGCCGTCGGCATCGATGCCAAGGGGGGCAAGGTGGCCGTCGAGGGCTGGGCTGAAGCTTCCGAACTCGGTGTCATCGAGCTCGCCAGGAAATTCGAAGGCGCCGGCGTCGCCGCGGTCATCTACACCGATATCGACCGTGACGGCATCCTTGCCGGCATCAACTGGGCCTCGACGCTGGAACTTGCCGAAGCCGTCTCCATTCCGGTCATCGCCTCCGGCGGCCTTGCCTCTCTCGACGACATCAGGCGTATGCTGGAGCCGGATGCGCAGAAGCTCGAAGGGGCAATTTCAGGCCGGGCGCTTTACGACGGCCGTATCGACCCCGCGGAAGCACTGGCGCTGGTCAAGGCCAGCAGGGCAAAGGAGACTGCGTAAATGACCCTCAAGGCCCGTGTCATCCCCTGCCTCGACGTCAAGGACGGCCGCGTCGTCAAGGGCGTCAATTTTCTCAATCTCGTCGATGCCGGCGATCCCGTCGAAGCGGCGAAAGCCTATGATGCGGCCGGCGCCGACGAGCTCTGCTTCCTCGACATCACCGCTTCTTCGGACAATCGCGATACGATCTTCGATGTCGTGTCGCGCACGGCCGACCAATGCTTCATGCCGCTGACGGTCGGCGGCGGGGTGCGCACCATCGCCGATATACGCAAGCTCTTGCTGTGCGGCGCCGACAAGGTCTCGATCAATTCGGCAGCGGTCAGCAATCCCGACTTCGTCACTGAGGCGGCCGACAAGTTCGGCGACCAGTGCATCGTCGTCTCGATCGACGCCAAGCGCAGACGCACGCAGGCGGTCGGCGGCGACAATCTCAGCGCCTGGGAAGTCTATACGCATGGCGGCCGCAATGCGACCGGCATCGACGCCGTCGAATTCGCCCAGAAGATGGTTGAACGCGGCGCCGGCGAATTGCTGGTCACCTCGATGGACCGCGACGGCACCAAGGTCGGCTACGATCTGGAGCTAACGCGGGCGATTGCCGATGCGGTGCGTGTGCCTGTCATCGCATCCGGCGGCGTCGGCGATCTCAACGATCTCGTCGCCGGGGTGAAAGAGGGTCATGCCAATGCCGTTCTCGCCGCATCGATCTTCCACTTCGGCACCTATTCCGTCGGCGAGGCGAAGCACTATATGTCGAAGTGCGGCATCGACATGCGTCTCGACTGAACCTTGAAAGCGGACATATGAGCGGATTTTCCCTTTCCGATCTCGAAAGCATCGTCGCAGAGCGCTCGACAGCCTCGCCGGAGCAATCCTGGACGGCGAAGCTCGTCGCCGCCGGCCAGCCGAAGGCGGCCAAGAAGCTAGGTGAAGAGGCGATCGAAGCGGTGATGGCGGCGGTGACCGGCGACCGCGAGAATCTGACCTATGAAGCCGCCGATGTGCTCTATCACCTTTTGGTCGTATTGAAGATTGCTGAAATACCGTTAGAGAATGTCATGGCCGAACTCGAGCGCAGAACCGCGCAGTCCGGCCTCAAGGAAAAGGCCGGCCGGCAGAGTTCATGAGTATCGCGACTGAGATTATCGGGGTGCCGGAAACGTTGGATCACTTCCAGTCGGACTCCTATTCGCCCTATCACTTCTTCTCTTCCGAACAATGGGCGAAGTTCCGCGCCGACACGCCGTTGACGCTGACCAGCGACGAGGTCAAACGGCTGCGCTCGATGGGCGACCCGATCGATCTCGACGAGGTCAGGCGCATCTATCTGTCGCTGTCGCGGCTGCTGTCGGCGCATGTCGAATCCTCGCAGATGCTGTTCGAGCAGCGCAACCGCTTCCTCAGCATCTCCGATGTGACGAAGACGCCTTTCGTCATCGGCATCGCCGGCTCGGTCGCCGTGGGAAAATCGACCACGGCCCGTGTTCTCAAGGAACTGCTGGGGCGCTGGCCTTCGAGCCCGAAGGTCGATCTCGTCACCACCGACGGCTTCCTTCATCCGAATGCCGTGCTGCAGCGGGAAAAGCTGATGCAGCGCAAGGGTTTTCCGGAGAGTTACGACACGGCCGCAATCCTGCGCTTTCTCTCGGCGATCAAGGCCGGACAGCCGGATGTCAAGGCGCCGAGCTATTCGCACCTCGTCTATGACGTGCTGCCGGACGAATACAAGATCGTCGACCGGCCGGACATCCTGATCTTCGAGGGCATCAACGTATTACAATCGCGCGACCTGCCGGCCGGCGGCAAGATCGTGCCGATGGTCTCCGACTTCTTCGACTTCTCGATCTATATCGATGCCGCCGAAGACCTGATTCACAACTGGTACGTCGCACGTTTCATGCGGCTGCGCGAGACCGCCTTTCGCGATCCGAATTCCTATTTCCATCGCTACGCTTCGATCAGCGACGCGGAAGCGCTCGAAATTGCCGGGGATCTCTGGGCGAACATCAACCTGAAAAACCTGCGGCAGAACATCCTGCCGACGCGGCCGCGCGCCGATCTGATCCTGAAAAAAGGCAAGGATCACCTGATCGAACAGGTCGCGCTGCGGAAACTATAGCAGGCGATCTTTGCTGACCATCAGCTTGGAGGATTGATGCGGCGCAGCGTCAGATTGATGCGGCCGCCATTCTTCAAGAGCGTCGACGTCGCCGGATGAATGCGGTCGACGCCGTGAAAACACAGTCTCCCCTCGCCGCCCAGAACGACCAGATCGCCGCTGGAGAGCTTGACGGATAGCGTGCGATGATTGCGGCTGAGGCCGCCGACGCGAAAAAGGCAGCTGTTGCCGAGCGAGATCGAGACGACCGGCGCCTGCAAATCCCTCTCGTCCTTGTCCTGATGCAGGCCCATGCGGGCTTCGTCGGAATAGAAATTGATCAGGCAGGCTTCCGGCGGTTTGTCGTAGCCGGCAACATCATTCCAGATATCGAGCAATTCCTGCGGCAGATCGGGCCAACGCCTGCCGGTTGCCGGATGCGTCGGCTGGTAGCGATAGCCGCGCTCCTTGTCGGTCACCCAGCCGAGCGGCCCGCAATTGGTCATCCGCACCGACATCGGCTTGCCGGTCCCGGGCATGACGGGCACATAAAGCGGCGCCTCGGCGACAATCGTGCGGATCACCTCGACCAAGGCCTCCTGACGCGCCCGATCGAGATAGCCGGGAAGATGGCGAATACCGCTCAAGAACTCCAGCATGTCATTCACCACTGCCGCCGCCAGGGCGGCCACGCATTTTCTTGACTTCCGAGCGGCCGGATTTTTCCTTCAGGCGGCGCTCGACCGAACCCTTGGTCGGCTTGGTCTTCTTGCGCGGCGGCGGCGGCGGCTTGGCGGCCTCCAATATCAATTCCTTCAGCCGCTCGCGCGCATCCTCGCGATTGCGGTCCTGGCTGCGAAACCGGCTCGCCTCGATCATCAGCACGCCGTCCTTCGACAGACGCCGACCGGCGAGCTTGACCGCATTGGTTTTGACACGATCGTTCAGCGACGGCGAATTCGGGATATTGAAAAACAGCTGAACCGCGGTCGAGACCTTGTTGACATTCTGCCCGCCGGGCCCGCCCGCCAGAACGAACTGTTCCGTCAGCTCCCATCCTGATATGGTGATCCTGTCGTCGATATAGAGTGCGTCGCTGGCCATGCGCCGTTCTATCTCACATCGGCAGCCAGTTGAAAATATCGGCCGTCAACCGAAAAACCCGGCAATCCTGCGATGCCGGGTTTCACGTGAGTCAAAGATTATTCGTTTTATTCAGCCGCAACCTTCACGCCCGGGGCCGCGTCGCGGACGCCGCCATCGACGTGACCTTCGAATTTGGCGAAGTTGGCGATAAACATCGAGACCAGCTTTTCGGCCTGCGCGTCATAGGCTGCCTTGTCGGCCCAGGTCGAGCGCGGGTCGAGAATGCTGCTGTCGACGCCGTTGACGGAGACCGGCACGGCGAAGCCGAAATTGGAATCCGCACGGAATTCGACTTGGCCGAGTTCGCCGGTCAGGGCGGCGGCGAGCAGCGCGCGTGTCGCCTTGATCGGCATGCGCTTGCCGGTGCCGTAGGCGCCGCCGGTCCAGCCGGTGTTCACCAGCCAGCATTCGACGCCGTGGCGGCTGATCAGTTCCTTGAGCAGATTACCGTATTCGGCCGGATGGCGCGGCATGAACGGAGCGCCGAAGCAGGTGGAGAAGGTCGCTTCCGGCTCGACGACACCCTTTTCGGTGCCGGCCACCTTGGCGGTGTAGCCGGAGAGGAAGTGATACATCGCCTGGTCGGGCGTCAGCCGCGCGATCGGCGGCATGACGCCGAAGGCATCGGCGGTCAGCATGATGATCGTCTTCGGATGCCCGGCCCGGCCGGTTTCCGAAGCGTTGGGGATGAAATCCATCGGATAAGCGCAGCGGGTGTTCTCAGTCAGCGAGCCGTCATCGAAATTCGGCTCGCGGCGCTCGTTCAGCACGACGTTTTCAAGCACGGTGCCGAAGCGCTGGGTCGTCGCGTAGATTTCCGGCTCGGCTTCGGCCGACAGACGGATGGTCTTGGCGTAGCAGCCGCCTTCGAAATTGAAGATGCCGTTTTCGCTCCAGCCGTGTTCGTCATCGCCGATCAGCGTGCGGGCCGGGTCGGCCGAAAGCGTCGTCTTGCCGGTGCCGGAAAGGCCGAAGAACACCGCTGCGTCACCATTCGGGCCGACATTGGCCGAGCAGTGCATCGGCATTACGCCCTTGGCGGGCAGCAGGTAGTTGAGGACGGTGAAGACCGACTTTTTCATTTCACCGGCATAGGAGGTGCCGCCGATGAGGACGAGACCGTTGGTCAAGTCGCAGGCGATCACCGTTTCCGAACGGCAGCCGTGGCGGGCCGGATCGGCCTTGAAGCTCGGCAGATCGATGATCGTCAGCTTCGGCGCAAAGCTCGGCAGTGCTGCGGCGTCGGGGCGAATCAGCAGATTGCGGATGAACAGCGAATGCCAGGCAAATTCGGTGACGACGCGGGTCGGCAAAGCATGGCCTTCCTCGGCACCGCCGATGAGATCCTGAACGAACAGGTCCTTGCCCGCGGCATGCGCCAGCATATCCGCGCGCAGCAGCGCGAAATGTTCCGGCGAGAGCGGCTTGTTGTTGTCCCACCAGATTTCGCCGTCGGTATTGCTGTCGCGAACGACGAACTTGTCACGCGGCGAACGGCCGGTGTGCTGGCCGGTGATAGCCCGCAGCGCCCCCTGAGCGGTGAGTTCGGCTTCGCCCCGGCGGATCGATTCTTCATAGAGCGCGGCGGCGGAAAAGTTGTAGCGAACGCTGGCTGCGCCGCCCAATCCAACCGTTGCCAGCTCTGTTGCCGGGTTATGAACTCCGAACATTTCCATGGCTAGTTCCCTTCGCTCAGGCTCGTTGCCGTTAAAACTAATCGCGAAAATACGGGTAGAATTTTTAAAACACAAGAGACAAAACTTGAAAAAATATAGTAATATCAATTATTTAATCGATTTAAATTTAACGCCATAATTTTAAATCGTTTTAAATTGGCGCGTTGAAACATTTTACCGCACCACTCACGATTGCCTTCGAATTCCACGACAATCTTTCCCTTTATCTTTGCCACAATTTGTTCCACCTTTATCCTCCATAAGCGCATCCGGTCACTGAGACCGCCTGGGGAGAGCAAATCCGGGAGATTGCGCACTGATGACGGAGACGAACACCATGCCGACAATCGCGCTCGTTGATGACGACCGCAACATCCTCACCTCGGTGTCGATCGCACTGGAGGCCGAAGGATATAAGGTCGAGACCTACACGGACGGTGCTTCGGCCCTCGACGGCCTGCTGGCGCGCCCGCCGCAGCTGGCGATCTTCGACATCAAGATGCCGCGCATGGACGGCATGGAATTGCTGCGCCGTCTGCGGCAAAAGTCGGATATTCCCGTCATCTTCCTCACCTCCAAGGATGAGGAGATCGATGAGCTGTTCGGCCTGAAGATGGGCGCCGACGATTTCATCACCAAGCCTTTTTCGCAGCGCCTGCTGGTCGAGCGCGTCCGCGCCGTGCTGCGCCGCGCCTCGAGCCGTGAAGCCGCAGCCGCCGGCGCCAGCCCTGTCGGCGCGCCGAAGAACGGCGCCGTGCAGCAGGCCCGCTCGCTGGAGCGCGGGCAGTTGGTCATGGATCAGGAGCGCCATACCTGCACCTGGAAGGGTGAGGCCGTGACGCTGACGGTCACCGAATTCCTGATCCTGCATTCGCTGGCGCAGCGCCCCGGCGTCGTCAAAAGCCGCGACGCGCTGATGGACGCAGCCTATGACGAACAGGTCTATGTCGACGACCGGACCATCGACAGCCACATCAAGCGGCTGCGCAAGAAATTCAAGATGGTCGACACCGACTTTGATATGATTGAAACACTCTACGGAGTGGGATACCGCTTCCGCGAAGCAGCCTGAGCCCAAACGGCGCAGCGCGAGACATTGTTGAGGGCTGCGGGCCGGTTTATCCGGCCTCGCCCTTCGAAAGGGCCAGTCGTTGGCACAGTTGGTGCAGGAAAGGGATCTCGACGATGCGGAGGGCGTGAGCACCCGTCGCGTCCGGGGCCGCCGTTGGTCGCATCCCTTCACGCTGATCCGCCGCATCTTCGGCAATGCCGTATTTTCGAGCCTGACGCGGCGCATCGTCTTCTTCAATCTCGTCGCACTGCTGGTGCTCGTCGGCGGTATCCTCTACCTCAACCAGTTTCGCGAGGGACTGATCGACGCCCGCGCCGAGAGCCTTTTGACGCAAGGCGAGATCATCGCCGGCGCCATTTCGGCCTCCGCATCGGTCGATACCAACTCGATCACCATCGATCCGCAGAAGCTGCTCGAGCTGCAGGCCGGCCAGAGCATCACCCCGGTGCCGAACGACGAAGACCTCGAATTCCCCATCGATCCCGAGAAGGTCGCGCCGGTGCTGCGCCGGCTGATATCTCCGACGCGCACGCGCGCCCGCATCTTCGATGCCGATGCAAATCTCCTGCTGGATTCCCGCCATCTTTATTCGCGCGGCCAGGTGCTGCGCTTCGACCTGCCGCCGGTCGAAGAGGAGAAGCAGACCTGGAGCGAATGGTTTGCCACCCTGTTCAACAAGGCGCTACAGCCCGGCAACCTACCGCTCTATAAGGAAGCGCCGGGCGGCGACGGCTCGATCTATCCCGAGGTGATGAACGCGCTAACCGGCGTGCGCGGCGCCGTCGTGCGCACGACCGAAAAAGGCGAGCTCATCGTTTCGGTCGCCGTGCCGATCCAGCGTTTCCGCGCCGTGCTCGGGGTGCTGCTGCTGTCGACGCAGGCAGGCGACATCGACAATATCGTGCATGCCGAGCGGCTTGCCATCATGCGCGTCTTCGGCGTCGCGACGCTCGTCAACGTGTTGCTTTCGCTGGTGCTCTCGTCGACGATCGCCAATCCGCTGCGCCGCCTTTCGGCCGCCGCCATCCGGGTGCGCCGCGGGGCAAAGACACGTGAGCAGATTCCCGACTTCTCCGCCCGCCAGGATGAAATCGGCAATCTTTCCATTGCATTGCGCGAAATGACGACGGCACTCTACGACCGGATCGATGCGATCGAGAGTTTCGCCGCCGATGTCAGCCACGAACTCAAGAATCCGCTGACGTCGCTGCGCAGCGCCGTCGAAACGCTGCCGCTTGCCCGATCCGACGATTCCAAGAAACGGCTGATGGACGTCATCCAGCACGATGTCCGCCGCCTCGACCGGCTGATCAGCGATATCTCCGACGCCTCGCGCCTCGATGCCGAGCTTGCCCGTGTCGATGCCGGTTCCGTCGACATGGAGGTGCTGCTGCGCGACCTCATCGAGGTTTCGCGCCAGGTCAGGAGCACCAAGAAGCAGGTGGAGATCGAATATGCGATCGACCGCAAGCCGAACGTCAAGACCCGCTTCGTCGTTACCGGCCACGACCTGCGCATCGGCCAGATCATCGCCAACCTGATCGAGAACGCCCGCTCCTTCGTGCCGGAGAAGGGTGGCAAGATTACCGTGCGGCTAGTGCGGACACGGTCGCGCTGCGTGACCACGATCGAAGACAACGGGCCCGGCATCCAGGCAGAAAATATCGACCGCATCTTCGAGCGCTTCTATACCGACCGGCCGGAATCGGAAGGCTTCGGGCAGAATTCGGGGCTCGGCCTGTCGATCAGCCGCCAGATCGCCGAGGCCCATGGCGGTTCGCTGAGAGCGGAGAACATCACCGATGCCGAAGGCGGACAGGTGCTCGGTGCCCGCTTTATCCTCGCTTTACCCGTCGATGCCGCCGCATGACGGCGCCCCGGAACATTCATGCGACGGCGATCGTCGTTGGCAGGACGGGGCTCTTGTTCAGCGGTCCCTCCGGCTGGGGAAAATCGATGCTTGCCTTCACCTGCATGACCGAGGCGCGCCGGCTCGGGCTGTTTACGGCATTGGTCGCCGACGACCAGGTTCTTCTCTCCGAAGAGACCGGCAGCGTGGTGGCCACATGCCCGCCATCGATCGCCGGGCTGATCGAGCTTCGCGGCACCGGCATCGTCCGACAGGAGCATGTGCCCCAGGCGGCGATGCATTATGCCGTGCTTCCGGGCAGCGCGTCCGGCGAAAACCGCGTGCCGCCGGAGGGTGAAATCGTCAGCCTCGCGCCCGGCCTTTCGCTTCCCGCATTGCGGCTGCTCACAGGCGTCGCTTCACCGCTGGCAATGTTGATGGCGAAAGCGCCCGATATCGGACATTGAAGCCTTCCGGATTGATCAATCTGCCTTATATATTCGCATTTTTATCTTGCACTTCGGCTTTTCATGGCCAAGATGTGCCCCCACCGGTGGACGTAATTGCTGCATTGCGATATTGGGGCCACCGTTCGCGTATATGGGAGCAGTAATATCATGATCGGACTTGTGCTTGTCACTCATGGCAAGCTGGCTGAAGAGTTTCGTCATGCTGTCGAGCACGTCGTCGGTCCTCAGAAATTCATCGAGACGGTCTGTATCGGCCCCGAAGACGACATGGATCAAAGACGGCAGGACATTCTGGAAGCTGTATCCGGTGCCGATGACGGCCATGGCGTCGTCATTCTGACCGACATGTTCGGCGGAACGCCGTCCAATCTCGCCATTTCAGTCATGAGCAGCGGCCATACCGAAGTCATTGCCGGCGTCAACCTGCCGATGCTGATCAAGCTCGCCGGCGTGCGTGGCGAGAACAACATGGAGAAGGCGCTGGTGGAGGCTTCCGAAGCCGGGCGGAAATATATCAATGTCGCGAGCCGCGTGCTCAGCGGAAAATAACGGCCCTTCATGACATCGCTCTCCCGGGAACTCCTCATCATCAACAAACGCGGCCTTCACGCACGCGCCTCCGCCAAATTCGTGCAGATGGTCGAGACCTTCGATGCCGCCATCACCGTTTCCAAGGACGGAATGACGGTCGGCGGCACCTCGATCATGGGCCTGATGATGCTGGCGGCAAGCCCCGGATCGAGCGTCGTCGTCTCGGCAAGCGGCAGCCAGGCCGCGGAAGCGCTCGAGGCCCTGGACCAACTGATCCAGAACCGGTTCGGCGAAGAGATGTGAGCTTTCCGAGCTCATATAAACATATAAAGACTTCTTTATATCCTTATTGCCTTCCCACCCGAAGCCTGCTAAACGGCGGATATGCCGTGCGCTAACGCATGTTGCATCGAACTTGCTTCATGCGACACGCTTCAGCTCTCTTTTTTGTGCATGTCGTCATCCCGGAACCGCTGCGCATCTCCGGGTGACCTGCATCAGGACGCGGCCCATCCATCGCGCGGTCATCTTCGCGCTTGCGCCAATTTTGAGACGTTTTTCAGCCTGGAGGCCTCTATGAGCACTGAAAAAGATTATGTCGTCGCCGATATCGGGCTTGCGGATTTCGGCCGCAAGGAAATTACCATCGCCGAAACCGAAATGCCGGGGCTGATGTCCTGCCGCACCGAATTCGGCGACGCAAAGCCGCTGAAGGGCGCGCGCATCACCGGCTCGCTGCATATGACCATCCAGACGGCCGTGCTCATCGAAACGCTGGTGGCGCTTGGCGCCGAAGTTCGCTGGGCCTCGTGCAACATCTTCTCGACGCAGGATCACGCCGCTGCCGCAATCGCCGCTGCCGGCGTTCCTGTTTTCGCCATCAAGGGCGAGTCGCTTGAAGATTACTGGGTCTATACCGACAAGATCTTCCAGTGGGCCGATGGCGGCCTTTCCAACATGATCCTCGATGACGGCGGCGACGCCACCATGTACATCCTGCTCGGCGCCCGCGCCGAAGCTGGCGAAGACGTGCTGTCGCATCCGCATTCCGAGGAGGAGGAAATCCTCTTCGCACAGATCAAGAAGCGCCTCGCCGCTTCGCCTGGCTGGTTCACCAAGCAGCGCGACGCGATCAAGGGCGTCACCGAGGAAACAACGACCGGCGTCAATCGCCTCTACCAGCTCAGCCAGAAGGGCCTGCTGCCCTTCCCGGCGATCAACGTCAACGACTCGGTCACCAAGTCGAAGTTCGACAACAAGTACGGCTGCAAGGAATCGCTGGTCGACGGCATCCGCCGCGGCACCGACGTGATGATGGCCGGCAAGGTTGCCGTCGTCTGCGGCTACGGCGATGTCGGCAAGGGTTCTGCCGCTTCGCTCTCCGGCGCCGGCGCCCGCGTCAAGGTAACCGAAGCCGATCCGATCTGCGCCCTGCAGGCCGCCATGGACGGTTATGAAGTCGTGCTGCTCGAGGACGTCGTTTCCTCGGCCGATATCTTCATCACTACCACCGGCAACAAAGACGTCATCCGCATCGACCACATGCGTCAGATGAAGGACATGGCGATCGTCGGCAATATCGGCCACTTCGACAACGAAATCGAAGTCGCCGCGCTGCGCAATCTCAAGTGGACCAACGTCAAGCCGCAGGTCGACCTGATCGAATTCCCCAAGGGCAACCGCATCATCCTTCTTTCCGAAGGCCGCCTGCTCAACCTCGGCAACGCCACCGGCCATCCGTCCTTCGTGATGTCGGCCTCCTTCACCAACCAGACGCTGGCGCAGATCGAGCTCTTCACCAAGCCCGATCAATATTCGAACCAGGTCTATATCCTGCCGAAGCATCTCGATGAAAAGGTCGCACGCCTGCATCTCGACAAGCTCGGCGTGAAGCTGACGGAGCTTTCCGAAGAGCAGGCTGCCTATATCGGCGTCTCGCCGAAGGGCCCGTTCAAGTCCGACCACTACAGATATTGATCTGATCGTTAATATCCACAAGATGTAGAAGCCGCGGCATTGACAAATGCCGCGGCTTATTTTTTGGGCGCTCTCTTCCCGCCGATTCCCATCCGAAGTATTGTTTTAAGACTTGATTCGTGGCGCCGGACCCCGTCCGGCCGCTCCGGAAATGGGATGTCTTGTCGTAATGCGGCACATTGAAGGACGGAGACATACCGCGGATGTCGGAACTGAAACACAGCCTGCCGGGTCAGGCGGATGATGGCGTTCGCGCCGGTCGCCGCCCGCTCATGGCGGGCCAAGAACAGCAATATGCAACGGCACACGAGGCCGCAAAGCAAGAGCATGGATCATTGGCGCGCTTTCTGAAAGCCTGCGCGGCTGGCACGGCGCTTGCCGCGCTGGCGCGGCCAGTTCTGGCCCAGACGGAGCAGCAAGCGGCGGCCGCGGCTCACCTTTTCACATCCTCGCAGGTCGTCGGCGTTTCCGTCGTCATCGGCGTCATATCGGCAGCACTGCTTTCGACATTGTGGCTGGTGCGCCAGCGCGGCAATCTGGAAAGCGAGAGCCGGGAAATCCGCTCGGCGCTGTCCGATGCCCAGCAGCGCATTTCGCAATACCAGGCGCTGATCGCCGACAAGAACCGGCGGATCGTCATCTGGGACGGCAATGCCCGTCCCGAACTGCTCGGCCAGCTTCCGCCCGAGACCGGTGCCCCGCAGGACGGCGAATTCCTGGCCTTCGGACTCTGGCTGAAGTCCCGCTCGGCCGCCGATCTGGAAAAGGCGATCGACCGGCTGCGCGATGGGGCACAGAGCTTCGACATGGTGGTCGAAACCATCCGCGATGAAATTCTCGAAGCACAGGGCCGGGTTTCCGGCGGCCGCGCCTTCGTCCGTTTTGTGGCGCTCAACAATCTGCGCGCCGAGCTTGCGGAGCTCAGGATCGAGCGCGACCGGCTGATGACCTCGATCTCGGCCTTCCAGACCATGCTCGACGCGATCGACATGCCGGCTTGGCAGCGCGATCCCGCCGGCCGCCTCACCTGGGTCAACCAGGCTTATGGCGAGGCCGTCGAAGCGCGCTCGCCGCAGCAGGCGATCAATGAAGGCCGCGAGATGCTGACGACCGTGGCGCGCGAACGCATTCGCGCGACGGTGACGCCGGAATCGCCCTTCCACGACACGATCTCGACGGTGGTGCACGGCAACCGCACCTTCTTCGACGTCGTCGACGTCAGGCTTCCCGGCGGCTCGGCCGGCATCGCAATCGATGTGTCCGACATCGAGGCGGTGCGCGCCGAGCTGGAACGGACGCTGAAGAGCCATGCCGAAACGCTCGACCATCTCGCCACGCCGGTCGCGATCTTCGACGGCGACCGCCGGCTGCAATTCTACAACCAGGCCTTCGTCGCACTCTGGGAGCTGGATATCGCCTTCCTGGAAGGCCGGCCGGACAATAGCGAGCTGCTCGAGCGGCTGCGGGCAGCCAAGAAGCTGCCGGACCAGCTCAACTGGAAGAGCTGGAAGGAAGCAGCCCTTTCCGTCTACCGCGCGCTCGACACGCAATCCGATCTCTGGCACCTGCCGAACGGGCAGACATTGCGCGTCTTTGCGACCGCCCATCCGCAGGGCGGCGCCACCTGGGTGTTCGAAAATCTGACCGAGCAGGTCGATCTCGAAACGCGCTACAACACGCTGGTCAAGGTGCAGGGCGAAACGATCGACCATCTATCCGAAGGTGTGGCGGTGTTCGGCCCGGATGGACGCATCCGCCTGTCGAACCCGGCTTTCCGCGCACTCTGGGGGATCACCGAAACCGAAGCCAAGCCCGGCACCCATATCCGCGCGTTGGGCGAGGCCTGTGCGCCGTCCTATGACCGGCCGGACGGCTGGAAGACCTTCGCCGAGCTGATCACCAGCTTCGACGACGAACGCCGCTCGGGCCAAGGAACGCTGGAACTGTTCTCCGGCCTGGTGCTCGACTATGCGGTCATCCCGCTGCCGAATGCCCAGACCATGCTGACTTTCGTCAACATGACGGACAGCGTACGGGCCGAACGGGCGCTGACCGAGAAGAACGAAGCGCTGCGCAAGGCCGACGAGCTGAAGAACGACTTCGTCCAGCACGTCTCCTACGAGCTGCGCTCGCCGCTGACGAATATCATCGGCTTCACCGACCTGCTGCGGACGCAGGGCGTCGGGCCGCTGAACGAACGGCAGGCCGAATATATCGACCATATCTCGACCTCGTCCTCGGTTCTTTTGACGCTCGTCAACGACATTCTCGACCTCGCGACCGTCGATGCCGGCATCATGCGGCTCAACTATGCGGATATCGATCTCAACGACCTGCTCGACGACGTCTCGATGCAGATCGCCGATCGCCTGCATGAAAGCGGCGTCGCGCTCGAAATCACCGCGCCGGCCTATCTCGGTTCGATCGTCGCCGACCCGCAACGGCTGAAGCAGATCCTTTTGAAGCTGCTTTCCAACGCGGCGAATTTCTCTCCCGAGGGCACCTCGATCTCCCTGGAATGCCATCGCGAAGGCACGGATTTCGTTTTCGCCGTCAGCGATCGCGGCCCCGGCATCTCACCCGATATGATCGCCACCGTCTTCGACCGCTTTGCGACCGGAGCGAAAAGCGGCAAACGCGGCGGTGCCGGCCTCGGCCTCTCGATCGTCGACAGCTTTGTCAGCCTGCATCATGGCGACGTGACGATCGACAGCGAGCCGGGCAAGGGCACGACCGTCGTCTGCCGCATTCCCTCGGTCGATATCCCGCATTCAGCTGCCGCCGAATGACGACCGGCGATACGATCTCGGTTTTTCTGAAGGACGAAGCGGCAACGATCCGCTTCGGCGACGATCTGGCGCTCGCCCTGAAAGCCGGCGATTGCCTGGCTCTTTCCGGCGATCTCGGCGCGGGCAAATCCTCACTCGCCCGTGCGATCCTGCGCGCCATGGCCGATGACGAGGGGCTCGAAGTCCCAAGCCCGACCTTTACGCTGGTGCAATCCTACGATCTGCGCATTCCGGTTTCGCACTTCGATCTCTACCGGCTCGGCGATCCGGCCGAATTGACGGAGCTCGGATTCGACGAGGCCCTGGAGAACGGCATCTGTCTCGTCGAATGGCCCGAGATGGCTGAGGGCGAACTGCCGGCCGATCGCATCGCACTAAGGCTGGACCAGGACGGCAGCGGCCGCCGGGCAACGATCAAAGCCGCAGAGCCGCAGGCCTCACGCATCCGCAGGGTCCTGGCGATCCGTGCCTTCCTCGACGAAGCCGGCTTTCCCACTGTCAAACGCCGCTTCCTGACCGGCGATGCTTCGCTGCGCGCCTATGAGGCGATCTATCTGGACGCTGCCCCGCGAAAAATACTGATGGATTGGCGCCCGCATCCCGAGGGACCGCCGGTCCATGACGGCAAGTCCTATCCCAAGGTCGCGCATCTGGCACAAAACGCCTATCCTTTCGTTGCGATTGCCGATGCCTTGCGCGAGCGCGGTTTTGCAACGCCGGAGATTTATCAGGTCGATTATGAGCAGGGTATCCTGCTGATCGAGGATCTCGGCACCGAAGGCGTGCTCGATGACGACGGGCAGCCGATCGTCGAACGTTACCGGCAAAGCGTCGCCTGCCTTGCCCATCTTCATTCCATGCAGATCCCTCAGAATATCCCGGTGTCTGCAACGCACACGCATCACATTCCGGACTTCGACCGCACGGCAATGAAGATGGAAGTGCAGCTTGTGCTCGATTGGCATATTGCCTGGAAGCGCGGCACACCTCCCACCGATATCGAACGGGCGGAGTATCTGGCGATCTGGGACGCGCTCATCGACGAGCTCGCGACAGCCGAGAAGAACCTGCTGCTGCGCGACTTCCACTCGCCGAACATTATCTGGCGCGATGAGAAAAGCGGTATTGGCAAAATCGGCATCATCGACTTCCAGGATGCAATGATCGGCCCGACCGCCTATGATCTGGCTTCCATCGTCCAAGATGCGCGGGTCACGATCAAACCGGCGCTCTTCCGGCAGCTGATGGATGATTATCTCGCCCTTCGCCGTGCCCAAGGCGGCTTTGACGAAGCCGAATTCATGAAGGCCTGGGCGATCATGTCTGCGCAGCGCAATTGCAAGCTCGCCGGTCTTTGGGTGCGGCTGTTGCAGCGCGACGGGAAGCCCGGCTATCTCAAGCATATGCCGCGAACGCTCGCCTATCTCCAGGTCGCATTCGAGCACGAAGCGCTTGCCCCCTTGCGTGATTGGTGCGCAAGGGCTGGAATAGGCCAAAGCGAATCATAAGTTCCGGATCAGGATGACAATCAGACAAGCCATGGTACTGGCCGCGGGTCTTGGAACCCGTATGCGCCCGATCACCGACACGATCCCGAAGCCGCTGGTGAAAATCGACGGCAAGCCGATGATCGACTATGCGCTGGATTCGCTGGTTGCGGCTGGCGTCGAACGGGCCGTCGTTAACGTTCACCACTTTGCCGGCCAGATGCTCGACCATCTCGAGGCCTATCGCGGCCTCGACATCATCATCTCAGACGAGCGGGAAGCACTGATGAATTCCGGCGGCGGGCTGGCGAAGGGTTTGAACCTGCTCGATCGCGAGAACGTTTTCGTCATGAATGCCGATCTCTTCTGGATCGGCGAACAGCTCGGGCGACCGACGAACTTGCAGCGCTTAGCCGGATTCTTCGATGCCGAACGCATGGACATGGCGCTTCTCTGTGTGAGGATCGAGGATACGACGGGTCACAACGGCAAGAACGATTTCGGCATGGCGGCCGACGGCCGGCTGGCGCGGTATCGCGACGATCCGTCCAATCCCGTCGTCTATGCCGGCGCGATCGTCATGAACCCGTCGCTGCTCGACGATGCGCCAAAGGATGCCTTCAATCTCAATATTTATTTCGACAAGGCGATCGCGCGCGGGCGGCTTTTCGGCATGCTGCTCGAGGGCCACTGGCTGACGGTGGGAACGCCGGAGGCAATCGGCGAGGCGGAGGAAACGATCCGACGGCTGCGGGCGTTCGCGTGAGATATGGCGGAGCGGTACCAGCCACGCATTCTGACGATCCCGGCGGGCCACTCCTTCCTGAAAACGCTGGCGACGAGGCTTTGCGACGGCCGGCTGACGCCGCTGTTCCGGCATGAGGCCGATGATCCGCTGTCGCTTTCCAGGGTAACGATCTACCTGCCGACGCGGCGCGCCGTGCGTGTGCTGCGCTCGGAATTCGTCGATCTGCTCGGCGGCCGCTCGGCGATCCTGCCTGTTATTCGTCCCCTCGGCGAAACCGACGACGACAGCGGCTATTTCGACGAGGCGCTGCCGGCAACGATCGATCTCGCCCAGCCGCTGTCGAATACGGCCCGCCTGCTGGAGCTTGCGCGCCTCATTCTCGCCTGGCGCAACAAACTGCCGGAGATCGTCCGCCACATTCATTCGGACTCGCCGCTCGTTGCGCCGGCAAGCCCGGCGGATGCGATCTGGCTCGCCCGCAACCTCGCGGAACTGATCGATTCCATCGAAACCGAAGACCTCGACTGGTCGGAGCTGTCGAAACTCGACACCGGCGATTATGCCGCCTGGTGGCAGCTGACGGCGGAATTCCTGCAGATCGCCAGCGCCTTCTGGCCGGAGCGGCTTTCCGAGCTCGAAAAATCCTCACCGGCGCGACACCGAAACGCCATTCTCCGGGCCGAAGCAAAAAGGCTTTCGGCGACGAAGCCCGCTGGACCGATCATCATTGCCGGTTCGACGGGCTCCGTTCCTGCCACCGCCGATCTGATCGCCGCCGTCGCCAATATGCCCGAAGGCGTGATCGTGCTTCCGGGCCTTGATCTTTCCATGCCTGAAAGGCACTGGCAGATGGTGGCGCCGGAGCTTTCCCCGGGCCAGCATGCTAATCCCGCAAGCCGCAGCCACCCGCAATATGGCCTGTCATCGCTGCTCAAGCGACTGAAGCTCACGCGCGCCGACGTCAGGCTCCTCGACAGGCCGGAAGCCGATCTTGACCGGCGCGCCGAAATCCTGTCCCGGGCACTCGTACCGGCGGAGGCGACCAGCGATTGGGGCACTTGGAAGAGCGAGCTGCCCGAGGGCGCGTTTTCTTCAGCTTTCGCCGATGTTTCGCTGATCGAAGCCGCGAACGAACGCGAGGAAGCGACGGCGATTGCCATTGCGCTCCGGTTGGCGTTGGAAAGACCGGGGCAGGACGGCGAAAGCCGGGCGGCGCTCATCACGCCGGACCGCAATCTCGCTCGCCGGGTGATGGCCGAGCTTTCCCGCTTCGGCATCCTCGCCGACGATTCGGCCGGCACTCCGCTTGCGGCCACGCCGCAGGGTACGCTTCTGCAATTGCTGCTGGAGGCGGCATTGCGCCCGGGCGATCCGGTGGCGATCGTCTCGCTGCTCAAACATCCGCTGGCCCGCTTCGGCCTTGAACGCGCCACATTGATTTCCGCCACCGAGGCGCTCGAGCTGCTGGCACTGCGCGGCGGCGTGACGGAGGTGGATATCAGCAGACTCGAGCCGCTGCTCACCCATCAGCTTGCCGAACAGGCTGAGGATAGGCACCCGCCGCAATGGCGAAAAGCGCTTACGCCGGACGCCGCCGATGCCGCTTACGACCTTGCCCGCCGGGTCACACAAGCGACCGAGCCGCTGGCTTCGGCCTTGATGCGGCACCGGCCGGAAGATCGCGGCAGGACGGCCAGTTTTACCTTGTCCGAATGGGCGGAGCGCACCGGCCGCTCGCTTGAAGCGGTGGCGGCCGATCCGCATGGCAATCTCGCCGATCTCTGGTCGGGCGAAGCCGGCGATGCGCTTGCCGCCCTGCTCGGTGAAGTGATCGACACCAACGGCCAGATGGAGGCCGGCGGACCGCAATGGATCGACATCATGGCAGCCCTTGCCGCCGGTCATGCGGTGAAGCCGCGGGCGCTCAGCCATCCCCGCCTCTTCATCTTTGGCACGCTGGAAGCCCGCCTGCAGAGCGTCGATACGATGATCCTCGGCGGCCTGAACGAGGGCACCTGGCCGGGGCAGACCGCCAACAATCCCTTCATTCCGCGCATGATGAAGACGGAGATCGGCCTTGAGCCGCCCGAACGGCGCATCGGTCAACTGGCGCATGACTTCGAGATGGCGAACGGCACGCGCCATCTGATCTATTCGCGCGCGCTACGCCAGGGCTCGACGCCAACGGTCGCCTCGCGCTGGCTGCAGCGGCTGCTGGCGCTTGCCGGAGAGGCCTTCGAAGCGGAATTGAAGGGACGCGGCAACCGCTTCCTCCAATGGGCCGGCCTGATCGACCGGGGCGAGCCCCAGGCCCCGGCGCAGCGGCCTTCGCCGAAACCGCCGCTGACGCTGCAGCCGACATCCTACTCTTTCAGCGAAGTCGGACGGCTGCGCCGGGACCCTTATGCCATCTATGCCCGCCGCATTCTGCGGCTCGACCCCGTCGATGCGTTCAACCGCGATCCGGGAGCGGCCGAACGCGGCACGCTCTACCACACGATCATCGACCGGTTCATTCGCGAAGGACATGTCGCCGGCACGCCGGATGCGGCAGCGGCGATGGAGCGCATTCTTTCCGAGCTCTTCGACATGGAGCAGCTGCCGCCGCATATCGATGCGGTGTGGCGGCCGCGATTTCGCGCCGTGGCCGGCGCCTTCCTCGACTGGGAGGCCGGACGGCGGCCCGGCATCCGCAAGACGCTGACGGAGGTGCGGGGCGGCGTCGAACTGGAAGCGATCAATATCCGGCTCAACGGTGTTGCCGACCGGATCGACGTCACCGGACCGCAGGCCGCCGATATCATCGACTACAAGACAGGCTACAATCCCTCGCCGACACAGGCACGGGTGCTTCTCGATCCGCAGCTAGCGCTCGAAGCGGCGGCCCTGAGCGCCGGTGCCTTCCGCGATGCCGGCAGTCTCGTGCCGCAGGACCTGCTTTATGTCCGCCTGCGGCCGGGACGCCGTTTTCAGGTCGACACCGTCAACAACGAAAGTTCGGCGCGCAGCGACAAGGCGAAATCGGCGATGGATCTCGCCGAAGAATCGATCGATCAGCTGGTCAAGTTCGTGAGCTTGCTGCAGTCCGGCGAGAAAGGCTTTACCTCGCGGCTGATCCCGGCACAGCAATTCGATTTCGGCGGCGATTATGATCACCTCGCCCGCGTTTCCGAATGGTCGACGGCAGAAACCGAAGAAGGCGGCGGTGATGAGTGACGTGACCGCGCTTCCCAATGACGATGATCCGGGCGCCTGGATCGGCTGGACGACGATCCAGCAGGCGATCGCCTCCGATCCCGAGCGCTCGGCATGGGTCTCGGCAAATGCCGGCTCCGGCAAGACGCATGTGCTGACCCAGCGCGTCATCCGGCTTTTGCTTGCCGGTGCGCGGCCTTCCGCCATTTTATGCCTCACCTATACCAAGGCTGCCGCTTCCGAAATGTCGAACCGCGTCTTCGAACGGCTGGCGGACTGGGTGGTGCTTGACGATGAAGACCTTAGCCGGCGGATTACCCAGATCGAGGGGACCGCTCCCGACGGAATAAAGCTTGCCGAGGCCCGCCGGCTGTTTGCGAAGGCGCTGGAGACACCGGGTGGACTGAAGATCCAGACCATCCATGCTTTTTGCGAGGCGCTGCTGCATCAGTTCCCGCTGGAGGCCAATGTCGCCGGGCATTTCTCGGTTCTCGACGATCGCGCGGCGGAAGCGCTGCTGTCCGATGCGCGCCGAGCACTGCTGACGGCGACCGCGCCGGAGGGAGACAGCGCCCTTGCCGAGGCATTCGCCTATGTGCTCGATCTCGGCGACGAATCCGGCCTGGAAAATCTGCTCGGCGACATCGTCGCCAACCGCAACGCCATCCGTCGTTTCACGGCAACGGCCGAACGGCGGGGCGGCATCGAGGTGGTTTTGCGCGAAAGACTTGGTCTTGCCCCCGATGACACGGAGAGCCGGATCGCGGCGCAATATTGGCCGTTGCCGGAGCTTTCCGGCGGTATGCTGGAGCTTTATCTGTCGCTTGCCGATCAGAGGGGCGGCGCGAAGGCACAGGAAGTTGCCTATGGTCTCAGGCTTGCCGGGCGGGAACGTGACGACGCAAAACGCGCCGAGTTTCTCGAGAAAATCTTTCTGACGGTGAAGGGCGAGCCGAAGGCGGATTCGCAATTCACGGTCAAGGCGATGCTTGCCGAAGCGCCGCAGCTGGCGGGCGCCATTGCTGCTGCCCGCGCCCATGTCGCTGCAAGCCGCGACCGGCTGAAACTGATACGGATGCATGGCGCGACGCATGCCGCGCTGGTGCTGGCAGAGCGGCTCAATCACGACTATGAGGAGCTGAAGAAGCAGCGCAGCCAACTCGATTTCGAGGATCTGATCACCCGCACCGCCGACCTGCTGACGAAAAGCGGCGTCGGTCCCTGGATCCATTACAAGCTCGATCGCGGCATCGATCATATCCTCGTCGACGAAGCGCAGGATACCAGCCCGATCCAGTGGAGCGTCATCCAGTCGCTCGCCGAGGATTTCTTCTCCGGCGAAAGCGCCCGTCCGATCGTGCGCACGCTCTTTGCCGTCGGCGACGAGAAACAGTCGATCTATTCCTTTCAAGGCGCGCGGCCTGAGCGTTTTTCCGAGGAAAGCGACCGGACGCGACGGCGCGTCTCCGACAGCGGGCAAAACTTTTCCTCTGTGCGGCTGCCGCTTTCCTTCCGCTCGACCGCGGATGTGCTCGAAGCCGTCGACCACATATTCAGGGAACCCGACAATTCGCGCGGCCTCAGCGCGCTCGGCGAACCGGTCGTGCATCGCTCCAGCCGCATCGGACATCCCGGCGCCGTGGATCTTTGGGAAATGGTCGCGCCCGAGGCGGTGGTCAAGGAAGAGGACTGGACGGCGCCCTTCGACGCAACGCCGGAAAGCGCGCCGGCCGCAATCCTGGCACGACGGATCGCCCATTCGATCGGCACGCTTGTCGGCCGCGAGACGATTGTCGACAAAGGCAAAGAGCGCCTGATCGAAGCCGGCGACATCCTGGTGCTGGTGCGCAAGCGCGACGCCTTCGTCAATGCCTTGACACGCGCCTTGAAACGCCGCGGCGACATTCCGGTCGCCGGCGCTGACAGGCTGGTGCTGACCAGCCATATCGCCGTGCAGGATCTGCTGGCGCTCGGTCGTTTCCTGCTGCTGCCGGAGGACGATCTTTCGCTCGCCGCCGTGCTCAAGAGCCCGCTTTTCGATCTTTCCGAGGACGACATCTTTGCTATCGCCGCGCTACGCGGTGACAATGAGAGCGTCTGGCACCATCTCAAACGCTTCGCCGCCGACGGCACCGAGCGTTTCCGCGCGGCCGTGGAGAGGCTGGAGCTGTTCCTTCGCCAATCCAGAAGCCTGTCGGTTCATGATTTCTATGCGCGTGTGCTGGGCAGCCATGGCGGGCGGCGGCAATTCCTTGCCAGGCTCGGCACCGAGGTCAGCGATATCCTCGACGAATTCCTGACTTTCACCATCGACCATGAGAGCTCCGGCCTTCCCGGGCTGCAATCCTTCATCTCGACGCTGGAGCTCGAAGCCCCGGTGGTCAAGCGCGAGCAGGACAAGGGGCGCAACGAGGTGCGGATCATGACCGTGCATGCCTCCAAGGGTCTCGAGGCACCTATCGTCTTCCTGGTCGACGGCGGTTCGAAGGCCTTCACCCATACCCATCTGCCGAAACTTCGCCTGATCGAGACCGATGCCGACGAACCGCCGATGCCCGTCTGGGTTCCCGTCTCCGATCTCGCCAATTCGCTGACCCAGAACGACGCCGTCCGTATCCAGATGCTGGCGGAGGAAGAGTACCGCCGATTGCTCTACGTCGCCATGACGCGTGCCGCCGACCGGCTGGTCGTCTGCGGCTATCGCGGCGTGCGTCTCAACAACGACACCTGGCATATGATGATTTCGACGGCACTGCGCGACGACCATCCGCATGTCGAGGCGACGACATTCTCCAGTCCCGATGGCCAATGGCCGGGTATCGAATGGCGTGTGCCGCGGGTGGAGCGAAGCTTCGAGCGCATCGACCGCAGCCAGGAGCGCAACAGCGAGGAGAGCCTGCCGGACGGCCTGTTGCGGCCATTGCCGCCGCAGGCCGAGCTGCCCCGGCCGCTCAGCCCCTCCGGCGCCGGTACGATCATCGACGAAGACGAGGGCGGTTTGCTCGTCGTTTCGCCACTGTTCGGCGAGAAGGAGCGCAGCGATCGGTCTCTGGAGAAGGGTCGGCTGATCCATCGCATGCTGCAGGCGCTTCCCGAAATCCCGCCTGCTGAACGAGCTGATGCCGCAGGCCGCTATGCCGAACGGGCGGCGCGGTTCTGGCCGGAAGCCGAACGGCGCAAGCTGGTCGATTCGGTTCTGAAACTATTGGACGAAGAGGGTTTGCAGGCCGTCCTCGGTGACGAGGCACAGCCCGAGGTCTCGATCATGGGAACATTGACTCTTGAGGACAGGCGCTATGCCGTCTCCGGCCGCATCGACCGGCTCGCCGTCTTTGCCGATCGTGTCGTCATCCTCGATTACAAGACCAATCGGGTGCCGCCGGCGACGGAGGCGGCTATTCCCTTCGCGCACCGGGCGCAGCTGGCGATCTATCGCGAGATCCTGGCGCCGCTCTATCCCGGCAAGCCAATCGAGTGCATGCTTGTCTACACCGAGAACGCCTCGCTTTATACGCTGAGCGAAAAGGCGCTCGGTTTGGCGCTTGCAGCGGTCAAGACAAAGTGAAATACCGGACATTGAAAATTCGGCACCGCACCATCACATGTGGTTCAACACCCGAGGTAAAGGAGCAGCCCATGGCTACCGTGAAAGTCGATATCAACAATTTCCAGTCGGAAGTTCTGGAATCCGCAGAGCCCGTCGTCGTCGATTTCTGGGCTGAATGGTGCGGCCCGTGCAAGATGATTGCGCCAAGCCTTGAAGAAATCTCCGTCGAGATGGAAGGCAAGGTCAAGGTCGCCAAGCTGAATATCGATGAGAACCCGGAACTCGCCGCACAGTTCGGTGTGCGCTCCATTCCGACCCTGGCAATTTTCAAGGGCGGCGAAGTCGCCGATATTTCTGTCGGCGCCAAAGCGAAGACCGCGCTTTCGAACTGGATTTCCAGCGCCGCCTGATATCGCCCAGTTCACATTAACGAAAAAGCCCGGCTCGACCGGGCTTTTTTCATTTCGTATTCTTCATTTCGCCCATCACTTCGGCGGCGTGCCGTTGTCGCAAAGCACATCGCCGACGAGATAGAGAGAGCCGCCGACGAGGATGCGCGGGGGTAGACCCTCCGGATCGAGGACGGCTTTTATGGCTTCCAGCGCATCGCCGACGGTCGACATCGGTTCGGCAACCAGGCCGGCATCATAGGCGGCGTTCGACAAGATCACCGGGTCGATCATCGCATCGCTGTTGCGGATCGGCACGCAGAAAACCTTCTCGACCAAGCCGGCAAAGGCCTTGAAATAGCCGACCGGGTCCTTGGTGTTGATCATGCCGATAATCAGGAAAAGCGGCCGCGACTGGCGCTCTTCGAAATTGGCCATGGCTTCGGCGATCACTTCGCCGGCACCAGGATTGTGCCCGCCATCGATCCAGATCTCGGCGCCGGCGGGCGCATGCGCCAGCAGCCGGCCTTCGCCCAGGCGCTGCAGCCGGCCCGGCCATTCGACGGAATTCATCGCCTTTTCCATCATCGTCTCGGTGACGGTAAAACCCGCCGCCTTGACGGCGCGAATGGCGGCGGCGGCATTGGCATATTGATGGCGGCCGGGAAGGCGCGGCAGGGGCAGGTCGGCAAGACCGAATTCGTCCTGATAGACGAGCCGGCCATATTCCTCATGCGCCATGAAATCCTGCCCGAAGACGGCGCTCGGGCAATGCAGCCGTTCGGCCGTCGACATCAGCACGTCGAGTGCGGCGTCGTATTCCTGGTGGCCGATGACGACGGGAAGCCCCGGCTTCATGATGCCGGCCTTTTCGGCGGCGATCAATTCGACCCTATCGCCGAGATAGGGCTGGTGATCCAGCGAGATCGGCATGATCACCGAAACCGCCGGATCGGAAATGACATTGGTGGCATCGAACCGGCCGCCGAGACCGACTTCGATGATCGCGGCATCGGCCGGCTGTTCGGAAAATAGGATGAAGGTGACCGCCGTCAGGATTTCGAAGACGGTAATGTGCTGTCCGGCATTGGCATCGGCCACCCGGCGCAGGGCCTCGGCAAAGACGGCGTCATCGACAAGCTGCCCGCGCCCGCCCGCCACACCGATGCGATAACGCTCGTGCCAATTGACGAGATGCGGCGAGGTGTGAACATGAGCGCTGTAGCCGCCGGCTTCGAGCAGAGCGCGGCAGAAGGCGGTGACCGACCCCTTGCCGTTGGTGCCGGCGACATGGATCACCGGCGGCAGTTTTCGGTGCGGATTGCCGAGCACATCGAGAAGACGGGTGATGCGATCGAGAGACAGATCAAAACCCTTGGGATGCAATCCCATGAGCTTGTCGATCTCCTGTGCTGCCTCACTCACCGCGGTTTGGCCTCTGGGTATCAATTCGGCACCCCGCCTGCTTATCGGTTATCAGGCGCTCGCCGCCAGGGCGATCGTACCGCTATTCATGTCATTCGCCGCTGACACCGGCTTCTTCGTCAGAATCTTCAGGACGCGCGCCAGCGTTTCCGGGATATCGTGACGTTTGACGACCATATCGACCATACCATGCTCCAGCAGATATTCGGAGGTCTGGAAGCCTTCGGGCAGTTTTTCGCGCAAGGTCTGCTCGATGACGCGCTTGCCGGCAAAGCCGATTTCGGCGCCCGGCTCAGCCAGATGAATATCGCCGAGCATGGCATAGGAGGCCGTGACGCCGCCTGTGGTCGGATTGGTCAGCACGACGATATAAGGCTGACCGGATTCCTTCAGCAGGTCGACGGCAACCGTCGTGCGCGGCAGCTGCATCAGCGACAGGATGCCTTCCTGCATGCGCGCGCCGCCGGAGGCGGGGAACATCACCAGCGGGCACTTTTCAGACGTCGCACGCTCGAAAGCCTTGACGATGGCCTCGCCGGCAGCCATGCCGAGCGAACCGCCGATAAAGTTGAATTCGTGCACGACCGCCACGAGCTTCAGTCCCTGCACCTTCCCGAGCCCGGCGAGGATGGTATCCTCCTGTTCGGTCTTCAGGCGGCTGTCGCGCAGGCGATCGCTATATTTCTTCGAATCGCGGAACTTCAGCGGGTCCTGGGCGACCTTCGGCTGCGGCAGCGATTCATATTCGCCATTGTCGAACAGATCGGCCAAGCGGGCCTTGGCCGGCATCTTCATGTGATAGCCGGAGGCCGGAATGACCCATTTGTTGCCTTCCAGATCCTTGTGGAAGACCATCTCGCCGGTTTCCGGGCACTTGATCCAGAGGTTCTCCGGCACTTCGCGACGGCCCAGCATGGAATTGATCCGCGGGCGAACGTAGTTGGTGATCCAGTTCAACTCGAGTACTCCTGATTGACTAAAGCCCGTCACGATCTTTCAGATCGCTTGCCACGCTTTCGGTCTTTGTGTTCCCGCATGTCGTTGCCGCCAAACCGCTGTGCGACATGCTTTGACGCCAATGTGGGAAAACTATTCGGCAGCAACAAGGCGCGCCGAACGTGTTCCCGTGGAAAGGCCGCGCACCAGCGTGGCAACAGCCTGAACCGTGTCCGCCGTTGCCTTGCCGTCACTCGTCAGGCTGGTCGCGACCTGATTGACGATGGCGGTGCCGACGACGACGCCATCGGCCAAACCGCCGATGACCTTAGCATGTTCCGCCGTCTTGACGCCGAAGCCGACGCAGACGGGCAGTTGGGTGTGCTGCTTGATGCGTTCGACCGCGCCCGAAACCAGCGATGGATCCGGCAGCGCCGAACCGGTGATGCCGTTCATCGAGACGTAGTAGACGAAGCCGGAGGTATTCTTCAAAACCTTCGGCAGGCGCTTCTCATCCGTCGTCGGCGTCGCCAGGCGGATGAAATTGATGCCTTTGCGGATCGCCGGGATGCAGAGTTCGTCGTCCATTTCAGGCGGCAGATCGACGACGATCAGGCCGTCAATGCCGGCAGCAATCGCATCGTCGAGGAATTTCTCGACGCCGTAAATATAGATCGGATTGTAGTAGCCCATCATCACGATCGGCGTGGCGTCGTTGGTCTTGCGGAAATCGGCCGCCAGCTGCAGCGTCTTCTTCAGCGTCTGGCCGCCTTTCAGCGCACGCTGACCGGCGAGCTGGATCGCCGGGCCGTCGGCCATCGGATCGGAAAAGGGCATGCCGAGCTCGATTATGTCGGAGCCCGCCTCCGGCAGCGCCTTCATGATGCCGAGAGAGGTATCGTAGTCAGGATCGCCGCCCATGAAATAGGTCACAAGCGCCGGACGGCCCTCGGCCTTCAGCTCGGCAAAGCGTTTGTCCATGCGTGCGGTCATGTCTTACAGTCCCATTCCCAGAATCTTGCCGACGGTGAAGATATCCTTGTCGCCGCGGCCGGAGAGGTTCATCAGGATGATCTCGTCCTTGCCCATCGTCGGTGCGCGCTTGATCACCTCGGCAATCGCATGCGCGGCCTCGAGCGCCGGGATAATGCCTTCGAGGCGGGTCAGGGTCTGGAAGGCCTCGAGCGCTTCGTGATCCATGATCGGTACATAATCGACGCGGCCGATATCGCTGAGCCAGGAATGTTCGGGGCCGATGCCGGGATAATCAAGACCGGCCGAAATCGAATGGCCTTCCTTGATCTGGCCGTCGCCATCCTGCAGCAGATAGGTGCGGTTGCCGTGCAGCACACCCGGCGAACCGGCGGTGATCGACGCGCAATGTTCGTCGCCCTGCAGGCCCTTGCCGCCGGCTTCGACGCCGACGATCTTCACTGTCGGATCATCGAGGAAAGGATGGAAAATGCCGATCGCGTTCGAACCGCCGCCGACGGCAGCGATGACGAGATCCGGCAGGCGGCCTTCGGCTGCCAGCATCTGCTCTTTCGCTTCGGTGCCGATCACCGACTGAAAATCGCGGACCATCTCCGGATAGGGATGCGGACCCGCCGCCGTTCCGATCAGGTAGTAGGTATCCTCGACATTGGTGACCCAGTCGCGGAGCGCCTCGTTCATCGCATCTTTCAGCGTGCCGCTGCCGGCCGTCACCGGCTTCACTTCCGCGCCGAGCAGCTTCATGCGGAAAACATTCGGCGCCTGACGCTCGACGTCGGTGGCGCCCATATAGACCACGCAGGGCAGGCCGAAGCGGGCGGCAACGGTGGCGGAGGCAACTCCATGCTGGCCGGCGCCGGTTTCGGCGATGATCCGGGTCTTGCCCATGCGCTTGGCAAGCAGGATCTGGCCGATGCAGTTGTTGATCTTGTGCGAGCCGGTGTGGTTCAGCTCCTCACGCTTGAAATAGATCTTCGCGCCGCCGAGTTCGGCCGTAAGCCGCTCGGCGAAATAGAGCGGGCTCGGGCGGCCGATATAATGGGCGCTGAGATGCTTCAATTCGGCCTGGAATGCCGGATCGTTCTTCGCCCTGTCCCATTCGTCCTGCAGATCGAGGATCAGCGGCATCAACGTTTCGGCAACGAAACGACCGCCATAGATGCCGAAGCGGCCGTCTTCATCAGGCCCGGAACGGAAGGAATTCGGTTTAGGCGTCTCGTTCACTCTCAACTCCCTGAGGCCATGACAGGCGCATCCGCCTCGTCGACCGCATCGAAAAATTCATCGATCATTGCGACGTTCTTCACGCCAGGCGCAGTTTCGACGCCCGAGGAGACGTCGATACCACGTGCCTTGGTATTCGCCAGCGCATCAGCGACATTGTTCTTGTTCAGACCGCCTGACAGCATGTAGTCGATGCTGCCGTCGAGCCAGCTCAGAAGGCTCCAGTCGAAGGAAATGCCGTTACCACCCGGCAATTCGGAACCCTTCGGCGCTTTTGCATCGAAGAGGAAACGATCGGCGATGCCGATATAGGCCTCGACGCGTTTCAGATCGTCGGCGGTGCGCACCGAAAATACCTTCATGACCGGCAGACCGTAGAGCGCCTTTATGGTCAGCACATGTTCGGGGCTCTCATTGCCGTGGAGCTGCAGGATATCCGGCTTCAACAGCGAGACGATCTCGTCCAGTTCGTCATTGCTGGGATCGACGACGACGGCGACGATCTTCGCTTTGCCACGCGCGGGCTCGGCAAGTTTTGCCGCCAAGTCCGGCTCGATATAACGTGGGCTCTTTTCGAAGAAAATAAAACCGATATGGGTCGCGCCGCGCGTCAGCGCGCGATCGACAGCATCAGGCGTCGTCAAGCCGCAGATCTTGATATCCGGTCTCATGGCAGCGAAGTGACACGAAACGCGGCAAGAGTCGAGCCAATTTGCATGGAAAGCTGTATTTAGAGCGGCCTTCGGCAAAAGCGCTTAGCGATCTTTCAGGTTCGCTCCTCGCGCTTTAGCCCTTTGTTTTTACGCATGTCGTTTGCGGCAAAAGCGCTCAGCGCTTGCCTGGCAAAACCGCTGCACACTTTTGCGCGACATGCTCTAATCGAAATCAATGGCGTGCAGCTGGCTGCCATGCCGCTTCAGCCAGGATTTCGCTTCGTCCATCCCGGGGCAAAGCTTCCGGCAGAGCGCCCAGAAGTGCGGGCCGTGGTTCATTTCCTTGAGATGGGCGACCTCATGGGCGGCGAGATAATCGATCACCGAGGGCGGCGCCATAACGATGCGCCAGGAAAAGCTCAAATTTCCCTCCGACGAGCACGAGCCCCAACGGCTGCGCGTGTCCTTCATCGAGATCGAGCGGATCGGCGCCCGGATCGTTCCGGCATGCATCGTCGCGAGCTTCACCAGCTCTGCGCGCGCCTCCTTCTTGAGAAAGGCCGCGATGCGCCGTCCGATATGTTCCTCCATGCCGCTGACGCGCAGCACCGGTCTGCCGTCTATCGAAACCGCCTCCGTCAGCCCGCGCAAGCTGCCGGTATGCTGGATGCGATGGGAAACGCCGCGAAAAAGAATTTCGCCGCCGTCGCGAAGGCCGGCATCGGTCGAAAACTTGGCAAGTTTGGTCAGCAGCCAACCCTGGTGCCGATCGAGAAAGGCATTGACCTCGCGCGCCGCAAGACCCTTCGGCACTGTCATCTTCAAGGCCCGGCCGCCCGGCTCGATGCGCAAGGTGATGCGGGTCGCCCGGTCATGCTGCTTGATGGTCAACGGCATCAGCCGGCCGGCCACCTCAAGCGTCCGCGTTTCGGGCGGCGCCGGTTTCCGCGCTTTCGGCCTTGTCTTCAGAAGCGAGAACATGGGTGTTTTCTATCCGATTCGCCGAGGGAGCGGACATAGAAAAACCGGCATCGGAAGATGCCGGTCATCAATTCAGCGCTCAGGCCTTCAAGGCGTCTGGTATTCGGCGACCGGGCCATTGTCGTCACGCTTGGCGTTCTTGCGGTCACGCATGAAGCGATCGAACTCTTCCTGGTCCTTGGCGCGGCGAAGTTCGCGCATGTAGGCGTCGAATTCCTCGCGCATTTCATCGAGCTTGCGGCGCTCTTCCTCGATCCGGTCGATCTCGGCCTTGCGCCAGTCGTCGAAGGCGACGTTGCCGGTCGAGAAATGCGGGCGGTGACGGCCGTTCGAGCGGCGGCAGGAGGCAAAGAAGCCATCGGTCGCCTGGTTGACGTCACGCTTGAAGCCGCGCAGACGGTCGCCGAAGATGATGTAGGCAAGCATGGCAAGACCCAGAGGCCAGAAAACCATGAAGCCGAGAATCATCAGGGCAATGGTAGCCGGAGTCCAATCCGGTCGAAGCAATGCTGACTGGTTCATCGTGCGGGTATCCCTCGCTTTCCACGTCCGGCAGGATACCGAACGCTGAAATCGATGTGGTTACCGCAATAACCACCTTCAAGACGATTGCCCGTGAAATCGGACAAGGCCTTGAATCCATTTTGCTAATTCAGCCATGCCTGATTTAGGCTGTCCGCCCGCCCTTGATGACACGCGGAACCGGAGGCTTCACGGCAGAACGGGAATGCTGGCGGACGAAATCGAGGATACGCGGCGCGATCTCGCGGCGGAACCGCGAGCCGTTGAAAACACCATAATGGCCGACATCCGGCTGCAGGTAATGCATGCGCATATCTTCGGGAATGTTGACGCAGATGGTCTGCGCCGCCTTGGTCTGGCCGACCCCCGATATATCGTCATTCTCACCTTCGACGGTCAGAAGCGCCACTTTGCGGATCGCTGCCGGATCGACGCGTTTGCCGCGATGCATCAATTCGCCCTTCGGCAGGGAATGCTTGATGAAGACCTCCTCGACCGTCTGCAGGTAGAATTCGGCGGTCAGATCCATGACGGCGAGATATTCGTCGTAGAAATCGCGATGCTTTTCCGGTTCGCCGTCGTTCTTCACGAGATGCATGAAGAATTCCTTGTGCGCGACGAGGTGTCGGTCGAGATTCATCGACATGAATCCCGAAAGCTGCAGGAATCCCGGATAGACCGGGCGCATGAAGCCCGGTTGCGGCCAGGGCACGTTCATGATGACATTGTCGGAGAACCACTGAAGCGACCGCTCCTGGGCGAGCTTGTTGACCGCCGTCGGGTTGATGCGCGTATCGATCGGGCCGCCCATCAGCGTCATCGACGCCGGCGACAGCGGATCATTGGCTTCCTCCATCACCGCAGCCGCAGCCAGCACCGGAACGGAAGGCTGACAAACGGCGATGACATGTGTGTCGTGACCGAGGAAATGCAGCATCTCGATGACGTAATCGACATAGTCGTCGAAATCGAAGGTGCCTTCCGTCATCGGCACCATGCGGGCGTCGATCCAGTCGGTGATGTAGACATCGGCACTCGGCAGCAGCGCCTCCACTGTGCCGCGCAGCAGCGTCGCATAATGGCCGGACATCGGCGCAACAATCAGAATGCGCGGATCGTTGCCGCGGGCGGCTGGAACATTGCGTGCGAAATGCAGGAGATTGCAGAAGGGCCGCGACCAGACGATCTCTTCGCGGACGGAAACCATCCGATCGCCGATCGTCGTTTGCTTCAGTCCGAATTCCGGCTTGCCGTAACGGCGCGTCGTGCGTTCGAACATTTCGAGGCTTGCCGCCATCGTCCGGCCGAGCGGCGTATGGGAAAACGGGTTCAGCGGATTGGCATAGGCAAATCGCATGATATCGGCCGCGGCGCGAAACGGCGCCATGGCGGCATGGTTCAATTCATAAAGCTGATAAAACAAAGGCGCCACCTTTCTCTATCGAAAAGATGAGGCCGATTGAGCGGCATCGACTCTTTCCGTTACGCGGGCACGTAACGCAGACTAACAGTTTTTTGTTGCACAGCAACATGGACGAACCAGACCCACACAAGAAATGCCGGAGATTTGATCCCCGGCATCATAATCGCCCTGAAAACTTAAGTTTCTCAGCAGGAAGCGTCGTTAACGGTCCGCTACGAAAGTCTGCTTCTGTATGCCGAGACCTTCGATGCCGAGCTCGACCACGTCGCCAGCCTTGAGAAAACGCGGCGGCTTGAGACCCATGCCGACACCCGGAGGCGTGCCGGTCGAGATCACGTCGCCGGGATGCAGCGACATGAACTGACTGAGGTAGGAGACCAGGAAAGCCACCCCGTAAACCATGGTCTTCGACGAACCGTTCTGCATCTTCTGGCCGTTGACCGTCAGCCACATGCCGAGGTTCTGCGGTTCGGGGATTTCGTCCTTGGTCACGAGCCATGGGCCGATCGGGCCAAAGGTGTCGCAGGATTTGCCCTTTGTCCACTGGCCGGACCGCTCGGTTTGGAAAGCGCGCTCGGAAACGTCGTTGGAGACGCAATAACCGGCGACATAATCCAGCGCTTCGGCTTCCGTCACATATTTTGCGGTCTTGCCGATGACGACGCCAAGTTCGACTTCCCAATCGGTCTTTTCCGAACCGCGGGGAATGATGACATCGTCGTTCGGCCCGACGATTGCCGATGTTGCTTTCATGAAGATGATCGGCTCGGGCGGAACGGTGGCGCCAGTTTCGGCAGCATGATCCGAATAATTCAAGCCGATGCAGATGAATTTGCCAGTGCCGGCGACACAGGCGCCAATACGGCCGGGCATAAGTTCCGGAAGGCTCTTCGGATCGATCGCCGCCATCTTCGCAAGACCGGCCGGCGTGATCGCCTCGCCGGCGATATCGGCGACATGACCGGAGAGATCGCGGATCTTGCCATCGGCATCGAGAAGCGCGGGTTTTTCATTGCCTGCTTGGCCAACACGCATCAGCTTCATGGAATTTCCTCCTCATCGAAAACGGATTTGCAGCCACCTATGAACGAATTATTCACCGGTGTCATTACGGCTTTGGCGCGAAGCGGTACGGCTTTCCTCGAATTTAGTCGGATTTCGGCGATGTTTTGCATGTCGTAGACCGCTTTTATGAAGACAGTCTGTGCACCCGAATTGCGACGATGCTGCGCTTGCCAAGCCCATGAAGCAGGAAATATGACTCCCAACCGATCCGAAGATGACGTGGAGTTCGAAAATGCATCTCTCCCAGGCTGTCGTGCGCACGGAACATGCAAGCCGCTATCTACAGCAGCTCTGCAAACACTGGAGTCACAAATTCAGCGTCGATTTCGATCCGAACAAGGGCCGCGTGCCGTTCAGCGAGACGGCAGAGGTGACGTTCACCGCCGATGATGCGGCGCTGACCATGATACTTTCCGTCGCCGACCCCGAACAACAGCTAAGAATGCAGGGTGTCATCGACGATCATCTGAAGCGCTTCGCCTTTCGCGAGGAACTCGACATCGTCTGGACCGACTAACACGAACCCCGATCCAAATTTCTGCCCTCAGGGAATAAGCATGACCAAGAGCAATAGCCGCGAATCCCAATATCCGATCGATCCGATGTTTCTCGACCGCTGGTCACCCCGCGCCTTCACCGGCGAAATTATCGAGGAAGCCCAACTGCTCAGCCTGCTCGATGCCGCCCATTGGGCGCCGTCTTCGTCCAATCACCAGCCCTGGCGTTTTATCTATGCGCTTAAGGGTTCGGAACATTGGGAGAAATTCGTCGCATTGCTCGTCGATGCCAATCAGGAATGGGCCAGGAATGCCTCGGCGCTGATTTTTGTCGTGTCGCGCAGCTTTACCGGCGTTGCCGGTTCTGGCGAGGAGAAACCCAGCTACACCCATTCCTTCGATGCTGGCGCGGCATGGGGCCACCTGTCGCTGCAAGCGCGCCTCTCTGGTTTCTACGCCCATGGCATGGGCGGCATCAAACACCAGGAAATCATGAAGAGCTTCGGCATTCCCGAGGGTTACCGGGTGGAAGCCGGCGTTGCCGTCGGCCGTCTGGCCGACAAGAGCGTTCTTTCCGAACGCAACCAGGCGCGCGAATTCCCCAGTCAGCGCAAACCGCTCGCCGAGATCGCGTTCAACGGCCGTTTCCTCGCGGATTAATCGCCCCTCACAAGCAAAAGCCCCGCCATCTAGAGACGGCGCGGCTTCTGCTTGGTAAAATAACAATCAGATATCGAGGTTTGCGACGCTCAGTGCGTTATCCTGGATGAATTCGCGCCGCGGTTCGACTTCGTCACCCATCAGCCGGGCGAAGAGGCCGTCAGCATCAGTGGCGTCGTTGACCTTGACCTGCAGCAGGGAGCGCACGTTGGGATCCAGCGTCGTTTCCCAGAGCTGCTCGGCATTCATCTCACCAAGACCCTTGTATCGCTGCATGGTCAGGCCCTTGCGGCCGGTTGCAAAGATGGCGTCGAGCAAGGCGCGCGGGCCCGAGATCTCGAGGTCGCCTTCGCGTCGATGCAGGGACGGCGGCGTCTGATAGATTTCCTTGAGCCGTGACGTCAGCTGGTCGATGTGCCGAGCATCCGAGGAGCCGATCAGCGCCATGTCGAGCACGACGATTTCCTTGACGCCGCGGACCATGCGTTCGAGGCGCAGGCCGCCATCGCTGGCCAGATCACCCTGCCAACCGCGTTCGGTTTCCTCGGCGATGATGTCGAGGCGGCTTGCCACCTCGCTCGTCAATGCCTGCGCTCTTGCCCGAACGCTGACGCGTTCGGCATTGAGGGCGCCGGCGATCGCCGCCTGTTCGATGGCCGCGCGATTGTAACGCGAATGGAGATTGTCGAGCAAAGCGCGCATGCGCAACGCGTCGAGGATGACCTCGCGCAGGTCCTGGCCGGTGCGGACTTCGCCGCTGCCGAGTTTCAGAGCCGCATCTTCCAGGCCCTGGCTGATGAGGTATTCCTCCAGCGCCTTTTCGTCCTTCAGATACTGCACCGACTTGCCGCGCGAGACCTTATAGAGTGGCGGCTGGGCGATATAGAGATGGCCGCGCTCGATAAGTTCCGGCATCTGGCGGAAGAAAAAGGTGAGCAGCAGGGTGCGGATATGAGCGCCGTCGACGTCAGCATCCGTCATGATGATTATCTTGTGATAGCGCAGCTTTTCGACGTTGAACTCGTCCTTGCCGATGCCGGTGCCGAGTGCTGTGATCAGCGTGCCGATTTCCTGGCTCGACAGCATCTTGTCGAAACGGGCACGCTCGACATTGAGGATCTTGCCGCGCAACGGCAGGATCGCCTGGTTTTCGCGCGAGCGGCCCTGCTTGGCCGAGCCGCCGGCGGAGTCGCCCTCGACGAGGAAGACCTCCGATTTTGTCGGATCACGCTCTGAGCAGTCGGCGAGCTTGCCAGGCAGCGAGGCGATATCGAGTGCGCCCTTGCGGCGGGTCAATTCGCGGGCCTTGCGGGCCGCTTCGCGCGCCGCCGCTGCCTCGACGACCTTGCCGACCAGAATCTTGGCTTCGCTCGGATGCTCTTCGAACCAGGTGTTCAGCGCCTCGTTAACGAGGCTTTCGACAACCGGACGGACTTCCGAGGAAACCAGCTTATCCTTGGTCTGCGAGGAAAATTTCGGATCAGGCACCTTGACCGAGAGCACCGCCGTCAGGCCTTCGCGGCAATCCTCGCCCTGCAGCGTCACCTTTTCTCTTTTGGTGATGCCGGAACTGTCGGCGTAGGATACGACCTGGCGCGTCAAGGCTGCCCGGAAACCGGCCATATGGGTGCCGCCGTCGCGCTGCGGGATGTTGTTGGTGAAGCAGAGCACATTCTCGTGGTAGCTGTCGTTCCACCACATCGCCACTTCGACGGTGATGCCGTCTTTTTCGCCGCGGATGGCGACCGGCTTGTCGACGAGCGACTTCTTGGCACGGTCGAGATAAGCGACGAAAGCCTCGAGGCCGCCGTCATAACGCAGCTCCTCCTGCTTGATATCGGAATGGCGCTTGTCGGTCAGCAGGATGCGCACGCCCGAGTTCAGGAAGGCGAGTTCGCGCAGGCGATGCTCGAGCGTGCCGTAGTCGAACTCCGTCATGGTGAAAGTATCGGTGCTCGGCATGAAACTCACTTCCGTGCCGGTCTCATTGGGCGCTTCGCCGGTGACCTTGAGCGGCGCATCGGCCACACCATGGGTGAAGCTCATTTCATGGATCTTGCCCTGGCGGCGGATCTTCAGTTTCAGCCAAACGGACAATGCGTTGACGACGGAGACGCCGACGCCGTGCAGACCGCCGGAGACCTTGTAGGAATTCTGGTCGAACTTGCCGCCGGCATGCAGCTGAGTCATGATGACTTCGGCCGCCGATACGCCTTCCCCGGTATGAATATCCGTCGGGATGCCGCGGCCGTTATCGGTGACGGTCACCGAGCCATCCGGATTGAGCGTGACGGTGACGATGTCGGCATGGCCGGCAAGCGCTTCGTCGATCGCGTTGTCGACGACCTCATAGACCATGTGATGAAGGCCGGAGCCATCGTCGGTATCGCCGATATACATGCCGGGACGCTTGCGCACGGCATCAAGGCCCTTCAGAACCTTGATGGAATCTGCGCCATATTCGGTGCTTACGCCGTTTTCCGTCGCGGATGTGTCGCTCATTCTGTCGAGATTTTCCCTGTTGTCGTAAAGCTGCGGCGCGCCTTGCGAATCACCGGCTTTCTTCACTCTCGTATATAGGTTTTTTGGACACACTTCCCAATGGCAAGTCCCCTGAACAAGGCATAAAACAGGGGATTATGACGCTTTTCCGTCGCCTTTGACGCCATTTTCGAGAAGAGCGGATAGCCGGCCTATCTCTGCGCTGTCAAGGCTGCGGATCCGCCGCGCCAATCGGTTGGCAAATTCGGTATATTCCGGCGGCAGGCCTGATGTGTCGATGACGACGCGCGGGTCGGAGGAGCGGGCGAGCAGAAACAGTTCCTCGGCCTCATCCCAGATGATGTTGAAATAGCCGGCGATGCGCTGCAGCAGATCGAATGTCGGTAAACCACGCTTGCCATGTTCGAGCGCCGAGAGATAGGCGGGAGAGACATTCAGCGCTTCCGCCATCTCCTTCTGCGAGACACCCTTACGCGCTCTCAGCTTGCGAATCGCCTCTCCGAAAGGGGTCATGGCTTTTCCCCATGCCGCCGCGACAGGCGAATGTAGAGAGCGCCCTCCCCGCCATGATGCTGTGCGGCCGATTCATAAGACGAGATCAGGTAGCGGAATTCCGGCTTCGAGAACCAAAGCGGCACGGCCCGCTTCAGCGCGCCGTCGCTGCCCATCGAGCTGCCTTTGCCGGTGATGACCAGGACATGGCGCATGCCGCGCTCATGGGCGCGCATCAGGAAATCGAGCAGGATGACATGAGCCTCGCTCTGCACCAGCCCATGCAGGTCGATCCGCGCTTCGAGCGCCAGCCGGCCCTTGGCGATCTTGCGCTTGACCGGCTTTTCCAGTGGATGATGCACGCCTGTCGGCGGTTTCGGCGCCGAGGGTGCTGCGTGCTGCGGCGACAGAGGTGCGGCGGATGTCTGCTTTCCTGCCTTCTCCTGTTCGGCCGCCGCTTCGGCTTCGACAAGAAAAGCATCGAGTTCGGTCAATTCACCCGCCTTACCGGGCATCGGCCTTGTGCTGCGGGCAACCTTGCCCCAGAGGATCCTCTCGTCCGCGCTGAGTTTCCGATCCCTGGCCATCAGTCGAATCGTCCGGCGGCAGCTTGGGGAATAAGGATGGCGAAATCGGCATCGTTGCGAACTGTGCCGGCCCTTTCTCCGGCCAGATCCCCCGAGCCGGTGAAGATATCGCCGCGCGCCGGCCCGACGATCGCCGAGCCGGTATCGAGCGCCAGCATCAGCCGGCGGAAGGGCCGGGCGTCATCGAGATGGGTGAGGCTTTCGGAGCGGATGAAGAAGGGAAAGCCGAAGGTATGGACCATCCGGTCGACGGCAAGCGAGCGTCCGGCCAAAAGCGGAACCTTGGCGGCGGCGACCGGACCGGCCTCGGGATCGGCAACGGGCGCCTCCCGGAAGAAGATATAGGAGCGGTTATGCCACAGCACCTCGTCTACGTACTCGGGATTGCGCGCCAGCCAGGCGCGGATCGACTGCATCGAGACGTCGGCGCGAGCGATCTCGCCTCGGTCGATCAGCAGCTTGCCGACCGCCGAGAAAGGATGGCCGGCCTTCGCCGCATAGGTGATGCGGCCGATGCGGCCATCGCCGTAACGCAAACGGGCCGCGCCCTGCACATGCACAAAGAAGACGTCGACTTTCGACTTCGCCCAGGCGATTTCAAGACCGCGGCCTTCGAGAAAACCCTGGTCGATGGCGCGGCGATCCGGATAGGCAGCGATGCGGCCATCATGCAGGCGGCCGAAAGCATAGGAATTGTCGAGATCGGCGGGGCGATTGGCATCGTCGAGATCGATCAGATCGTCCGGGCGCCGGTAGAAAGGGAAACGGAAAACCTCGTCCGGCCGCTCCGACACCTCGATATCAGGTTCGTAAAAGGCGGTGACGAAGCCGGGATTGCCATCCTTGCGGCGAATCAGGAAGGGCCGACAATGCGTCTCGAAAAAGGCGCGCGCCGCTGATGGCGATGACGGCGTGAAATCTTCGGCGGCGTGCAGAAGCGGCAGCAGGTCTTCCGAGCTCAGGCCAAGCGATCCGGTGCGGTAGAGTTTGACATCGCTGATCTGGCGGCGGCAGCGCCGCATGACCTCAAAAAGGCCGGAGGGATCGTCATCCTTCCAGCCTTCCAGAGTGTCGAAGCTTACGGCCTGCAGGACGAAGTCCGATGCGTGGTCACTCATGTTCCGATTCGGTCGCCACGAGTTTCCAGTTCGGATCGCGCGAGCGGGTGTCGCGGGCGAAAGTCCAGAGGTCGTTGACCTCGGCGACGTTTTCGGCGTCGCCTTCGATCAGCACGTCCGCTTTGTCGTAAGTGGCCGATATCAGCTGGCTGATGATGCGAACGGTGATCTGCGCTTCGCTGCCCTTCGTCTCCGCATGGGTGATTTCGGCCTTGTCGATGCCGACGAAGGTGGACTTCACTTTCTCGCCCCGGGTTTCGCGCTCGCCGATCGCGGCATCGAAGCCGTCGTATACTTCGCGCGACAGCAGGTTCTTCAGCGTTTTCCGGTCGCCATCGGCATAGGCCATGACGATCATCTCGTAAGCCATGCGGGCGCCATTCAAAAACTCTTTCGGGCTGAAGGCCGGATCGGCCTTGTTCAGCGCGCGCAGCGATTCGTTGAGCGGCGTTCCGGGTGCGGCGAAGGCGTCGATGGCAGCGAAACGATCCTCATCCTCGCTCGTCGCATCGCGGCGCGGCAGCGTCACGACCTTGCCGGCATCGGCGGTTTCGGCCGGAGCCGCATCGCGCGGCGTATAGAGATCGCGCGGCGGCTTCTCATTTCCTGTGCGGCGCCCGAGCACGGAGCGGAGCTGAAAGAAAATCAGCACAGCCGCGACCAGGAAGAATAATGTGATGAAGTCGTTCGAACTCATATCGTATCGCAGCCGCCGTTAACATCTCTGATTTGTACTCCCATATAGTCTGCCTATACAGATGATTCAAATGATGGCTGGCATCTTCGCCAGCGCCAAGAGGAGACCGGCAAGCCCGGGACATCACGACCATGCGTTTTTCGATCCTGCCAGCTTTCATTCTACTGCTGCCGCTCGCCGAAATTGCCGGTTTCGTCGTCGTCGGCCGGGCAATCGGATTGTGGCTGACACTGGCGCTCGTCATGCTGGGCTTCGTTCTCGGGGTGGTTCTGCTGCGCCGGCAGGGCATCGGTATTTTGCGCCGCATGTCGAGCGAAGGACGAAACGGGGTGATGCCGGGCCGCGAGCTGCTGCAGCCGGCGATGAACGTCATCGCGTCGCTGCTGCTGATCGTTCCCGGTTTCATCACGGATGTCATCGCAATCCTGATCCTCATTCCGCCGGTGCGTGATTTCGTCTGGCGGTGGGTCGCCAAACGCTTCGTCACGGTCAACGCCAGGAGCGGCTTTTCCGCCTCCTCGAAACCAGATTTCCGCGACGGCAACCGGAATTCGAAGGTGGTCGATCTCGACGACGAGGACTATCATAGGGAGCCGGACCGCAACTCGCCATGGTCGGGCAAACATCTCGGAGATTGAGGCGCTTCGACCGATCAACGGCGCCAAGCGCTCAGGGTTGTAAGCCCTTCCCTGAAATGTTAGATGGCGGCACCATTCCCATGCCCCTCGAGGAAAAGCCAATGGCAGACGATAACAACACCAACGGTGCGGCCAGCCCCACCCTTTCGATCCTTGCGCAATATACCAAGGACCTCTCCTTCGAAAATCCGGGTGCGCCGCGTTCGCTGCAGGCCCGCGACAAGGCGCCGACGATCAACATCAATGTGAACGTTAACGCCAACCCGCTTTCGGATACGGATTTCGATGTCGTGCTGTCGCTGAATGCCGAAGCCAAGGACGGCGACAAGACGGTGTTCCATACAGAACTCGCTTATGGCGGCGTCTTCCGCGTTGCCGGTTTCCCGCAGGAACACATGCTGCCGGTTCTCTTCATCGAGTGCCCGCGCATGCTCTTCCCCTTCGCCCGTCAGATCATCGCCGACGTCACCCGCAACGGCGGTTTCCCGCCGCTGATGATCGACCCGATCGACTTCACGCAGATGTTCGCCCAGCGCGTTGCCGAAGAACAGGCCCGCGCAAAGGTTGAGGCCGTTCCGAACTGATCGGATCTTTTCGGTTTTGAGATGCAGATGCCCGGGCAAGTCCCGGGCATTTTCAATTGCGGCCGGTTTAGTTCGGGCTGGCGTATTTTGCCCAGATGCCTTTTTCACCGAGCTTGGCGACGAGCGCCTCATGCGCCTGCGCCTCGGACTGGCTGAGCCGGGGGGCAAGCGGGCGAGGCCGCTCGAACACGGATGCAATCACCACATCGTCCTCCTCAGTCGCATCGCCGCGACCGTTCTGACCTGAGGTAGCGGTCATGCTGAGGCCGAAAGCTGCCTGCCTGCCGCCGATCATCTCGATATAGACTTCGGCGAGCAGTTCGGAGTCGAGCAGCGCGCCGTGTTTGGTGCGGTGCGAATTGTCGATGCCGTAGCGCCGGCAGAGCGCGTCGAGTGAATTCGGGCCCATCGGATGTTTGCGCCGCGCCATCGACAGGGTGTCCAGCACCCGCTCCGGCAGGATCGGCGGCAAACCGATCCGCGCCAATTCGGCGTTGATGAAGCCCATATCGAAGGTGGCGTTATGGGCAATCCACTTTGCGTCGCCGAAGAAGGTCAGGATTTCCTCGGCGACCTCAGCAAAGGGTTTCTTGTCCTTCAGGAATTCGTCGGTGATGCCGTGCACGGCGAGCGCATCCGGATGAACCTTCTGATCGCCTGGATTGATGTAGATATGGATCACATTGCCGGTCGGGAAATGGTTGAAGAGCTCGATGCCGCCGATTTCGATGATGCGGTCGGCACGGTTGTCGAGGCCCGTGGTTTCCGTATCGAAGATGATCTCACGCATTCCGGAAATCTCCCTTGGCAATCCGCGTTTTCAGGTCGGCGATAATCTCGAGCACCCGTTCCTTCGTCTCCGCGATACTGCGGCTGCTGTCGATCAGATAATCCGCCCGCCGCCGTTTTTCCCCGTCCGGCGTCTGGCGTGAGAGAATCATCTCGAATTTTTCCTCGGTCATGCCTTCGCGCGCAAGCACCCTCTCGCGTTGAATCTGTGGACCGGCGCTGACGACGACGACGACATCCACTCTTTCCCAGGCGTTGGTTTCGAAGAGCAACGGAATATCGAGCACGACCATCCCGGCGCCGGCGCGGCGCTGCCGTTTTAAAAATTCCATCTCGCGTTTGCGCACCAGCGGATGAACGATCGCTTCCAGGCGTTTGAAGCCGCCGGGATCAAGCGCCAGCTGACGGCCAAGTTCGTGGCGGTCGACGGCGCCATCCTTCATCGTGCCGGGAAAGGCGGCATCCACCAGGGGTGCGGCCTCGCCGGCATAGAGATCGTGGACCACGGCATCCGAATCATTCAGCGGGATGCCGGCCTCGGCAAAGAGCTTGCCCGCCGTCGATTTTCCCATACCGATGGAGCCGGTCAGTCCAATCTTCAGCATCAGTGTGCTTCCATATCCGCGATGATCAGCGCGCGCAGTGCCGCGTCGACGACAGGACGCTTGCCGAACCATTTTTCGAATCCCGGCACAGCCTGATGCAGCAGCATGCCGAGACCATCGACGATCGGAAAGCCCTGCTCTTCCGCCTGCGCCAGGATCGGAGTCTTCAGGGGGATATAGACGATATCGGTGACGACGGCCTCAGTTGCGAGAGGCGTGAAATCGAGCTGGGGTGCGGCCTCGCCGTCCATGCCGAGCGAGGTGGTATTGATGAAGAGGCCGGCGCCTTTCATCACCTCGGCCAGGGCACCCGCCGGATGGGCCTGAACTTTCGGACCAAAACGGTCGGCCAGTTCACGGGCGCGTTCGACGGTACGGTTGACCACATGGATCGTCTTGAAACCGCGGTCGCGAACCGCCTGGATGATCGCCCGGCTGGCGCCGCCGGCGCCAAAGACGACCGCCGTGTCGTGGCGGTCCCACCCCGGATGGCGTTCGTCGAGATTGGCAGTGAAGCCGACGCCGTCGGTGTTCGTCGCATGCAGGAGGCCATTCTCCCGCCAGAGCGTGTTCGAGGCGCCGAGTTCGCGCGACAGTTCGTCCGGCTTGTCGGCGAGACGGAAAGCCAGTTCCTTGTGGGGAATGGTGACATTGCCGCCGGCAAAGCCGGAACTGCCATCCTTCAGCGAAGCAATAAAATCGGCAAAGCCCTCGGGCGCCACTTCATGGGCGCGATAGCTGCCTGGCAGGCCGAGCGTCTTCAGCCAATATCCGTGGATCAACGGCGAGCGCGAATGCTTGACCGGAAAGCCCGTGACAAACGCTTTCGGCCCGAATGTTTCACGTGAATCACCCATCGATCGCTCCGAGGTCGCGTAATTTTTCCAGAAGCGGTAACATCGGCAGGCCGAGAATGGTGAAATAATCACCTTCGATTTTCTCGAACAGCTGAATGCCCTCCCCTTCCAATTGATAGGCGCCGACGCTGGAGAGCGCCTTGTTGCCGACACGGGCCAGGTGCCGCCCAATGAAATCCGCGGTCAGCGGCCGCATGGTTAGATCGGCATGGGCGAGATGTTCCCACACCACAGCCCCGTTGCGGACGATTGCCACAGCACTGTTCAGGCGGTGGGTTGCTCCAGAAAGAGTCTGGAGGTGATTTGCCGCTTCGGCCATATCCGTCGGCTTATGGAAGACGCGATCGCCGAGCGACATCGTCTGATCTGAACCGATGACCAGGCCATCGGGGAAACGGCTGCTGACCTCTTGGGCCTTGGCCTTGGCGAGGACGAGAGCAACGGCATCCGGCTGAGCGCCGGCTTTTTCCAACGGGGCTTCGACCGCCCTTTCATCGATCCGCGCGGCATGCGCCTCAAAGAATAGGCCGGCATTTTCCATCAGCATCCGCCGAAACGGGCTCGACGATGCAAGGATGAGTTTTGTTATCATAGGCTCCTCGACGTACCGGCTGCCGGTCAGCGCTTAGCGCAGCTTTGGGCGCAGGGCAACGATTGCCGCGGCGGTTTCCTCGATGGATCGGCGAGTGACGTCGATCAGCGGCCAGTTATGGCGAGCGCAGAGCGAGCGGGCATATTTCAGCTCCTCGGATATTGCCGCGCGATCGGTATAGTGTTCACGATCGAAACCATGCGTCGCGCCGAGGATGCGATTTTCCCGCACCTGGGAGATGCGGTCGGTGGTGGCGATCAGGCAGACGATCAGCGGCTTGGTCGTCGTGAACAGGCTCTCCGGCAGCGGCACGCCATAAACGATCGGAATATTCGCCGTCTTGATGCCACGGTTGGCGAGATAGATGCTGGTCGGCGTTTTCGACGTGCGGCTGATGCCGATGATGACGACATCGGCGCCATTATAATCATCCGGCATCTGGCCATCGTCATGATCCATGGTGAAATTCAACGCTTCGATGCGTGCGAAGTATCCGGCATTCATCACATGCTGAGCGCCGACCCGACGGCGCGATGGGGCGCCAAGATAGATCTGGAACGCATTCATGACCGGCTCCAGCACATTCACCGAGGCAACACCCATCTCGACGCAGCGCTCATCGATCAGGCTCGCAAGCTCCCGGTCGACAATCGTATAGAGTACGATGCCAGGGGCATCATCGATCGCCTGCAGAACCGGCAGCAGCTGTTTGCGGTTGCGGATCAGCGGATAGACATGTTCGATCGGCTGCGCGGATCTGAACTGCGCCGATGCGGCGCGGCCGGCGGAGATCAGAGTCTCTCCGGTTGAGTCAGAAATCAGATGCAGATGAAAGAAGTTCGTTCTGTTCTCCACGCTATTTTCCACTGCCTGTTGAAAAGACTGGATGAAACAGAGCTAAGGCGGCGAGGCATCTCCCGGCAAGGGAAAACATGCCCCCTTATCCACATTTCGAATTTTGCGGATCGCTTTCCGCAGGCCCTGTGGACGATGTGGAAGAGGTTGATTTGTCGAGATGGGGTCCACAGCTTATCCACAGCGACGAGAAAAATCGTCTCTCCGGAAGGATTTGGAATCATTTTCAGATTCGGTTTCTCCCCAAACTTTCGATGAAATAGCGAAATCCTTCCGATATTTTTTGCCAGCACGCGACAAATGGCATCGGCAGTGGATGGATATTAATCCTTGATAGACACCGACTCTAAGAAATAGAAACCTTTAAAAATATCTTTGATTTTTTATAGGGAAGAAGCGCTTGAGCGACACGCGCCGAAAGATCATGAGGGTTCTCGATGGCGAAAGCCTCTCCCCTCCTCCTCTCTGGCTGATGAGACAGGCGGGACGTTATCTCCCGGAATATCGGCAGACACGGGCAAAGGCCGGAAGCTTCCTCGATCTCTGCTATACGCCCGATCATGCCGTCGAAGTGACATTGCAGCCGATCCGGCGTTATGGCTTTGACGCCGCCATTCTGTTTTCCGATATCCTGGTCATTCCCGATGCAATGAAGCGGAACGTCCGGTTCACCGAGGGCCATGGCCCGGAGATGGATCCAATCGACGAAACCGGGATCGGGCGATTGAACGGGGAAGAGGTCGTCGATTATCTCAGACCGGTTCTGGAAACGGTGCGGCGGCTGCGCCAGGAGTTGCCTGATGAGACGACGCTGCTCGGCTTCTGCGGGGCGCCCTGGACGGTTGCGACCTATATGATCGCCGGTCACGGCACGCCGGATCAAGCCCCTGCCCGTCTCTTCGCCTACAACCATCCCCGCGCCTTCGAACAGCTGCTGATGCTGCTTGCCGACGTATCGGCTGATTATCTCGTCGCTCAGATCGATGCCGGTGCCGATGCCGTGCAGATCTTCGATTCCTGGGCTGGGGTTCTCGGCGAGAGGGAGTTCGAGGCGTTCGCGATCCGGCCGGTTGCGCGAATGATCGCTTCGGTCAAATCGCAGCGGCCGCATGCGCGCATCATCGCCTTCGCAAAGGGCGCCGGTTACCAGCTGAAGAACTATCGTCAGAAGACGGGCGCCGATGCGATCGGCCTCGACTGGTCGGTGCCTTTGGCCTTTGCCGCCGAACTTCAGAGGGACGGACCGGTGCAGGGCAATCTCGATCCGATGCGCGTCGTTGCCGGCGGCCGGGCCCTGGAAGAAGGTATTGACGATATTCTGCAGCATCTCGGCCAAGGACCGCTGATCTTCAATCTCGGCCACGGCATCACGCCGCAGGCCGACCCCGAGCATGTGCGCCTGCTGGTCGATCGTGTGCGGAGTGCGAAGTGACGATGGAAAGGCAGACCGATCGCAGACCCGGCGCTTATGCCCGCCGGCGCGCCCATTTTGCGCTGGTTTTCTTCGCGCTGATGGCGGTCGGGCTTTTCGCCTGGAACCCTGATAATCTCTACCTCTGGATCAAGGCGCTCCACATCATCGCGGTGATTTCCTGGATGGCCGGGTTGTTCTATATGCCGCGGCTGTTCATCTACCACACCGATGCCGAACCGGGCTCGGTGCAATCGGAAACCTTCAAGGTGATGGAGCGCCGGCTGCTTCGGATCATCATGACGCCGGCGATGATGCTGACATGGCTTTTCGGCCTCTATCTCGCCTGGTCGGTCTATGGATTCCAGGGCGGCTGGCTGCATGCTAAGATCGGCCTCGTCGTGCTGCTGACCGGTGTTCATATGTTTTTCAGCCGGGCGGTCCGAGCCTTCGAGCGAGATGAAAATCGCCGCTCCGCGCGCTATTGGCGCTTCATGAACGAGGCGCCGACCTTGCTGATGATCGTGATCGTGATTCTCGTCGTGGTGAAGCCGTTCTGAGGGGAAAATCGCCCTGAGGTTAAATTTGCTTCATTTTAAGCAGCCCTCTTGCGGCGGCGATTGCGAGTCGCTATTTTCCGCGCAACTCATCTACGTGGCATGTGTGTAGAGTTCAGTCGTCTGCGAGCCCTTTCGCAGTACCGAATACGACCCAACATCGCCTTTCCCCTTCAAAATTGAAAAGAGTATTGGTCACTTCATGGCTGAAATGAAGCTTCAGGAACTTAAAAGCAAATCCCCGACGGATCTTTTGGCTTTCGCCGAATCGCTCGAGGTCGAGAATGCCAGCACGATGCGCAAGCAGGAGCTGATGTTTGCGATCCTCAAAATGCTTGCCAGCCAGGATGTCGAAATTATCGGCGAAGGGGTCGTCGAGGTTCTGCAGGATGGTTTCGGTTTTCTGCGTTCGGCCAATGCAAACTACCTGCCGGGTCCGGACGACATCTATATCTCCCCCTCGCAGATTCGCCGGTTCTCGCTCAAAACAGGCGATACGGTCGAAGGACCGATCCGCGGACCAAAAGAAGGCGAGCGCTATTTTGCGCTGCTGAAAGTCAACACCATCAATTTCGACGATCCGGAAAAGATCCGTCACAAGGTACATTTCGACAATCTGACGCCGCTCTATCCGAACGAGCGCTTCAAGATGGAACTCGAGATTCCCACTTCCAAGGATCTGTCGCCGCGCGTCATCGACCTGGTGGCGCCGCTCGGCAAGGGCCAGCGCGGACTGATCGTCGCGCCGCCCCGCACCGGTAAGACCGTGCTGCTGCAGAATATCGCCCATTCAATCACGGCAAACCATCCGGAATGCTATCTCATCGTTCTTCTGATTGATGAACGACCCGAGGAAGTGACCGACATGCAGCGCTCCGTTCGCGGCGAGGTCATCTCCTCGACCTTCGACGAACCGGCGGTGCGTCACGTCCAGGTGGCGGAGATGGTCATCGAAAAGGCGAAGCGCCTTGTCGAGCACGGCCGCGACGTCGTCATCCTGCTCGATTCGATCACCCGTCTCGGCCGTGCCTACAACACGGTCGTTCCCTCCTCAGGCAAGGTTCTAACCGGTGGTGTCGATGCCAATGCCTTGCAGCGGCCGAAGCGTTTCTTCGGTGCGGCCCGCAACATCGAGGAAGGCGGTTCTCTGACGATCATCGCCACGGCGCTGATCGATACCGGCAGCCGTATGGATGAAGTCATCTTCGAAGAGTTCAAGGGTACCGGCAACTCGGAAATCGTCCTCGATCGCAAGGTTGCCGACAAGCGTATCTTCCCGGCGATGGATATCCTGAAGTCCGGCACGCGTAAGGAAGATCTGCTTGTTCCGCGGCAGGATCTGCAGAAGATCTTTGTCCTCCGTCGCATTCTGGCGCCGATGGGCACGACCGATGCGATCGAATTCCTGATCGACAAACTGAAGCAGACGAAGAACAATTCCGACTTCTTCGATTCGATGAATACATAATCCTTAGCCGGATTCATCCTATAGAAGCTGGAGGCATCCGACGATGTCGCCAGCTTTTCTGTTTGGCAGGATCGATTCGGGGTCGAACCGAAACAGGCGATATGGCCATGCTGTATGACACGATCTATGCGCTATCGAGCGGTGCCACACCCTCAGGTGTGTCGGTCGTTCGAATCAGCGGCCCGTTGACCAAGGACATATTGGCTACGCTCGTCGGATCGGTTCCGGCAGCCCGATATGCAGCGCGTCGAACGATTCGGACTCGTAACAACCGCCAGATCGACAGCGGCCTCGTACTGTTTTTCCCTGGGCCACGCTCGTTTACCGGCGAAGATGTCGCCGAACTGCAGCTGCACGGCAGCAAAGCTGTGCTGGCGGCATTGTTTGAGACCCTTAATGAAATCCCGGGCGTTCGAATGGCGGTTGAGGGCGAGTTCTCCCGCCGCGCTTTTGAAAACGGCAAGCTTGATCTCGTCGAGGTTGAGGGCCTGGCCGATCTTATCGGCGCAGAAACCGAGATGCAGCGGCGCCTTGCGGTCGAACAGAGTGCTGGCGGTCTTTCCTTGATTTACGATTCGTGGGCGGAACGATTAACGCGTGCACGCGCGCTGATCGAGGCGGAACTTGATTTTCCCGATGAGGATGATGTTCCAGGCTCGGTATCCGACATGGTCTGGGCTGACATGGAACGGCTGCGCGATGATATCGGGCAGCACCTGTCGGTAGCGTCGGCGGGAGAGATTATCCGGGACGGCTTCAAGGTGGTCATCGCCGGGGCACCGAATGCGGGGAAATCCAGCCTGCTGAACGCTCTCGCGCGACGCGAGGTGGCGATTGTCACGGATATCGCCGGAACCACCCGCGATGTCCTTCAGGTCGATCTGGATATTGATGGTTACCTGATCAAGCTCTATGACACGGCGGGTCTTCGCGAGGCGGATGACCGGGTCGAGAAGGAGGGCGTGCGGCGCGCCCGTGTCGCGCTGCGAGATGCCGATCTCGTCTTGCTGCTGGTCGACATGACGAACCCCCTGCTCCCTGACGACTTGGACCAGGCTGCGCCACATGTTACTGTCGGCACGAAGAAGGATCTTGTGGATGTGATCTCGGGTCATTACGACCTGCAGATATCGACGACAACAGGTGACGGCTTGTCGGAATTGCGGCAGGTGATCGGCAACAGCGTCGGCACGCGGTTTACCGGCCTGTCCATGGCAATCCCAAGCCGCCAGCGGCATAAGGATTCGCTAGCGAAATGTTTGGCGGCACTTGAGAACGCCATTTCGGCGACAGATGTCAATCTGGAGCTGCGGACCGAGCAGCTTCGCATTGCTGCGGACTATTTGGGCAGAATCACCGGGAGAGTGGATGTCGAGCAGCTGCTCGGCGTGATCTTCTCAGAGTTTTGTATCGGCAAGTGATTCACGTGAAACACCGGGGTTTATGCCGCGGCTTCACCTGAAACGACGGGTAGATTTGGAGTATCGTATGACCGATAATGTCTATGATGTCATTGTGATCGGTGGTGGCCATGCGGGGTCGGAAGCTTCCAGTGCGGCCGCGCGCCTTGGCGCCAAAACCGCTTTGGTGACACATAGACGCGATACGATCGGGGTGATGTCCTGCAATCCGGCAATCGGCGGGCTCGGCAAGGGCCATTTGGTTCGCGAGATCGACGCGATGGACGGGCTCATGGGGCGCGTCGCCGATGTCGCCGGTATCCAGTTCAGGATGCTGAACAAGAAAAAAGGCGCGGCCGTACGCGGACCGCGGACCCAGGCCGATCGAAAACTTTATCGTCTGGCGATGTTGGCGGCGATCGAAGCCACTGCCGGTTTGGATATCGTCGAAGGTGACGCCTTTGATCTGAAGGTCGTCGATGGCCGCGTGGCCGGGGTGATCATGCAGGATGGTCGCATGCTTGGAGCGGCGGCCGTTGTTCTGACGACCGGGACCTTTCTTCGCGGCCTCATTCATATCGGTTCAGAAAAGACGCCGGCTGGCCGCGTGGGCGAAGCACCGTCGATCGGGCTGTCGGCTACCCTGGCCAGGCTTGGATTGCGGCTGGGACGGCTGAAGACCGGGACACCGGCGCGACTGGATGGAAAGACCATCGACTGGCAGGCCGTTGGTCGCCAGGGGGCCGACGAGGAGCTTACCCCCTTCTCGCTGATGACCGATGCGATTACCACTCCGCAGATCAAATGTGGGGTCACCCGGACGACCGAGGCGACACATCGCATCATCGTTGACAACATCATGCGGTCGGCCATGTATTCCGGCCAGATCGAAGGCGTGGGTCCGCGCTATTGTCCGTCGATCGAAGACAAGCTGGTCAAGTTCGGAGAGCGGGACGGACATCAGGTCTTTCTTGAGCCTGAAGGTTTGGACGATGATACTGTCTATCCGAATGGGATCTCAACATCTCTGCCAGCAGAGGTCCAAGCTGAATTCATCAAGACGATTCCCGGTCTCGAGAGGGCGAGAATTATTCAGCCAGGTTACGCGATCGAATATGATCATGTCGATCCGAGGGAGCTGACGCGCTCGCTTGAGGTCAAACGGCTGAGAGGTCTGTTTCTCGCGGGTCAAATCAATGGCACCACGGGTTACGAGGAGGCGGCCGCCCAGGGTTTGGCCGCGGGGCTGAATGCTGCGTTGCGAAGCAGCGATTCGGATCCGTTTCATTTCAGCCGCACGAATTCCTATATTGGGGTGATGATTGATGACTTGACGTCCCGCGGCGTTACGGAACCGTATCGAATGTTTACGTCGCGTGCGGAATATCGGCTGACGCTCAGGGCTGACAATGCCGATATGCGCCTGACGCCGTTGGCGATACAGCTTGGATGTGTGAGCGGTGAACGAAAACGGCGATTCACACGATATCAGACAGAGATCGAAGCGGGACGGGTGCTGCTGCAGTCATTGACCGTGACGCCGAACGAGGCGCGCCGCGTCGGTTTGAACATCAATCTCGACGGCCAGCGCCGAACGGCCTATGACTTGCTCTCCTATCCGAACTATGATTTCGATGTCCTGCGAAAAGTGTGGCCTGATGAGCTTGGAACGATTTCCGAGAAAGTCACGGAGGCATTGGAAATCGAAGCGGGCTATTCAGTTTATCTCGATCGGCAGGCCGCGGCGATTGCCGATCAGCAGCGCGACGAGGAACGGTATATCCCGGCTGATTTCGACTATGCGGCGCTTTCCGGGCTTTCGAACGAGCTTAAGGCAAAGCTCGGCGCTGCGCGGCCTTTCAATATTGCCCAGGCCGCAGTCGTGGAAGGAATGACGCCTGCGGCCATCGCACTATTGCTCGTGCACCTGCGTCGACGCAACACTTCCGAGCGATATAGCGCCTAGATACAATATATTGAGAGTGAGAATGGAATTAAACGGCTTACGTGTTTCACGTGAAACACAGGAACGGCTTCAACACTTCGCGGCGCTCTTTCAGAAGTGGGCAAAAACCATCAACCTGGTGGCGCCGTCGACACTCGACGATCTCTGGAACCGGCACATCGCCGACAGCAGCCAAGTGTTTCAAATCCATCCCAAGCCGGTTATCTGGGCCGACCTCGGAAGCGGCGGCGGTTTTCCCGGTGTCATTACGGCGATCTTTCTGGCCGAGCTGCAGGACGGATGGGTACATCTGGTCGAGAGCAATCATAAGAAGGCCGCCTTTCTCCGGACGGCGTTGCGGGAAACAAATGCTCGCGGGAGCGTGCACAGCACCCGGATCGAAGATGCCCATGCAGAGATCGGTAGATGCGGGGCGATTTCGGCCCGGGCGCTCGCCGACCTTGACGGACTGCTCGGATATTCCGCTCACTGGATGCTGGGCCAAAAAGATTGCCGCGGCTTTTTTCATAAAGGCCGGGATTACCTGAGGGAAATCGACAAAGCACGTGGTCGGTGGGAATTCGATCTGTTAGAACATAGTAGCGCCGTCGAGCAGGAATCTGTCATTCTGGAAATATCGAATCTCCGGCGCTTGGTTTAACAGATCGGATATTGCGGCAATGGCTGGCGAACGACATCGGATTATCACCATCGCAAATCAAAAGGGTGGCGTTGGCAAAACGACTACCGCTATCAATCTGGCAACGGCGCTCGCTGCTATTGGCGAGCGTGTCCTGATCGTCGATCTCGATCCGCAGGGAAATGCCAGCACTGGCCTCGGCATCGACCGTCGAGATCGCAAGCTATCCTCCTACGACCTGATGATCGGCGAGCACGGAATCACCGAAGTGACACTCGAGACCGCCGTGCCCAATCTCTTCATCGTTCCTTCGACGATGGATCTGCTCGGTGTCGAGATGGAGATTTCGCAGCAGAGCGATCGGGTGTTCAAATTGCGCAAGGCGCTGTCGTCGCCCGAAGCCATGGCATTTTCGTATATTCTCCTGGACTGCCCACCCTCCTTCAACTTGCTGACAATGAATGCGATGGCGGCGGCCCATTCGGTGCTGGTACCGCTGCAGTGTGAATTCTTCGCCCTGGAGGGGTTGAGCCAATTGCTCGAGACCGTCAGCCAAGTTCGCCGGACGGTTAACCCGCGCCTGGATATTCAGGGAATCGTCTTGACGATGTTCGATGCGCGCAACAATCTTGCCCAGCAAGTGGTCAACGATGTGCGCACACATCTTGGCGAAAAGGTTTACCACACGTTAATTCCGCGCAACGTTCGGGTCTCCGAGGCGCCCTCCTACGGCAAACCGGCCATTCTCTATGATTTGAAATGCGCCGGCAGCCAGGCCTATCTGCAGCTTGCGTCGGAGGTCATTCAACGCGAGCGCCAGAGGCTGGCAGCATAGTTATTATTGCAGGGGTGAGTTTGGATCATGAATGACGATGTATCGAAAAGGCGATTGGGCCGCGGCCTTGCGGCGCTGATTGGTGAAATGGATCAGCCTGTTCCGGTGGAAGCCGAGCGGACGATCAGTGCTGATAGAATGATCCCGATCGAGTTCGTCAGCCGCAATCCGCGCAATCCCCGTCGTTTCTTCGATGATACCGAACTGCACGATCTCGCCAGCTCCATTCGACAGCACGGTATCGTGCAGCCGATCGTCGTGCGGACGATGGACCGCGACCGATACGAGATCATCGCCGGCGAGCGACGCTGGCGCGCCGCCCAACTGGCTGGGCTGATCGAGATCCCTGTTATTGTCCGGGACGTGGATGACAAGACGGCGCTGGAGATCGCCATTGTCGAGAACGTACAGCGCGCCGATCTCAATCCACTCGAAGAGGCCCTGGGTTACGAGCAGCTGATCGCGGAATATGGTTATACGCAAAACGACCTCGGCGAAATCATCGGCAAGAGCCGCAGCCATGTTGCAAACTCGCTGCGGCTGCTGAAACTGCCCGATCCGGTTCGTGATCTGTTGGCCGCTGGCAGCTTGTCGGCCGGGCATGCGCGCGCACTGGTTTCGACGCCGGATCCAGCGGGTCTTGCTCGCACCATCGTTGCCAAAGGCATGTCGGTGCGCGATGCAGAAAAGCTGGCGCAAAACAATATCAAAGCTCAATCCGAGCCGCAGCTGGCCGCCTCGCGGCGAGATCAGAAGGATTCAGACACGCTGGCCTTGGAGCGGACGCTGTCCGATGCACTCGGTCTCGATGTTGCGATCAATCACAAGACGAGCGGTGGCCAGATCAAAATTTCGTACAAGTCACTGGAGCAGCTCGAAGAAATCTGCCGTTTGCTCGAAAGGCGTTGATGCAAGTTGCCGGAACTGCGCACCAGTTCCGGGATAACGACATGTATTGACGAGGTTTGGTCAGGCGGATTTGCGGCCGGATTGAAGGGTCGTGGACAAAAGCGTCTGCATCGCAACGCTATCTTCCAGCACCTGTCGCCGGCGGCTTTGCAGAATGGCGGCCTGCAGACGATTGGATTCACGCGCGATGGCTTCCGCGGTCCACTGGCGCAGCGCCTGTTCGATAATCGGCTTGCGGCGGAAATGCAAATGGCGGCCCATCGTCTGCATGATCTGAGGCGCCTGCAGGCGTTTTTCTTCCATTTCGGCCCGCATTGTATCGAGAAGCTGAAACTGCTTGAGGCATGCTTGCAACACAAGAAAGATCGCGGTTTTAGAGCTGCTGATCTTCTGCATTGCGTGCAGAAAACCGTTGAGATCGCCACTTAAAATGGCGTCGACGGCATCGTCAACGGAGATCGCACTGGCGTCGCCGATTATTTCGGTAACGTGATGTTCTTCGACCGTCGGGAAACCACGGCAATAGAGCGCGAGCTTGCGCACCTCGTTGCGTGAAGCGATGCGGTCGCCGCCGATCAAGGCAATCAGCGCCTGGCGGGCGGCCGGCGTGATGCCGAGCTTTTCCGCATTCAATTCGGCATCGATCAGAGTGTTCAGGGCGCGACTGTCATCGGCATAAGACGGGATCGTCATGATCGATCGCGCGCTCTCAGCCGTCTTGCGCAGCAGCGAACCCTTCTTCAAATCGCCGGCTTCGACGATCAGACGGGTGGCTTCGAGTGGCTTTTCGGCCAGCAGCGCCAAGGGGTCGACAAGATATTTCTCATTGGCGGCGCCGCGGATCCAGATCAACTTCTCACCACCGAACAATCCGATAGATTGGGCCTCGTCGACCAACCGTCCGGGATCCTTCTGCAGGTCGCCGATATCGAGTTTGGTCAGCGAGAAGGGATCATCAAGGGCCACACCGGTCTTACCGGCCAGCTGAGCGGCCCGTTCGGACACCAGACCGCGGTCGGGCCCATAAATGACGAAGATCCGATAGTTCCGCGCCGATTTCTGCAGGAAGGTTTCGAATTCGTGGGATTTGATCTCCGCCACATCCCCGCCCTCAGCGGCTGAGCGCAGCGGCGATATCGGCCCCGACGAATTCCGCCACCTGGTCCGCCGCGCGGTTCTGGGCATCGCGGATTGCCCGCTGCTTGGCGAACTCCTGGTCAGGGAAATCCACCAGTGCCGTGGTCGAGCGGCTGCCGGCCTTGATGACATGGTTGTCGGTTGCCGCGCGCAGCGTGTAGGTAACGCTGACGGTGACGCGACCGGCACGCGACGTATCGGCTGAATCTGTAAGCAGCGTATCGGCCACGGATGAAGTGACGTGCAAGTCGACCTGATAATCCGGTTTTTCAGGTTCGCCGGCACCACGCGACGCCATGAAGATCAGATGATTGCGGACCTGCTGCTCGATCCGGCTGCCTGCCGGGGAAAAGCCGACCGCGGCAAGCTTTTCGATGAGACCGGAATTTTCCGAATAAAGCGGCCGGACCTGGCAGGCAGAGAGAAAAGCCGCGGAGGCAAGGATCATGGCGATGCCGGCGTTGCGAGCCAGCTTGCAAGCGATATCAGACGACAATGTTCACAATCCTTTGGGGAACCACGATGATCTTCTTCGGTGCCTGTCCGTTCAACGCGTTCTTCACCGCATCCAGATCCAGCACGGCGTTGGTGACGGCATTCTGATCTGCGTCGCGAGAAATTGTCAATTCAGCGCGTTTCTTGCCGTTGATCTGGACCGGCAGGACGACATCATTTTCGATGACGAGCGTTTCGTCGTATTGCGGCCAGCCGGTCCGGGCAAGCAGCCCTTCATTGCCGAGTGCCATCCAGCATTCCTCAGCCAGATGCGGCGTCATCGGGGCGACGAGTTGGATCAGGATCTCTGCGGCATTTCGCACTGCCGCCCGATAGGTGGTATCGCCCTCGCCCGCCGCAACCCTCGTCATCGGCGCCGCCAGCGCGTTCACCAGTTCATAGATACGGGCAACGGCCTTGTTGAACCAGAGCTTGTCATAATCGTTCTCGACAGCCTTCAGGGTCCTGTGGGCGGCCTGCGAGATCGACAGTGCTTCCCCCTCGGTTGCCGGCGCAGGCGCGACGGCGGAAAGCGCAGCCGCGGCTTCGGAAATCAGCCGCCACAGGCGCTGGGTGAAACGATGGGCGCCTTCGACGCCGGCTTCGGACCAGATGACATCGCGCTCCGGCGGAGAGTCGGACAGAACGAAGAAACGGGCGGTATCAGCGCCATAGGAGGCGATGATATCGTCGGGATCGACAACGTTCTTCTTCGATTTCGACATCTTCTCGATCGAGCCGATGGCAATTTCCTCACCGGTCGTCAGCAGAAGGGCGCGGCGTTTGCCGTCGATCTCCTCAATGCGGATGTCGGCCGGCGCTACCCACTCGCGGCTGCCGCCGGCACCGCGGCTATAGGTTTCATGCACCACCATGCCTTGCGTGAACAGGCCCTTGAAGGGCTCCGTGACGCCGACATGGCCGGTTTCGCGCATGGCGCGGGTGAAGAAGCGGGAATAGAGCAAGTGCAGGATCGCATGCTCGATGCCGCCGATATATTGGTCGACCGGCAGCCAACGGTTAGCCGCCTCAGGATCGGTTGGCTTTCCCTCCCATGGGGCGGTGAAGCGGGTGAAGTACCAGCTCGAATCGACGAACGTATCCATCGTATCCGTCTCGCGGCGGGCATCCTTGCCGCAGGTTGGGCAGGAGACGTGCCGCCAGTTCGGATGACGGTCGAGCGGATTGCCCGGCTGGTCGAAGGTGACGTCGTCGGGCAGCTTGACCGGCAGGTCCTTCTTCGGCACCGGCACGACGCCGCAATCATCGCAATGGATGACAGGGATCGGGCAGCCCCAATAACGCTGCCGGGAAATGCCCCAGTCGCGCAGACGGAAATTGACCTTGCGCTCACCCTGCGGCGCATTGCCGAGCGAAGCGGCCGACAGCCGGTCGGCCACGATATTGAAGGCTTCTTCCGTCGTCTTGCCATCAAGGAAGCGCGAATTGATCATCACGCCATCGCCGTCGTAGGCCGTGTCGCCGACGGAAAAGCTCGCCGCATCGCCATCCCTCGGCATGACGACGGCCACAACCGAAAGGCCATATTTCCTGGCAAAATCAAGGTCGCGCTGGTCGCCCGAGGGGCAGCCGAAGATCGCGCCGGTGCCGTAATCCATCAGCACGAAATTGGCGACGTAGACGGGCAGCTCCCAGGATGGATCGAGCGGATGGCGGACGCGGATGCCGGTATCCATGCCCTTCTTCTCGGCGGTCTCGAGGGCGGCGAGCGAGGTGCCGGCGCGGCGGCACTCCTCGCAGAAGGCCTCGATATCGGCATTCCTTGCGGCGGCATCCTTTGCCAGTGGATGATCGGCGGCAATCGCCAGGAAGGAGGCGCCGAACAGCGTGTCCGGCCGGGTCGTATAGACGGTGATCTCGGTCTCCCCGGCGGGTGCCGTTTCCGCCACGATCTCCCAGCGGATCGTCAGGCCTTCCGAGCGGCCGATCCAGTTCTTCTGCATCAGGCGCACTTTTTCCGGCCACTGGTCGAGCGTATCCAGCGCGTCGAGCAGATCCTGGCTGAAATCGGTGATTTTGAAGAACCATTGCGTGAGTTCGCGCTGTTCGACCAGCGCGCCGGACCGCCAGCCGCGGCCGTCGATCACCTGCTCGTTGGCGAGCACGGTATTGTCGACCGGATCCCAGTTGACCTTCGACTGCTTGCGGTAGACCAGGCCCTTCTCCAGGAAATCCAGGAAGAGATGCTGCTGGTGCTGGTAATACTCGACGTCGCAGGTGGCGAATTCGCGGCTCCAGTCCAGCGAAAGCCCCATGGCCTTCAACTGCGCCTTCATCGAGCCGATATTCTGGTAGGTCCAGGACGCCGGGTGCACGCCGCGCTCCATGGCGGCGTTCTCCGCCGGCATGCCAAAAGCGTCCCAGCCCATCGGATGCAGCACGTTGTAACCGCGGGCGCGCTTGTAGCGGGCGACGACATCGCCCATGGCGTAATTGCGGACATGGCCCATATGGATGCGCCCCGACGGATAGGGGAACATTTCGAGGACGTAATATTTTTCGCGCGGATCTGAATTGTCGGTCTCGAAGACCTTGTCTTCGTTCCATTTCTGCTGCCAGCGGGGCTCGGCATCGCGCGGATTATAACGTTCGGTGGCCATGGTATTCGAATTCCGGAAAATCAGGGGAGGTTGGTCGAGACCTTCACCATGAAACCACGGTAGCGTCAAGTTTTGCAGGCGGTACAAGCGGCCGATCTTCGTCCTGGCCGGGCGATTTCGCGAGAGCGGGTCTTGGCAAGCACAGAATGGCTGGTTAGTTCATTGCCGATCCTTTCATGCTGGTATGTCGAGGCAGAACGATGGAACTTCAAGAGCGCTTGAACGACGTGCGGTCGCGGATTGCGGCTGGTGAACGCCAGGCAGCCCGCCCTGCGGGTTCCGTTCAGCTCGTCGCGGTGTCGAAGACCTTCGAGGCGGAGGCGATCCGCCCGGCTATCGACGCCGGGCAGCGCGTCTTCGGGGAGAACCGGGTGCAGGAGAGCCAGGGCAAGTGGCCGGCGCTGAAGGCCGAGCGGCCGGATATCGTGCTGCACCTGATCGGACCGCTGCAGTCGAACAAGGCGGCGGATGCGGTGGCGCTTTTCGATGTCATCGAGACGGTGGACCGGGAAAAGATCGCCCGCGCGCTTGCCGAGGAGATGAAGCGGCAAGACAAGAGGCCGCGGCTCTATGTCCAGGTCAATACCGGGCTCGAGCCGCAGAAGGCCGGCATTGCTCCCGAAGAGGTCGCGTCCTTCGTCGCCCTTTGCCGCGAAGAACTCGGCCTTTCCATCGAGGGTCTGATGTGTATTCCGCCGGCGGAGGAAAATCCCGGACCGCACTTCGCCCTGCTGGCAAAACTCGCATTCAAATGCGGCGTCGAAAAACTGTCGATGGGCATGTCGGGCGATTACGAGACAGCGATTGCCTTCGGCGCCACCAGCGTGCGCGTGGGATCGGCAATTTTCGGCGCCCGCTGATACTCTGCTTTGGTCGGGCTTCCCGTTCCCCCCACTGCCGCCTAGATTGAGATCGAGGCTTGCATATCCTGGGGAGGAGCAGATGCAGAACGGCTATCATCAGGCTTATACTGCCTGGAAACGGGATCCCGAAGCCTTCTGGCGCGAAGCCGCCGCCGATATCGACTGGTTCAAACCGCCGGCGCGGGTATTTTCGCCCGATGAAGGCGTCTATGGCCGCTGGTTCTCAGGAGCTGAAACCAATACCTGCCACAATTGCCTCGACCGTCATGTGACTGCCGGGCGCGGTGGCGAGACGGCGGTTATCTTCGACAGTGCGATGACCGGCGAGAAGCGCCGTTTCACTTACGACGAAGTCCTTGACGAAGTGAAGGCCATCGCCGCGACGCTGCTTGACCTCGGGATCGCCGGAGGCGATCGCGTCATCCTCTATATGCCGATGGTCCCGCAGGCGGTGTTTTCGATGCTCGCCTGCGCCCGCATCGGTGCGGTTCACTCCGTCGTCTTCGGTGGTTTTGCCGCCAGCGAGCTCGCTGCCCGCATCGATGATTGCGGCGCGAAGCTGGTGATCACCGCGAGCTGCGGGCTCGAGCCCGGCCGCATCGTCGCCTATAAGCCCCTTGTCGACCAGGCGCTCATGCTGGCGCGCTCGAAGCCGGAGCGCTGTCTGGTGCTGCAGCGGCCGGAACTCCGGGCGGATCTCGTCAGCGGCCGCGATCAGGATTTCGAGGCGGCGGTGGCGCAGCATCGCGGAGCCGAGATCGCCTGTGTTCCAGTCAAGGCAACCGACCCGCTCTATATCCTCTACACCTCCGGCACCACCGGCCAGCCGAAGGGCGTCGTGCGCGACAATGGCGGTCATTTGGTCGCGCTCAACTGGTCGATGCGGAATATCTACGGCTTGAAGCCGGGTGAGGTCTTCTGGACGGCTTCGGATATCGGCTGGGTCGTCGGGCACTCCTACATCGTCTATGCCCCACTGATCTCGGGCGTCACCACCCTGATCTTCGAGGGAAAACCGGTCGGCACCCCGGATGCCGGCGCGTTCTGGCGCGTTGTATCGGAATATAACGTGCGGGTGCTCTTCACCGCGCCGACGGCGTTCCGCGCGATCCGCCGGGAGGATGGCGACGGGGAACTGATGCGGCGGTATCCCATGCCGGATCTGCGGGCGCTGTTTCTCGCCGGTGAGAGGGCGGACCCGGAGACGCTGAAATGGGCGGAGCGCATGCTCGCCATCCCGGTCATCGATCACTGGTGGCAGACGGAGACCGGCTGGCCGATTGCCGCCAATCCGCTCGGCCTCGGCGCCCTTCCCGTCAAGCACGGTTCGCCGGCGCTGCCAATGCCCGGCTATGATATCGCCGTGCTCGACGATGCCGGCCATCCGATCGAGGCGGGAACGCTCGGCAATATCGTCATACGGCTTCCCTTGCCGCCGGGCTGCCTGCCGACCCTCTGGAATGCGGACGACCGTTTCCGGTCGGCTTATCTCGACGAGTTTCCCGGCACCTACAAGACGGCCGATGCCGGCTATATCGACGAGGACGGTTATCTCTTCATCATGTCGCGCACCGACGACATCATCAATTGCGCCGGTCATCGGCTTTCCACCGGGGCGATGGAGGAAGTCTGCGCGCGTCATCCCGATGTCGCCGAATGCGCGGTCATCGGCGTGATCGACAGGTTGAAGGGTCAGGTGCCATGTGGATTCCTGGTGCTGAAACGGAATGTTTTGCGCGAGGTGACGGCGATCGAATCAGAGGTGGTGGCGATGATTCGCGATCAGATCGGGCCTGTCGCCGCCTTCAAGATGGCCATCACCGTTAACCGATTGCCGAAGACGCGCTCCGGCAAGATCCTTCGCGGCACGATGCAGAAAATCGCCGACGGCATACCTTGGAAAATGCCCGCAACTATTGATGATCCAACGATTTTGGAGGAAATTGCCGAGGCGCTGCGCCGGCGTGGTTTGGGCTCTCTGCCGATGTGAAATTACACATTCCTTAAGCCCAATTGAGGAATTGTTAACCATGTGATGCAAGGGTTTGTTAACGGCAATGGCTTGTATAGCAGGCTTTGCATGACGCGGTCGCCGTTACCGGCCTACTGCATAATTCCTTAAATCGGAATCGATCTAAGGGCAAAATTATGCAGCAGTTGAAGTGCTACAGCGTCCTTTGCGCGTCTGAAAGACGCGCGGCGCTGTAGTCCGGAATGCCCTTTCTCCAAAGATTGTGGAACGGATCATGACAAGCATCCTTACCAACAACGCTGCCATGGCAGCGCTGCAGACTTTGCGCGGCGTAAACGACAGCCTCAAGGACACCCAGGGTCGCGTTTCCTCGGGTTATCGTGTCGAGAAGGCAGCCGACAATGCTGCCTACTGGTCGATTGCTACGACCATGCGTTCTGACAACAAGGCGCTTTCGGCCGTCTCCGACGCGCTCGGACTTGGCGCGGCCAAGGTCGACACCGCCTATTCGGCCATGGACAGCGCGCTCGACATCGTCAGTGAAATCAAGGCGAAGATCGTTGCCGCCACGGAAAAGGGCGTCGACAAGACGAAGATCCAGCAGGAGCTCGATCAGTTGCAGGAACAGCTGCTCAGCATCGCCCAATCGGCGTCTTTCTCCGGTGAAAACTGGGTCGCCGGCGCCGACGGCACGAAGAGCGTGGTTTCCTCCTTCGTGCGTGATGGCAGCAATGCCGTCTCGGTCAAGACGACGGACTATGTGCTCGATTCGGGATCGCTTGGAAATGTGCTCTTCGGCATGACGAGCACCGGTGCGATCGAGACATCAAGCGGGATCATCGGCACGGCCTTCAACGGAACCTATGGCGGCACCTTCATCGTCATGGCGTCGATCTATGATCTCGATATTACCGGTTTCACCCAGGGCCAGCTCGATTCAGCCCTGACCGGCGTCGAACTGGTTTTGGGTGCCATGACGGCCGCCGGCTCGGCTCTCGGCTCAATCTCGACCCGTATCCAGCTGCAGGAAAATTTCGTCAGCGGTCTTCATGATTCGATCGACTCCGGCATTGGCCGCCTGGTCGATGCCGATATGGAAGAGGAATCGAGCAAGCTGTCGGCGTTGCAGACGCAGCAGCAGCTCGCCGTCCAGTCGCTGTCGATCGCCAACAGCTCGGCGCAGAACATCCTCACCCTGTTCCGCAGCTAATCCGCAACAAAAAACCCCGCCGGTCAGCTCATACCGGCGGGGTTTTTTATCAGATCGTCGATCTCTCAGTACTGATCGTCGTCGTCCTCGTCCTTCGGCGCCGAGCGCAACGAACTCAGCTTGCGGAAGACGGCGTCGGCATCGATTTCCTTTTCCTTTTCCTCCTCGCGCTCGTAGCTCGGGGTCAGGCGCTCGGTTTCCTGGGCCGATTGGAGCGTCGCGCCAAGCTCGGCGGCGGTCGGCAACGGACGGCCCTTGGAAGCCTTTTCCACTTCCATGTCGAGATCGATCTGGCTGCAAAGGCCGAGCGTTACCGGATCCATCGGCGCCAGGTTGGCGGAGTTCCAGTGGGTGCGCTCGCGGATCTGCTCGATGGTGGATTTCGTCGTGCCGACGAGGCGGGAAATCTGCGCGTCCTTCAGCTCCGGATGGTTGCGAACGAGCCAGAGAATGGCGTTCGGACGGTCCTGACGCTTGGAAACCGGCGTATAACGCGGGCCGCGGCGCTTGGATTCCGGCACCCGCACCTTCGGTTCGGAAAGCTTCAGCTTGTGGTTCGGATTGGCTTCGGCGCGGGCGATCTCGTCGCGGGAGAGCTGTCCGGTCGAGATCGGGTCGAGGCCCTTGATGCCCTGCGCGGCTTCGCCATCGGCGATCGCCTTGACTTCGAGCGGATGCAGTTTGCAGAACTGCGCGATCTGATCGAAAGACAGTGCCGTGTTGTCGACAAGCCAGATGGCGGTCGCCTTCGGCATGAGCAGTGTTTGAGCCATGGATATAGTCCTTCTATCGTCCGCGCCGGTCGCGGTCCGTGGATTGTCACCACAATGTCCGGGAAATATGGCGCTATATAACCGCACTGTCGCAGAATTGCAATTCTTCCGGAATGAAATGACCTTTGTCTAATTGCCGCCACGATGCGAGCTGCTATGAATTGCCGTGTTTTGAAATCCGGGCCCTAAACTCAGGCAGCCCGTCGCATGTCCCATGAGGAGGAGTTGCATGTCGGAGAAGATCTATCCGGTCACGAAGCCGGTGAAGGCGCGCGCCCTGATCGATAAGGAAAAGTACCTGAAATGGTACGAGGAAAGCGTCGAGAACCCGGACAAGTTCTGGGGCAAACACGGCAAACGGATCGACTGGTTCAAGCCCTATACCAAGGTCAAGAACACGTCCTTTACCGGCAAGGTTTCGATCAAGTGGTTCGAAGACGGGCAGACCAACGTCTCCTATAATTGCATCGACCGGCATCTCAAGACCAACGGCGACCAGGTAGCGATCATCTGGGAGGGCGACAATCCCTATATCGACAAGAAGGTCACCTATAACGAGCTCTACGAACATGTCTGCCGGATGGCGAACGTGTTGAAGAAGCATGGCGTCAAGAAGGGCGATCGCGTTACCATCTATATGCCGATGATCCCGGAAGCGGCTTACGCGATGCTCGCCTGCGCCCGCATCGGCGCGGTGCATTCGGTGGTCTTCGGCGGCTTTTCGCCCGAGGCGCTCGCCGGGCGTATCGTCGATTGTGAATCCACCTTCGTCATCACCTGCGACGAAGGTCTGCGCGGCGGCAAGCCGGTGCCGCTGAAGGACAATACCGATACGGCGATCCATATCGCCGCCCGCCAACATGTGCATGTCAGCAAGGTGCTGGTGGTGCGCCGCACCGGCGGCAAGACCGGCTGGGCGCCGGGCCGCGATCTCTGGCATCACCAGGAAATCGCCACGGTGAAGCCGGAATGCCCGCCGGTGAAGATGAAGGCGGAAGACCCGCTCTTCATTCTTTATACGTCAGGCTCGACCGGCAAACCGAAGGGCGTGCTGCACACGACCGGCGGTTATCTCGTGTATGCGGCGATGACGCATGAATATGTCTTCGACTATCATGACGGCGACGTCTATTGGTGCACCGCCGATGTCGGCTGGGTCACCGGCCACTCCTATATCGTCTACGGGCCGCTCGCCAACTGCGCAACGACGCTGATGTTCGAGGGTGTTCCGAATTTCCCCGATCAGGGCCGCTTCTGGGAAGTCATCGACAAACACAAGGTCAACATCTTCTACACCGCGCCGACAGCGATCCGCTCGCTGATGGGGGCCGGCGACGATTTCGTCACGCGCTCCTCGCGCTCATCGCTGCGCCTGCTCGGCACTGTGGGTGAACCGATCAATCCGGAAGCCTGGGAGTGGTATTACAATGTCGTTGGCGACAAGCGCTGCCCGGTGATCGATACCTGGTGGCAGACCGAAACCGGCGGCCATATGATCACGCCGCTGCCCGGCGCCATCGATCTGAAACCCGGTTCTGCGACAGTGCCGTTCTTTGGCATCAAGCCGCAGCTGGTCGACAATGAAGGCAAGGTGCTGGAAGGGGCCGCCGACGGCAATCTCTGCATCACCGACAGCTGGCCGGGCCAGATGCGCACGGTCTATGGCGATCACGACCGTTTCATCCAGACGTATTTCTCCACCTACAAGGGGAAGTATTTCACCGGCGACGGCTGCCGGCGCGATGCGGACGACTATTACTGGATCACTGGCCGTGTCGACGACGTGCTCAACGTCTCCGGCCACCGGCTCGGCACCGCGGAGGTGGAATCCGCACTCGTCTCGCACAATCTGGTTTCGGAAGCCGCGGTCGTCGGTTACCCCCACCCGATCAAGGGCCAGGGCATCTATTGCTATGTGACGCTGATGGCCGGTCACGAAGGAACGGACACGCTCCGCCAGGAACTGGTGAAACATGTGCGTGCCGAAATCGGCCCGATCGCCGCACCCGACAAGATCCAGTTTGCGCCCGGCCTGCCGAAGACCCGTTCCGGCAAGATCATGCGCCGGATCCTGCGCAAGATCGCCGAAGACGATTTCGGCGCGCTTGGCGATACCTCGACGCTCGCCGATCCGGCCGTCGTCGACGATCTGATCGCCAACCGGCAAAACAAGGCGACGGCCTGATATAGCGAGCCGCTCCAGCCTATCGGGTTCTGGGGCGGCTCACTTCCTACATTTGGAGGCGTGGCCGGCGGCTCCTCATATTGCTGTAAGAGAAGATTGCCCGCGAGGTGACGTTAGCCGGATTCTTTGGCAACGATCGACCATTCCGTCCAGCACCTCGCGTGTCAGTTCCCGACCGAGACGAGAAAACCTAAAAATCGATCGCCCGGCCATTGATCTCGTAATCGCCGAAGCGGGCCGGCTCGGCGCCGCCGCGGCCGCCGGTTTCCGGTGGCAGCTCCAGCGGCTTCTGGTTCTTTCGCCGCTCCTCGGCTTCGGCAAGCGCACGTTTGGCAGCCGGGGACAGCATCTTGCGCGGCTGCGATGCCTCGGCAGTCGGCGTTTGGCTATTGTCGTTATCGGCGTCCTGCATGGCATCTCCTGCCCGAAAATATTGAAAATGGCTGGTTAATAACCAAATCATAATGTGCCGGTGCCGCGATTGAAAGCTTGCGCCGGCGAAATCGGATGGAGATCCGCAATGAACCTCGTCCGCACTGCCATGTTGCTTGCCTTCATGACGGCGCTTTTCATGTTTGTCGGCTTTCTGATCGGCGGTCGCGCCGGCATGATGATTGCTTTCGTCATTGCCGCCGGCATGAATTTCTTCTCCTATTGGAATTCCGACCGCATGGTGCTTTCGGCCTATCGCGCCCAGCAAGTCGATGAGCGCAACGCACCGGAGTTCTTTGCGATCGTGCGCAATCTCGCCCGCAATGCCGGCCTGCCGATGCCGAAGGTCTATCTCTATGACAGCCCGCAGCCGAATGCCTTTGCCACCGGCCGCAATCCCGAGAACGCCGCCGTCGCCGCCTCGACCGGCCTGCTCCAAGCATTGTCTCCAGAGGAGGTCGCCGGTGTGATGGCGCATGAGCTCGCCCATATTCAGAACCGCGACACGCTGACGATGACGATCACGGCAACGCTTGCCGGGGCGATCTCGATGCTCGGCAACTTCGCCTTCTTCTTTGGCGGCAACCGGGAAAACAACAACAATCCCCTCGGATTCGTCGGCGTCCTCGTCGCGATGATCGTGGCGCCGCTTGCGGCCATGCTGGTGCAGATGGCAATCAGCCGGACGCGCGAATATTCGGCCGACCGCCGCGGCGCCGAGATCTGCGGCAATCCGCTCTGGCTTGCTTCCGCCCTCGGCAAGATCGCGCGCGGCGCCGCTCACGTGCCGAATGAGGATGCCGAGCGCAACCCGGCGACCGCGCATATGTTCATCATCAATCCGCTCTCCGGCGAGCGCATGGACAATCTGTTTTCCACGCATCCGAACACGGAAAACCGCATCGCTGCGCTGCAGGACATGGCGCAGGGCGGCATGAACGTCTCGACGCCGCCGGTTCGGGCTGCTACTCCGTCGCGCAAATCGCGCTCTGTTCCGGATACGGGTCTTGGTCGCGGTGGTTCGCAACCGCCAAAAGGTCCATGGTCTTGAATTCAGACGGCACGAAGAAACCATTCCGCAAGCATAGGCCCTCCGCCGAGCGATCCGCGCCTGTAAAACCTGGCCTGCAGGCACGGGCCGCGGCGGCAAAAATTCTCGGCGCCGTCATCGATCGCAAACTGCCGCTCGACGGTGCCCTCGATCATGAACACGGCAATCCGGCCTATCGGGCGCTTGGCGAAAGCGACCGGGCGCTTGTCCGCGCCATCCTGAACACGACGCTGCGCCATCTGCCGCGTATCGATGCCGCCATAGGTTCGCTGCTGGAATCGCCGCTGCCGGAGGGGGCACGGGCGCTGCAGCATGTGCTTTCGATCGGCGCCGCACAGATCCTCTATCTCGATGTGCCCGACCATTCGGCCGTCGATCTTGCCGTCGAGCAGGCCAATCAGGATCCGCGCAACCGGCGTTTTGCCAAGCTGGTCAATGCCGTTCTTCGCCGGCTCGGCCGCGAGAAAGATGAGGTGCTCGCCGAAATCGGCAAGGTCGCGCCGATGCCGGCCTGGTTCATCGCCAAGCTGGAAAAAGCCTATGGCCGGGACGCGGCGCTGGCGATTTCGGAATCCCAGCTCCAACCGGCCGCAATCGACCTGACCGTCAAGTCGGATGCCGAAGGCTGGGCAAAGCGGCTGAACGGCGTTGCACTGCCGACCGGCGGTGTGCGGCTCGCGGCTTTCGATGGCGGCATCCCGTCGCTTGAAGGCTTCGATGAGGGCGCGTGGTGGGTGCAGGATGCGGCCGCAAGCATTCCGGCCAGACTGTTCGGCGATCTCTCGGGCAAGCGCGCCGCCGATCTCTGCGCCGCGCCCGGCGGCAAGACGGCGCAGCTCATTCTTGCCGGCGGTGCGGTCACTGCGCTTGACCAGTCGGAAAGCCGGCTGAGACGGCTGCGGTCGAATCTCGACCGGCTCAGCCTTAAAGCAGAGACGATCGCGGCGGACCTGACGACATTCGAACCGGCCGAGCGTTTCGATGCAATCCTGCTCGATGCGCCCTGCTCTTCCACTGGCACAACACGCCGGCACCCCGATGTGTTGTGGACAAAGGGACCCGAGGATATCGGCAGGCTGGCGGCGCTGCAGGAGCGGCTGCTGCGTCATGCGCTGACATTGCTGAAGCCGGGTGGCACTCTGGTTTTTTCGAATTGTTCGCTGGATCCCGCCGAAGGCGAGGAGGTCGTTGCCCGCGTTCTTGCCGACACGGATGAGATCGAGCGCGCTCGCATCGATGCCGGCGACTGGCCCGGCCTTGAAGCGGCGATCACGCCGCTCGGCGAATTCCGCACGCTTCCGACCATGCTAAAAATGCCCGATGGCATCGCCTCCGGTCTCGACGGCTTTTATGCCGCCATGCTGCGGCGCGTGGCCTGATTGCGGGCTCACGCGCGTCGTGCCACGTCTGCCCACGCAAGACGCTTTACATCGCGCCTGACCGCGGGCGAAACACGTTAATTTGCGTATATTCGAACATTGTTACGAATTAATTCATTGCGGGCGATGAAATCGGCCGCTTTTCACCTATTCTTAACCACGAGGGTCAATAGACAATAGAATATGCAGTCCGGTCGGCGTTTTGCGAGCATGTATGTTCGGGAGGCTTGGCGGCGCGCCTTGCGCCGCGTCGCATTGCTGCGCCTAAAGCTCTTCCGCCATTCGATCAACGTGCCCGAGCGTCTGATCGTCGCGCCGACCGATCTCCGCAGCATCGATTCGCATGTGGCCGACGAGATCCTCAACGGACGATTTCTGCTGGCCGGGCGGATGCTGGAAACGAGTGGAAAGTCACCCTTCACCTTTACCCTGCCTTCGCGCCCCTTCGCGATCCGCCTTCACAGCTTCGGTTGGCTGCGGCATATCCGAGCGAACAAGACGGAGCGCAGTTCGGCCGCTGCCCGCGCGATCGTCGACAGCTGGCTTTCCATCCATGCCGGCCGCATGGAGGGGATTGCATGGGAGATCGACGTCACCGCGCAGCGCGTCATAGCCTGGCTCTCGCATTCGCCGGTGGTGCTGCAGAATGCCGACCGTGGCTTTTATCGCCGCTTCATGAAGTCGCTGGCCTTCCAGGTGAGGTTCCTGCACCGCATGGCGCCCTATACGCTTGGCGGCCTGGAGCTGTTTCGGCTGCGTATCGCGCTCGCCATGGCCTCCGTCGCCATGCCTGCCCGCGCATCGACGCTCAGAAAGGCAGCACAGGCGCTCGACCGCGAATTCGATAGCCAGATTTTGCCGGATGGCGGCCATATCTCGCGCAATCCGCGCGTCGGCCTGGAATTGCTGCTCGATCTGCTGCCGTTGAGACAAACCTATGTCAATCTCGGCCATGACCTGCCGCAGAAGCTGATCTCCGGCATAGACCGCATCTATCCGGCGCTGCGGTTCTTTCGCCATCAGGACGGGGATCTGGCGCTGTTCAACGGGGCGACATCAACGTTGGCAAACGAGCTGATCTCGGTGCTCAGATATGACGAGACCGCCGGCCAGCCGTTCAAGGCTTTGCCGCAGTCGCGCTATCAGCGGCTTTCCGGCGGAAAAACAGTCATCATTGCCGATGCCGGCACGCCGCCTTCAGGAGGCGCGTTGCGGACCGTGCATGCCGGAAGCCTCTCCTTCGAAATGTCGTCCGGCCGCCACCGCTTCATCATCAATTCGGGCTCGCCGAAATTTGCCGGGCACCGCTATGTCCAGATGGCGCGCACGACGGCGGCGCATTCGACTGTTATTTTGAACGACACTTCGTCCAGCCGCTTTTCGCCCTCGCCCTTCCTCAATCACGCGATTACCGAACCGGTGAGAACAGTCACCGTCGAGCGCGCCGAAACGGAGGACGGACGCGACGGCATCAAACTCAGCCATGACGGTTATCTCAGGGTGTTTGGGGTGTTGCACGAGCGTGAGCTGACACTCAATGGCGCAGGCTCGATCGTGACCGGGCGCGACCGGCTCGTCGTCCGGGAAGGATCTGAGCATGACGAGCCCCTGAAGGCCGTCGCCCGTTTTCATATCCATCCCTCCATCGTCCTGCAGCAGAGCGACGGGGAGTCCGTGCTGCTGACGGCGCCGGACGGCGAAAGCTGGCTGTTTTCGGCGCCCGGCAATGAAGTGCTGATCACCGAGGACATATTCTTTGCCGACAGCTCCGGCATTTGCGGCTCGGACCAGATCGAAATCGACTTCGATCTTGCCGAGAAGACGGAAATCCGCTGGTTTTTGTCCCGCAAGGGATAGCACCTGTTTGCGCGGCGGCGAAGCTGTGCTAACGCGGCCTCAGAATGCGAGCGTCCTGGAGCAGGATGATCTTAGGCCCGAGCCGGCCTGAAATCCGAATCCTGCTCTAAACCAAGCGGATGTCTCCCGAAGCCCGAACGGAGAAGGTTTCATGGCCGTCATTTCCAAGAAGATCCCCGCCCCCGACAAGGTCGAAATCAAGACCGCCCTCCTCTCCGTCTTCGACAAGACCGGGATCGTCGAACTCGCCCAGGCACTGTCGGAACGAGGCGTACGGCTGCTGTCGACCGGCGGCACCTACAAGGCGATCGCCGCCGCCGGCCTTGCCGTTACCGATGTCTCCGAGATCACCGGCTTTCCCGAGATCATGGACGGGAGGGTCAAGACGCTGCATCCGACGGTGCATGGTGGCCTGCTGGCGATCCGGGACGATAGCGAACATCAGGAGGCGATGAAGACCCACGGCATCGAGGCCATCGACCTCGCCGTCATCAACCTCTATCCCTTCGAGGAAGTGCGCGCGGCCGGCGGCGATTATCCCACCACCGTCGAGAATATCGATATCGGCGGCCCGGCGATGATCCGCGCATCGGCCAAGAACCATGCCTATGTGACCATTCTGACCGACCCCAACGATTATGCCGAGTTCAAGGAGCAGCTTTCCGCCGATGCCGGCAAGACGGCCTATGCCTTCCGCCAGCGTATGGCCGCCAAGGCCTATGCCCGCACCGCGGCCTATGACGCCGTGATTTCCAACTGGTTCGCAGAAGCGCTGTCGATCGACACGCCGCGCCACCGCGTTATCGGCGGTGCACTGAAGGAAGAGATGCGTTACGGCGAAAACCCACACCAGAAGGCTGCCTTCTATGTGACCGGCGAGAAGCGCCCGGGTGTTTCCACGGCTGCCCTCCTCCAGGGCAAGCAGCTCTCCTACAACAATATCAACGATACGGATGCCGCCTACGAGCTGGTCGCCGAGTTCCTGCCCGAGAAGGCGCCGGCCTGCGCCATCATCAAGCATGCCAATCCCTGCGGCGTCGCCACCGGGTCGAGCCTGGTCGAGGCCTATCGGCGGGCGCTTGCCTGCGACAGCGTTTCCGCCTTCGGCGGCATCATCGCGCTCAATCGGACGCTGGATGCCGAAACGGCCGAAGAGATCGTCAAGCTCTTCACCGAAGTGATTATCGCGCCTGATGTGACCGAGGAAGCGAAGGCGATCATCGCTCGCAAGCCGAACCTGCGGCTGCTGTCGGCCGGCGGCCTGCCAGACCCGCGTGCTGCGGGCCTGACAGCGAAGACCGTTTCCGGCGGCCTGCTGGTCCAGAGCCGCGATAACGGCATGGTCGAGGATCTGGAGCTCAAGGTCGTCACCAAGCGCGCGCCCACCGCGCAGGAGCTTGACGATATGAAGTTCGCCTTCAAGATCGGCAAGCACGTGAAATCGAACGCCGTGGTCTATGCCAAGGACGGCCAGACGGCCGGCATCGGCGCCGGCCAGATGAGCCGCGTCGATTCCGCCCGCATCGCCGCGCTGAAGGCGGAAGAAGCCGCGAAGGCGCTTGGCCTGGCAGTGCCGATGACGCATGGCTCGGCAGTCGCCTCCGAAGCCTTCCTGCCGTTTGCCGACGGTCTCCTGTCGATGATCGCCGCAGGCGCGACCGCGGTGATCCAGCCGGGCGGTTCGATGCGCGACCAGGAGGTCATCGATGCCGCCAATGAACATGGCATCGCCATGGTCTTCACCGGTATGCGCCACTTCCGGCACTAATTGGGCGTCTATGCGCGGTCGGCCGGATAGGGCGTGCGGATCAGGAGCACCAGTCCGCCGGCGAGAAACAGGATCAGCGTGGCCATTCCAAGCCGCGGTGATCCGCTCATATAGGTCACCAGCGAGAAGAGCAGCGTCGCCATGAAACTCGTGGCGCGCCCCGAAAGCGCGTAGATGCCAAAGTAGCGGCCGGCCTCTTCAGGGCTGACGCTGCGGGCGAGATAGGAGCGCGACGAGGCCTGCACCGGCCCGAAGGCGAACCCGATCAGCAGGCCGTAGAGGATATAGGCTTTTTCCGCCGCAGTGCCGAAGAGGCCGCCGGAATCCGCCGTCGGCAGCGGCAGCAGGCCAAACAGGGTGTAACCCGGTCCTGTCGAAATGATGCCGATCGTGGCGAGAAGCAGCATGGTCAGGCTGATGACGACCGTCACCTTCGAACCGACACCCTTGTCGATGCGGCCGGCGATCAGGCAACCGAAGATCGCGACGACATTGAGGATGATGCCGTAGATGCCGATCTCGATCGTTGCCCAGCCGAACATGCCGGCGGCGAAGATACCGCCGAGGATCAGCAGGCCGTTGACCCCGTCCTGATAGATCATCCGGGCGATGAGAAATCTCAGTATGCCGCGGCGTTCCTTGAGTTCGCCAAGCGTGTTTTTCACTTCCCGCAGGCCGGCGCGGACGGCGGGGCCGAACGGAAGACCTCTGCCGACATCCGGCGTGAAGAAGAACATCGGCAGGATGAAGATCAGATACCAGACGGCCGAAATCGGCCCGGTGATGCGTGCATCCTCTCCGGTCCGAGGATCGAGACCGAAGAGCGGCTCGAGGCCGAGGATGGTCTTGCCGCTCTCCGGGCTCGCCGCCAGAAGCGTCACGACGGCAATGAGCACGATGATGCCGCCAAGATAACCGAGCCCCCAGGCTGTGTTGGACAGCTTGCCGACCTCGTGTTTGGCGACCAGGCGCGGCATCATCGAATCGTTAAAGACGATCGAAAACTCAGCCGAAATCGAGGCGAGGATCATGAAAATGACCGGATAAAGAACAGGCGAGCCGGGGGCTGCGAACCACAGGCAGAAAAGGCTCGCGATCTTGATGACCGCGAAAAAGCCGATCCAGGGCTTGCGTGCGCCGGACTGGTCGGCGATCGAGCCGAGGATGGGCGAGAGCAGGGCGATGATCACCGAGGAGATCGTCGCCATGTTGCTCCACGTCGTCTGCGCGGAAACCGGGTCATCGGTCAGACGGGAGACGAAATAGGGACCGAAGATGAAGGTGGTGACCACGGTAAAGAAGGGCTGGGCTGCCCAATCGAAGAACATCCACCCCCAGATGCCCTTCTCCGTGGCTTTCGGCGGCTGCGTTCCTGTCCAGTCGATGCGATTCAACATCCGCTCCTTTTCCGCGGACTGTCTCACCTCGCCCGGTCGCGCGCAAGATCGGTCAGGATACCTGCAGCAACGGTAATACGCGCAAGATTGGGATCGCCGCCGTCGCTGAGGCTCGATAGCTCTTCGACGATCCGGTTGATGCGGATGCGATCCTGGGCATGCCAGGCCTGAACCGGGAGCTTTTCCTTGCCGTGATCGGACAGCGCCGAGATGACGATGTCGCGTCTTGCGCTGGCGATCTGGTCGATGCTGCGGGCAAGCGCCAGGTTCTCGTAATGGTCGGAGGTGAGGATCCGCCCACCCGCCGCCAGCAGCCGGGCAATCCGGAAGGTCTGGGATACTGCGAAGTAGTTTTCAGCGGCGCGCACCAGGGGCTCGCCGGTGCGCTCGGCGATCTGCATGATCTCAGGCACGAGCGCGAAGGTCTGGAGGTTGGCGATCTCGGCTGCGAGCTTTTCGGGCACGCCCGCCTGGGTATATTCGGCTTGGCGCGCCGCGGCATCGCCGGCCGATTGTTCGGCAAAGGCGGGCTTCAGTTTCTTCAGAGCGGCCTGCAGCCGGCTAATCACTTCGGCCATATCCGACTTGGTCATCGCGGTCTTCAACAGCAGGCGCGTCAATACGGTAAAGCTATGGCTGATTTCCTCGTAGATACGGTTCTGCATTTCGCCGGATATCCGGCCGTCGAGCGCATCCGTTTCGGCCCAGAGCCGGGTCAGGTCGAAACCATCGCGCGCAACGATTGCCGCGCGCACCACTTCCGGTGCCGAAGCGGCCGTCGCATCCATCATGGCAACGGTGAAGCTCGGCCCGCCGCGGTTGATCGCTTCGTTGGCAAGCACCGTCGCGACAATTTCGCGCTTCAGGCGATGACCGGCGATATCGCCGGCGTTCGACTTCTGCATCTTGACGGGGAAATAATTCAAAAGCGTCGCGGTAAAATAGGGGTCATCCGGCAGATCGCTGGCGGCCAGCGCATCGAAGAGCACGATCTTGGCATAGGATACCAGCACGCCGATTTCCGGTCGCGTCAGCGGCTTGCCGGCGGTATAGCGTTCGGCCAGCGTCTGTTCGTCCGGCAGCGTCTCGACCTTCCGGTTCAACTGGCCGGCCGCCTCGAGCACGCTCATGAAACGGCCAAGCTCCAGGCCGTTTGCCGTGCCCTTGCGTTCCGTCAATGAAATTGCCAGCGACTGCAGGTAGTTGTTGCGCAGCACCAGGCTCGCCACTTCGCTGGTCATCGAAGACAGAAGCTGGTCGCGTTTTGCCCGAGTCAGGCGCCCGTCATGCATGGCGGCCGCCAGTGCGATCTTAATGTTGACCTCAACGTCCGAGGTGTTGACGCCGGCCGAATTGTCGATGGCGTCGGAGTTGCAGCGTCCGCCCTTGAGACCGTAGGCGATGCGGCCCTTCTGGGTGACACCGAGGTTTGCGCCCTCGCCGATCACCTTGGCGCGCACCTCAACCGCGGTGACGCGGATCGGGTCGTTGGCGCGGTCGCCGACTTCGGCATCGGTTTCGGACGGGGCTTTCACATAGGTGCCGATGCCGCCGAACCAGAGCAGGTCTACCGGGCTCTTCAGGATCGCCGTGATGATTTCGAAGGGCGTGGCCACGGCCTTGTCGATGCCGATGGCGGCCACCGCTTCCGGTGTCAGCGTGACCGATTTCGTCGCGCGGGAGATGATCATCGCACCCTTGGAGAGCACGCTTTTGTTGAAATCCTGCCAGCTTGACCGCGGCAGGTCGAAGAGCCGCTGGCGTTCGGCGAGTGTCTTTTCCATATCGGGATCAGGATCGATGACGATATCGCGGTGGTCGAAGGCGGCTATCAGCCGGATCTTCGGAGAGAGCAGCATGCCGTTGCCGAAAACGTCGCCCGACATGTCGCCGACGCCGGCGACCGTGAAGGGCGTCGTCTGGATGTCGATGTCCATTTCACGGAAATGGCGTTTGACGGTTTCCCAGGCGCCGCGGGCGGTGATGCCCATCTTCTTGTGGTCGTAACCGGCCGAGCCGCCGGAGGCGAAGGCATCGTCCAGCCAGAAGCCGGCTTCCTGCGCCAGCGCATTGGCGGTGTCTGAGAAGGTCGCGGTGCCCTTGTCGGCGGCGACCACGAAATAGGGGTCGTCGCCGTCGAGCCTGACCGTATCCTTCGGCGGCACGATCTCGGCGCCCGATATATTGTCGGTGATCGACAGCAGCGTGCGGATATAGGTCTTGTAAGCCTCGCGGCCGGCGTTGAAGATCTCGTCGCGGCTGCCGCCGACGGGGAGCTTCTTCGGATAGAAACCGCCCTTGGCGCCGACCGGCACAATGACCGCGTTCTTCACCTGCTGGGCCTTGACGAGACCGAGCACTTCGGTGCGGTAATCCTCGGCGCGGTCCGACCAGCGCAGGCCACCGCGTGCCACCTTGCCGAAGCGCAGGTGCACGCCTTCGACTTCGACGCCGTAGACGAACATCTCGCGGAAGGGTTTGGGCTGCGGCAGCCCGTCGACCAAGTGCGGATCAAGCTTGAAGGCCAGCATCGGCTTCGGCGATCCATCGGCATTCTTTTGGAAATAATTGGTGCGAAGCGTCGCATCGACGATATTGACGTAGCGGCGCAGGATACGGTCGTCGTCAAGGCTCGGCACGTCGGCAAGCTCGACTTCGATCGCCTGATGCAGGTCGGCAAGCTTCTTGACACGGGCCTTTTCGGAAAGCCGGGTATCGAGCGTGTCGTGGAAGAGCCGGAAGATGGCGGCGGCGACACCGGGATATTTGTCGAGCGTGGTGGCGATATAATCCTGCGAATAGGCGATGCCCGCCTGGCGGAGATAACGCGCATAGGCGCGCAGCACGTTCGTCTCGCGCGCCGAGAGCCCGGCCGAGAGGATCAGCCGGTTGAAGCTGTCATTGTCGATCGTGCCGGCGAAGGCGGCGACAAAAGCTTCCTCGAGGGCGGAGCCGTAACGCTGCAGATCGATGTCGCCGCCGTTGCGGGCCTCGAGTTCCATATCGTGCAGCACGACGAGTTTCGTTTCTCCGTCTGTCGCCGGTACATCGATGTCGAAGGTGCGTTCGCTGACGACATTGAAGCCGAGATTCTCAAGCAGCGGCACGCGGCGCGACAGCGCCAGCTGGCCGCCGGCGTGGAAAATCTTCAGCGAGAGGGTGCGGCTCTGCTCTTCCTGACGATGGTAGAATTCGATGCGAAGTGGCTCGCCGGCGGCGCAGGCAACGATATCGGCGAGATCGGCCACGGTTTCTTCAGGCGTGAAGGAATCCTGAAAGGCCTGGTCGACTGATATCTTCGGTGCCTTGGGTCCGGCCAGCGCCTCGAAACGGTCATCCCAGCGGGCGGTGATCTCGCGGATCACCTGCTCGAGCTTTGACTGCGGAATGCGCGGTGTTTTGCCGCCGGAGCGGCCGATGATGAAATGCACGCGCGCCACGCCGCCTTCCGGGAAAGCCGGGTAATAGGCGGAGACACGACCGTCATAGACGGTCTTCAGATAGGTGCCGATCCTTTCGCGGACGATCGAGTCATATTCCTCGCGCGGCACGTAGACGATCACCGAGACGAAGCGGTCGAAATGGTCGATGCGCGGCAGGACGCGCACGCGCGGCCGGTCGGCGAGGTCGTTGATCTGTTCGGCAAAACTGGCAAGCAGCGTGGTGTCGATCTGGAAAAGGTCGTCGCGCGGATAGGATTCCAGCGTGTTGTCGAGCATGCGGCCGGAATGGCTCATCGGGTCGAAGCCGAAATGTTCCTTCACCTTCTCGATCTTGGAACGCAGCAGCGGGATTTCCGAGGCGAGCGACGTATAGGCCGTCGAGGTGAAAAGCCCGACGATGCGCAGCTCGCCGGTGACGTTGCCGTCGGCGTCGAAGCGTTTGACGCCGACATAATCCATATAGGCCCGGCGATGGACGATGGATTTCACATTCGCCTTCGTGACGATCAGGAAGTCGGGACCGTCGAGGAAAGCAAGGATCTCAGGCGTCGTCGTCACGGCATCCTTGCCGGTGCGCAGCACGAGCACATCGGGATTGGAGAGAATGCCGAGGCCGGTACCCTTGTCGCGTTCGACCCTGGCGTCGGAACCCTTGCCGGAATAGACATATTCGCGCATCCCGAGGAACGTGAAATTCTCGTCGCGAAGCCATGTCAGGAAGGCGACGGCTTCATCGCGATCAGCCTTCTTCCGGCTGGCGCCATTGGCTGAAAGCTCGGCGATCACCCCATCGATCTTGGAGAGCATCGGCTTCCAGTCGGACACCGACAGGCGGACCTGCTCGAGCACGGTTTCGATGCGTTTGACGAGATCAGAGGCTTGGTCGGAGTTGAGCGGCGCAATATGGAGCTGGATATGGCTGACGCGGTTGGCCGGGTCGCTCGGGTGATCGGCGGAATAGAGCGCAGGCGCCTTACCTTTCTCCATGACCAGGATGGGGTGCACGGCCATGAACAGATCGCGATAGGTGCTCGTCACTTCACCCATGACCGATTCAAACAGGAAAGGCATGTTCCGATCAGTGACCGAAAGCACCGAAACGGCAATGCCACCGGGCGTCACATCGGCGATGGTGTCGATGCCGACGCGGGGCGCCTTGCCGTTCCAGGCGGCGAGTTCCTTTGCCGAATGCACGGCGGAGAGCGCCAGCATCTCAGGCGTATAGAGTTCGAGATCGTCATTGCTGGCCCGTCCGAAGAGAATTTCCGGATCGAGATGCGCTTCGCCCGTCGCCTTGGCGATCTTGCGCGCGCTTTCGATCTGCTTTTCCCGTTTCGGATTGTTTCTGGCAGCCATGAATCGCCTCCCGCAATGGACTGGTTTTCTGCAAGCTAGCAGAAGATTTCGCGAAAAAATCTCTAAAATGCGGCCTTGAGGGATCGTATTGATGCTTTTTTGACGCTGGAAATGGGAAATTGTCAGAGATTTTTCCGATTTCATGGCCAAAACGAACGGAAGGATCCTCTTTTTGTTTTTCGTTCCGCGGCACATTTCCATGTTCACGTGAAGAACGGTTGACAGCGTGGCGTCAAAAAGATCATCAAACGCGGTCATCATTCGGATCTTGTCTCATGTCGGAAAATGCAGCGGGCGCAGTCATCGTCATCTCCAGCCATGTGGTGCGCGGCTCGGTCGGAAACCGGGCGGCCGTCTTTGCCCTGGAGACGCTTGGTCATCCGGTCTGGGCGATGCCGACCATCGTGTTGCCCTGGCATCCCGGCCACGGCCGCTCGACGCGGCTTACATTTGCGGAAGCGGATTTCGACGCGGCGATCGACGATCTGATCCGGGCGCCCTGGATCGGCGAAGTCAAGGCGGTGCTTTCGGGCTATTTCGGCAATGCCGCCCAGGCGCGCTCCGTGGCTCGGCTGATCGCCGCGCTCAGGCAAGATAATCCCGAGCTTCTCTATGTCTGCGACCCCGTCATGGGTGATCTCGGCGGTCTCTACGTGCCGGAGGCGACCGCCGAGGCCATTCGCGACCATCTGATCCCACTCGCGTCGCTGGCGACGCCGAACCGCTACGAACTTGCATGGCTGTCCGGGGCAGCACTTGACGACAACAGCGCGATCATGGAGGCGGCGCTGGCGCTCGGGCCGTCGCGCATGCTCGTCACCTCGGCCGTGCCGATGATGGCAGGGGGTACCGGCAATCTCTATCTTTCCGGCCGTCACGCGCTTCTTGCCGAGCACCGCGTCGTCGAAAACCCGCCGAACGGTCTCGGCGACCTGCTGGCTGCCGTCTTCCTGTCGCGCCTGCTTTCCGGTCTCGAGGACGAAAAGGCGCTTCAGCTTGCCACAGCAAGCGTCTTCGAGGTGCTGGCACGCGCCGTCAAGCGCGGCAGCAACGAGTTGATGCTGGCGAGCGATGCGTCCAGCCTCTCGACGCCGATGGCCATGGTGCAGATGCGCCGGCTCGTGCACCCGGCGCAGCGGCGGAAAAAATGACGCATCCGTCAATGTACTCATTTTGCAGTGCAGCAGTTGATCTTGTCTTCCGCGCGCGCTAATCCAGAAGCATGCAGCGTTTTCCAAATTCCCTTCTGGACGGTTACCGCAACTTCATGAACGGGCGTTATGCCGATGCCCGCGACAGGTATCGACTGCTTGCCGAAAACGGTCAGAGTCCGAGCACGCTGGTCATTGCCTGTTCGGATTCACGTGCCGCACCGGAGCTGATCTTCGATGCCGGCCCGGGTGAGCTCTTCGTTATCCGCAACGTCGCCAACATGGTGCCGCCCTACGAGCCGGACGGCCATTTCCATTCGACGTCGGCCGCGCTCGAATTTGCGGTGCAGGCGCTGAAGGTCTCGGATATCGTCGTGATGGGCCACGGCCGCTGCGGCGGCATCCGCGCCGCGCTCGATCCCAATGCCGAGCCGCTGTCGCCGGGCGATTTTATCGGCCGCTGGATGTCGCTGGTCAAGCCCGCTGCCGAGCAGATCCAGAGTAATGACGTGATGACGGCCGCAGAGCGGCAGACGGCGCTGGAGCGTGTCTCGATCCGCAATTCGATCGAAAATCTCAGAAGCTTTCCCGACATCAAGGCACTCGAGGAAGCGGGAAAAATGCATCTCCATGGCGCGTGGTTCGATATTTCGACCGGCGAACTCTGGGTGATGGACGCCGAGACACGTGACTTCATTCGTCCCCAAATCTAGGGATCTGCCGCTTTATCAGTTTATTAAGAATTGCTGCTAAGATTGGCGTCAATTGGTCGCGCACGACCGACGTTTTGAGTACCGTGGCGATTGGCGATGAAGTTCGAGACCATCAAAAGGGTTATCCTGGCCGCCATCATGCTGCCCTTCGTCTTCATGCTCATTGAAGGCGTCGTCGTCATACGGGCTTCAGTCAACCAATACAGGGATCTCGAGAAAGACCGGCAGTTCGCCGACGTTCTTGCCCGTGGCGGGTCGATCGCCGCCACGGAGATCCTGAGCGAAATCGGTGCCACTCGCATTTATCTCGCGCATCCGAGCAGCAAAACTGCCGCTGATATGCAGAAAAGCCGGGCAACGCTCGATGACGAGCGCCTTGCCTTCTATGCCAGCCTGCCTTCCCGCGATACGCTCGATGAAGGGCTTGCGGAAGAATTGTCGATTCTCAGCCTTGCCTACAGCCGCATCGTCGCCGCGCGCGGCGCCGTCGACCAGGGCCGTTATGTCGGCAGCGATCCCGGGTCGATCTACTGGTACGCAGCTCTCAAGCAGCTTGCCGTCGTCGATGCGCTTTCACCCTTGATCAGCGACCCGGTGCTGCTGGAGAAATCCAACCAGCTGATGGGCATCATGCTGACCTATTATGGGGAGAGGCTGATCACCGGCATTGGCAGCCGTTACCTTGACCAGGGCGTGTCCGCCAGATTTCCGGTGGAGCTGTTCGTGCAGGGCAAGGTCATGATCGGCGAGGGCATGGATCACATGGTCTTCCATTCGGCGGCGCCGATCGTACGCGACATTGTTGCCTATCTCGGTCGCCGCGACCAGGTGAAGGCGAATGCGATCACCGACGCCATTCTCGCCGGATCGCGGCCGACGCCTGAGGTGCGCGACGTCTGGGCGGCTGCGCAGAGCGAACGCATGACTTTCCTGCAACAGAAAATGATCGAGGCGGCGAGAGATATTCACGAGACCGGCGAAAACTTTTCGACGCGTTCGCATATACACCTGACGCGGATCCTGGCGCTGTGCGCCGGCTTGCTCATCCTCGCGACCTTGGTGATGATGCTGGCGGCAAGGGGTCTGCGCCTGATCGATCGGCTGACGCGGGACCGGGAGACGCTGGTCGGCGAGTTGCGCAACGCGGCCCAGACCGATCTCCTGACCGGCCTTTACAACAGGCGCGGCTTCGAGTTTGCCGCATCGGCGCTTCTCACGCAGGCCGAGCACGGATCACGCTGGATTTCCGTCGTGCTCTTCGACCTCGATCATTTCAAGAAGATCAACGATATCAACGGCCATGACGCTGGCGATGCCGTGCTCCGGCATGTCGCGGGCGTCGCGCGCGCGAATTTCCGTTCCTTCGATCTGCTGGTCCGTCATGGCGGCGAGGAGTTCCTGGCGCTCCTGCCGGATTCGACGCCCGACGATGCGGCAATCGTTGCCGAGCGCGTGCGGCTGGCGATCGAGGCGGCGGAAATCCCCTTGGAGAGTGGCGAGGTTCTCAGGGTGACGGCAAGTTTCGGATGTGCCGGCCGGGCAAATGAAGCCGCCAACCGGAACTTCGAGGATCTGGTCAAACGCGCCGATCTCTCGCTCTACGCCGCCAAGGCCTCCGGCCGCAATTGTGTCGTTTCGGGGCCAATCGTCCCGGCGCAGGAGGAGCGCCGCAAGACGGCCTCCGGCGGCGGCTTTGATTCCCGCATATAAAAAACGCCGCATGTCCCAGCGGCGTTTTCGGGTATCGTTGTCGAAGAAGACCTATTTGCCGTCGATCTGCTGGCCGATATAAGCGATTGCCTGCTGATAGACGCTGGCGGCGTTCCAGCCCTGGATGGCGACGAAATTCGGCTCTCCGGGCTGATAGCCGGCGCCGGCGCGCCAGCCATGGCCCTTGAGGAAATTCGCCGTCGAGGCCAGTGCATCGGCACGCGAACCGACCATGTCAACTCGGCCATCGCCATCGCCGTCGGCGCCGAAGCGCACGACATTGCGCGGCAGAAACTGCGTCTGGCCGATTTCACCGTGGGCAGCACCCTTGGCCTGCGGGCTCAGATAACCCTCGGAGACGAGCTGGAGCGCGGCATAGAGCTGGTCGGTGAAATAGTCCGAACGGCGGCAGTCATAGGCGAGCGTCGAAACGGCCGACAGCGTGTGCTGGTTGCCCATATAGCTGCCAAAACCGGTCTCCATGCCCCAGATGGCGATTAGCGGGCCGGCCGGAACGCCGAAACGGCGCTCGATCGAGGCAAAAAGCGCCTGGTTGGCGGCTTTCATGCTGCGGCCGCGGGAGATGACGGCGGCACCGCCGCGCTTCTGCATGAAGGCGTCGAAGGAGAGTTTGAAGCTCTTCTGGCCGCGGTCGGCGGCGATCGTCGGTTTGTTGTAATTGACGTTGGCAAAGGCGCGGCTCAGAACCGCCTGGCTGACGCCATTGGCTGCTGCCGTCTGCTTGAAATCGGCAACCCAGGCCTCGAAGCCGGCGCTGGTATTGCCGCATTGCGGTCCTTGCGCGAACGCCGGTACCGCATGGAGGACGCCCATTGCCGCAGCGGCCGCCAGAAACAACTTTTTCATGCGCATTGAGAAACCCCGCTCTCGATCTGCATAGTTTTTAGGCGGGCAAGAGAATGCCAGCCACTCACGATTTTGTCACGATCACCTTTTAGCGAGCGCTTATACAGTTGATTTGCCCCGGAAAAGCCCCGCTCACCGAGCAGGGCTTTAACATCTTATGGTTTACAAATCGTATCAGGCGGCCTGCTTGCGCGGCTTGACGAGGCCGCGATTGACCAGCAGCTCGGCGATCTGAATGGCGTTCAATGCGGCGCCCTTGCGCAGGTTGTCGGAGACCACCCAGATGTTGAGGCCGTTTTCGACCGTCGCGTCCTCGCGGATGCGCGAGATGTAGGTCGCGTCCTCGCCGGCGGATTCATAAGGCGTGATGTAGCCGCCGTCCTCACGCTTGTCGATGACGAGGCAGCCTGGTGCATCGCGCAGGATATCGCGGGCCTGGTCGGCGGTGATCTCGTTTTCGAACTCGATGTTGACGGATTCCGAATGGCCGATGAAGACAGGCACGCGCACTGCCGTGCAGGTCACCTTGATCTTCGGGTCGAGCATCTTCTTAGTCTCGGCCAGCACCTTCCACTCTTCCTTGGTGTAGCCGTCTTCCATGAAGACGTCGATGTGCGGGATGACGTTGAAGGCGATACGCTTGGTGAACTTCTTGTTCTCGATCGGATCGGCGACGAAGACGGCGCGCGTCTGATTGAAGAGCTCGTCCATGCCGTCCTTGCCGGCGCCGGAGACCGATTGGTAGGTCGAGATGACGACACGCTTGATCTTGGCGAAGTCATGCAGCGGCTTCAGCGCAACCACCAGCTGGGCGGTCGAGCAATTCGGGTTGGCGATGATGTTGCGCTTGGTGAACTGGCTGATGGCGTCCGGGTTCACTTCCGGCACGATCAGCGGCACGTCGGCGTCGTAACGCCAGGCCGAGGAATTGTCGATGACGATGCAGCCCTGCTGACCGATCTTCGGCGAAAACTTCTTGGAGATTTCGCCGCCGGCCGACATCAGGCAGATATCGGTGTCGGAGAAATCGTAATTCTCCAGATTGGAAACCTTCAGCGTCCGGTCACCATAGGAAACCTCGGTGCCCTGCGAACGCGCGGAGGCGAGCGCCACGACCTCATCGGCGGGGAAGCCGCGTTCGGAGAGAATGTTGAGCATCTCCCGGCCGACATTTCCGGTTGCTCCCGCAATTGCTACTTTGAAACCCATTTCTCAAGCTCTCTTTCTCTTCTCTCCTCTTGTCCGGTGAGGGGAAAGGCGCGACGGATCGCGTCTTCCTGTCCCCAGCCGAGCCGGGGAGAGAGCGGCAGGCCAGAGACGTCAGACGGTTTTCGTCGTCGTTTTGGCCTTGGTTTTGGCAGAAACCGGAACGGCAATATCCACCCCGGCAACCCGTGCCCGGTCATTGCGGTCAGCAATGGCGTGTTCGTCGCGAACCATGGAGATTCCTTTTCCGCTGTTGCTCTTAGAAGGTTTTCCACAGGAGTCAAGGTTTTTGCGCTCGGAGCCTGCAGGCGAAAGCGGCAGCCACGACGCTGCGGCGTTTTGTCATGCCGCTGTCATCCCCGGGAGGTATCCCGGCTCGGTTATTTAATGACTGCAACGAAAACGGGGGTTTTCCATGCGTACGCTTCTTGCCGCCTTTGCGGCCACCACCATGCTTGCGGGCGCGGCTCAGGCGACAACGGTCTATCCGCTCGATCGCGCCACGATTCTTGCCGGTTCGCCGTTCGATTTCAAGGTCGAACTCAACAAGCAGGTCAAGCCCGAAGACGTGAAGATCACGGTCAACGGCCAGGACTACAAGACCGTCCTCGGCGGCGAGGCGCAGTTCGTCGAACTGGAAAAGGGCAAAGAGGATAAGGCTCTCGGTTCCGCTCTGCTGCTGCGCGGCCTGAAGATCTCCGCTCCCGGCGCCTACAAGGTCGAGGTTGCTGCCGGCGACGAAACGAAGTCCGTCACCTGGAATGTTTACGAAACCGCGGCCCAGCCGAAGGCCAAGAACATCATCTTCCTGCTCGGCGACGGTCTTTCCGTCGCGCATCGCACCGCTGCCCGCATCATGTCGAAGGGCATGACCGAGGGCAAGGCGAACGGCCGCCTGAACATGGACGATCTCGATCGCATGGCTTTCATCGGCACCTCCTCGACGAATGCCGTCTCCACGGACTCCGCCAATACCATGTCGGCCTACATGACGGGCCACAAGACCGCCGTCAACGCGCTCGGCGTCTACGCGGACCGCACCCCGGCCTCGCTCGATGACCCGCGCGTCGAAACCTTCGCGGAAGCTGTTCGCCGCACGACGAAGAAGTCGATCGGCATCGTCGCAACCGCCGAAGTCGAAGACGCGACGCCGGCTGCCGTCGTTTCCCATACCCGCAACCGCAACGACAAGGCCGATGTCGTCGGCATGCTGCTCGACGTCAAGCCGGAAGTCCTGCTCGGCGGCGGCTCGGCCTATTTCCTCGGCAAAGAGGTCGCCGGTTCCAAGCGCAAGGACAACCAGGACTACATTAAGCTGTTCCAGGATGCCGGCTACAAGCTTGCGACCGACAAGAACGAGCTCGCCGCCAATGCATCGGCCGAAGGCAATCTCCTCGGTCTCTTCCACACCGGCAATATGGACGTCACGCTCGATCGCGAGTTCCTGAAGAAGGGCACCGTCGACAAGTTCCCGAACCAGCCGGGTCTCGTCGCCATGACCAAGGTTGCGCTCGACCGCCTCTCCAAGAATCCGGACGGTTTCTTCCTGATGGTCGAGGGTTCCTCGATCGACAAGATGTCGCATCCGCTCGATTGGGATCGCGCCGTCTTCGAAACCATCGAATTCGACCAGGCCATCGGCGTTGCCCGCGAATTCCAGAAGGCCCATCCGGACACGCTGATCGTCGTCACCGGCGACCACACCCACGGTGTATCGATCATCGGCACCGTCGATGACGACAAGCCCGGCACCGAAATGCGCGAAAAGGTCGGCACCTATGCGGAAGCCGGCTTCCCGAACTACAAGGACGAAAACGGCGACGGTTACCCTGACAAGATCGACGTCAGCCGTCGCCTGTTCCTGAGCGCCAACAACGGCCCTGACCACTACGAGACCTTCCGTCCGAAGCTCGATGGTCCGTTCGTTCCGGCTGTCCAGAACGAAAAGAAGGAATATGTCGCCAACGAGCAGTACAAGGATGTTCCCGGCGCGGTCTTCGTGCAGGGCAATATTCCGAAGACCGGCGACAGCGGCGTCCATGCGGTCGACGACGTCGTCCTGCAGTCGGCCGGTCCGGGTTCTGAAGAGTTCCATGGCTATATGGAACAGAGCGACGTCTATCGCGTGCTCGCCGACACCTTCGCTCTCGGCGCCAAGCAGACGAATTGATCTGAGGCCGATCCGGCAGTCGCTTGCCGGCTTTGCCTGTTTCGTCGATCATGGTCCCGGCCGTTCAGCGGCCGGGATTTAATTCTTGGAGATCGCCATGGAAAAGCTCCCTTCGCTGCATCTCAGCCGCCGCGGCCTGATCGGCGCCATCGGCACGCTGGCTTTCGCCGCTGTTGCTCGCCCGAGTTTTGCAGCAGGTTCCGTGATCAGTTTCGATGAGCTTTATGGCAAGTTCGGCGTGCTCGGCCTTGAATTTTCCGACAAGGTGAAGCGCCTTGCCGGGCAGGAAATCAGCATGAAAGGTTTCATGGCGCCGCCCCTGAAGGCCGAGGCTCAGTTCTTTGTGCTCACCGAGATGCCGATGTCGCTCTGCCCCTTCTGCTCCTCGGATGCGGACTGGCCGGATAATATCGTCGTCGTCTATCTCGGGGAGAAACAGACCTTCGTGCAGCCGCGCCAGACGATCGAAGTGCGCGGCATGCTGGAATATGGCTCCTGGACGGACCCGGACACCGGCTTCGTCAGCCTGCTGCGGATCCGCCGGGCCGAATATTCCGCCGTCTGAACCGATATGCTCGCTCTCAATATCGAAAACCTAGATGTCACCTTCCCAGGCCTGTCCTCGTCGGCGCTGGCAATCACTAGCCTGTCGATCGATGCCGGCAGCAGGGTTGCCATTACAGGCGCGTCCGGATCCGGCAAGAGCACTTTCGTCAATATCGTTGCCGGGCTGGAACGGACGCGCCAGGGCCGCATCCGTTGGAACGGCGAGGATATTGCTGGTTTTTCCGAAAGCCGGCGCGACCGGTTCCGTGCCGCCAATATCGGCCTGGTCATGCAGGAATTTCATCTCTTTCCCGGCCTGTCGGCGCTGGAGAACGTGCTTTTACCGGCGCGGCTTGCGGGTGTCGCCACGGCTGATGTCATTGAGCGGGCGCATGCGCTTTTGAGCACGGTCGGTCTTTCCCGCCCCGGCCAGAAGATCGAAACCATGTCGCGCGGCGAGATGCAGCGCGTGGCGATCGGCCGGGCGCTGCTGCGCAAGCCCGGCGTCATCATTGCCGACGAACCGACGGCAAGCCTCGATGCCGAAAGCGGCGAGGCTGTCGGCGATCTCATCCTCGATCTCGCCTTTGCCGAAGGCAGCACGCTGATCGTCGTTTCACACGATCAGCGCCTTGCCGGCCGCCTCGACCGGCGTATCACCTTCGGTTCCGGCCGGGTCAGCAACGATTCCGCGGCAACGGCGGGAGAGGCTATATGATCCGTTTCATCTTTTCCGATCTTCGCCGCCTCTGGGCGGGGTCGCTGGTGGTCGTGCTGCTGGTGGCGCTTGCGACCGCGCTCGGCGTTTGCGTCGTGCTGCAGGAGCGGGCGCTTCGTCTCGGCAGCGCACGCGCTGCCGACAAGTTCGATCTCGTCATCGGCGCCGGCGGCAGCGAGACGCAGCTCGTGCTGTCCTCCGTTTTCCTGCAGCCCTCGCCTTTGCCGCTGATGCCGGGCGATGTGCTGGCCAGGCTTGCCGCCGATCCCCGCGTCGACTGGGCGGCGCCGATCGGCTTCGGTGATTCCTTCTCCGGCTATCCGATCGTCGGCACGACGGTGACGTTGGCGGAGAACCTGTCTGGCGGCTTTGCCGAGGGCAGGATTTTCGCCCGCGAGGGAGAAGCGGTGATCGGCTCTGCGGTCAAGTTACCGCTCGGGGCCGAGATCAAGCCGATGCATGGCGTGGCGGAAGAAGGCGGCGAGACCCACACCGAACTCGTCTATCACGTCGCCGGCCGCTTGCGGCCGACCGGCACGGCCTGGGACCGGGCCATTCTGGTTCCGATCCAGGCCGTCTGGCATATCCATGGTCTGGGGGCGGAAGAGCATGAAGGCGAGGCTGGACACGATCATGAGCATGAAGGCGCCGGTCACGATGTACATGAGCATCACGGCGAAATCGACCCGGATGCCGTGATCGACGAGAAGTGGGCTGCGGATGCTCCCGGCCTTCCCGCCATCCTCGTCAAGCCGAAGACGATAGCCGACGCCTATAAGCTGCGGCAGGAGTATCGCAGCGGCAATACCGTCGCCGTTTTCCCCGGCGAGGTGCTGACCAATCTCTACGGCACGCTCGGCGACGCCAAACAGATCCTTGTTGCGGTCGCCGCCGGCGCGCAAGCGCTCGTCGCCGCCTCGCTGGTGCTGGTCACGGTCATCCATATCGGCCAACGCCGGCGCCAGATCGGCGCGCTGCGGGCTTTCGGCGCCCCGCGCGGCGCGATTTTCGGCATCGTCTGGCTGGAATTCTTCTTCCTGGTGGCCGTCGGCATCGGGCTCGGTTTCACGTTCGGTTACGCTGCGGCGCTGACCTTGTCTGGCATGTTCTCTCAGACGAGCGGGATCGCCATGCCGGTCGGTTTCGCCCGTGAAGACGCCGGGCTTGCGGCGGTGCTGCTCGTCTTCGCGACAATTTTGGCCGCGCTGCCGGCGGTGCTCGCCTACCGGCAATCGCCGGCGCAGGCGCTGAGAGCGTAACCAGGCCGGCTGACGACTCGGCTGCCTGCCAAGCGCGTTGCCATTAGACTAAAGTCATAATCCCAAAGCATCTCTCTTTTTGATCTGCCGTTTCTGGCACACTCTCGTCAGGCGTGTCGCGGCCAGGGGTCTGCTTTGAGGAGAGTAGGTCGCGCGCGTGCTCATCACTCTGTGGAGGACAGACAATGGCAAATGTCGCAAGCATCGACGGCGCGAAGGCCGGTCCGATGACCGGCGAAGAGAAGAAGGTGATCTTCGCTTCTTCGCTCGGCACCGTTTTCGAATGGTATGATTTCTATCTCTACGGTTCGCTCGCCACCTATATCGGCGCGACCTATTTCACCCAATATCCCGAGGCGACGCGCAACATCTTCACGCTGCTTGCCTTTGCCGCCGGCTTCCTGGTGCGCCCGTTCGGCGCGCTGGTATTCGGCCGTCTCGGCGATCTGGTCGGCCGGAAGTACACCTTCCTGGTGACGATCATGATCATGGGTCTGTCGACCTTCCTCGTCGGCATCCTGCCGGGTGCCGCCACCATCGGCATCGCAGCCCCGATCATCCTGATCGCACTGCGCCTGCTCCAGGGTCTGGCGCTGGGCGGTGAATATGGCGGTGCGGCAACCTATGTCGCCGAACACGCGCCGAACGGGCGCCGCGGCTACTTCACCTCATGGATCCAGACGACGGCGACGCTCGGCCTGTTCCTGTCGCTGATCGTCATCGTTCTGGTTCAATATCTGATGGGTGCGGCTCAATTTGCTGCCTGGGGCTGGCGCATTCCGTTCCTGGTCTCGGTCGTCCTGCTCGGCATTTCCGTCTGGATCCGCCTGAAGATGAACGAATCACCCGCGTTCCAGCGCATGAAGGCGGAAGGCAAGGGCTCCAAGGCGCCGCTGACCGAAGCCTTCGGGACATGGAGAAACGCCAAGATTGCGATCATCGCGCTTCTCGGCGCCACCATGGGCCAGGCGGTCGTCTGGTACGGCGGCCAGTTCTATGCATTGTTCTTCCTGCAGAACGTGCTGAAGGTAGACCTGCAGTCGGCCAACATCATGGTCGCCATCGCGCTCTTCCTCGCCACGCCGTTCTTCGTCATCTTCGGCGGTCTCTCCGATAAGATCGGTCGCAAGCCGATCATCATGGCAGGCCTTCTCATCGCGGCGGTAACGTATAATCCGCTGTTCAAGGCGATGACCTGGACGGCCAACCCGGCGCTTGCCGAAGCACAGGCCTCGATCCGGGCAACGGTTACGGCCGATCCGGCGGATTGCAAATTCCAGTTCAATCCGACCGGCACGTCGAAGTTCACCAGCTCCTGCGACGTGGCGACGGCGTTCCTGACAAAGAACTCGGTGCCTTATGATGTCGTGTCCGGTCCCGCCGGTCAGCCGGCAACGGTAAAGGTCGGCAACGAGACGATCCCGAGCTTCGACGTCGTTGCCGCCGGCGACAAGGCCAAGGGCATGACCGCGGCTTTCGAAAAGGGCGTCAATATCGCGCTCCACGATGCCGGCTATCCGCTGAAGCGCGGCGCCGCCAAGGTGCCGGATGCCAAGCTCGATGCTTTCATCGCAGCCAATCCGGAACTGTCGCTGAATGCCGATACCGTGCGTGCCGGCGAGAAGGAAACCATGCCGGCGGCCAAGCTGGTCGAGACCAAGCTGCTGACGGCGGATGAGGCCAATGGCGTCACCGACATGGCGGTCTATAACGTCGCCAATGGCGGCGCTTTCGCCATGACCGCCGATCCCGCCCGCGTCAACTGGATCGGCACGATTGCGATCCTGTTCGTGCTCGTCCTCTATGTAACGATGGTCTATGGCCCGATCGCCGCTCTGCTGGTCGAGCTTTTCCCGACCCGCATTCGCTATACCGGCATGTCGCTGCCCTATCACATCGGCAACGGCTGGTTCGGCGGCCTGCTGCCGGCGACGGCCTTCGCGATGAGCGCTGCCGCGGGCGATATCTATTACGGTCTCTGGTACCCGATCGTCTTTGCGTCGATCACCCTGGTGATCGGCCTGATCTTCCTGCCGGAAACGAAGAACAGAGATATCCACGCTATGGACTGAGCGGCGCTTCAGCGCTTGAGGTAAATGGCCCGGCGCTTACAAGGCGCCGGGCTTTTTCATGTCGGGGAAGAAGTGTTTCGCAATCGGCCAGCCATCCGGCCCCAGTTTGAAGAGCAAGCCGCAGCGGGCAAAGACGATCGCCGTCAGCAGCGAAAACCAGCCGCCGAAGGCAAGGCCGGCAATGACGTCGCTCGGATAGTGGGCGCCGACCATGACGCGCGTCATGCCGAGCCAGATGGCGCCGGCGATGAAGAGAACGCGGTAGCGCGGAAACAACAGGGCAAAGGCGGCGAAGAAGGCCCCGACCGTGGTGGAATGGCCGGAGGGGAAACTTTCGAAAGCGGCATGGCCTGAAAAGGGCGTGAAGGAAAACATGCCGTAGTCGTAAAAATGGTCGGGACGGGCCCTGCCGATCGCCCGTTTCAGCAGATTGGCGAGAAGCCCGGAGAAGACGACGGTGGCAAAGAGATAGGCGCCGATCCAGCTGACATAGAGCGCCTGCGCCTTGGAGCGCGCCGTCTTCACCAGCTTGTAGCCCGCCCTGCCCTGAAAGAACAGCAGGATGCTGGTAAAGATCAGCCAGGCGGAATCGCCGAAACCGGTCATCATCTCGCCGAGGTGCTTCACCGGTGCGGGAACTTCGCTGGCGCCGATCGGTGCATCGAAGAGCAGCATGGAGAGGATCACGGCATTGAGCGTGATGAAGAGGCAGGCCTTCCAACGCAATGGCGGCATGCCGACGCCGCTCCGGCGCCAGCGCCTGTCCAGGGAAGCCCAAAATGCCCGCATTGCCATCGTCCGTTCGAATTCGCCCTTGAGCGCCGCGCGCCCGAAAGACGCGTCGAGGGCGCGCTTATTACCGGGATAGGCGCTCGCTGAAATCCGGCGCAAAAATACACGAGATTGCGGCCGAGAATAGTCCGTTTCGGAGAAATCGACCGAGCGGGTTGCGGCTCGCGCTCCCCGCATAAACAGCCCTCCGCATGTCATGCGGAGGGCCCATGTTTCACGTGAAATATATCAGGCTGACAGCGTCTTGAACTCGGCAAGGATCGCATCGCCCATCTCGACGGTGCCGACCTGCCTCGCGCCATCGGCCATGATGTCGCCGGTGCGGATGCCCTTGTCGAGCACGTTGGCGATCGCCTTTTCCAGGTCGTCGGCTTCCTTCACCAGATTGAAGGAGTAACGCAGGCACATGGCGAAGGAGGCGATCATGGCGATCGGGTTGGCGATGCCCTTGCCGGCGATGTCGGGGGCCGAGCCGTGCACCGGCTCGTAGAGCGCCTTGCGCTTGCCGGTCTTGCCGTCAGGCGCGCCGAGCGAGGCCGACGGCAGCATGCCGAGCGAGCCTGTCAGCATGGCGGCGACATCGGAGAGCATGTCGCCGAAGAGATTGTCGGTGACAATGACGTCGAACTGCTTGGGCTGACGCACCAGCTGCATGCCGCCGGCATCGGCCAGCATATGTTCGAGCTGGACGTCGGAATATTTCGCCTTGTGCGTCTCGGTCACCACCTGGTTCCAGAGCACGCCCGACTTCATGACGTTGCGCTTTTCCATGGAGCAGACGCGGTTCTGCCGGGTGCGGGCCATTTCGAAGGCGACGCCGGCAATGCGCTCGATCTCGTAGGTGTCGTAGACTTGGGTGTCGATACCGCGCTTCTGGCCGTTGCCGAGATCGATGATCTCCTTCGGCTCGCCGAAATAGACGCCGCCGGTCAGTTCGCGGATGATCAGGATGTCGAGACCTTCGACCAGTTCCGGCTTCAGAGATGAGGCCGAGGCAAGGGCCGGATAGCAGATGGCGGGACGCAGGTTGGCAAACAGCTGAAGGTCCTTGCGCAGCCGCAACAGGCCGGCTTCCGGGCGCACTTCGTAAGGAACGCTATCCCATTTCGGACCGCCGACGGCGCCGAAGAGAACGGCATCGGCGGCAAGCGCCTTTACCATATCGGCTTCGGAGATCGCCGCGCCATGCGCATCATAGGCGGAGCCGCCGACAAGGCCTTCGTCGGTGACGAAACCGGCACCCATCGCCTCGTTCATATAGGCGATGATCTTGCGGACCTCGCCCATCGCCTCGGGACCGATGCCGTCACCCGGCAGCAGGAAAAGATTGCGCACAGTCATGAAACCCTCCTGGAAAAACAAGTTGCGGTTTCTTAGACCCCGGAAATGGGCATTTCAAGCGAGAGAAGCAGTGAATCGGTACGCTTCGGTTTCGGTCGTGATGATTGCTCCTGCGCTTGCAAACAGGCTAGAACGGCATCTTACCTTCCATGTCCCCGGATGTTTCCCATGCCTTTAGCACCGCTCCATCTCGATACGCCATTGGTTCAGACAGCGCCTGACTACAGCGCCAGCGGCAAGCGGCTCTGGCTGAAGCTCGATGCGCTGCAGCCTTCCGGCAGCTTCAAGCTGCGCGGCGTCGGCCGGCTTTGCCAGCACGCAGTGGAAAATGGCGCGCGCGAGATCTTCTGTGCGTCCGGCGGCAATGCCGGTATTGCCGCGGCCTATGCCGGCCGGGCGCTCGGCGTGCCGGTCACCATCGTCGTGCCGGAAACGACGGCGGCCGATGTCCGGCAGACGATCGCCGCAACGGGCGCCAATGTCCTCGTCCACGGGTCGGTTTTCGACGAAGCCAATGCCCATGCCGTCGAACTCGCGGAGAGCCGCAAGGCGAGTTATGTGCATCCCTTCGACCATCCGCTTCTGTGGGATGGTCATGCGACGCTGATCGACGAGGTGGTGGCGAAGGGTGCAAAATTCGATTGCGTCGTCACCAGCGTCGGCGGCGGCGGGCTGCTTGCCGGTATTGTCGAGGGGTTGAAGCGCAATGGGCTTGCCGATGTGCCTGTCATTGCCGTCGAAACCGAAGGGGCGGCCTCGCTGAACGCCAGCCTCAAGGCGAATGAACGTATCACCCTGCCCGCCATCACCTCGATTGCCACGTCGCTCGGCGCGCGGCAGGTGGCGCAGCATGTCTTCGACTTGCCGAAACAGCATCCGATCGAAAGTGTTCTCGTCAGCGACGCCGATGCGGTTGCCGCCTGTCTGAAATTTGCCGATGCGCAGCGCATTCTGGTCGAGCCGGCCTGCGGTGCAGCACTTGCCGTTGCCGATGTGCATGCCGAGCTGTTTGCCCGCTTTGACAATCCGCTGATCGAAGTCTGCGGCGGCATCGGCGTATCGCTCGAAAAGCTGCGGCTCTGGAAAGAGAAGTTTCTCTGACCTGATATCAAAGAAAAAGCCGGGCGAAGGCCCGGCTTGATCGATCACCAGTTGGATGGCTTAAGCAGCCCAGGGGTGCGAAGCGGCGTTCTTCTTTTCGAAGCTGTCGATCGCCTTGCCCTTTTCCAGCGTCAGGCCGATGTCGTCGAGGCCGTTCAGCAGGCAGTGGCGCTTGAACTCGTCGAGATCGAACTTGATCGAGCCGCCATCGGGACCGGTGATCTCGAGATTCTCAAGGTCGACGGTCAGGATGGCGTTGGAGCCGCGCGAGGCGTCGTCCATCAGCTTGTCGAGATTTTCCTGGCTGACCTTGATCGGCAGGATGCCGTTCTTGAAACAGTTGTTGTAGAAAATATCGGCGAAGCTGGTGGAGATCACGCAGCGGATGCCGAAATCGAGCAATGCCCAGGGAGCGTGCTCGCGCGAGGAACCGCAGCCGAAATTGTCGCCGGCGACCAGGATTTTGGCGTCGCGATAGGCCGGCTTGTTCAGCACGAAATCCGGATTTTCGGAGCCGTCTTCATTATAACGGGCTTCAGCGAAAAGGCCGGTGCCGAGGCCAGTGCGCTTGATGGTCTTCAGATAATCCTTCGGAATGATCATGTCGGTGTCGATGTTGACGACCGGCAGTGGCGCAGCAACGCCCGTGAGCTTCACGAATTTATCCATGACCCATGCTCCATTTCAGCAAATCTACTTTCTGAATTTGCATCTAGTCCAGTTTTCCGCCGAAATGAAGGAGAATCTTTGGAAAAGGCAGCCACGCGACGTTTCGCGCGGCCTGCCCTCTGCGTATGTGCCGTTACTTGGTCGGTGCGTTCAGGCCCCAGACGACACCGAACGGGTCGCGAAGCTGGCCGTAGCGGTCGCCCCAGAACATCAGTTCGACCGGCATGACGACTTCGGCGCCGGCAGCGACGGCGCGATCCCACCAGAAATCGATATCGTCGATAACCAGCTGGATAGCGAAGCCTTCATGGCCTTTGAAGGGATGGCCGTATTCGGGATAGGCATCCGACAGCATGAGGGAGCTGCCGTTGATGTAGAGATGCACATGCATCGTCCGGCCACTCTCGTCGACCGGTACGATATAGGCTTCTTCGGCGCCGAAAGCTTTTTTGTAGAATTCCGCGGCTTTCACAGCACCGCCGACCGTCAGATAGGGCAGCAGGCCATTCTTGACCGGCGGCATCTTGACCGGATTGTTTTCCGTCGCATCCATGCTCTTCCTCCATTCGTTTTGAAGCGCCGGCAGAATGCTCGGCTGCTTCTAAGACGTATGATGGAAGCATGATGCGACAGTGTCAGTCAGGTTTTTTAAGCGTGAGCCGTTCAGAGATCGATGATCGTGCCGCGGCCGTCGTTCCAGATGCGCATTTCGCGTTGGCCATTGTTTGCCTTGGCGCGCACCGGAGCGGGCTTCATCTTCATCGATAGCGCACGTCCGACCATCAGCACGGTCAGGATACCGCCGACGGCAAGCGTCACCGAGAAGGTGAAAAGCAGCATGGCCACGAAAACGGTGGCGCCGGCAAGCATGAAGAAGATGGAGCGAATGTTCTGCATGGGTTTTAGACCTTTCTTCGGAAAGGAATGTGGTCCTTCTTTTTCCTCTCTGCAAGGCAAGCATGGCTTTTTGTTGTCTTGCCGGGCTTTGCGAAGCTTGGCACTAATGATCGATGAGCCAAACCATCCCTCGCCGTTCGTTAAATCTGCGCCGCTCGGTGCTGAGCGTGCCCTCCATTAATCTCCGGGCGCTCGAAAAAAGCCATTCGCTTGATTGCGATACGGTTATTTTCGATCTGGAGGATTCCGTCTCGCCCGAGAAGAAGGGGCAAGCGCGGGAAAATCTGCGCGCCTTTTTTGCCGGCCCGCCGCTTGAGGGCAGGGAGAGGATCATCCGCATCAATTCTTTGTCATCCGAATTCGGGCCGGCGGACCTGGATCTGGTCAAGGCGCTTTTGCCCGACGCCGTTCTGCTTCCCAAGGTCGACGGACCTCGGGATATCACCGATATGGGCGATCTGCTCGCCGATTCAGATGCGCCGGAGGAACTGCGCATCTGGGCGATGATCGAGACGCCGCGCGGCGTGCTGAATGCTGGAGCGATCGCCGAATCCGGCCGCACGCCGGGCTCGCGGCTCGATTGCCTCGTCGTCGGGCTCAATGATCTGCGCAAGGAAACAGGCGTCCTGCCGCAGCCGGGACGAACCTATCTCGTGCCGTGGCTGATGCAGGTCGTCCTGGCGGTCAGCGCCTACGGGCTCGATGCGATCGACAGCGTCTTCAACGACTTCAGGGACGAGCAGGGGTTCGATGCCGAATGCCTGCAGGGCCGGGCCATGGGTTTTGCCGGCAAGATGCTGATCCATCCGACCCAGATCGAGGCCGCCAATCGGCATTTCGGCCCGGATCCGGCAGCGATTGCGGAGGCGGAGGCGATCATCGCTGCCTTTGCCGATCCGGCTTCCCAGGGGCTGAATGTCATCAATTCAGGCGGGCGGATGATCGAGCGGCTGCATCTTGTCCAAGCCGAAGCTCTGGTTCATAAAGCTCGCCTGATTTCTGCAAGAAAGCCCGCCTGATGAAACTCTACCGCTTCCTGACCGGTCCCGACGATGCTTCCTTCTGCCACAAGGTCACCGCCGCCCTCAACAAGGGCTGGTCGCTGGAGGGCTCGCCGACCTATGCCTTCAATGCCGCAACCGGCGCGATGCAGTGCGGCCAGGCCGTCGTCAAGACGGTCGAAGGCAAGGATTACCATCCCGAGATAAAGCTCTCCGAGCAATAACGCGTCCTGCCGGAAGCACGGCTTCAGCTCTTTGTTTGTGCACGTCGTTATCCCGGAACCGCTGCACACTTTCCGGGCGACATGTATTACAGCGCCGCGCGTCTTCAGACGCGCAAAGGACGCTGTAACAGTTTGAATCTACGCATCGTGCTATCCGAAAATCGATTCCGATTTTGGGGCCGATGCGCTAGCGCTCGGCGGCTTCCTCGGCGCTTGCCTCGATCCGCTCCATATCGTCGTCGCTCAGCCCGAAATGGTGGCCGATCTCGTGGATCAGGACGTGGGTGATGATATCGCCGAGCGTCTCGTCGTTCTCGGCCCAGTAATCGAGAATGGGGCGCCGGTAGAGGCGGATGCGGTTCGGCATCTCGCCGGTTTCCAGCGTGAAACGTTCGGAAATACCCCTGCCCTCGAAAAGACCGAGAAGATCGAAAGGGGTTTCCAGCGCCATGTCCTCGAAAACATCGTCATCGGGGAAATCTTCGATCTCGATCGTAAGGTTGGTCGTCAGCTGGCGAAACTCATCCGGCAGATGGCTATAGGCCTCCATGGCCAGCGACTCGAAGGTGCTGATCGTCGGCGCATGGCGGTCCCGCCAATCATCGCTCTGGTCTATGCGGGCCATGAATATTCCTTCCTTTGCGGGCCCATATAGAACCTTTATCGCCGATTTTCGAGTGCGGAATCAAAGGCAGGAATAAATTCATAGAAAATGGCCGTTGACTCTTCATTAGCTCTCTGGAATCTATAAGAACATAACAGGAACAATACGGATTGGAGAACGCCATGGCGCAGCACGCCCTGGCGCGCGAGCGGCTTTTTGCGCTCCGCGAAACCATCGCCAAACTGGAGGGGAAGCCCGCGCCGGCGCTTGCGGCAGCGGAGCGGGAAGCCTTGGCAGAGGGGGGAAAGACAGCTCGGAGATGCAGTCTGCCGCCGCTGGCGTTTGGGGTGGAGTGTCTTGACGAGGCGCTGGAAGGCGGCCTGCCCCTCGATGCGATCACCGAATTCCGCTCCGCTCTGTCGCGTGATGCCGGTGCGGCAAGCGGGCTGGCGATGGCTGTCGCCGCGCGACTGCAGAAGCAGGAAGCAGATGCCGGCAGGCTTCTGCCGTTGCTCTGGATCGGCGATGCCGTCGGCACGCTGGAGGCCGGTCGTCCCTATGCTCCCGGGCTGCGGGATTTCGGGCTGAGCCCGGAGCGGTTTCTCCATGCGGCGCCGCGCAAGCTGGACGAGGCGCTCTGGCTGGTGGAAACCGCGTTGGAAAGCGCTGCCTTCTCGGCCGTCATCTTCGAAGTGCGCGGCAATCCCGCCCATTTCGGCCTGACCGAAAGCCGCAGGCTCAGTCTTCGGGCGCGTGCTGCCCGCCGTCCGCTCTTTCTTGTCCGCCAGGCCGGGGCGGAGGAGGCAAGCAGTGCGGCCTTCCGTCTGCATGTCGAACCGGGTCCATCCGCTCTGCGGCCGTTGCCGGGGGAATCGAAGCTTTCCGGCAGCATCGGCAATCCGATTTTCCGTCTCACGCTGGAGAAGGGCCGTAATCCGGCCCCGCTCTGCTTTTTTCTGGAGTGGAACCCCCATGAACGCGAATTTCTCCCTCTCGCCGAGCCAAACCTCGTTCGTCCTCCAGGCGAGCCGTCAGCGTATTCTGGCGCTCAGCTTTCCGCATCTGCCAACGGACCGCATCGCCCGCAGGCGATGGGGGCTCTCCTGGCGTTCGACAGGGCGTCCTGAGGCACCGCCTATCGTCTGTTCCGGCAAGCTCAACAATGCCATGCGGCTGACGGCGCTGGACGAGTTGGCAGAGCGGCTGGGGCTGAAAAAGGATCAGGGCGTTGCCGAAGCGCGCGCCATGTACCCAACGCTCGAGGTCGCCGAAGACGATCCGGCAGCCGACCGCCGGTTGCTGGAGGCCATTGCCGACTGGTGCGACCGTTATACGCCGCTGGTGGCGTTCGACGGCAAGGACGGTCTGTTTCTCGACATTAGCGGCTGCGCCCATCTCTTCGGCGGGGAAAAGGCGCTTCTCAAGGATGTGCTGTCGCGGCTTTTTCATATGGGGATCGATGCGCGTGGCGCCATCTCATCCTCACCAGGCCTTTCCTGGGCAGCGTCGCGCTTCGGGCAAGGCGGCGTGATCGAAGACGAGGAGGCGGAGCAGGTGCTGATGTCCTTGCCGGTTGCAGCCTTGCGGCTGGAAGGACAAACCGTCGATGCGCTGAGGAAGCTTGGCCTGAAATATGTCGGCGACGTCATCGATGCACCGCGCGCGCCGCTGACCCGCCGGTTCGGCGCAGGACTGCTTCTGCGTCTCGACCAGGCGCTGGGACGCGAGGAGGAGCCGGTCTCGCCGCGGCGTCCTGTCGCCAGCCTCTCGGCCGAAAGCCGCCTGATCGAGCCGATCGGCACGGAAGAACAGATCCTTGCCGTCACCCGGCAGGTCGCCATATCGCTGCAGCCGTCGCTGGAGACGCGGGGGATTGGCGGGCGGGTGTTCGAACTGGTGCTGTTCCGCGTCGACGGCAGGGTTTTTCGTATCGCCGTCGGCGCTTCGCAGCCGCTTCGCGAACCAAAATTCATTGCCGGGCTTTTTTCCGAGCGATTGCAGGCGGTTTATGACGATCTCGATGCGGGCTATGGTTTCGAAATCCTGCGGTTGAATGTGTTGCGGCATGATCCCTTCAATGAGGCGCAGGGTGATTTCGAGGGCGACCGTCAGGGAGAGATCTCGCTTTCTGTTTTCGTCGACCGGGTCTCGGCCCGGCTGGGTGCGGATTGCCTGCAAAGCTTCCAGCTCCGCGAGAGCCACGTGCCGGAACGCGCCGTCATCACCGTTCCCGTGATGGATCGTCTTCCCAAGCGGATGGCGGCGCAGGATATCCAGCTTCCTTTCCGCCAAGAGCGCCCGCTGCGGCTCTTCGCCACGCCGGAGCCGGTCGAGATCATGCTTGCCGAAGTGCCCGATGGTCCGCCGCAGATTTTCCGCTGGCGGCGCTTGCAGCATCAGGTGGCAAGAAGCGAAGGGCCGGAACGGATCGCCATGGAATGGTGGATCGATGGGGATGACGCCGAGGCGCGCGACTATTTCCGCATCGAGGACGAGACCGGACATCGCTTCTGGATCTATCGTCGCGGTTTTTATGGCCGCGAACTCGATCCTCGCTGGTTCATACACGGTGTGTTTGCATGAAGAGCGGGTCCGCATTTTTCGAGATCGGCGTGAGGACGAATTTTTCGTTTCTCGAAGGCGCCTCCGGTCCGGAAGAGATGGTCGTGCAGGCCGCTCATCTCCGGCTTGGCGGTCTCGGCATTGCGGACCGGAATTCGGTTGCCGGCGTGGTCAGGGCGCATGCGCAGGCGCTGCAGCTCGAAGAGAGATACAGGAACAGAGAGGCGATCTTGGCCAAGGCGGAGAAGGAAGGGAAACGGGAAGAGATTCTCGAGCCCATCCGGATTCAGCCGGGCGCCCGCCTGGTCTTTTCAGATGACACGCCGGATATCCTCGCCTACCCACGCAATCGGCGGGGCTGGGCAAATCTCTGCCGTCTTCTCAGCGCCGGCAATCTGAAGGAAGAAGCGGTCAAGGGGAACTGCATCCTGACGGAAGCGGAGCTGATGGAATGGGGGGACGAGATGATGCTCGCACTGGTTCCCGATCGCACCCTTATCGATCATCAGGAGGGCCAGTCGGCGCTGGAAGATTATCTGGAACGGTTTCGCAGACGGTTCCGCAAGGATTTCTTTATGGCGCTGGCGCCAGCCTATGACGGCCGCGACAGGCAGGTCTTTGCGGTGCTTGCCATGCTTGCGGCGCGCAATCGCGTGCCGCTGATTGCGACCAATCAGCCGCTTTACCACCATCCCGAACGCCGGCCGCTTTCGGATGTGGTGATTGCGATCCGGGAGCATGTGCAGATCGCGCAAGCCGGATTCCTGCTGGCGCCGAATGCCGAGCGCTACCTCAAGGATTCACGTGAAATGGTCCGGATCTTCCGGGACTATCCTGGTGCGATCGAAAATACCCAGGTCTTCTTCGGCAAACTGACCTTTTCGCTGAAGGAGTTGGAGCATAATTATCCGCCTGAAAACGATCCCGGCGAAACGCCGCAGGAGACGCTCGAGAGGCTGACGCGGGCGGGAGCCGCAAGGCGCTATCCCGAGGGTATCCCGGCCAAGGTGGCGAAGCAGATCGATTATGAGCTAAAACTCATCGGCGATAAGAACTATGCCTCCTATTTCCTGACGGTTCACAGGATCATCCATCACGCCCGTTATGACCTCAAGGTCCTGTGCCAAGGGCGCGGATCGGCGGCAAATTCGGTCATCTGCTATTGCCTCGAAATTACGGAAGTCGATCCTCAAAAGAGCACGCTGCTCTTCGACCGTTTCATTTCGATGGATCGTGACGAACCGCCGGATATCGATGTCGATTTCGAGCACGATCGGCGCGAAGAGGTCATCCAGTTCATCTACAGAACCTACAAGAGAGAACATGCCGGGCTGACGGCTGGGGTGACCACCTACCGGACCCGCTCGGCCGGCCGCGAAGTCGCCAAGGCCTTCGGCTTGTCGGAGGATGTCCAGTCGGCGATCAGCAGCCTCGTCTGGGGCTGGTCGGAGGACAATCTTTCCGAGCGGGATGCAAAGGCGGCCGGTCTCGACATCAAGGATCCGGTCACCAGGAACGTGCTGAAATATGCCTCCGAGCTTCTCGGCTTCCCCCGCCATCTCACCCAGCATGTCGGCGGTTTCGTCATCACGCGGGATCGGCTCGACGAGGTCGTGCCGATCATGAAGACGGCGATGCCGGATCGGTACATGATCGAATGGGACAAGGACGATCTCGACAACGTCAAGATCCTCAAGGTGGATGTGCTGGCGCTCGGCATGCTGACCTGCCTGCGGAAGGGTTTTTCGCTGCTCGAACGGCATTACGGTGTGAAGAAGACGCTGGCAGATCTCGGCAACAGGGAACATGGGGACGAAGGCAGGCCGGTTTACGAGATGATGGGCCGGGCCGATACGCTTGGCGTCTTCCAGATCGAGAGCCGGGCGCAGATGAGCATGCTGCCGCGCCTCAAGCCGAAGCTGTTCTACGACCTCGTCATCGAGGTGGCCATTGTCCGGCCTGGACCGATCCAGGGCGATATGGTGCATCCCTATCTGAAGCGCCGAGAGCAGCGGGCCAAGAATATCCCGATCGAATATCCAAGCAAGGAGCTGGAAGCGGTTCTCGAAAGAACTCTCGGCGTGCCGCTGTTTCAGGAACAGGCGATGCAGATCGCGATTACTGCTGCAGGCTTCAAACCGGCAGAGGCCGACAAGCTTCGCAGAGCGATGGCGACATTCAAGAGAACCGGCACGATCGGCAATTTCAAGACGCGGTTCATCGAGGGAATGACCTCAAAGGGCTATGCTCAGGAATTCGCCCAGCAGTGTTTCAACCAGATCAAAGGCTTTGGTGAATATGGTTTTCCGGAAAGCCATGCCGCCTCCTTTGCGCTGCTCGTCTATGCCTCCTCATGGCTCAAGGCCTATTATCCCGACGTCTTCTGCGCGGCGATGCTGAATTCCCAGCCAATGGGGTTTTATGCGCCGGCGCAGCTGGTGCGGGATGCACGCGAGCACGGGGTTAAAATCCTGCCGGTCGACATCAACGAATCCGACTGGGATTGCGGTCTGGAAGAGGCCGCTTTCGATCCGAGTGCCGTCGATTTCCGCCACCGTGAGATGCGCGGGATCATCAGGGCCCGGCACGCGGTGCGGCTCGGCTTCCGGCAGATCAAGGGTGTCTCGGATAAAGAGATGGAGCTGCTCGTCAAAAATCGAGGCAAAGGCTACAGTTCCGTTCGGGATCTCTGGCTGCGGTCCGGCCTGCCGAAATCCGTCATCGAGCGACTGGCGGATGCGGATGCGTTCCAATCCCTGAGGCTATCACGACGCGACGCGCTCTGGGCGGTGCGGGCGTTGGATGTGAAGAGCGCGGCCGAGGAGCTGCCGCTTTTCGAACAGGCCCGTCATGTCGATCTCCAGGCCGAACCGGCAACGAAGCTGCCGGAAATGCTGCCGGGAGAGCAGGTCATCGAGGACTATCGTTATCTCTCGCTGTCACTGAAGGCGCACCCGGTCTCCTTCCTGCGCGAGGAATTGCGGCATGCGGATGTGACGCGCAATGTCGATCTGTTGAAGGTCCCCAACGGCAGAAGGGTGACTATCGCCGGCCTCGTGCTGGTGCGCCAGCGGCCGGGATCGGCCAAAGGCGTGATCTTCATGACGCTCGAGGATGAGACCGGCGTCGCCAATGCGATCGTCTGGCCGAAAATCTTCGACACATACCGCTCGGTCGTGATGGGCGCCCGGCTGGTGAAAATCCGCGGTAGGCTGCAAAGCCAGAGCGGCGTGATCCATACCGTCGTCGAGCATATCGAGGACATGACGCCGGCGCTCGGCATTCTGCAACGCGAGGCTCGGCGTTTCGGCGTCTGTGAGCGGGCAGACGAAGTGCTGAATCCAGGTGTCGATCAGCGGCAGAGAAAGCTTGCGCAGGCGCAGGAGAGAGCGGAGCTGGAAAAACGGATGGTGGCCACAGGCCGCAATTCCGGCGCAGCGGAAACCGCCGAGGTGATGCCGCGCGGACGCAACTTCCATTAAAATGCGTGAGCACCGATCGGGGTCGTCGGTCCCCTTCACTTGCCTCATGGCGCCATCACCCTGGAAGCACTGCATAATCTCGGGCGACATGCATTGGCTTGTCATTCCGACACCGTGTCCGATGAAGCGGGGCTCGAATTTTTTCTTGACAGCCACCATCTTCTTTAGCAGAAAACACGATAGTCAGTGTCATGTTTGGAATGAAGACGTGCTTGTCTGCAGCTGCAATTATATAACCGACAAGGAAATCCGGGAGGTTATCACCAACCTTCTCGATGAAGACTGTTGGCAGCTTATCGTGCCGGCGAAGGTCTATCACGCTATGGAAAAACGCGGCCGTTGCTGCGGCTGTTTCCCCAACGTCGTCGACATCATTATCCAGACGACGGAGGAGTATCACGCCCGTCGCCACTCGACGGAGACGGAAATATTTGATTTCATGTCCCGCTTGAAACAATTCCATGAGGAAAACAGGAGAGCGGACATTGAAAGGCGACAAAAAAGTCATCGAGCGGCTTAACGAGGCGTTGTTCCTCGAGCTCGGGGCGGTTAATCAATATTGGGTTCATTATCGTCTTCTTGAGGATTGGGGTTACACCAAGCTCGCCAAGAAGGAGCGCGCCGAATCGATCGAAGAGATGCATCATGCCGACCGGCTTGTTGCGCGCATCATTTTCCTCGAAGGCCATCCTAATCTGCAGACCCTTGCACCTCTGCGCATCGGCCAGAACGTCAAGGAAGTGCTGGAGGCCGATCTTGCCGGCGAATACGACGCCCGCGCAGCCTACAAGAAGTCGCGCGATATCTGTCACGAAGCTGGCGACTACGTTTCCATGAAGCTCTTCGAAGAACTGCTGATGGATGAGGAAGGCCATATCGACTTCCTCGAAACGCAGCTCGATCTACTCGGGAAAATCGGCGAGAGCAAATACGGCCAGCTGAACGCGGATTCCGCCAACGAGGCAGAATAAGCTACCACGAGATGCCGGCCGCCTTTGGGCGGCCGGAACTCCTGCCGCTTGCCGAGCGCAAACGGTGGCGTCACCCCGGCATGATCAGTCTTCCGATTGCAGTGTCGCCAGATGCTGGAATTCGGCGATGACCTGATCGTACACGCCCCGCTTGAAAGCGACGATCAGGCTGGGCAGTTCCTGCATCGGCTTCCATTCCCACGCATCGAATTCCGGCTCGTGGCCGCCGGGCGGCGGATTAATGGCGATCTCGCTGTCGTCGCCGTCGAAGCGGAAGGCGAACCAGCGCTGCGTCTGGCCGCGGAATTTTCCCTTCAATCCGATACCGATCAATGCCGGCGGCAGATCATAGTTGATCCAGTCGCCCGCTTCGGCAAGCAGGGTCACCGTCTTGATGCCGGTCTCCTCGTAGAGCTCGCGATAGGCGGCGTCCAACGGATCCTCGCCCTTGTCGATGCCGCCCTGGGGCATCTGCCAGAGCTGCGGCGAGCCGTCATATTCCGAATTGCCGTCGGGAATGCGCCGCCCGGCCCAGACGAGGCCGTCGCGGTTCAGGATCATCACGCCGACGCAGGGGCGGTAGGGCAGGTCCTCGGCTTTCACGGTCGCCTGGCTCATCTTCTTCTCCGTTCAGGGATTCGCTTAAGAGACTGATCTCAAGGGTTCCGGGGGTCGTTGGAAAGGGCGGCGACGCCGACGATCTCGATGCCGCGTATCGCAGCCTCCTCGCTCCATTTGGCGATGGCGTCGACGCTTTCATCGAAAGCCGAGGCGACGCCGATCGCCTGGCCATTCTTGCGCGCGATGCGCTCGAGCTCGTCAAGCTTCTTCAGGACGGCGTTGATATCGAGCTGGCCGTCGAGCTGCAGGTCGGCGAAGGCATAGGGCAGTTCCGTTCCCTTGGCGACATCAGCCGTCTTCGACTGCGCCGAGGTGCCGTCGTCGAGGAACAGCAGCCCGCGTTTGCCGATATCACGCATGACAGGTTCCATGGCGGTGGAATCGGACAGGAAACGACCGCCGAGATAATTCATGACGCCGGTGTAATTCGTGATCTCGCCCATCGCCTTGTGCAGGTTCTCGATATTGCGGGCCACGGGTTTCGTGGTCAGCAGCGTTTCCGGGCCGGGATCATTCGCCGGGTAATCAAAGGGCTCGAGCGGCACCTGCAGAAGAATCTCGTGGCCGCCGCGGCGGGCTTCCTGCATCCAGCGCTGCAGGCTGTTGCCGCTTGCGGCAAAGGCGAAGGTGATTTCCTCAGGCAATTCGGCGATGGCGCGCTGCGTCCCGGTCTGGCTGAGCCCGAGGCCACTGACGACGATGGCGATGCGGACGCCACGCGCGCCGGACGAGGGACGGGCATATTGGTCCATCGGCCGTCGGCCATCGGGACCGACGATCGGCAGCCTGCCGAAAGGGGTGTCTTCGAGCAGTGCTTCATTCGGCTGGGCCGCCATGCGCGGATCCTGGCCGATCTGCATGGCATCCACCAGCACCGGCCCGCTGCCGTCGCGCGGGCGGGGGCTGTATTTGGTGACGACGGAGCCGTCGCCTGTGACCATCTGTTCGACATTGGCGCCCGAGCGCGGTTCGGCGCGCGGCATGCCGTCCGCCGCCTGGTTGGTGGTCGTCGCCGGTGGCTGAGCGGTATTGGAGGGTGGCGTTGCGGCCTCTCCGGCCGCCGGTGGTTTGGTGCGTTCGAGCCCATCGCCGCGAAACGCCGTATAGAGGGAAAAGCCGCCTATCGCGAAAAGACAAAGACTGGCGGCGATGCGGCCGAGGCGCAGAACACCCGGGCGCCGGCGGCCGGCTTTGCGGTTGCGGCCCAAAGGCGCATGCAGGTCCGTTCCCAATTTTTCACCCGCTCCAAAACCGGGAAACAGCAGAAAGGGTCAAGGCCGGGCGGTGCCCGGCCTTGAGGTGATGATTACTTGGCGACGACCGCCTTATCAGGGTTCGGCGGGAAGGCCGGATCGGTCTTCTTGCCACGCAGCAGATCGAGCGCGTAGTTCAGCTGGACGTCGTCCTTCGGATCCGGCGGCACATAGGCAACGGAGCCCGAACCTTCGTCGGTCTCGCTCTGGCCCTTGATATGGCCGCGCAGGCTGGATTCGCCTTCGGTCACCATCTTGCCCTGCAGTTCCTCGGGCAGCGGCTCTTCGACCTTGATGTCGGGGGTGATGCCGGTGCCTTGGATCGAGCGGCCCGACGGCGTGTAGTAGAGCGCCGTGGTCAGGCGCAGCGCGCCGTTTTCGCCGAGCGGAATGATCGTCTGGACGGAGCCCTTGCCGAAGGAGCGCGTGCCGAGAACGGTGGCGCGGCGCAGATCCTGAAGGGCGCCGGCGACGATTTCCGATGCGGAAGCCGAACCGCCGTTGATCAGCACGATAACCGGCTTGCCATCGGTCAGGTCGCCAGGACCGGCATTGAAGCGGCGGGTTTCATCGGGATTGCGGCCGCGGGTCGAGACGACTTCGCCGCGCTGCAAGAGGGCGTCGGAGACGTTGATCGCCTGATCGAGCAGACCGCCCGGATTGAGGCGCAGGTCGAGGACATAACCCTTCAGCTTATCGGCCGGAACGGTGTCCTTGATCTTCTTGATCGCCTTTTCCATGTCGGGATAGGTCTTCTCGGTGAAGGAGATGATGCGGAGATAGCCGACATCGTCCTCGACACGCGACTTGACGGCCTGGACGGCGACGACGTCACGGACGATCGTCAGCTCGATCGGCTTGTCGGCGCCCTTGCGGATCAGCGTCAGCTTGATCGGCGTGTTGACGGCACCGCGCATCTTCTCGACCGCGTCCTCGAGCTTCAGGCCGCGCACGGACTGGCCGTCGATCTCGGAAATGTAATCACCGGCGAGAACACCGGCCTTGGCGGCGGGCGTATCGTCGATCGGGGTGATGACCTTGACGAGTTCGTCTTCCATCGTGACTTCGATGCCGAGGCCGCCGAACTCACCCTTGGTCTGGGTGCGCATATCCTCGGCGTCCTTCGCATTCATGTAGCTCGAATGCGGATCCAAAGAGGAAAGCATGCCGTTGATGGCGTTCTCGATCAGCTTGTCTTCGGCCGGCGGCGTCACGTACTGGGCGCGCACACGCTCGAAGACATCGCCGAACACCGAGAGTTCCTTGTACGTGGACGATCCGGCCGCTTCTGCCGGCACACCCGCCGAGTAAATGACGCTCATGGCGGTCGCACCCATCAATGCGCCGACCAGAACAAGAGAAGCCCTACGAATCATTGCGTGCCTTTCCAGTGTCTTTGGCGGTCCACCACGGTCGGGAATCGACCGGTTTACCGTCCTTTCGAAATTCAATGTAAAGCGTTGGCCGGTCCGTTTCCAGCGCCAATGCAGTTGCGCTTGCCACTCTTTTCGCGCCCATCACGGCGAGCGGCTCGCCGGCGAAAACGAATTTTCCCTGACGGGTATTGATTGTTTCCATTCCCGAGAGAACCAAGTGGTAGCCATCGCCGGTGTCGAGGATGATCATCTGGCCGTAACTGCGGAAGGCGCCGGCGAAAACCACCAGGCCATCGGCAGGCGCCGTCACCACCGTTTCCGGATTGGTGGCGACCGTCATTCCCATTGCCTCGTGTCCGGTGCCGTCGGCATCGCCGAACTGGCGCAGGATATCGCCCGCAACGGGCACCTCCAATTTCGCCTTCAATTCTCCGAAGCGATATGCGGGCGCAATGCGGTTTTTATCGGGCACGCCGCTGTCGGCCAATGCCTTGGCCTGGGCGCGCTGCTCGTCGGTCATCAGCTTGCGATTCTCCTCCGCCTGGCGGGCGGCCGCAGCCGCATCGCGCACCGAAGCGATCTCGGATTCCACCGAGGCGACGAGGCCTTCAAGGTTGGTCGCCTTGCCCGCCAGTTCCTCTGAGCGTTTCTTCTCGGCCTCGAGTTCGGCGGCATTGCTGCGGCTGAGCTTGTCGTTTTCGGCAAGCAGCAGGTCCATGCGCCGCTCTTCCTCGATACCATCGGTCATCGTCGCGGTCAGGCCGGCCTTTTCGGCAGCGCTTGCTGTCTGCAAGGCGGCAAGGCTTGCCAGGTCTGCGGCAAGCTTGTCGGTCTCCTTGCGGATGCCGGGCACGACGGCGCCGAGCAGGATGGCGCTGCGCACCGAGGCGAGCGCGTCATCGGGGGTGACGAGCAAAGCGGGCGGCGGGTTGCGGCCCATGCGCTGGAGCGCTGCCAGCACCTCGGCCAGAAGGCCGCGGCGCTCGTGCAGGGACCGGCGGATGCCATCCTCCTTGACGCCGAGATCGGCAAGCTTCTTCTCGCTTGCAAGGATCTGCTTGTCGAGCGCCTTGCGGCGGGCGGCGGACTCGATCAGCGCTTGGCGGATGCTTTGCGTGCTCTTGTCCAGATCGGCGATACTCTGTTGAAGCGCGCTCACCTTGTCGCTGGAAAGACTGATCGTTTTCGACAGGATTTCCAGTTCGGCACGGGTCTTGTCCCGTTTGGCGGCCAGCTCGGCGGCCGGGTCGGGCGGCGGCGGCTCGGCTGCCGGCTGCGGCGCAGATTGCGCCGCTTCAGGTGCGGCATCCTGCGCCCGGACGATGAAGGGATTTGCCGACACGGCAACCACCGCTACACCGACACCGGCCGCGATAGCCGGCAGGATCATGCGGTGTCGCCTGGTTGCTTCTCTCGTCATGCGTGTTAGGGCACTTTCTCAAATCGCGCGGAGACTAAGCTGATTTGGCGCGCTTTGCCAGAAAGTTTGACGGCCAACGGCCGGCAGGCGGAACACGGCTGCGTGACAATGCGAATTGCCGAACGCTGGAGCATCAGACGCGGTGATAGGGGTGGCCGGACAGGATGGTCACGGCGCGATAGAGCTGTTCGGCGATCAGCGTGCGCACGAGCTGATGCGGCCATGTCATCTTGCCCAGACAAAGCGTGGCGTCGGCACGGTCGTAGAGGGAGGGATCGAGGCCGTCAGCGCCGCCGATGGCGATCGTCAGGTCGCGTTTGCCCTGGTCGCGATAGGCGCCGAGCAGGCCCGCGAAGGCTTCGCTGTCGAGCGCCTTGCCGCGTTCGTCGAGAAGAATGAGGATGCTGCCATCGGCAAGCGATTTCAGAAGCAGTGCCGCTTCCTCGCGCTTGCGGGTTTCCGCATTGGAGGCGCGGCTTTCGGCCACTTCCGCAACACGGGTAAGTTCGAGGCCGACGGCAGGGCCGGCCTTGGCGAAACGGTCGAAATAACGGGCCGCAAGATCCTTTTCGGGGCCGGATTTCAGCCGTCCCACCGCAAAAAGACCAATTCGCATTCATCCGCTCCCGCTGATGCGGCACATCGGGCGCACAAGGCGCCGCCGGCCGGTTTTCATATTGCCCGGCCAGCCAATGCCACGTTCAGGCGCCGGACAGAATGCCGGCCTGCCTGTCAGTGCCGCGTTTCTTCATCCATATCCGGAGCCGCCCACATCTTTTCGATGTTGTAGAACTCGCGGATTTCAGGACGGAACACATGCACGATAATGTCACCGGTGTCGATCAGCACCCAATCGCCGCCTTCCTGGCCTTCGACGCGGGCCGTGCCGAGGCCGTCGTCCTTCAGGTCGGTGAGCAGGTGATCCGAGATCGCCATGACGTGCCTGTTCGATCGGCCGGAGACGACGATCATGTAGTCTCCGAGCGCCGATTTTCCGGCAATGTCGATGGTGACGATATCTTCAGCTTTGGAGTCCTCGAGGCTGGCGAGGACGGTTTCTAGGGCACGGGCGGCGGCATCGGCGCCACGTTCCGCACTCTTCGGGATAACGGCGAACGTTTTTCCCTTGGCGTGTACTGTTGTCAGTGCTTTCCCTTTCCTGGAATGACAAACCATGCACAACACGAGATCCGATCGAGACCGGATCATGGTTAAGATAGGCATCAAACCATTAATGTTTCAAGACGTGCTAAGATACAGAACGGCCGAAAATCCGATCTGGCGTCCGAATTGAAGAATATTGCCGCGCGGGCTGCTGGTGCAGGCGGTGTACAGTTTCCGTACCGCCGCGTAAAGTGCGCCAAATTTCACGATTTCACGATTCGATGACCGATCCAGCCGCAAAAACACTCGTGCCCGTCCTGCGAATCAGCTTCCCGGATGAGGATCGGCTCGGCCACGGCAAGATGGAGCTCCTGGAGCACATACGCGCGACCGGATCGATCTCGGCGGCGGGCCGGGCGATGGACATGTCCTATCGGCGCGCATGGCTGCTGGTCAGCGAGATGAACCAAATGTTCTCTGAACAGGTGGTGGAGCCGCAGCGCGGCGGTCAGAAGGGCGGCGGCGCGGCGCTGACGCCGTTCGGGGAAGAATTGCTCGAGCGTTTTCGCCGGATGGAAAAGACGATGCGCGAGAGCCTCGCCGAAGATCTCGCCTGGCTCGAAGCAAAACGCGGTCTGTAGAGAACGGATCAGGCCTCCAAAGCAACCGTCTTGATGACGGCGAAGACGGTCTTGCCGGGGCGAAGATCGAGGCGCTCGCAGGACAATGCGGTAATGCGCGAAAGAATGGCGTCGCCGCCGCAGTCGATCCGGATTTCGACGGTTCCGTCCTCGTCCGAAGATATGGCTTCGATCCTGCCTTCGAGAATGTTCAACGCGCTGAGGCCCTCGGGCCTGACGGTCGCCAGCATGACGTCGCGCGATGGAATTCGGATGCGCACCGGTCGGCCTGGCGCAAGCGCTGCGCCCGGAATATGCAGCTGCGAGGATTTCAGCGCGACGGTCGACAGGCGGTGATGGGCATCGAAGCTTTCGACGATGCCTTCGAGCAGCGCGCCCGCCTCTTTCCGGTCGGCCGCCGCAGAGGGACGGCTCAAGATGTCGACGGCCGGGCCGGTCGCCTCCACCTTGCCGTCGCTGAGGACGATTACCTGGTTTGCCAGCCGCGCCACCTCCGCGATCGAATGGCTGACATAGATGATCGGAATTTCGGTCTGATCGCGCAATCGCTCCAGATAGGGCAGGATCTCGGCCTTGCGCGCCTCGTCGAGGGCCGCCAGCGGCTCGTCCATCAGCAGCAGGCGGGGCGCAAAGAGAAGGGCGCGGCCGATGGCGACACGCTGCTTCTCGCCGCCGGAAAGTTTTGCCGGGCTGCGCTCCAGCAGCGGCTCGATGCCGAGCAGGTCGACGATGCGATCGAAGTTTTCCCCGCCTACGGTCTTCGCCGTGAACCAGCGGCCGTAGGAAAGATTGGCGCGGACGCTGAGATGCGGGAAAAGCCGCGCCTCCTGGAAGACATAACCGAAGCGGCGGCGATGTTTTGGGACGAAAGTGCCGGTTGCGGTTTCGGTCAGGGCCTCGCCGTCAAGGATAACGCGGCCTTCGTCGGGGCGGGCGAGGCCGGCGATGATGCGGATCATCGAGGTCTTGCCGGAGCCGGAGCGGCCGAATAGTGCGGTGACGCCACGCTCGGAGGTGAAGGCGGCGTCGAGCAAAAAGCCGCCGAGCCTCTGTTTTGCCGCGACGATCAGCGTCATTCGGGATCGATCCTTTGGCCGGCGAGGCGGGCGAGGAATTCGGAGGCGAGCAGCGCGGCCATGGAAATGACGATGGCGACGGCTGTCAGCCGCAGTGCGCCAGCATCGCCGCCCGGCACCTGGGTAAACGTGTAGATCGCTGCCGACAGCGTCTGGGTTTCGCCGGGAATGTTGGAGACGAAGGTGATCGTCGCGCCGAATTCACCCATCGCCTTGGCGAAGGAAAGGATCATGCCGGTGATGATGCCGGGCAGCGTCAGCGGCAGGGTGATCGTCAAAAACACCCAGGCGGGACCGGCGCCAAGGGTTCCTGCCGCCTCTTCCAGCTTACGGTCAACAGCCTCGATCGACAGGCGGATGCTGCGCACCATCAGCGGAAAGGCCATGACGGCGCAGGCGAGTGCCGCGCCCGTCCAGCGGAAGGAAAGGACAATGCCGAAATACTGGTCGAGCAGGCTGCCGACCGGACCGCGGCGACCGAACAGGATGAGAAGAAGGAAGCCGGTGACGACGGGGGGCAGGATCAACGGCAGGTGCACGATGCCGTTCAGCACCGACTTGCCCCAGAAGCGGCCGCGGGCAAGCAGCAGAGCGACGAGAATGCCGAAGGGCAGGCTCGCCAGCATGGCGACAAAAGAGACGCGCAGGCTGAGCAGGATCGCCGTCCATTCCTCGTTGCTCAGGCCGAAGATGTCCAAATGCAGCTATCTCCCCCGGAAATTCGGTATCACTCGGTGTCTGCCCGTCATCCGGCTGCCGCCACCTTCTCCCCAAACGGGGCGAAGGGGATATGCCGCGACCTCTCCGTCCCTCGCCAACCTTTCGCAGGGCACGTCCCCTCTCCCCGCGAGCGGGGAGAGGGTTAGGGTGAAGGGCAGCCATTGGCTCGAACCGGACAGGAGGCTCGCCTAAGTGAGCCTTCACGCTAAGCTGTCACTGTTGATTCCGCAATCATTTGGCCGCTTCAATCACTAAGGATGGTAAAACCCTGCGCCGTGAAGAAGGCGGCGGCTTTGTCGGATTTCAGGAAGTCGAGATAGGCTGCGGCATCCGGGTTTTTGCTCTCGGCAAGAATGGCGACCGGGTAAATGATCGGCGGATGGGAATCGGCCGGGAAGGTGCCGACGACGGCGACACCCTTATCCGCGGCGGCATCCGTTTGATAGACGATGCCGTAGGGCGCTTCGCCGCGGGAGACGAGGGCGAGGGCGGCGCGGACGCTTTCGGCGCCGGCGACCCTGCTTTCCACGGATTTCCAGACGCCGAGTTTGTCGAGGGCGGCCATGGCGTATTTGCCGGCCGGGACCGATTTCGGCTCACCCATCGCCAGTTTGCCATCACCCAGAAGCGCTGCGAGATCGAAGCCCGGCTTGATCTCGACCGGTTTTGCCTTGGCCTTCTCGGCAACGAGCACCATCCGGTTTCCAAGCAGATTCGAACGGGTATCGGCCTTGATGAGGTTCTTCTCGGCGAGGTAGTCCATCCAGGCAAGGTCGGCCGAGATGAAGACATCGGCGGGTGCCGCGTTTTCGATCTGCTTGGCCAGTGCCCCGCTTGCCGCATAGGAGGTGACGGCTTCCTTGCCGCTTTCCTTGGCCCAGGCGGCATTGGCGGCATCGAGCGCATCCTTGAGGCTCGCCGCCGCAAAGACGGTGAGCTTGTCGGCGGCTGCGGCCGGCGTCGGAAGCGCGGCTGCTCCAAGCCAGATAGCGGTGATTGCGGTGGTTGCCAGTTTCATCCATTGCCGGCGGTTCTGCATGATTTACTCCCCAGGGATCGAAATATTGCGACGAATATAACGATGCTCATGACTTGGCCAGGGATATATCCAACAAAATATAACCGTATCGGCTGGGCACCCGCCATTCACGGAATCAGGAAGCGCCGGGGTTTCGGAGAAAAACCATATGCGGGCGCGTAACTGGCACGGGGATACCAGACGAGATGCTATGGGCCCAGCCGGGCAAAGGGTGTCTGGCCTGCCGATAAAAACGGCAGCATTCCCCAGTTCGTCCTCGATAGGATTGCATCGCTCGCATTGCTGCATTGCACAAATCGATATTCACCTTCCTGCGGAATATGATAAAACATAGTCATCGAAACGGCTTTCTCCTCCTCCCATAGCCGTTCGATAGGGTCGACAACACTCCTCCTCCCAGTTGTCGATCGAGTTTATAAGCCCGACGGATCCTCCCCCGTCGGGCTTTCTCGTTTCTAGGATTTCCTTGAAAATCAGCCTATTCGGAACTGCCCGGCAGCGCGCCGTTGCGGATTGCTGTCGAACTCAGCCCGGAGCGCGGGCCGTGGATGAAGGTCCAGGCCGGCGCGGGTTTCTTCCAGAGAATACGCGCGTCGTCCTCGTCGACGCGGGCGAAATCGAAGGTCCTCGTCATTTTCGAGGAGAGATAGGAGAGCGTGGCGCCCGGCCGGTCGATCACCGCGATTGGGAAGGTGCGGACGATTTCCTGCCACTTCTGCCATTTGTGGAAGGTCTGCAGGCCGTCGGCGCCCATGATCCAGATGAAATGCACATGCGGATTGCGGGCCTTGACGCGGGCGAGCGTATTGGCGGTGTAGCTGACGCCGAGCGCCTGTTCGAAGGCGGTGACCTTAACGCGCGGATCGGCGGCGACACGCTCGCTTTCGGCAATGCGCTCGGCAAGCGGTGCCAGGTGGTTGCGGCTCTTCAGCGGATTGCCGGGGGTGACCATCCACCAGAGCTGGTCGAGGCCGAGCCGCTTGATGGCAATCTCGGCGACCAGCGCGTGGCCCTGGTGCGGCGGGTTGAACGAACCGCCGAACAGACCGACGACCATGCCGCGCTCGCTGTGCGGCATGCGGAGATAATGCCGGTCCAGACTCTCCGTCGTCACGTCAGGTCCGCGTCTGTCCGGCGCCGTGCACCCGATATTTGAACGACGTCAGCTGCTCGACGCCGACCGGGCCGCGGGCATGCATCTTGCCGGTAGCAATGCCGATCTCCGCGCCCATGCCGAACTCGCCGCCATCGGCAAATTGCGTCGAGGCATTGTGCAGCAGGATCGCCGAATCGACTTCGGTGAAGAACCGCGCCACGACATCGGGGTCCTCGGCGATCACAGCCTCGGTATGATTCGAGGAGTAGTTCTGGATATGGGCGATCGCGCCGGATATGCCGTCGACGACGGCGACCGAGATGATCGCGTCGAGATATTCGGTCGACCAGTCCTCCTCGGTCGCAGGCTTCAGGCCGGGGGCGACCTTCAGCACCGTCGGCGAAGCGCGGACCTCGCAGCCGGCCGCGGTGAGCACCTCGAGCAGCGGCGTCAGATGCGTGCCGATCGCGGCGCCATCGACAAGCAGGGTTTCAGCCGCGCCGCAGATACCGGTGCGGCGCATTTTGGCATTGACGACGATCTGCTTGGCCATCTCGATATCGGCCGAGCCATCGACATAGATATGGCAGAGGCCCTCGAGATGGGCGAAAACCGGCACGCGGGCCTCGCTCTGCACGCGGGCGACAAGGCTCTTGCCGCCGCGCGGCACGATGACGTCGATCGCTCCGTCCAAGCCGCGCAGCATGGCGCCGACGGCCGCGCGGTCGGTGACGGGCACGAGCTGAATAGCATGCTCTGGAAGTCCCGCCGCCTTCAGACCCTTGACCAGGCAGGCATGGATCGCCTGCGATGAACGGCGCGAATCCGAACCGCAGCGCAGGATCACGGCATTGCCCGCCTTGAGGCAGAGGGCGCCGGCATCGGCGGTGACGTTCGGCCGGCTTTCGAAAATGACGCCGATGACGCCGAGCGGCGTACGGACGCGCTCGATCTTCAACCCGTTCGGCCGGTCCCAGGCGGCGATGACTTCGCCGACCGGGTCGGCAAGGGCGGCAATGGCGCGGATTCCCTCGGCCATCTCGGCAACGCGTTTGTCGTTCAGCGTCAGCCGGTCGACGAAGGAGGCGAGCATCTCGCTGCCTTCGGTGTCTTTCAAATCCTTGGCATTCTCGGCAAGGATCTCCGCCTTGTTGGCCAGGATCGCATCGGCCATGGCGTTCAGCGCCCTGTTCTTGACCTCGGTGGACGCAAAGCTCAGCGGTCGCGCGGCAGCCTTTGCCTTGCGGCCGATGTCGTTCATCAGCGCGTCAATGTCAGGGCTTAGCGCAACGGTATCAAGCATGGGCCGCGTCCTTCTTCTGCCTTTCCGATTTCTGTCTGATCTGCGCGGTCATCACCATGTCGTCGCGATGGACCATGGCGGCACGGCCGGGATAACCGAGAATGGCCTCGATCTCCGCCGACTTGCGGCCGGCAATCCGGCGGGCATCCTCGGCATCGTAGCTGACAAGCCCGCGGGCGATCTCACGACCTTCAGGGCCGACGATCGCCACCGTATCGCCGCGGCTGAACAGGCCGGAAACGCCGCGCACACCGGCCGGAAGCAGGCTCTTGCCGGCGCCGAGGGCGGTGACGGCGCCGTCATCGACACGCAGTTCGCCGGCCGGCTGCAACTGTCCGGCGATCCAGGTCTTGCGGGCGGTGACCGGCGTGCCCGACGGCGCGAACCAGGAAGAACGGGCGCCGTTTTCGATCGCCGACAGTGGGCTTTCAGTCTTGCCGGAGGCGATGATCATGGCGCAGCCCGATGTCGTGGCGATCTTGCCGGCATCGATCTTGGTGCGCATGCCGCCGCGCGAAAGCTCGGAAGCCGCGCCGCCGGCCATCGCCTCGATCTCCGGGGTGATTTCGGAAATCGTCTCCAGAAACGTCGCGTTCGGGTCGAGATGCGGCGGCGCGGTGTAGAGGCCGTCGATATCGGACAAAAGGACGAGCAGATCGGCGCCGGTCATCGTCGCGACGCGGGCAGCCAGGCGGTCGTTGTCGCCATAGCGGATTTCGCTGGTGGCGACCGTATCGTTCTCGTTGATGATCGGCACGGCGCCGATTTTCAAAAGCTGATTGATGGTGGCGCGCGCATTGAGATAACGGCGGCGCTCCTCGGTATCCCCGAGCGTCAGCAGGATTTGGCCGGCGACGATCTCGCCGTGCGACAGGCTTTCCGACCAGGCGCGGGCCAGCGCGATCTGGCCGACGGCCGCCGCCGCCTGGCTTTCCTCCAGTTTCAGCGCGCCGGACGGCAGGTCGAGCACCGAGCGGCCGAGCGCGATGGCGCCGGAGGATACGACGAGCACGTCGATGCCCTTGGCCTTCAGCCCCGCAATGTCGGCGCACATGGCGTCAAGCCAGGCCTTTTTCAGCCCGGCCTTGCGATCGACCAGCAGGGCCGAGCCGATCTTGATGACGATGCGGCGGTAGCGGCCGAGCGGCTTACGGCTGGTCATCGGCCCCATCCTCGCCAAGGTCCTCAGCCTCATCGGCGACAGCAATGTCGCGATGGCGCAGCTTCGGCACCTTGGCCGGCTTTTCCTCGGCATTTTCTTCGACGATGATGTCGCGCAGCGCACGCAGCACCTCGGTCATGCCCTTGCCGGTGACGGCCGAAATCTGGAACGGCGTCTTGCCGCAGGCCTTGGCCAATTCCTTCGTCTTTTTCTTCAGTTCGGCTTCGTCGAGCACGTCGATCTGCGACAGCGCCACGATCTCGGGCTTGTCCGTCAGATCGTTGCCATAGGCTTCGAGCTCGTGCTTCACCGTCTTATAGGCCTTGCCGACCTTTTCCTCCTGGGCGGAGACGAGATGGAGCAGCACGCGGGTGCGCTCGACATGGCCGAGGAAACGGTCGCCGATGCCGACGCCCTCATGGGCGCCTTCGATCAGGCCCGGAATGTCGGCCAGGATGAATTCCCGCTCGTCGATGGTGGCGACGCCGAGATTGGGGTGCATCGTGGTGAAGGGATAATTGGCGATCTTCGGCCGGGCGCGGGTGACTGATGCCAGGAAGGTCGACTTACCGGCATTGGGCATGCCGACGAGGCCGGCATCGGCAATCAGCTTCAGCCGCAGCCAGATGGTCTTTTCCTCGCCGGGCAGGCCGGGATTGGCCCAATCCGGCGCTTGGTTGGTCGAGGTCTTGAAATGAGCGTTGCCGAAGCCGCCATTGCCGCCATGGGCGAGGCAGTAACGCTGACCTTCGACGGTGAGATCGCAGATCAGCGTTTCCCGGTCTTCCTCGAAGATCTGGGTTCCGACGGGAACCTTGAGCGTCACGTCGCTGCCATTGGCGCCGGTGCGGTTCCTGCCCATGCCATGGGTGCCGATCGTCGCCTTGAAATGCTGCTGAAAACGGAAATCGATCAGCGTGTTGAGGCCGTTGACGGTCTCGACCCAGACATCGCCGCCACGACCGCCATCGCCGCCGTCGGGGCCGCCGAACTCGATGAATTTCTCGCGCCGGAAGGAAACGCTGCCCCCGCCGCCGTCTCCGGATCGGATATAGACCTTTGCTTCGTCGAGAAATTTCATTTTACTTCCAGTATCCGGTGGCAGTTGGACGGCCCGTCTTGGCCCATTCGATATAGGCGGTTCCGACGGAGGTCAAAGATTATCGTGAATTTTGCGAGCTATAACATACAGTACGGCTTCGGTCTTGACGGCAGATACGATCTCGCGCGCATTGCCCGGAGCCTTGAGGGCGCCGATGTCATCGCACTGCAGGAGGTGACCCGCGGCTTCTCGCGCAACGGTTTTGCCGACATGGCGGCCGACTTTGCAGCCTGCTTTCCCGACTATTTCTGGGTGTATGGGCCGGCCTGCGACATCCATGTCGAGGCGGATAGCGGTGGTCGTCAGCCGGTGCGGGGCACCCGCTTCCAGTTCGGCAATATGGTGCTGTCGCGCTGGCCGATCCTTTCGACCCGGACGCTGCTTTTGCCGCGCAGCCGCACGATCGGCAAGATCAACCTGCAGCGCGGCGCGACCGAGGCGGTGATCGCGGTACCGGGCGGGGCGATCCGCGCCTATTCCGTTCATCTCGACCATGTCTCTCCCGACGAGCGCATTCGCCAGCTGCAATTTCTGAACGCGCATATCAACGCTTTCGTCCAGGAGGGCGGGTCGCTGACGGGGGGTAGCGAATTCGATCTGCCGGAGCCGCCGCTGCCGGAGGATTACGTCGTCATGGGCGATTTCAACATGGAGCCGGAATCGCCGGAATATTGCGCACTTGCCGGCGCCGGCGGCGGATATTACGGCCGCATCTCCAGGATCGGCACGCCGGTCGACGCCTTTGCGGCGCTCAAAGCTTACCGCCCGGAGAGCTACAGCTGGATGAATCCCGACGATCACGGCGAACGCATGCATCTCGATTATTGCTTCGTCAGTTGCGGCCTCGAGGGCCGGTTGAAATCCGCCCGGATCGATACGCAATCCGTCGGCTCTGATCATTTTCCCCTATGGGTCGAGATCGGCAATTGACGGAGACGCCGCCGCGGGCGGCGGCATCTCCTTTGTGATTACGCCACCTTGCGCGGCTGCAGCATGCCCGGCTGCAGCACGGTTTCGATGTGCGAGACCATGGTGTTGCGGGCGAAACAATAGATTTCGCCGCAACCGGTCATGCGGAAACCGAGCTTCTCCTGCAGCCGCAGCGAAGCCGGGTTGTCGGCGAAGACGCCGGAATGGATCGGCGTCTCCGGCATGCGGCGCGAAAAGCGCTCGATAATCCCAGCCACCGCCTCGCTCATATAGCCGCGCCGCCAGTAATAGCGGTTCAGCCAATAGCCGAGGTGCCAGCGGCCGTGGCGCAGCTCGATCGAGACGTTGCCGATATGGACATCGTCCTTGCCGGTGATCGCCAACGGCCAGTCCGGCAAGGCGCCCGAGGTGACCGGAACCAGCCAGTCCAGTGCATCCTGCCGGTCGAACGGCGCGGGCACGCGGGACAGCATGCGCGTGACGGCGAAATCGGAAAGCGATTCCGCAATCGCTGGCGCATCGCTCAGCCTGTGGGGGCGGAGCGTCAGCCGGGCGGTCGAGATGACAGGCGCGGGGCCTGGCATCATCGGCTTTGTCTCCGGCCTTTGCAGCGCGGTCGTGCTCATGCGATGTTCCCCCAGCTTCGGAGCGACATCCAGGTCTTGCGGTCGAGCCTGTACCATTCCACCGGCACGTTGCTGCCGAGCGCCAGCGAAGCGGCAAGCCCCGATCCCTGGAACTGGAAGCCGCACTTCTGGATGACGCGGCGCGAGGCGACGTTCATCACCCGGCAGCGGGCGTCGATCTGGTCGATATCCTGGCGTGTTCTGAACACCATATCGACCAGGGCATGGCAGGCCTCGGTGGTATAACCCTTGTTCCAATAGGGCTCGCCCAGCCAGTAGCCGATCTCGACGGTCCTGCCGTCGGCATGCGGCTCGACACCGCAGCAGCCGATAAAGGCGCCGTTTTCGGCTTTGGTGATTGCATAGACGCACTTGCCAATCTCGCCATTTTTCGTGCGACGCACGAAGTCGGCAGCATCATCGGCGGTATAAGGGTGCGGCATACGCGATACCATGGTGGCGACTTTGGCGTTATTGGCGAGATGGGCAAGGGCGTCGATGTCTTCTTCGTGGGGCGCGCGCATGACGAGCCTTTCCGATAACAAGACAGGGCAATCGGTCCTTAACCGCTCCGGCCTCAGCCGTTCTTGGGAAGCCACCTGGCCTTCCCGGGGCGACCGAGATTGGTCAACCCTTAACAATTCGCCTTGCATGTTCAGTCCTCCTGTTTGGACAAAGAAAAAGGGGAGATGGCGCCCCATCTCCCCTGTTTTCTGGACTGAACCTGGTACGGCCAGCCGGGTCGATGAGACGCCGGCTGTTTTAGAGCGCTACCGGCTTATTCCGCTGCTTCCGCTTTCGGCATGACAGACACGTAGACGCGACCGTTGGCCTTGGTTCGGTAGTTCACATTGCCGGCGGTAAGCGCAAAAATCGTGTGATCCTTGCCGAGGCCGACGTTGGAACCCGGATGCCACTGCGTCCCGCGCTGACGCACGAGGATGTTGCCTGCGATGACGGCTTCGCCGCCGAACTTCTTCACGCCAAGGCGCTTGGATTCGGAATCGCGACCGTTGCGCGAGGAACCGCCAGCTTTTTTGTGTGCCATTGGAGTTCTCCTTTAAACCTTGTCCCGTTGATCTTACTTGGCAGCCACGATGTCCGTGATACGGACGACCGTGTGATGCTGACGATGGCCGCGCGAACGCTTCGAATTCTGACGGCGGCGCTTCTTGAAGGCAATGACCTTCTTGCCGCGGTTCTGTTCGACGACTTCTGCCTTGACAGAGGCGCCGGTGACGAAGGGCGCACCGATCGCAGCGTCGGCGCCTTCGCCGATCACGAGCACTTCGGTGAATTCAATGGAGTCGCCAGCGGTGGCTTCCAGCTTTTCGATGGTCAGCACGTCGTTGGCTGCCACACGGTACTGTTTACCGCCGGTCTTGATGACTGCGAACATTTTTTATCCTTTCATGTTCGTTCCAGCTCTCCCCGCTGATCAGCAGGGTGGCCGTCTTTTTATCAGTCGAAGTTAAGCAGGGATTTCAGAGGGCTGGCCTCGAGCTCTTCCTGCCGGTGAAACGCCCCACGCGAGCGCGGGACTGGCAAGGCACGGATTACTCCGAACCTATTGCGCAGCCGAGATACGCGAGTGACAAAAAAGTGTCAAGGCAAAAGGATGGAATGCTTCGACTTTTCGGCTTGCCAACCCGTCACAGGCTCGTTATGAGAACGCCCGCGCCGAACAAGCGCCGACCTGACCGCGGAGAGGTGGCAGAGTGGTCGAATGCACCGCACTCGAAATGCGGCATACCTGCAAGGGTATCGTGGGTTCAAATCCCACCCTCTCCGCCATGAATTTCCCGGGATTATTAACGTTTTGAGATTACCGGGAGATTGCCGTGACCGGCGCTCAGAATCGCATGCATTCCAAGGCCGCACGAGAGCCGCTCCCGAATCAAACATCGCGCTTTGCTTGCGCTGATTCTGCCCGATATGCATTGAGCGAAACAGGCAGGAGACAAATATACGGGGTGGCTCTTGGTGCGGTATCTCGTCAGGTACCCAGCACCTTCTTCACCCAGGTGCCAACCTCATCACCGCTGCTCATATCTGCCTGCACCAGCCCATCGATCATGAAGGTCGGCGAGACGTGGATGCCGTTTTGCCGGGCATATTTGCAGTGCCACTTGATCTCCCGGTCGAGATCCGGGATTGCGAAGGCTTCTTTCAGCTTGACGCCGCTGTAGCGTTCCAGGCGCTCGATGATCTGGTTCGGCGTCACATCCATATTCGGGCCGCCGGCATGGCGCTCGAATTCGAATTCCTCCCGGTGAGCCGCGATGGCGGCCATCACCTTCTTTGCTGTCTGCTTGCCACCTTCCAACGTTGAGGCTGCGATGATGCAGCGGACGAGGACACCCGAATACATATGCCAGGGCTGCGACTGCAGGCGGATCTTCACGGTGATCCTGTCTTCGCCCGCCTGGCTCAGCAGTTCTTCGAACTTATTGAACGCTCTGACCGAGTAAGGGCAAGTCGGCTCCAGAAAGGCTTCGAAGATGCGGGATCCAGTGCCCCAAGTCAGCGGATCGGCGTGCCAGGAAGTGGTCGTCATGGAATTCCTCTCTGAGGTAAAGTATCCGGAGCAACTTAGGTCACCAGGCTCCAGAAGCCATGCTTCTTGCCGTGCCGACGTTTGAGTTCCGCGACATAGAGGTCATGGGATCTGGTGTTGCCGAAATCATCGATATGAGGCGCAAAGGATGCACAGTCCGCCAGATGCCTCGCCGCATGCTTATAGCGGCCGGACCGGCCGCTATCGAGCGCGAAATCGATAATGGAGCGCAAGACAATGGTTGCCGCGAGCGGATGTTTCTCCGCCAGAGCTTCGGCCGCCAGCGTCATCAGCTCATAGAGATTGCCATCCAGTTCCGCCTTTCTGCTCACTACAAGTTTTGCCGCCTCGGCAGGCGTCGGCCAATTGAGAAAAAACGCAAGTGCCTGGTGGACGTCAGGAAAAGCCCGGGCATGGACAAATGCCTTCTCCTCGGCCTCAAGATCGTCGAAATCAGGCAGCCGCCTGAGGAAAGCCTTGAGGTGCTCGCTATGCAGCGACTGCTCGAAACATGTCCATCTATAGGTCTGTGCCTCCGCTGCACGCCCCAGGGCCTCGAGCGTCTCAACGCGCGCGCGCTGCCATTCGAATGGCATGTCGGCCCAGCCTCTCCTGTCGGCCTCATCCAACGTCTCAAGCGCTTCCTTCGCCCGACCGGCCGAGAGCAGACGATTGGCGATGTCGGCAGCTATCATCGGCGCCTTGCGCGCGTCCTCGGGGTGTTGGCCAATGTAGGCATCAACATCGCCCTGGGCGTCGGCAATTTCCTGCAAGGCTATGCGCACCGTTAGATCTCGCTGCGTGCCGCCGATCTCATCTTCGTAAAGGGGGCCCGCGCTGCCCCAGCCGATGATCTCGCGCTCGTCTTCCGCCGGCTTGTCTTTCGGCTCCTTGGACCATTGGACGAAGAGGGTCTTCAAGCAATCGAGACCATCCTTGCCGAGAGCTGGCGCCATCGCCGCAATCAGGTTGTCGTACTGGCCGTAACCATCGTCTTGCACGGCTTTGAACACCTTCTCGGCCAGGACATTGGAGTCAATCTTGGCGGACGCGGCGATTGCGGCAGCATCCTCGCAAGCCTGATGAAAACTTTGGATGACAGAACCGCTGCTCTCGTTGGATCTCTCAAAGATCGAATTCGCCAGGGCGAGGAACTGCCATATCAGTTCGAAGGCCTCCTGGGGATCATCTGCGGCAACCGTCTCTGTGATCGTCTTGCGCTGCGTTTCCAGGTCGGTCTTCAGCGCCTTCACTTTGCGCCAGTTGATGAGGGTGCGAGCGCGGGCGATGCTGGCAAGCCGCTTTCGTACCTCACGCGCGACCTCGGCGCTGCCGTAATTGCCGGCAAGCTCCATTCGAAGCCGTCGCTTGTGGGCAGCACTGCCCATGCTGATCTCGACCAGCAGCTCGGCAAGGCGATGCGCACCAAGGGATTCAAGATTCTTCGCATTGAGTGTTGTCTTGGCTGCCATCGGTCATCGCTATCGTTTCTGCGATGACCCTACCCTGCAGGCGGTGCGAGGCCAAGGTCCGGGAATGTGCACAGGGATAATCCTCTGTGCCTCGCTATTAGCTAAAAACTAACGCTGCCTCGTAACGACTCCTAAAGCCGGTTTTGGCACCTTGTTGCCTGTCGAATATTGCTTCCAATTTCTCGCTGGGGTTGATTATGAGTCATAATAAAGACGCCTGGGTCAGCCAGCGCGCTTATTCACTATGGGAATCGGAAGGCAGGCCGGATGGGCGTGGGGAAAGCCATTGGGCGCAGGCGCTGAGGGAGTTCGAGCAACTGGAGCTGACGAAGGCCTCGCCTGATGGAAACGATCTCATCGAGAAGCTGAAGGCAGCCGGGCGGCTGATGCGGATCTATGACGAGTCGGCGCCCGCCGTTCAGAACGACCGGCAGATGAAGGCGGCTCGCTAGGCCGTATTTTTCAATCCTTGGGTTGCCGAAATATTCAGCGGCATTCCAGGCGGACGATCGGCCTTGCCGGCAGGCGTCTTGCCACCTCGACGAAACCGGCATCCAGAAACATCGACAGCGTTCCCGGATAGAGCTCGGCTCCGTTCGAAGCACGGGCTGCCTGATCGACAGGGTAGGCTTCGAGACATTCGGCGCCGTTCGCGCTTGCGAATTCGACGGCGTGTTTCAATAACAATCGCGACAGACCCTGCCGCCGGAACGGCTTGCGGGCGATGAAGCAATTGATCGACCAAACCGGCTTGTCATCCACCGGCGCAAAGGGTTTTGAGCGGCGCAGCCGATCGAATACGGCGCGTGGCGCGACACCGCACCATCCGGCCGGTTCATTCTCGTGATAACCGAGAATACCGGGCGGGCGCCGTTCGGCGACGAGGCTTCGGAACCAGGTGCGATTTCCCTCGCCCCATCCTGCCTTGTAGTCGGCATTCGGACGATACCAGTAAGCGCAGCGACAATTCCGGCCGTCGGCGCAATCGTCGAAGACCGCTTCGATATCGGCCAGGCGGTCGGTGGTTGCGGGGAAGAAAGAGAAGCGATCCTGCATCCGGGCAAATTATGGCGCGGGCGGGTGATCGGCAAGCAGTCGCCCGTGCCGGCCGATCAGCCGCGGCGGCCCACCAGCTTGCAATGCTTATTCTTTAGCGGCCGACGTCGTCCGGCTGTCGCCGCCGGTCGGCATTCGCCGGCGTGCGGCTCGCCCTGACGCTACTGGCGTGCGGCCCAGCTCAGGCCACGCCGCAGGATGAGGGGCATGTAGGGATGGTCGAATTCGGCTGCGACATGGCCGAGGGCGGAATAGAAGATGCGGCCGGCACCGAAATGGCGCTTGAAGGCGACCGGCATCACGACATTGCGGGCTGCCGGATCATAGGCGCCGGTGAAGGTGGTGGTCGCCAGGATTTCGACTGTCGGATCATAATGCAGATAATATTGCTCCGACCGGTAGTCGAAATCGGGAATGCCGTCCATGACCGGATCGTCCTGGCGGGTGACGGCGACGCGGAAGTCGATGATGTTGCCGGGATGAGCGACCCAGGTGACGCCGGAGACATAGCGGAAAGGCGCGCTTTCCTTGAAGGAGGTGGCGAGCGCGCCGTGATGGCCGGCAAGCCCCAGCCCGCCGCGCACGGCTTCGACCAAGGCGCTAGCGTGGGGTTTTTCCAGCGTTTCGCCGGTGATGATCGGCACCAGCAGATCGGCTTTGGCGAGCGTCGGCGATCCGAATATGCCGAGATCGCCGGTGACCTCGACCGTAAAATCGTCCTCGCGTAAGAGATCGGCGACGATATGAGCGCATTGCTCCGGCTCATGGCCCTGCCAGCCGCCCCAAACGACCAATGCCTTCCTCATTCGCGCGCTCCCCTGTCCGATTGCCGCGGTCCGTTGCATCATGGTGGTGAACGCCCCTTAGAGGGGGCGGCTATGCAAATCACGCGAATAATTCGCGAAGGTTGGCGGTTCGGGCCAAATCATATAGGGCCGGGGCAGTTCGGCATTTGACGTATTGTCCGTTCACGCCGATCGTAATTCCTTCTTTTTATTGACGTGTATCTCGTCTAGGTTTCTTTCATCTCTCGCTAATAATAAGGGTGGTGCATGGCAGGTGAAACTGTTCTTGTCGTCGGCGGCGCCGGTTATATCGGCTCGCATACGTGTCTCGACTTGGCGAACAAGGGCTACAAGCCTGTCGTCTTCGATAATTTTTCCAACGGCCATCGCGAGTTCGTCAAATGGGGGCCGGCCGAGGAAGGCGATATTCGCGATCGCCCCCGGCTGGACGAGGTGCTCGCCAAGCACAAGCCGGCAGCGATCCTGCATTTTGCAGCACTGATCGAGGTCGGCGAATCGGTCAAGGATCCGGTTTCCTTCTACGAGAACAATGTGATCGGCACGTTGACGCTGCTTTCGGCGGCGCAGGCGGCCGGCATCAATGCCTTCGTCTTCTCCTCCACCTGCGCCACCTACGGCCTGCCGCAGAGCGTGCCGCTCGACGAGACGCATCGGCAGGTGCCGATCAATCCCTACGGGCGGACGAAATATATCGTCGAACAGGCGCTTGCCGATTACGACCAGTACAAGAGCCTGCGCTCGGTGGTGCTGCGCTATTTCAATGCCGCCGGCGCTGATTTCGAAGGCCGGATCGGCGAATGGCACCAGCCGGAGACGCATGCGATCCCGCTGGCGATCGACGCGGCACTCGGCCGCCGCCAAGGCTTCAAGGTGTTCGGCAGCGATTATGAGACGCGCGACGGCACCTGCGTGCGCGACTATATCCATGTGCTGGATCTTGCCGATGCGCATGTGCGCGCCGTCGAATATCTGCTGAAGGGCGGAGAGTCCGTCGCGCTCAACCTCGGCACCGGCACCGGCACCACGGTCAGGGAATTGCTCGGCGCGATCGAGGATGTGTCGAACCGGCCTTTCCCGGTCGAATATATCGGCCGACGCGAAGGCGATTCGCATACGCTGGTCGCCAATAACGACAAGGCGCGCGACGTGCTCGGCTGGGTGCCGCAGTATGATCTCAATCAGATCATCCGTTCCGCCTGGAACTGGCATGCCAAAACCAACCAGCATTGAGCCCGGAATTGAGAAGGGCGCTAGGCCGAACATCCTGCTGATCACGGCGGACCAGTGGCGTGGCGATTGCCTGTCGGTCGTCGGTCATCCTTGCGTGAAAACGCCCAATGTCGATGCGCTGGCGCGCCAGGGCACGCTGTTCCGGCGGCACTATGCAGGGGCGGCGCCCTGCTCGCCGGCGCGGGCCACACTCTATACCGGCCTCTACCAGATGAACCATCGCGTCTGCCGCAATGGTTCGCCGCTTGATGCCCGCTTCGACAATCTGGCGCTGGCCGCCCGGCGGGCGGGATACGACCCGACGCTGTTCGGCTATACGGACACGGCGCCCGATCCGCGTGGCATGGATGCCAATGATGCGCATCTGACGAGTTATGAAGGCGTGTTGCCAGGCTTTACTTCACGCCAGCTTCTGCCGGAGCATGAAAGGCAGTGGCTCTCCTGGCTCCGATCCCGCGGTCATCGGGACGCCGTCAGCCGCGACATCCATATTCCCGTCGGCGCTGCAGCCGGCGACATTTCCGATGCGGCGCCGGCCTATTCCAGCGACGAGACCCAGACGGCGTTCCTCGCCGGCGAGTTCATCCGCTGGCTGGGTGAGCAGGACAGGCCGTGGTTTGCGCATGTCTCTTTCCTGCGCCCGCATCCGCCCTTTTCGGTGCCGGAGCCATTCAACCGGATGTTCACGCCGGGCGAGGGGCCGGCTTTTGCGCGAGCGGCAAACGCCCAAGCGGAAGAGGCGCGTCATCCCTATCTCGCCTATGCGATGCCGCGCACCGGCAAGGGCAGTTTCATCCACGGCGCGAAGGGGCCGCTCAGCGATTGGAACGGCGAGGATTTCGCGGCGATCCGGGCGATCTATTACGGCATGATAGCAGAGGTCGATGCGCAGCTCGGCCGGATCTGGCAGGCGCTGCAGGATGCCGGCGCTTGGGACGATACGCTTATCGTCTTCACCTCGGACCACGCCGAGATGGCGGGCGACCACTGGACGCTGGGGAAGGGCGGCTTCTTCGACGGCAGCTACCATATTCCGCTTGTCATTCGCGATCCCGCAAGCGGGGCGGCGGCCGGGGTCGTCGACGATTTCACCAGCGCTGCGGATGTTTTTCCGACCCTCTGTCAAAGGCTAGGCATCGAGGCGCAGAACGGGCTCGACGGCCGATCGCTCATGCCTTTCGTCGAGGGCGGTAGCGCGGACGGCTGGCGGGATGCGGCATTCTGGGAATTCGATTTCCGCGATATCGCCGGCGGCGAGACGGAGCGGTATTTCGGGCTCAGGTCGAACGAGTGCAATCTCGCGGTGATCCGCGACGCGCGGTTCAAATATGTGCATTTTTCCGCCTTGCCGCCGTTGCTCTTCTATCTCGGCGACGATCCGATGGAGCTTAAGAATGTCGCGGCCGATCCCGCCTATGCGGCGATCCGGCTCGACTATGCCGAAAAGCTGCTGTCGCTGAGGGCGCGGCACCTCGATCAGACGCTCGCCTATACCGAGCTGACGGAAAAAGGGCCGGTGACGCGCCGGCCCTGATGCCTTTTACCCGAGATAATCGCGCTTGCCGATCGGCGCACCCTGGTTGCGCAGGATGGCGTGGGCGGTAGTGACGTGGAAATAGAAGTTTGGTAGGGCGAAGGCGGTGACATAGTCGACGCCCGGAAGCACGATGCCGCTCTTGCCCGGCAGGGTGATTTCCCGCGCTTCCGTGCCCTCCAGCGCTTCCTCAGAGAAGCCGGCGAGATAGGCTTCGGTCTTGGCCAGACGCTCGCGCAGTTCGTCGAACGTCTTCTCATTGTCCTCGAATTTCGGGGCGTCGGTGGCGGTCAGCCTAGAGAGGGTGAATTTGGCGCTGTCGCTGGCGCGCTGATACTGGCCGGAGAGCGGCAGCATGTCGGGCGCGAGACGCGCGGCGACCAAGACGGCGGGATCGATGTTCTTTTCCTTCGCATAGGCTTCCGCCTTGTCGAGATAGGTTTTCAGGCTGGCGAGGCCGCGCTGGAACATCGGAACGGTGAGGCGATAGATCGAAATGGACATCTGTCCTGTCTCCAAAATCTTTAAATGACTGGCCGCGTCGAGAAATCGAAGACGCCTGCGGCCGCGGTCCCGCCTTCGATCTCCATAGATGGAGGCGGTCTTGGTCTTTCACAACAGAGGCAATGCAGGCGGTGATCGCGACGTGCGCGGCCTTGCGTCTTCTTCCCGATCTCGTCGCCGCGAAAGAGGCTTGACGCCGTTCCCAGAAAATGGAATGAATATTCCGAAGAGCAAATTTTACGGTTTGTTTGTTCCGTTTTGCACGGAGCGCCGCAGGAGAGGCGGCAGGAAATCGCGGCTCCAGGGCAAATGCCTGGGGCTCCGGCGTGAGGAGGGTGCAGCCGGGCACCGTTTGTGGAGGAAGTAAAATGAAAAAGTTTATCCTGGGCACTGCGATGGCGCTCGTCATGTCGACGGCCGCTCACGCAGAAACCGTCGGCGTTTCGATGGCGAAATTCGACGACAACTTTCTGACCGTGCTGCGAAACGGCATGACCGATTATGCCAAGACGCTGAGCGGCGTAACCCTGCAGGTCGAAGACGCGCAGAACGACGTTTCCAAGCAGCAGAGCCAGATCCAGAATTTCATCGCCTCCAAGGTCGATGCCATCATCGTCAACCCGGTCGATACCGACGCGACCACGGCAATGTCGAAGCTCGCCGCCGATGCCGGCATTCCGCTGGTTTACGTCAACCGCCAGCCGGTCAATGTCGACACGTTGCCGGACAAACAGGCCTTCGTCGCCTCCAACGAGCAGGAATCCGGTACGCTGGAAACCAAGGAAATCTGCCGCATTCTCGGCGGCAAGGGCAAGGCCGTCGTCATCATGGGCGAGCTTTCCAACCAGGCTGCGCGCATGCGCACCCAGGACGTCCATGACGTCATCAAGACCGATGAATGCAAGGGCCTGGAGATCGTCGAAGAGCAGACGGCCAACTGGGATCGTACCCAAGGCGCCGACCTGATGACCAACTGGCTCTCCAGCGGCATCGAATTCGACGCGGTTATCTCCAACAACGACGAAATGGCGATCGGCGCCATCCAGGCGCTGAAGGCAGCCGGCAAGGACATGACCAAGGTCGTCGTCGGTGGTGTCGACGCCACGCAGGACGCGCTTGCCGCCATGCAGGCAGGCGATCTCGACGTCACGGTGTTCCAGGATGCCGCCGGCCAGGGCAAGGGTTCGCTCGACACGGCGCTCAAGCTCGCCAAGGGCGAAAAGACCGAGAAGAAGGTTTATATTCCCTTCCAGCTCGTCACGCCTGAAAACGTCAAGGACTTCGTCACCAAGAACTGAGGCGAACGCCAAACCGGATGCGGGCTTTGCCCGCATCCTTTTCGCCTGTCCGGAGGAGATGATATGGCCGTCAGCCCGACAACCATGGCCGCCGTGCGCGCGAGCGGCGCAGTCCCGAATGCGGAATATCTGTTGAGCGCCGAGGGCGTTCGCAAGGAATTTCCCGGTGTCGTCGCCCTCGACGACGTGCAGTTCCGGCTGAAGCGCGCCTCCGTGCATGCGCTGATGGGCGAAAACGGCGCCGGCAAATCGACGCTGATGAAGATCCTCGCCGGCATCTACATACCCGATAAAGGTGACATCCGCCTGAAAGGCATCGAGATCCAGCTGAAATCTCCGCTCGACGCGCTGGAGAACGGCATTGCCATGATCCATCAGGAACTGAACCTGATGCCGTTCATGACGGTTGCCGAAAATATCTGGATCCGCCGCGAACCGAAGAACCGCTTCGGCTTCGTCGATCACGGCGTGATGCATCGCATGACCGAAGAGCTGTTTGCCCGGCTGAATATCGACATCGATCCCGATATCGAGGTCCGGTACCTGTCGGTCGCCAACCGGCAGATGGTCGAGATCGCCAAGGCGGTTTCCTATAATTCCGACGTGCTGATCATGGACGAGCCGACTTCGGCGCTGACCGAGCGCGAGGTCGAGCACCTCTTTCGCATTATCCGCGACCTCAGGGCGCAGGGCATCGGCATCGTCTACATCACCCACAAGATGAACGAGCTTTTCGAGATCGCCGACGAGTTCTCCGTCTTTCGTGACGGCCGTTATATCGGCACGCATGCCTCCACCGATGTGACCCGCGACGACATCATCCGCATGATGGTCGGGCGCGAGATCACCCAGATGTTCCCCAAGGAAGAGGTGCCGATCGGCGAGGTCATGCTCTCGGTCAAGGATCTTTGCCTCAACGGTGTCTTCAAGAACGTCTCCTTCGAGGTGCGGGCGGGCGAGATCCTCGGCGTGGCCGGCCTGGTCGGTTCCGGGCGGTCGAATGTCGCCGAAACGCTGTTTGGCGTGACGCCGGCAAGCTCCGGCTCGATCGAGCTCTACGGCAAGCCGGTGACGATTTCCTCGCCGACCGAGGCCATCCGCCACCAGATGGCGTTCCTGACCGAGGACCGCAAGGATACCGGCTGTCTGCTGATCCTCGATATTCTCGAGAACATGCAGATCGCCGTGCTGCAGGACAGATACGTCAAGGGCGGCTTCGTGCAGCAGGGTGCCATCGAGGCGACCTGCGAAGACATGGCAAAAAAGCTGCGGGTGAAAACCCCCAATCTCTACGAGCGGGTGGAGAATCTTTCGGGCGGCAATCAGCAGAAGGTGCTGATCGGGCGCTGGCTGCTCACCAATCCGCGGATCCTCATCCTCGACGAGCCGACGCGCGGCATCGATGTCGGGGCCAAGGCGGAAATCCACCGGCTGGTGACCGAAATGGCGCGAAACGGCGTGGCGGTCATCATGATCTCATCCGAGATGCCCGAGGTTCTCGGGATGAGCGACCGCATCATGGTCATGCATGAGGGACGCGTGACCGGTTTCCTCAATCGCGATGAAGCAACGCAGATCAAGGTGATGGAGCTGGCTGCGCAGTGATGCGCCGTCCGTCATCGCCCAAGGGAGGTTTGACATGAGTACCAAGGCAGCAGAGGGCGCGGCTCCGCTCGCAACCCGGCAACGGCGGCGGCGTTTGCCGACCGAGCTCAGCATTTTCCTCGTGCTCGTCGGCATCGCGCTCATCTATGAAGCGCTCGGCTGGATGTTCATCGGCCAAAGCTTCCTGATGAATTCGCAGCGCCTGACGATCATGATCCTGCAGGTCTCCGTCATCGGCATCATCGCCGTCGGCGTCACCCAGGTCATCATCACCGGCGGTATCGACCTGTCATCCGGCTCGGTCGTCGGCATGACGGCGATGATCGCCACGAGCTTCGCCCAATCGTCGACCTGGGGACGGGCGGTCTTTCCGTCGCTGACCGACCTGCCGGCTTTCGTGCCGATCATGATCGGGCTGCTGATCGGGGCGGCCGCCGGTCTCGCCAACGGCGCGCTCATCGCCTACACGAAAATCCCACCGTTCATTGCAACGCTCGGCATGTTCGTTTCGGCCCGCGGTGTCGCGAAGTGGTATACGAAGGGACAGCCGGTTTCCGGGATCACCGAGCAGTTTCACTTCATCGGCACCAAGGCGTGGCCGGTCGTCGTCTTCCTGGTCGTTGCGCTGATCTTTCACATCGCGCTGCGCTACACCCGTTACGGCAAGTTCACCTATGCCATCGGCGCCAACCCGCAGGCGGCACGCGTTTCCGGCATCAACATCGAGGCGCATCTCGTCAAGGTCTATGTGATCGCCGGATTGCTGGCCGGCTTGGCCGGCATCGTCACGGCGGCACGCGCCGAAACCGCGCAGGCCAGCATGGGCGTCGGATATGAACTCGATGCGATCGCCGCGACCGTCATCGGCGGCACTTCGCTCACCGGCGGCGTCGGGCGCATCACCGGCACCGTCATCGGCACCATCATCCTCGGGGTCATGACATCAGGTTTCACCTTCCTTAGGATCGACGCCTATTACCAGGAGATCGTCAAAGGTCTGATCATCGTCGCGGCTGTGGTCATCGACGTCTACCGCCAAAAGAAGCGCCGCAAGCACTGATCTCAGATAGTGCGATCCGAATTGTTTTCGCGGGGGCTTCGGCCCCCGTTCCGTTTTTAGAGCGCGAGAACGGATTTATAAAAAAGAGGTGGCGAATTCCGTCAGCTTTTCTATTCTGGTCTTCCCGCTCGGGCAGCGCAGGAAGACAGATGCAATTCGTATTTGACGGCCACAACGACGTTCTCCTTCGACTCTGGACACATTCAAAAGACGGCAGCGATCCGATCGCGGAATTTGCAGAGGGCACGACGGTCGGGCATATCGATGCGCGCCGGGCCAGGGAGGGTGGCCTTTCAGGCGGTCTTTGCGCCATCTATATTCCCTCCGGCGATCTGGTCTTTGCCGATCCGGATGCCGAAGGCCGTTATATCACGCCGATGGCGGCCCCTCTCGATCCGCTCCCTTCCCTTGCCATTGCCACTGAAATGGCCGCGATCGCGCTGCGGCTCGACCAGGCCGGCGCCTGGCGGCTCTGCCGGACGGTAAAAGATATCCGCGGCGCCATGGCCGACAATATTTTTGCCGCCGTCCTGCATATGGAGGGCTGCGAGGCTATCGGCGCCGATCTTGCGGCGCTCGAGGTGTTCTACGCAGCCGGGCTGCGGTCGCTCGGGCCGGTCTGGAGCCGGCACAATGTCTTCGGTTACGGCGTGCCCTTCGCCTTCCCGATGTCGCCGGACACGGCGCCCGGTCTTACCGATGCCGGCTTCGCGCTGGTCAGGGAATGCAATCGTCTCGGCATCGTGGTCGACCTGGCCCATATCACCGAAAAGGGCTTTTGGGACGTGGCGAAGACGACAGACCAGCCGCTGGTCTCCAGCCATTCCAATGCCCACGCATTGACGCCGGTCGCGCGCAATCTGACCGACAGGCAGCTCGATGCGATCCGCGAAAGCCGCGGGCTCGTCGGCATCAATTATGCCACCGCCATGCTGCGTCCCGACGGCCGCTCGGATAGCGATACACCGCTTGCCGACATGGTCCGCCATATCGACTATCTGGTGAACCGCATCGGCATCGATTGCGTGGGCCTCGGATCGGACTTCGACGGGGCCACAATTCCTGAGGAAATCGGCGATGCCAGCGGCAATCAGAAGCTGATTGCCGCTCTCAGGGAGGTTGGTTATGGTGAGGCCGATCTCACGAAACTTGCCCGTGAAAATTGGCTTCGCATCCTCGCACAAGCCTGGCGGGAGGACGACGCCTAAAGCGTTGCGCACCTCTGGACGCGCCAGGAATGGGCAATAGTTTTAATGAGGCAGGACCGACAAAACGCTTCGTAATCAATCAAAACAGGGGGAACTGACCATGATGATGACCAAGCTTAGCCGCAATTTCCGCATGCTTTCCACGGGGGCTGCTCTTTCGCTGCTGATGATGACAGCACCCGCCGCCTTCGCCGAGACACCCAAGGATACGCTGGTCGAGGGCTTTGCCATCGACGACATCATCACGATGGATCCCGGCGAGGCGTTCGAGCTTTCGACCGCCGAAGTCACCAGCAACAGCTACAGCCTGCTCGTCCGTCTCGACATGGAGGACACGTCCAAGGTGAAGGGTGATCTGGCCGAGAGCTGGAGCGTTTCCGATGACGGTCTGACCTATACGTTCAAGCTTAAATCCGGCATGAAATTCGCTTCCGGCAACCCGATCACCGCCGAGGACGTCGCGTGGTCGTTCGAGCGCGCCGTCAAGCTCGACAAGAGCCCGGCCTTCATCCTCACCCAGTTCGGCCTGACCGGCGACAACGTCACCGAAAAGGCCAAGGCGGCCGATGCCGGCACCTTCGTCTTCACCGTCGACAAGGCCTATGCGCCGAGCTTCGTGCTCAACTGCTTGACGGCAACGGTTGCCTCCGTCGTCGACAAGAAGCTGGTGATGGAGCATGTGAAGGCGGTGACACCCGATGCCCAGCACAAATACGACAATGATTTCGGCAATGAATGGCTGAAAACAGGCTATGCCGGCTCCGGGGCCTACAAGCTGCGCGAATGGCGCGCCAACGAAGTGGTCGTTCTGGAACGCAACGACAATTATTACGGCGACAAGGCAAAGCTCAACCGCGTCATCTACCGCTATATGAAGGAAAGCGCTGCCCAGCGCTTGGCGCTCGAAGCCGGCGATATCGATATCGCCCGCAACCTCGAGCCTGGCGACATCGACGCCGTTTCCAAAAATGCCGATCTCGCGACGACGAGCGCGCCGAAGGGCACGATCTATTATGTCAGCCTCAACAACAAGAACGAGAACCTGAAGAAGCCCGAGGTCCAGGAAGCCTTCAAATACCTGGTCGACTATGATGCGATCGGCGCAACGCTGATCAAGGGGATCGGCGAAATCCACCAGACCTTCCTGCCGAAGGGCCAGCTCGGCGCGCTCGACGAAAATCCCTACAAGCTCGATGTCGCCAAGGCCAAGGAACTGCTCGCCAAGGCCGGCGTGCCCGATGGTTTCTCGATCACCATGGATGTGCGCAACACGCAGCCGGTGACCGGGATCGCCGAATCCATGCAGCAGACGCTGGCGCAGGCCGGCGTGAAGATGGAAATCATCCCGGGTGACGGCAAGCAGACGCTGACCAAGTACCGCGCCCGCACCCACGACATGTATATCGGCCAGTGGGGCTCGGATTATTTCGACCCGAATTCCAATGCCGATACCTTTACCGGCAATCCCGACAATTCCGACGCCGGCACGGTGAAGACGCTCGCATGGCGCAATGCCTGGGAAGCGCCGGAGCTCGACAAACAGGCGAAGGCCGCACTGCTGGAACGCGATGCCGCCAAGCGCGCCGCCATATATCAGGATATCCAGAAGAAATATCTGGCCAATAGCCCCTTCGTCTTCATCTTCCAGCAGACCGAAGTGGCCGGCTACCGCAAGAACCTGAAGGACTTCAAGCTGGGTCCGAGCTTCGACACCAATTTCGTCGGTCCGATCGCCAAGGAATAGTCCGGCAGGATCGATCGCTTGAGCACCGTCGAAACAACACAGGAGGCGCGGCCCCGCAAGGGCCGTGCAGGGGCCTTTACAAAGGCTGCCGGGCGGTTCCTGTTTGCCGCCGTCACCACCTATCTCGGCCTCCTGGCCGTCACCTTCTTCATCGGCCGCGTCGTGCCGATCGATCCCGTGCTCGCCATTCTCGGTGACCGCGCGCCCAGCCACGTCGTCGAGCGGGTGCGCCAGGAAATGGGCTTCAACCTGCCGCTCTATCAGCAGTTCTTCATCTATATCAAAGGTATCCTGTCCGGTGATTTCGGCAATTCGGTGCTGACGACCAATCCCGTCATGGTCGATATCCGCCGCGTCCTGCCGGCAACCATCGAGCTTGCGACGCTCGGAACGCTGATCGGCGCTTTCGTCGGCGTGCCGCTCGGCGTTCTCGCCGCCGTGCGCCGCGGCAGCATCGCCGACCAGGTGGTGCGCGTCGTCGGCCTCGTCGGTTATTCGGTGCCGATCTTCTGGCTGGCGCTGATTTCGCTCGTCATCTTCTATGCGCAGCTGCGCTGGGTGGCATTTCCCGGCCGCATCGACATCGTTTTCGAATATACGTTCACGCCGATCACGGGCCTGTATCTGCTAGATAGTGCCTGGCAGGGTCAATGGGACGTCTTCTACGACGTCTTTCGCCACATCATCCTGCCTGCATCGCTGCTCGGCTATTTCTCGCTCGCCTATATCAGCCGCATGACGCGCAGCTTCATGCTGAACGAGCTTTCCCAGGAATATATCGTCGCCGCGCGCGCCAAAGGGCTTTCGGAAACGCGGGTGATCTGGGGCCACGCGCTGCGCAATGCCGCCGTGCCGCTGGTCACCGTCATCGCGCTTTCCTATGCCGGCCTGCTCGAAGGATCGGTGCTGACCGAGACCGTCTTCTCCTGGCCCGGCATCGGGCTTTACATCACCAATTCACTGCAGAACGCCGATATGAACGCCGTGCTCGGCGGCACCATCGTCATCGGCACTGTTTTCATCGGCATCAACCTTCTGTCCGATCTTCTCTACCGGACGCTCGACCCGAGGACGCGAAACCGATGACCGCTCCCGCCAGCCCATCTCCTGCGATGAGCCGCCGCGAATGGTTGTTGTCCGACCGGCCGCAATCGCGTCTGCAGGCGCGTCTTGGCCGCGCCTACGTCACCTGGCGGCAGTTCACGGCCAACCGGCTTGCCGTCGTCGGCCTGCTGATCATCGTCGCGCTGCTTTTCGTCGCCGCCTTCGCCAATCTCATCGCCACGCATGATCCCGTCGTCGGCGATCTGCGCAATGCACGGCTGCTGCCGCCGGGAACGGCTGAATACCTGCTCGGCACCGACGACCAGGGCCGCGATATCTTTTCGAGGCTGATCTACGGATCGCGTTTGACGCTGCTCGTCATCGTGCTCGTCGCCGTTATCTCGGCGCCGATCGGCCTGATCGTCGGCACGGTTTCCGGATATGCCGGAGGCTGGGTCGATGCGACGCTGATGCGCATCACCGATATTTTTCTCGCCTTTCCGAAGCTGGTGCTGGCGCTCGCCTTCGTCGCCGCGCTCGGCCCTGGCATTCAGAACGCGATCATCGCCATCGCCATCACATCCTGGCCGCCCTATGCCCGCATCGCCCGCGCCGAGACGCTGACAGTCCGGCGCTCCGACTATATCTCGGCGGTGAAGCTGATGGGCGCCTCGCCGTTCCGCATCATCCTGCGCCATGTCATGCCGCTCTGCATTTCCTCGCTGATCGTGCGCGTGACGCTCGACATGGCGGGCATCATCCTGACGGCGGCCGGTCTCGGCTTCCTTGGCCTCGGGGCGCAGCCGCCGCTGCCGGAATGGGGGGCGATGATCGCCTCGGGACGGCGTTTCATTCTCGATCAATGGTGGGTCGCAGCCATGCCCGGCATCGCCATCCTCATCGTCAGCCTCGGTTTCAATCTGCTCGGCGACGGCCTGCGCGACGCGCTCGATCCGAAGGAGGCCGGCCAGTGACGACACTTCTGACGGTCGACAATCTCAAGGTCAGCTATCCCACGCGCACCGGGGTGATCGAGGCCGTGCGCGGCGTCTCCTTCACGCTCGGCAAGGAAAGGCTCGGCATCGTCGGCGAATCAGGCTCCGGCAAGTCGCAGACCGGCCGGGCGATCATGGGCCTGACGCCGAAACACGGCGTTGTCACCGCCGACAGGCTAGACTTCAACGGCATCGACCTCATCAAAGCCTCCACCGGCGAAAGGCGCAGGCTGCGCGGCAAGCGCATCGCCATGATCCTGCAGGATCCGAAATATTCGCTCGACCCGGTCATGTCGATCGGGCGGCAGATCTGCGAAACCTTGCGCACGCATGAAAAAGTCGGCAAGGCGGAGGCGCGCGAGCGGGCGCTCGCCATGCTGGAAGCGGTGCAGATCCGCGACCCGAAACGGGTCTTCGACCTGCATCCGCACGAGGTTTCGGGCGGCATGGGGCAGCGGGCGATGATCGCCATGATGCTGATTGCCGGGCCCGAACTGCTGATTGCCGACGAGCCGACCTCGGCGCTGGACGTGACGGTGCAGCTCGATGTGCTCAGAATCATGGACAGGCTGGTGGCGGAGCGCGGCATGGGGCTGATCTTTGTTTCCCATGATCTCAGGCTGGTTTCCTCCTTCTGCGACCGGGTGATCGTCATGTATGCCGGAAAGATCGTCGAGGAGCTCGCGGCCGCCGATCTCAAACATGCGCAGCATCCCTATACGCAAGGACTGCTGAACTGCATGCCCGAGATCGGCTCGAACCGTCATCCGCTGCCGGTGCTCGACCGCAGGCCGGAGTGGGCGGCATGATCGCAGCTCTGGAGATCGACAATCTCAGCGTCGTCTACGATGAATTTCATGCGCTGAAGGATGTCAGCCTTGCGGTCGAACGCGGCGAATCCTTTGGCCTCGTCGGTGAATCCGGTTCGGGAAAATCGACCTTGCTGCGCGCTGTCGCCGGCCTTGCGCCGATCAGCAGCGGGGCGATCCGCATCGATGGCGAAGCGCTGAGGGGTTCGAAGCGCAGTAAAACCTTCTATCGCCGCGTGCAGATGGTCTTTCAGGATCCCTATGGTTCGCTGCATCCGCGCCAGACCATCGACCGGCTTCTGCTCGAGCCGCTGGCAATCCATGATATTGACGACAGCGAGAGGCGCATCGAACGCGCCCTCGACGAGGTCGGCCTCGGCAATGGTTTCCGTTTCCGCTATCCGCACCAGCTCTCGGGTGGCCAGCGGCAGCGCGTGGCGATCGCCCGGGCATTGATCGTCGAGCCGTCGATCCTGCTGCTCGACGAGCCGACCTCGGCGCTCGACGCCTCGGTGCAGGCCGAGGTGCTGAACCTGCTGGAGCAGATCCGGCGCGACCGCAAGCTCACCTTCGTGATGGTGAGCCATGATCTAGGCGTCGTCACCCATATGTGCGAAAGGCTGGCGGTGATGCGCAACGGCGCCGTCGTCGAGCGGCTGAGCTCCCGGGAACTGGCGGAGGGTGCGGTTCATGAGGACTACACGAGAAATTTGATGATCGCCAGCAAGGGGTTCGTCAAAGCCTGAAAGCCAATCTTTTCAGCGCGTTGAAAAGAAAAGACCAGCGGCGGCGTTAAGGATAAGATTTTCCTAAAAGACGACCATTCAACTAGACTATTGACAGCTGCCCCGCTTCTGTCATGATCCTGTTAACGATTGTTAGCTTTCGTGATCGATGGAGGTTGAGGCATGTTCTTTCTCGGTGGGATGACCATGGGCTACCTCGATCCTCCCGTGAAAGCCGATCGCCGGGAACAGGTTTCGGCCTCCATTCCTGCGGAAAAGGATCGTCGGCTGATCGAGATCCCCGCCAACCCGTCTCAGACCGAGGACAGCGTCGAGCGTCCGTGGATCTGGGCATGGCGCACAGTCTGCTAAAATGCGGACTGCTAAAAAGACAGGCTGCTGAAAGGGCTGGTTGAATTTTCTCTTTCGTTCGCTCTGGACGGAAATTTATCTCTACCTACTTGATAGAGAATATAAGAATATCAACGCGAGCCGCACAACCGGCCGCTTAAAAACAACGGAGGCGACATATGGCAGATCTGGGTATTTCGCATGCTCACGTGAACCAATACGGTTCCGTAGAGACCAAGAAGCCGCTGACCACACGCCATAGGCTTCAAACGATGCTCCATGGAGCCATTTTCACCGCGGCATTCCTGTTCGTCGTGGCCATGGTTTGCGGCGTCGTCGGCTGATCGGCGAATGTTAGACGCCGGCGAATGCCGGCGTTGCGGCGGTTTTCGCCTGGTTGATCGGTATCCGATCCCCTTTTTTCTTCTGTACGTCTTCATTTCATCACGAGCGGCCGCATCGAACTTACTCGTGCGACGCATTTCCGATCTTTTGTCTGCATGTCGGCGTTTTCGAACCGATGATGCCATCCGAGATCGCGCGTCTTCTCCCAAAATCGAAGAGCTTTTGCATTACCGGAACCGGGGCGGGCATTGTGTCGTTCATGCACGTCCCAAGCGCGCCGGGCGCGCCGCTCATGCCTCTTGACTTGAATTATCCCGATAGTGTCCAATTTTCGACATGGCTTTCGCGGAGAGGGTATCGATGGTCTTGATCACCCGTCGGGCCGCGCCCTGGACCGGGGCTTAACCCGTTCGCATCGCTTGGCCCAAGCGTCATTTATCCCGGCTTCATCGATCTTCGAAGAAACGGGCTCCGTTCATGTAGCAGTCATGATAAGCAGTGCAAAAGGCTGAGCAAAACAGCCATAACTTCGTTTGGATCCAGAACCGAACCCATGTCTATTTCAAATCTTTCTCCGAGCCTTCCGCGCGAACCCGAGACGAAGCAGATCGATCACAATGATTCGATCCGCTCGACCTATCTTGCCATCGAGGACATCAAGGCGATCGGCAATACGGTCGCCCGCGGCGGCGTCGACCGGCTGCCGGCTTTCGCTCCCTTCGACTTCTTCGCGCGTCACAAGGAAAACGAGAAGGAAATTCTGCGCGTCTACCGGACTACGGCGACCGACGTAGAGGCAGGAGAGACGATCACACCTGCGGCGGAATGGCTGCTGGACAATCATTATATCGTCGAAGAGGCGATCCAGGAGGTGCGGCGCGACTTCCCCCGCCGCTTCTATCGCGAATTGCCGACTATGGTGGTTGGCGGTGTCGAGGTGCCGCGCACCCTCGTGCTGGCCTGGCTCTATGTCGCTCACACCCACAGCACGATCTCGCAGGAAAGCCTGACGGCGCTGGTCGACGGTTTTCAGGCCAGCGAGACGCTGAGGATCGGCGAACTGTGGGCGTTGCCTTCGCTTGTGCGTTACGTGCTCGTGGAAAATCTTCGCCGCATTTCCAGCCGTGTCGAAGCCAGCCGCCGCCTGCGCCGCCGCGCCAACGAGGCGGCCGACGAATTGGTGCGCCTGACCGATCCGGCCGCGGCGGCCGCCTATCTGAAGACGCTGGAACCGCTTGCCGAGGACAATACCTTCTCGACGCAGTTCCTCTATCGCATGCGTGACGGCTCGCAGACGTCGAGCCTTGCGATCACCTGGCTCGACGAGCGGCTGGAAGAGCTTGGCCGCAACACCGAAGAGGCGACGACGGCCGAACACAGCCGTCTCTCTTCCGGCAACGTGACGATGGGCAACATCATCCGCAGCCTTCGCGAGATCGACGATGCCGAATGGTCGGTCTGGGTCGAGCAGGTCAGCCATGTCGACAAGTTGCTCTGGGAGCATTCTGATTACGGCATTCTCGATTCCGGCTCGCGCAATAAATACCGCAAGCAGATCGAAAAGCTGGCCAAACGCTCGCCGCTGACGGAAATGGAAATTGCCCAGCTGGCGCTCGACATGACGGATGCCGCCAAGGCCTCCGACGAGCCGCAGCCGCATGAACCGAATGTCGGCGGATTCCTGTCCGGCGCCCAGCGGCCGAAGCTCGAGGCGCGGGCGAACTATCGCCCGACAGTCACCCAACATTTCGTGCGCGCGGTGCGCCGGTTCAACTGGCTGGCAATTGCCGTGCCCGTCATGCTTTTGACGATCATCGCCATGGCGGTCGTCGGCCGATTCATGGCCAATGCCGGCATGGGGCCGATCGAAATCGCCCTGCTGCTGATCATGTTCTCACTGCCCGCGTCGGAGGGGGCGACGGGCCTCTTCAACACCGTGCTTTCCTTCTTCGTGACGCCCGCGCGCCTTGTCGGCTACGAGTTCAAGGAAGGCATTCCGGAGGATGCCCGCACACTGCTCGTCGTTCCCTGCCTGATCTCGAACCGCGACAGCGTTGACGATCACGTGCGCAATCTCGAAGTGCATTATCTCGCCAATCCGCGCGGCGAACTCTATTTCGCGCTGCTCAGCGATTGGCCGGACAGCGAGGCTGAGGAAACGCCCGCCGATCTCGAGGTTCTCGATTATGCCAGGCGCGAGATCGCCAATCTTTCCGCCCGTTATGCCTATGATGGCAAGACGCGTTTCTATCTGCTGCATCGCCGCCGCCTGTACAATCCGTCCGAAGGTGTGTGGATGGGCTGGGAACGTAAACGCGGCAAGCTGCACGAGCTGAACATGCTGCTGCGCGGCGACCGCGACACGACCTATCTGCCGGGCGCCAACACCGTGCCGGCCAATGTGCAATATGTCATGACGCTCGATGCCGATACGCGCCTGATGCGCGATGCCGTCACCAAGCTCGTCGGCAAGCTCTATCATCCGATCAACCGCCCGGTCATCAACCCGAAAACCGGCCGTGTCGAAAGCGGCTACGGCGTGCTGCAGCCGCGCGTGACCCCGTCGCTGACGACGGGCAAGGACGCGTCGGTCTTCCAGCGCGTCTTTTCGATCAATCGCGGCCTCGACCCTTACGTCTTCACCGTGTCCGACGTCTATCAGGATCTCGCCGGCGAAGGCACCTTCACCGGCAAGGGCCTCTATCATGTCGATGCCTTCGAAGCCTCGCTGAAGGGCCGGATCGACGAAAACTCCGTGCTCAGCCACGATCTTCTCGAAGGCTCGATGGCGCGCTGCGCGCTGGTCACCGATCTCGAACTGGTGGAGGATTTCCCGATCCGATACGAGGTCGAAACCTCGCGCCAGCATCGCTGGGCGCGCGGCGACTGGCAGCTGCTGCCTTATATGTTCAATCCGAAATACGGCGTCACAGCACTCGGCCGCTGGAAGATGTTCGACAATCTGCGCCGCTCGCTGACGCCGATCGCCTGGTTCTTCGCCTCCGTGCTCGGCTGGTATTTTATGGGCCCGCTCGGCGCGCTTATCTGGCAGATTCTGCTGATCTTCTGCCTCTTCGTCGCGCCGACGCTGTCGCTGATCAACGGTATCATTCCGCGCACCAGCGATATCGTCGCCCGCGCCCATCTCTATACCGTCTGGTCCGATATCACGGCCGCCAATGCCCAGGTTGCTCTGCGGATCGTCTTCATCGCCGATTCCGCCGCCATGATGGCCGATGCGATCGGCCGGTCGCTCTACCGTCTGTTCGTCAGCCGCAAGCTGATGCTGCAATGGCGGACCGCCGCCAGCGTTCAGGCCGGCGGCCAGGGGACGCTGATTTCCTACTACAAGGCGATGTGGCATGCGCCGGTGCTGGCGCTGCTGGCCCTTGGTTTTGCCGCCCTGCCCGGCGACAACGCCTTCGTCGTCGGCATACCCTTCGCGCTGTTGTGGATCCTGTCGCCTGTTGTCGCCTGGTATGTCAGCCAGTCGGCGGAGACCGAGGACCGGCTCGAGGTCGCCGATTCGGTGTCGAGCGAACTGCGCAAGATCGCCCGGCGCACCTGGCGTTATTTCGAGACCTTCACCACCGCCGAGCAGAACTATCTGCCGCCTGACAATATCCAGGAAACGCCGCATGTGATCGTCGCGGCGCGCACCTCGCCAACCAATATCGGCGTCTATTTGCTCTCCGTCGTCTCCGGCCGGCAATTCGGTTGGTTCTCCTTCGAGGAGACGCTCGATCGGCTGGAGCAGACGATTTCGACGATCGACAGAATGGAGAAATTCCGCGGCCATCTGTTCAACTGGTATCACACCGATACGCTGCAGACGCTCGGGCCGCGTTATGTCTCGGCCGTCGACAGCGGCAATCTCGCCGGTCATCTGATCGCCATTTCGTCGGCCTGCCGCAACTGGGCCGAGGCGCCCTCCGCCCATATGCAGGGCAATCTCGACGGCGTCGGCGACACGGCCGGCATTCTCGGCGAAGTGCTGGCGGACCTGCCGGATGACCGCAAGACCGTGCGGCCGCTGCGCCGGCGCCTGGAAGAGCGCATCGTCGGTTTCCAGAACGCGCTTGCCGCCGTCAAGCGCGAGCATGAATTCGCCTCGATCCGCATCATCAACCTCGCCGTTCTCGCCCGCGATATCGAGAAGCTCGCCGCCAATCTCGACCATGAGGTCAAGTCGAAACAGAGCGAAGAGGTCACCCAATGGGCGGCATCCCTGGTGAAGGTCTGCGAGGCGCATATTTCAGACAGCACTTTCGACCTTTCCAAGGTCGATGCGTTGAGGCCGCGCTTGGTGGCGTTGCGCGACAAGGCCCGCGATCTGGCTTTCTCAATGGATTTCGGCTTCCTGTTCCGGCCGGAGCGGCGCCTGTTGTCGATCGGCTACCGCGTCGAAAGCGGTGAACTCGACCAGGCTTGCTACGACCTTCTCGCCTCGGAATGCCGCCTGACCAGCCTGTTCGGCATCGCCAAGGGCGATCTGCCGACGGAGCACTGGTACCGTCTCGGCCGCCAGGTCGTGCCTGTGGGGTCGCGCGGCGCGCTGGTCTCCTGGTCCGGCTCGATGTTCGAATATCTGATGCCGCCGCTCGTCATGCAGGAGCGCGGCGGAGGCATTCTCAACCAGACCAACAATCTGGTCGTCGTCGAACAGATGAATTACGCCCGCAAGCTCGGCATTCCGTGGGGCATTTCGGAAGCGGCCTTCAATGCCCGCGACCATAACCTCAACTATCAGTACACGAATTTCGGCGTCCCGACACTCGGCCTGAAGCGTGGCCTCGGCCACAATGCCGTCATAGCGCCCTACGCCTCGCTGCTCGCCAGCCAGTACGACCCGCCGGGCGCGCTCGAAAATCTGCAGAGGCTGCGCAAGGTCGGTGCGCTCGGCAAATTCGGCTTCCACGATGCCGTCGACTTTACGCCGACGCGCGTGCCGGAAGGCAAGAAATGCGCCGTGGTCTATAATTATTATGCCCACCATCACGGCATGTCGATCGCAGCCGTCGCCAACGTCGCCTTCAACGGCCATCTGCGCGAACTCTTCCACGCCGATCCGGTCATCGAGGCGGCGGAGCTTCTGCTGCAGGAAAAGGCGCCGCGCGACATTCCGGTGATGAGCGGCAAGCATGAATCCGACACACCGGCCAGCATCCAGGAGGATCTGCTGCGGCCGGAGATCAGGAAGATCAGCGATCCGGCGTCACGCGACCGCGAACTCGTATTCCTGTCGAACGGCCATTATTCGCTGATGTTGACGGCGACAGGCGCCGGTTATTCCCGCTGGAACGGCCTTTCCGTTTCCCGTTGGAAAGCCGATCCGACCGAAGACCGCTGGGGCAGCTTCATCTTCCTGCGCGATACCGCCACGAACGAATGGTGGTCGACGACATCGGAGCCGAAGGGTGTCGAAGGCGAAGCGATCAAGGTCGAATTCGCCGACGAGAAGGCGCAGTTCACCAAGACGGTCGGCGACCTGACGAGCGAGGTGGAATGCATCATCGCGACCGAGCATGATGCCGAGGCCCGCCGCGTCACCCTGCTCAACATGGGTACGGAAGACCGTTTCATCGAAGTCACCTCCTATCTCGAACCGGTGATCACCTCCGACGATACCGACAATGCGCATCCGGCGTTCGCCCGCATGTTCGTCAAGACCGAGATCGGCAAGCGCGGCGACGTCATCCGCGCCGAACGCAACAAGCGCGATCCGAACGAGCCGAACATCAGCATCGCCCATCTGATCGTCGACAATGCCGGCGACACCCGCCATACGGAATTCGAGACCGACCGCCGCAAGTTTATCGGCCGCGGCCGCAGTCTTGCCAATGCGGCGGCCTTCGATCCGGGGGCGACGCTTTCCGGCAGCGACGGCTTCATGCTCGATGCGGTGATGTCGCTGCGCCGCACCGTCCGCGTGCCGGCCGGCAAGAAAGTCAGTGTCATCTTCTGGACGATCGCAGCGCCGAGCCGCGACGAAGTGGACAAGGCGGTCAATCGCTACCGTCATCCCGACGCCTTCACCCACGAACTGGTCCAGGCCTGGACGCGCACGCAGGTGCAGATGCGTCACGTCGGCGTCACCTCGCAGCAGGCGGCGGCCTTCCAGCATCTCGGCCGCTACCTCGTCTATCCCGACATGCAGCTGCGCAAGGATGAAGCGACCGTCGAGGCCGGCCTGCAGTCGCAATCGGCGCTGTGGCCGCTGGCGATCTCCGGCGACTTCCCGATCTTCACGCTGCGCATCAACGACGACATGGATCTCGAAATCGCCCGCGAGGCGCTGCTGGCGCAGGAATATCTGCGCTCGCGCGGCGTCACCGCCGATCTCGTCATCATGAACGAACGCGCCTCTTCCTATGCGCAGGACATGCAGCATGCGCTCGACGCCATGTGCGAAAACGTGCGCCGAATGGGCCAAGCCGACGGCTTGCGCCAACATATCTTTGCGGTTCGCAAGGACCTGATGGAGGAGAGCACCTATCACGCGCTGATCGCGGCTTCCCGCGTCACGCTGCATACGAAGAACGGCAAGGTGGTCGACCAGATCAACCGCGCCGTCGCCCTGTTTGCCCCCTCCAAGGAGGAGCTGCAGGAGATGGAACGGGCCGAGCGCAACAAGGTCCCGGTCAAGCGCGTCGCGCCGGTGCCGCCACCCGCCGTGCCCGCCGTCGTCATCGAGGAAGAGGGCGATCTCGACTTCTGGAACGGCATCGGCGGCTTTGCCCGTGACGGACGCGAATATATCGTTCGCCTGCCCGGAGGCCACGCGACGCCGCAGCCCTGGATCAATGTTATCTCCAATGACAGGTTCGGCTTCCACGTCTCGGCCGAGGGCGCGGGCTTCACCTGGAGCGCCAATTCGCGCGACTATCAGCTGACCTCCTGGTCGAACGATGCTGTGATCAACCGGTCGGGCGAGGCGTTCTATCTCGCCGATCTCGACAGCGGTGCGGTCATGACACCGTTCGCAGCACTTTCCCGCCGGCCGGACATCCGTTTCGAAGCCCGCCACGGGCTCGGCTATTCCGTTTTCTCCAGCGTTCAGCACGATATCGCGCTGGAGCTGACGCAGACGATCGACCGCGAAAGGCCGGTGAAACTGCAGCGCCTGCGCCTGCGCAACACCGGTTCGACCAGCCGCAGGCTGCGTCTCTACGGTTACGTCGAGTGGATCCTCGGCAGCAATGCGGCACGCACCGCGCCCTTCATCCTGTCGAAACACGACGAGGAGACGGGGGCGCTGTTTGCCAGCAATCCCTACAGCATCGATTATTCCAACCGCACCGCCTTCTTCGCGGCGAGCGAGGCGCTTTCGAGCTTCTCGGCAAGCCGTCGCGAATTCGTCGGCAAGGCGGGAACGATCCAAGCGCCGCAGGCCGTGATCTCCGCCGCCTCGCTTTCCGGCACGGCCGACCTCGACGGCGATCCGGCCGCAGCCCTTGCGATCGACGTCCAGCTTGCCGCCGGCGAGGAGCGCGACTTTACTTTCTTCCTTGGCGATACCCCGACGGAGGACGAAGCGCGCAGCATCATCGCCGATATCCGCAAAGTTTCGTTCGACGATGCCGTCGAGACGAACCGGGCCTTCTGGCGGGATTTTACCGGCAGGCTGCAGATATCGACGCCGGATCGCGGGATGAACAATCTCGTCAACACCTGGCTGCCCTATCAGAGCCTCGGCTGCCGGATCATGGCCCGCACCGCCTTCTACCAGGCAAGCGGCGCCTTCGGCTTCCGCGATCAGCTGCAGGACACGCTGGCCTTCGTGCTGCACGAACCCTCGCTTGCCCGCGGGCAGATCCTGAATGCCGCTTCGCGCCAATTCCGCGAAGGCGACGTGCAGCATTGGTGGCTGCCGGGAACGGGTGCCGGCGTGCGCACATTGATTTCGGACGATGTCGTCTGGCTCGCTTACGCGATCCATCATTATTGCACCGTTACCGGCGATAAGAGCGTGCTCGACGAGGAGATCGCCTTCCTGGAGGGACCGGCTCTGCTCGAAGGCCAGCACGACTCCTTCTACCGGCCGGAGATTTCCGAGGATAAGGCGAGCGTCTACGAGCACGCGGCGCTGGCGCTCGATCTCGCCATCGCCCGCAAGGGAGCAAACAGCCTGCCGCTGTTCCTTGGCGGCGACTGGAACGACGGCATGAACCGCGTCGGCATCGGCGGGCGCGGCACCAGCGTCTGGCTCGGCTGGTTCCTGGCAGGCGCCTTGCGCTCCTTCATTCCCTATGCCGAAGAACGCGGCGACACGGCCCGCACAGAGCGCTGGTCGGCGCATCTGACCGAGCTGAAGAAGGCGCTCGAAACCGCGGCCTGGGACGGCGGCTACTATCGCCGCGGCACGTTCGACGACGGCGCGCTGCTCGGCTCCAGGGAAAGCCCGGAATGCCGGATCGATTCGATTGCGCAGTCATGGAGCGTGCTGTCGGGAGAGGGGGATCCGGCCCGCGCCGTAAAGGCGATGGATGCCGTGCTCGACCAGCTGGTCGACGAGGATGCCCGCATCATCCGGCTGTTCACGCCGCCTTTCGTCAACTCCGCCAGGGATCCCGGCTATATCAAGGCCTACCCGCCGGGTGTGCGCGAAAATGGCGGGCAATATACCCATGCCGCTACCTGGGTGGTGATGGCGCTGGCGGAACTGAAGCGGGGCGACGACGCGTTGCGCTGCTTCCAGATCCTCAACCCGATCACCCATGCGCTCGACAAGGCTTCGGCGGAGCAATACCGCGTCGAACCCTATGTCGTGGCGGCCGACGTTTATGGTCATGAGCCCTATACATCGCGCGGCGGCTGGACCTGGTATACCGGCTCTGCCGGCTGGCTCTACCGCGCCGCCGTCGAGGGCATCCTCGGCATCCGGCTGAAGGGCGACCGGCTCTACGTGCGGCCGTCGCTCCCGTCGGAATGGGACGGTTTTGCGGCAGAGGTGGAACAGGGCGGCGACAAATACCGCATTTCGGTCTCAAAAGCGTCCAATGACAGCGGCTACACTCTGTCTATCAACGGCTGCGAAGTCACCGATCCCGAAGAGGGATATCCGCTCGGATAACAGCGTTCTCCACGCTGAAAAACACGGCGATTCGCGACGGCCAAAACGGAACCCTTTTGGCCGTCGTCGCGTTTGCAAATCGGATAATAAGGAGAAACCCATGGCTAGCACGCCGACCGAAGCCATTGTCACCGGGCGCAGTTCCCTATCCGCAACTGCGCCGATGCGTGACACCAGGCTCGATGTCTTGCGCGGCGTGGCGCTGATCATGATCTTCATCAATCATGTTCCCGGACAGATCTTCGAATATGTGACGACGAAGAATTTCGGCTTCTCGGATGCTGCCGAGGCCTTCGTGCTGATCTCGGGCATAGCCGTCGGCCTTGCCTATGGTTCCGGGTTCCGGCCGGGCAACCGGCTGAAGATGGCGGTCAAGGCGGCAAAACGTGCCTTTACGCTCTATCTCGCGCATATGATTACCACCTTCATGACACTGGCGCTGTTCATCTGCGGCGCATGGCTGTTTCACCGGCCGGGCCTGCTGGTCGAAATCAACATTCTGGCGGTGCTGATGAACCTGAAGGAGGGTATTCCGGCGCTGCTGCTGCTCGGCCATCAGATCGGCTACAACAATATCCTGCCGATGTACGGCGCCTTGATGCTGATGGTGCCGATCATCCTGCTCTTGAATGCGCGCAGCCCGTTGCTGGCGCTCGGCGTTTCCGGCACGGTCTGGCTGCTTGCGGGCATTTATCAGGTGGCGCCGCACAACATGCTGATCGAGAGCTATTGGTTCCTCAATCCGCTTTCCTGGCAGTTCCTGTTTACGATCGGCATCGTTTCGATGCTGCATATCAAGCGGGGCGGCACGATCCCGCGGCATCCGCTGCTGTTTGCGGCCGCTGCCGGCTACGTCGCCCTATCCTTCGTCTGGGTGACCGGCCATCTCTGGGCCTTCGGCAATTCGCTGGCAGCCCTTGGCCTGCCGCCTGTCATCACCGGTTTCGACAAGACCTTCCTGTCGCTGCCGCGGCTGCTGCATGTGCTGGCGCTGACCTATCTCGTCATCAACATTCCGGCGCTCTCACGCATTCTGCGCCGCCCTGCGGATCATCCGCTGACCATCCTCGGCCGCCATTCGCTCAACATTTTCGTCGCCGGCACGATCCTCGCCATGATCGGCCAGGTGGTGCTCTATATCACCAACAAGGACCCGCTGGTCGGCCCGCTGTTCGTGATCGCGGGCGTCGCGACGCAATTCGCCTATGCCTATTATCTCGAACGCAAGCGCCAGCAGGGCAAGGTCAAGGGGAAACTCGTCACCGAGCCCGCCAGCATCCCGGTGCCCGTCCGTATCGGCGGAACGGCCAACGCCTATCGCCGCAACGAACGGAAATAGGTCTCGGATGCGGCTGCCAGATGAAGGAGCCGGTGGCCGATGGCCGCCGGCTCAATTTTTATGGACGAGAATGTTCACCAGCTTGCCCAAGGGATCGCGTACATAAAAGCGCCTGACGCCCCAAGGTTCGTCGGCCGGCCCATACTCGATCGCAAAACCGGCAGCCGACATCGCCTCGAACACGGCATCGAGCTCATCAACTTCGATCGATAGATCGGGCACCGGCGTTCCGGAACCGCCCTCGGTAGCGATGCTCAGCTGAACGTTCATCGGTCTCGCGGCGCCGAAGGTCGTGATCCAGCCGTGATCCATGACGACGTCAAGACCGAGGATATCCTGATAGAAGCGCCGGGCCGGCGTGATGTCGGGTGTCTGGATATTAGCGACGATGCGCAAGACCTTCATGGGCTTTCCTTCCGATGCTTGCTGACAAGGCGGAAGGTAGGAAGATCGGCAGGGTGGTCAATCGGGGTTTGGCTTAGAATGGCGACGCGGCGGAGTGTAGGCCCCCTCTGCCCTGCCGGGCATCTCCCCACAAGGAGGGAGATCGGCTGGGCGCGATGGTTTCCCCAAGCAATGACCAACTGATGTTCCGCACCGCAGTAGAGAGGGATTGAGGGTCAACCACTGGCCAATCTCCCGCCTTGTGGGGAGATGCCCGGCAGGGCAGAGGGATAGCCACACGGCAAACTGCCAATGCATTATTGTCCATATCAGCAGTGGGAGAAAGCAAAGTCCTAAAGCGTGGCATATGAAGGCGCGCCTAACCCAGCCCAACAAAAAAGGCCGGAAGGGAGCTACCCTTCCGGCCTTTGTCTTGAAAACCGAACCGATCAGGCGGCTTCGGTTGCGTGGGCCTTGCGGACTTCTTCGTCCGTCAGGATGCCGCTGGCGCGCAGCAGGGCGGCGAAGCGGCCGTTGCTGTGGCTTAGTTCATCGAAGCTGCCCTGTTCGACGACGCGGCCGTCATCCAGGAAGAGCACCATATCGGCTTCGCGGACCGTCGACAGGCGGTGGGCGATGATGAAGGTGGTGCGATTCTCACGCAGATTGTCGATCGCGACCTTGACGCGGTTTTCGGTCTCGACGTCGAGCGCCGAGGTCGCCTCGTCGAGCACCAGGATCGGCGCGTCCTTGAGGATGGCGCGGGCAATCGCGATGCGTTGGCGCTCGCCGCCGGAGAGCTTGTTGCCGCGTTCACCGACATGCGTATCGTAGCGATCCTCACGGGTCTCGATAAAGTCGGCGGCGGCGGCGGCTTCGGCCGCACGGCGCATTTCCTCTTCGCTCGCACCTTCGCGGCCGAGGCGGATATTCTCGCTGATCGAGCGGTTCAGCAGGCCTGCGTCCTGGAAAACGGTAGCGATGTGGCGACGCAGCGACTTGCGAGTCACCTTGGTGATGTCGGTGCCGTCGACGAGGATCTGGCCGCCCTGGGCGTCGTAGACGCGCTGCAGCAGATTGACGAGCGTCGTCTTGCCGGCGCCGGTCGGGCCGACGATCGCAACCGTCTGGCCTGCCTTCACCGAGAAGGAGACATTGTGCAGGCCCTGCGAGCTATTGCCGAAGCCGAAGGAGACGTCGCGGAATTCGATCGCACCCTTGACGTCCTTGATCTCGCCATTGCCGGCCGGTTCTTCGCGTTCACGCACCGAGTCTTCGAGCACATAGAATTCCTCGAGCTTGGAACGGGCTTCGAAAATCTGCGTGGCGAACTGGCGCATCAGGTCGAGGCGGCCGATCAGCAGGTTGGCAAAGCCGATGAAGGCGATGACGTCGCCGACGCGCAGCTGGCCGGCCTGGACGAGCATGGTGCCGATGATCAGGACCACCATCATCGCAATTGTCGAGGCCATGCGGTTCAGCGCGCTGGCGATCGCCCACCAGTCGAGCACCGGATACTGGGCTTCGAGCAGGCGGTCGGCAAAGGATTTCAGCGCCCGGGTTTCAGCCTCGATGCGGTTGTAGCTGTGCAGGACCGAAACGTTGCTGATCGAGTCGCTGACATGCGAGAAGACCGTGTGATAGTGGTTTTCGACCGAAGCCTGACCGTCCTTGGTGCGGCTCATGACGACGCGGCCGATCAGCCAGTAGGCGACGGCGAGCACCATGAGCACCGCGGAAAGGCGCAGGTCCATCGACATTGCGGTCGGGATCAGAAGGGCAAGCGCGATGACCGTCGACAGGTGGTTGCGCATGAATTCCAGCCAGAGGCCGAACAACGTCTCGCAGGCGCGCAGCAATGTATGCAGCGCGTTGGAGGTACCGCGCTGATGGTGCCAGCCGAGCGGCATGGAAATGATCCGGCCGAAGGCTTCCGTCAGCAGCGTCGCCCGCCGGCCATGGGCCAGCCGGTCGGCCTCGCGGGCGACCAGGACAAAGGCGACGGTGTTGAAGACGGCGAAAGTCGCCCACATGAAAAGGATGGGCTTGACCTCACCCTTGCCGGAAATCGCATCGATAATGCGACCGAACAGGATCGGCTCCGCGATGGTAATCGTTGCCAGAACGATGTTTGCCACCACGACCAGGGATACGCGCAGCTTGTAGGCGCCAAGATAGCGCAGAGCTCTTGCATAGACCTTGAATAGCGTCACGTCGAACCTCTTGTGCATCTGCGAAAACGGGATGATGCCATGCTACAAAAGGCTACCTGAACCGGCGATTAACGGAGTATTCAGGGTTCAATCCAGGCGACGATTCACCCCATCGTACTATCGCAGGATGCGACGAGATAGGCTATGGCGCTGAAATTGTTACTCGGCTATATCCCCGCAACAATTTGCGCTTGCATTTTAATAAATTTTTAGCGCAGCATTAAATTAGAGACTGCATTTTTTGAGACGACCGTTTCGCGACCCATTTGAAAGCCGCCGACGGCCTCGGATGCGGGCGTCACGTCCGGGCAAGGGGCATTTTGTGAATATTAATTTGTTAATTCAATTGCTTATAGTTCTGGAAGAATCGCCGAACTCTCGGGCTGTGGTGACCGAGCTCGAACGGGTGATCGACGATAGCGGCTTCGAATATTACGGCCTGCTGCGCTATTTGCCGCAAAATCCTGTGCAGCGGAATCCGGAACCTCGGGCGGCGGCGCTTGCCGATCGCTGGCCGGAACAATGGCCGCAAATCTATTCCGCGAAAAAATATGTCATGATCGATCCGATGGTGCGCTATCTCGCCCATGCCCAGCGGCCTTTCCGCTGGCGGGAAAGTTTGGCAGCCTTCGGCAAGGATGCGCAGCGGCGCCGCATGGAGCAGATGATGGTCGATGCTTTCGGTCACGGACTGGAAGACGGTTATATCTTTCCGGTCCACGGACGGAACGGCATTCTCGGCAGCCTCAGTCTCGCCGGCAAACCTGTCGAGCTGTCGCCGGTGGAGATCGCCTTGTTTGAAGCGGTGGCGCGCAAGAGCTTCTGGCGATTGCTCGAACTGAAGGACGAGGCGCAGGCGCTGGAATCCGTGCTGCCGGCCGACACGCCGCTGACGCGACGTGAAATGGAGATCCTGCATTATCTCGCCGAAGGCATGACCTCGATGGAAATCGGCAAGGTGCTGAAGATCTCAAACCACACCGTGGACTGGTATATGAACGGCTTGCAGAACAAGCTGAAGGCGAAAAACCGGCAACAGGCGGTGGCGCTTGCCTTTCGTCACCGGCTGATAAGCTAAAGCAGCCTGCTGACAATATAAGCGATTTTCATACTACCTCTTTGATTTCGATCAGGATTCGGATCTGGGCCGATCCGGCGAGGCTGCATCCGCATCCAGAATGGCGAGAAATTGCATTTCGCAGTCGCAAGAGAAATTGAACTTCCTGTGACAAGAAGTTAAGAATTTCCTTCGCGGGTGCAGCATGCCCGCGTCTGAACGTCTGAGGAGACCGTTTTGCCCATTTCCAAGATTCTCGTTGCCAATCGCTCCGAAATTGCCATTCGCGTGTTCCGCGCGGCCAACGAGCTTGGAATAAAAACCGTGGCGATCTGGGCTGAGGAGGACAAGCTGGCGCTTCATCGCTTCAAAGCGGACGAAAGCTATCAGGTCGGCCGCGGCCCGCATCTGGCGCGTGATCTAGGACCGATCGAGAGCTATCTGTCGATCGACGAGGTGATCCGCGTCGCCAAGCTCTCGGGCGCCGACGCCATTCACCCGGGTTACGGCCTGCTGTCGGAAAGCCCCGAATTCGTCGATGCCTGCAACAAGGCCGGTATCATCTTCATCGGCCCGAGGGCCGATACGATGCGCCAGCTGGGCAACAAGGTTGCCGCCCGCAATCTGGCGATCTCGGTCGGTGTGCCTGTCGTGCCGGCGACCGAGCCGTTGCCCGACGATATGGCCGTGGTGGCGAAGATGGCGAAAGAGATCGGTTATCCCGTGATGCTGAAGGCCTCTTGGGGCGGCGGCGGGCGCGGCATGCGCGCCATCCGCGACCCGAAGGATCTTGCCCGCGAGGTGACCGAGGCCAAGCGCGAGGCGATGGCCGCCTTCGGCAAGGACGAGGTCTATCTGGAAAAGCTCGTCGAGCGCGCCCGCCATGTCGAAAGCCAGGTTCTCGGCGATACGCACGGCAATGTCGTGCATCTGTTCGAGCGCGACTGCTCCATCCAGCGCCGCAACCAGAAGGTTGTCGAGCGGGCGCCGGCCCCTTATCTATCCGAGGCGCAGCGCCAGGAACTTGCCGCCTATTCGCTGAAGATCGCCGCGGCGACCAATTATGTCGGTGCCGGTACCGTCGAATATCTGATGGATGCCGATACCGGCAAATTCTACTTCATCGAGGTCAATCCGCGCATCCAGGTCGAACATACGGTGACCGAAGTCGTCACCGGCATCGACATCGTCAAGGCGCAGATCCACATCCTTGACGGCGCCGCGATCGGTACGCCGGAATCCGGCGTTCCCGCTCAGGCCGACATCCGTCTCAACGGCCATGCGCTGCAGTGCCGTATCACCACCGAAGATCCGGAGCACAACTTCATTCCGGATTATGGCCGCATCACCGCCTATCGCTCGGCCTCCGGCTTCGGTATCCGCCTTGATGGCGGCACCTCCTATTCGGGCGCCATCATCACCCGCTATTACGATCCGCTGCTCGTCAAGGTCACGGCCTGGGCGCCGAACCCCTCCGAAGCGATTTCCCGCATGGACCGGGCGCTGCGCGAATTCCGTATTCGCGGCGTCGCCACCAATCTGACCTTCCTCGAAGCGATCATCGGCCACCCGAAATTCCGCGACAACAGCTACACCACCCGTTTCATCGACACGACGCCGGAGCTCTTCCAGCAGGTCAAGCGCCAGGACCGCGCAACGAAGCTGCTCACCTATCTCGCCGACGTCACCGTCAACGGCCATCCCGAAGCCAAGGACCGACCGCGGCCGCTGGAAAATGCTGCCCAGCCGGTCGTTCCCTATGCCAACGGCAATGGCGTCAAGGACGGCACCAAGCAGCTGCTCGACACGCTCGGCCCGAAGAAGTTCGGCGAATGGATGCGCAATGAGAAGCGCGTGCTCCTGACCGACACGACGATGCGCGACGGCCACCAATCGCTGCTCGCCACCCGCATGCGCACCTATGACATCGCCCGCATCGCCGGCACCTATGCGCATGCGCTGCCGAACCTGCTCTCGCTTGAATGCTGGGGCGGCGCCACCTTCGACGTCTCGATGCGCTTCCTGACCGAAGATCCGTGGGAACGGCTGGCGCTGATCCGCGAGGGCGCGCCGAACCTGCTCTTGCAGATGCTGCTGCGCGGCGCCAACGGCGTCGGCTACACCAATTACCCCGACAATGTCGTCAAATACTTCGTCCGCCAGGCGGCCCGCGGCGGCATCGATCTCTTCCGCGTCTTCGACTGCCTGAACTGGGTCGAGAACATGCGGGTGTCGATGGATGCCATCGCCGAGGAGAACAAGCTCTGCGAGGCGGCGATCTGCTATACCGGCGATATTCTCAATTCCGCGCGCCCGAAATACGATCTGAAATATTATACCGACCTTGCCGTCGAGCTGGAAAAGGCCGGCGCCCATATCATCGCGCTCAAGGACATGGCCGGCCTGCTCAAGCCCGCGGCGGCGAAGGTGCTGTTCAAGGCGCTGCGCGAGGCGACCGGCTTGCCGATCCATTTCCATACGCATGATACGTCGGGGATTGCGGCGGCAACCGTGCTTGCCGCGGTCGAAGCCGGCGTCGATGCCGTCGATGCGGCGATGGATGCGCTCTCCGGCAATACCTCGCAGCCCTGTCTCGGTTCGATCGTCGAGGCGCTGCGCGGGTCGGAGCGCGATCCGGGCCTCGATCCGGAATGGATCCGCCGCATCTCCTTCTATTGGGAGGCCGTTCGCAACCAGTATGCCGCCTTCGAAAGCGATCTGAAGGGGCCGGCCTCGGAAGTCTATCTGCATGAAATGCCGGGCGGCCAGTTCACCAACCTCAAGGAGCAGGCCCGCTCGCTCGGTCTGGAGACCCGCTGGCACCGGGTGGCGCAGGCCTATGCCGACGCCAACCAGATGTTCGGCGATATCGTCAAGGTGACGCCGTCTTCCAAGGTGGTCGGCGACATGGCGCTGATGATGGTGTCCCAGGACCTGACGGTTGCCGACGTCGTCAGCCCCGAACGCGAGGTCTCCTTCCCGGAATCGGTCGTCTCGATGCTGAAAGGCGATCTCGGCCAGCCGCCGTCGGGATGGCCGGAGGCGCTGCAGAAGAAGGCGCTGAAGGGCGACAAACCCTATACAGTGCGTCCCGGCTCGTTGCTGAAGGAGGCCGATCTCGATGCCGAGCGTAAGGTCATCGAGACGAAGCTGGAGCGGGAGGTCAGCGACTTCGAATTCGCTTCCTATCTGATGTATCCGAAGGTCTTCACCGATTTCGCGCTCGCTTCCGATACCTACGGCCCGGTCTCGGTGCTGCCGACGCCTGCCTACTTCTACGGCCTCGGTGATGGCGAGGAGCTGTTTGCCGATATCGAACGCGGCAAAACTCTTGTCATCGTCAACCAGGCGATGAGCGCCACCGACAGCCAGGGCATGGTCACCATCTTCTTCGAGCTCAACGGCCAGCCGCGCCGCATCAAGGTGCCGGACCGCGCCCATGGGGCGACGGGAGCAGCGGTCCGCCGCAAGGCCGAACCCGGCAATGCCGTCCATGTCGGTGCGCCGATGCCGGGCGTCATCTCGCGCGTCTTCGTCTCCTCAGGCCAGGCCGTCAGCGCCGGTGACGTGCTCGTCTCGATCGAGGCGATGAAGATGGAAACGGCGCTGCATGCCGAGAAGGACGGCACGATCGCCGAGGTGCTGGTCAAGGCGGGCGATCAGATCGACGCCAAGGACCTGCTCGTCGTCTACGGCGGCTAAGCAATTCGGCCTGCCGGAGCGCTCGACGTCGCTCCGGCAGCGCATCATTCGTGATCAATCACCCGATTGTGTGCGTTCGGCCGACGGGAATGCGGAACTTTTGACCGTTTCCTGCAGCCCCCGGCTTGCCGGGCATGGGGCTTATTTCCTAGAAATGGCGGGCGCATAACCCTAAAGGATTATACGCCATTGAAAGCGAGGAGCGTTCGTAGCGCGTCCTATCGGCCGTAACGTTCCAGCAAACCCGTCATTCAACAGGAAAGATCCCCATGAGCAAGCTGAAGATTGCCGTCATTGTCGGCAGCACGCGTATCGGCCGTTTCGCCCAGCACCCGGCCAAGTGGATCGCTGACCTCACCGGCCAGCGTTCCGATCTGGACGTCGAGGTTCTTGATCTTTTCGACTATCCGATGCATTTCTTCGGCGAAGAGCGCGCCACCACGGCGGAAAGCGAATCCGCCGAGCGCTGGAAAAAGAAGCTGCGCGAATTCGACGGCTTCATCTTCACCGTCGCCGAGTACAACCATGCTCCGACGGCGGTTCTGAAAAACGCGATCGATCTCGGCGAATTCATCCAGAAGCCGGTCGGTTTCGTTGGTTACGGCGGCGTCGGTGGCGCACGGGCGGTCGAGCAGCTGCGGCTGATCTTCGTGGAAATGAGCGCTGCTTCCGTCAAGACCGGGGTCCACATCGCATTCAGCGAATACCTTGCCGTTCTCAAGGAGGGCAAGGGCCTTGGCGACTACCCGCATCTCAACGAAGCCGCCAAGAACCTGCTTGACCAGATCACCTGGTGGGGCAATGCGCTGAAGGCCGCGCGCGCCGTCGTCACGGCCTCCTGACCGGTATTCCGGCAATGCCGGGATGGCAGCATCCCGGCATTGCCTCAGATATCGTAGGTATGGGCGGCGGCGTTGATCGTCGAGATGAAGCGCTTGGTGCGTTCGCGTTCCGGCGCAGTAAAGATCGCCCTGGCGCTGCCCGTCTCGACGACGCTGCCCGCTTCCAAGAAGACGACGTCATTGGCGATCTTCGAGGCGAGCCGGAGATCGTGGGTCGCCATCACCATCGTCGTGCCCTCGCGGGCAAGCTGACCCAGTACGTCGACCACTTCGGCCGAGAGTTCCGGATCGAGCGCCGAGGTCGGCTCGTCGCAGAGAAGTACGCGCGGCGACGGCGCCAAGGCGCGTGCGATCGCCACACGCTGCTGCTGACCGCCTGAGAGCGTCGACGGCCAGGCGTCGGCCTTGTGGGTCATGCCGACCTTGGTCAACAGCTCCATAGCGCGTTCACGCGCCTTTTCCCGCGGCCATTTCAGCACTGTCACCAAGCCCTCCATGACATTCTCGATCGCGGTCTGATGCGGGAAAAGCTGAAAATTCTGGAAGACCATGCCGGTCTGGCGGCGGATCTTCTGGATCGCCTGCCAGCTCGTTCGTTTGCCCGGGGCAAAGGACAGCGTTTCTACGCCGAGTCGGATCGCGCCTGATGTCGGGATTTCGAGCAGGTTGATGCAGCGCAGCAGCGTGCTTTTGCCGCCGCCTGAGGGGCCGACCAGCGCGGTGACGCTGCCTTCGGGAATACGGATGGTGATATCCTTGAGGATGACGGCGTCGCCGAAGCGCTTTTCGATGTTGGAAAGCTCGATCATGCATTGGCCTCCAGCATGCCGCCATACCGTGCGAAGCGGCGTTCCAGCCGTACCTGCAGCTGCGAAAGGACGGAGCTCAGCACGAGATAGAGCAGCGCCGCCTCGATATAGAGGATCAGCGGCTCATAAGTGGTGGCAACGATGCGCTGCGCCGCCTGGAAAAGCTCCGGCACGGTGATGGCGGCGGCCAGCGAAGTATCCTTGACCAGCGAGATGAAGGTGTTCGACAGCGGCGGCACGGCGACGCGGGCGGCCTGCGGCAGGATGGTGCGGCTCATTGCCTGCCGCCAGCTCATGCCGATCGAATAGGCGGCCTCCCACTGGCCCTTGGGCACCGAGGAGATGACGGCGCGAATGATCTCGGAGCTGTAGGCGCCGATATTCAGGGTAAAGCCGATCAGGGCGGCGGGAAAGGCATCGAGCAGAATGCCGATGCTCGGCAGGCCGTAGAAAATCACGAAGAGCTGCACGAGCAGCGGCGTGCCGCGGATGACCCAGACATAAAAACGGGCGATGGCCGCGACAGGTCCCGGGCCGAAAAGCCGGGCAATCGCGGTGATCAGGCCGAGGATCAGGCCGAAGACGAAGGACAGCAGCGTGAGGGGAATGGTAAAGATCAATCCCGCCCAGAGGAGCGAGGGGAGCGATTCCGCCATCAGTTGAAGCCAGTGGGGCAAAGGGGTGCTCCCTCTCGTGGATTGGTGCGTTCGAGCTGTACCCCTCCCCAACCCCTCCCCACAAGGGGGAGGGACTTGCCCAGTCTCTCGCCGCGCGAAATAGCAGCCGAACTGCGGGCCGAAACGGTTATTTTGAGATGAGGCGGTCCGCCTTCGAAATCCCTCCCTTGTGGGGAGGGGTTGGGGAGGGGACTTTCTTGAATGGACTTACTTCGAAACGTCCTGGCCGAAATACTTGTCGGCGATCTTCTTATAAGTGCCGTCGGCCTTGATGTCGGCGAGCGCCTTGTTGATTTCGGCCAGAAGCTCCGGCTCATTCTTGCGGATGATGACGCCGGAATAATCGGCATTTTCCTGTTCGGCGGCGATCTTCACCGGCGCGTCCGGCTTGTGCTTCTTGAAATCGAGGAAGGAGAGGCTGTCGTTGATCGTCGCGTCGGCGCGCTTGGTCAGCACGAGCTGGATCGACTGGTCGAAACCATCGGTGCCGACGAGTTCGGCGCCGGCTTCGGTTGCGATCTTGCCGAAGTTGCTGGTCAGCGACTGGGCGGATTTCTTGCCCTTCAGGTCTGCGAAGGTCTTGATGCTGTCGTCGCCGTCGCGGACGATCAGCACGGCCTTGGAGGCGATATAGGGCTCGGAGAAATCATATTTCTGCTTGCGGGCTTCGGTGATGCCGACCTGGTTGATGACGGTGTCGTAGCGCTTGGCATCGAGGCCGGCGATCAGGCCATCCCACTTGCCTTCGACGAACTCGGCCTTGACGCCGAGCTTGGCAGCGATCGCTTCGCCGATCTCGACGTCGAAGCCGACGAGCTTGCCGCTTTCGTCATGATAGGTGAAGGGCGCATAGGTGCCCTCGGTACCGATCTTGAAGACGCCGGCCGATTTGATGGCGGCGAGGTTTTCGCCGGCATGGGCGGGCAGGAGGGCGGCGGCCTGAATGAGGGCGGCTACGGCGACGGTTTTCAACCAGTTCATTGTTTTATCCATCCTTGGGAGGTTGTCATCGGATGAGGGATAGTTCGCAGAAATTTAGGGCGCCGGAAGCGTAAAAAACTGCGAATAAAAGCAGCAACTGCAAATATTTTTCTCAAGCGGCCGTCTGAGCTGTGAATCCTGCAGAAACGGGCATCACGCCGCGATGCGGCGGCGCAGCTTTTCGCTGACGATGATAATCAGTCCGGCGGCGAGGATCATGGCCGCGCCGAATACGACATTGGGCGTGGGGATATCGGCCCATATCAGATGACCCAAGAGAAAGGCCCAGACGAGGGAAGTATATTCGAACGGCGCGAGCACGGAGACCGGCGCCTGCCGCATGCCCTCGAAGAGAGCGAACTGCGCGGATCCGGCGACGACGCCGGTGGCAATGAGAAGCGGCAGCTGTGCCATGTCGGGGGTCTTCCATGTGCAGAGAACGGCAACACCGGTCATCACAAGGAAAAAGACGTTGGAAACGGTAAGCTGGACGATGGTTTTCTCGTGCAGCGAAGTCTTGCGCAGCAGCACCATGGCCGAGGCCCAGAGAACGGCTGCCTGCAGTGCCAGGTAAACCGGCCAGGAAATGGTGAGACCGATGGGGTTGCAGGCAATTAGCACGCCGACGAAACCGACGCCGACGGCAAGCCAGCGCGCAGGCGTGACCTCTTCTTTCAAGATGAGCCATGCAAGCACGGTGCCGACGATGGGTGCTGCGTAATAGAGCGTCGTCACTTCGGCCAGCTGCAGGCGGCTTGCCGCGGAATAATAGGAAAGCCAGGCACAGAGAAGAAGGATGCTGCGGGCGATCATCGGCTTGATGATCGGCGATCGCATCGTCTGGCGGACGAGCTTGCCGCGGCCAAAGGTAAGGATGGTGAGACTGCGGAAAAACAGGATCTGCCAGACCGGAATGCTTGAGGTCAGGATCTTGATAATCGCATCATGGAATGTGAACGCCATATAGGCGAGGCTCGTGAGCAGGATGCCCAGGCTGACGGAGTTTTTCACGGGAGCGCACCAGATGGCAGAATGCCGGCGGGGAAGTGGGGAATGGTCGATCGATAGGCCTCTTGACCGGTCAATAGGCGATCTTTCGCATGGTGGAGCTTTGTTTCACAACGTCAGGAAATGTGTGTTTGTGCATATTGTGTGCCGGATCATAAGCGTTTATGCACGTTTCTAGTTTCACAGATTTCAATCCGGTAAAAACATGCAGGATTTTTTGTTGCGCGAGCGCCAGGGCGTGATTTCCGAGAGGCTGCGGCTGAACGGCCGCGTGCTGGCGACGGAACTTGCGCTCGAATTCGGCGTCTCCGAAGATACGGTGCGGCGCGATCTGCGCGAAATGGCCGCGGCAGGGCTTTGCGAGCGGGTCTATGGCGGCGCATTGCCGATCTCGCCGGCGCATGGAAGTCTGACACAGCGGATCGGTTTTGCCGTTGACCGGAAACGGGCGCTGGCGCGCGCTGCGACACAGCAGATTGCCGCCGGTTCGACGGTATTCTTCGATGCCGGCAGCACCAATCTGGCGATTGCCAACGCACTGCCGGCTGAACTTGCGCTGACGGCTGCAACGAATGCGCCGGCGATCGCCGCGGCGCTGATCGACAAGCCTGCCGTCAACGTCATTTTGATCGGCGGAATGGTGGACCGGCAGACGGGCGGTTCGCTCGGTGCCAAAGCCTTGCGGGATATGGAGCAGATTTCGCCCGATCTCTGCATTCTCGGCGCCTGCGGCGTCGATCTTGAGGCCGGCATCACCGTGTTCGGTTTCGAAGATGCCGAGTTCAAGCGCTATGCGGCGTCGCGAAGCAGAAAGGTATTGGTGGCGGCAACCTCGGAGAAATTCGGCACTGCCGCCCCCCATAGCATTCTGCCAGTTGCCCATTGCGAATGCCTGGTGGTCGAGCACGATGCCGATCCGGCCATTCTCGCCGATTACCGCGCGCGCGGATGCAGGACCGTCGTCGCCGAGAAAACGAACTGAGACCCTCGTCATCGAGTTTAGGGAAACCGGGCGTGCAAGCCCGGCAATGAGGAAAGACCGAGAAATGGACAGTCATGTGAATGCGCCGCCGGCAGCTCGAAGCGGCTTCATCACCAGAAGCAGGGCGGCGGTTTCCCTGCTCTTTCTCATGAACGGCTTCGTCGTCGGCTGCTGGGCGCCGAAGATCCCGGATTTTGCCGAGCGGTTGGCGCTCTCCAAGTTCGAACTCGGGCTGATGATCCTTGTCTTCGGCGTCGGCTCGCTGGTGATGATGCCGATCGCCGGGGCGCAGATTGCCAAACACGGCTCGCGTATCGTCGTTCAGCTGCTGGCTGTCTGCGTGCTGCCGCTGCTCCTGGCATTGACGCTCGCGCCGAATGTGATCACCGGGGCAATCTCGCTCTTCCTGTTCGGCGGTTTTATCGGCGCCATGGATGTGGCGATGAATGCCAATGCCGTGTCGGTCGAAAAATCCATGCGTCGCTCCATCATGTCGTCCTGCCACGCTTTCTGGAGCCTCGGCGGGCTGATCGGCTCGGGTCTCGGCGGCATCGTGATCTCCAAGCTGGGCATTCTCGGCCATGCCGAACTGGCGACGGTGCTGGCGGCGATCTTTCTCGCGATCGCCTGGCCAATGATCCTGGCCGATCCGCCGCATCCCGATGCCAAGAAGGAAAAGACCAGGCTGCCGATGGTGCCGCTGCCGTGGCTGCTCGGATTGATGGCCTTGTTCTCCATGGTGCCGGAAGGCGCGGTTCTGGACTGGGGCGCGCTCTATCTCCGCCAGGAAATGGATGCCTCCGTGGCGCTCTCCGGCCTTGGTTTTGCAGCCTTTTCGGCGACGATGGCAATCATGCGCTTTGCCGGCGACCTGGTGCGCGACCGTCTGGGCGGCGTCAAAACGCTGCGGATCTGCACCGTGTTTGCCATCGTCGGCATGCTGCTTGCAGGTCTGGCGCCGAATGCGGAGATTGCCATTCTGGGCTTTGCCTTTTGCGGCATCGGCATCTCCAACATGGTGCCGATCGCCTTCTCGGCGGCGGGCAACATTCCCGGCCTCAAGCCCGGCATCGGCATCTCGGTCGTCACGACCATGGGCTATTCCGGCATGCTGGTTGCGCCGTCCTTGATCGGCTTCGTCGCCGAGCATGTCGGCTTTGCGGCGGTCTTCATGGCGCTGCCGGTACTCCTGCTCGTCGTTCTGCTGTTCTCCAAACTAGCCCGTTATGCCGACGGAGTCTCCGGCGGCGGCCATTAAGCCGCCTCCCAACAAAAGTGATATCAGGAGCGGTTGACAAGAAAGCAGTCATGATCCACCTGAAAGGCACTGTTTTCAGGGGTCCAGGAACTCTTAATGTCTCCAATTGCCGATTTTGATCCGAAACCGCGCCGCGCATCCGTTGCCGTCGATGTCGGCGGCGTCATCGTTGGCGGCGGGGCGCCGGTCGTCGTGCAATCGATGACGAACACCGATACGGCCGATATCGATTCGACCGTCGCGCAGGTCGCCGCACTCCACCGGGCTGGCTCGGAGCTGGTGCGCATCACCGTCGACCGAGACGAAAGTGCGGCCGCCGTGCCGAAGATCCGCGAGCGGCTGTTGCGGCTCGGCATGGACGTGCCATTGATCGGCGACTTCCACTATATCGGCCACAAACTGCTTGCCGATCATCCTGATTGTGCCGCAGCGCTGGCGAAATACCGCATCAACCCCGGCAATGTCGGCTTCAAGGACAAGAAGGACAAGCAGTTCGCCGAGATCATCGAGATGGCGATCCGCTATGACAAGCCGGTGCGCATCGGCGTCAACTGGGGTTCGCTCGATCAGGATCTCCTGACGGCGCTGATGGATGAGAATGCCGCAGCCGGCTCGCCGTTTTCGGCCCGGCAGGTGACGCGCGAGGCGATCGTGCAATCGGCGCTGCTTTCGGCGGCCCTTGCCCAAGAGATCGGCTTGCCGCGCAACCGCATCATCCTGTCGGCCAAGGTCAGCCAGGTCCAGGACCTGATCGCCGTCAATTCCATGCTCGCCGAGCGTTCCAATCACGCGCTGCATCTCGGCCTGACCGAAGCCGGCATGGGCACCAAGGGCATCGTCGCTTCGTCGGCGGCGATGGGCTTCGTGCTGCAGCAGGGCATCGGCGATACGATCCGCGTGTCGCTGACACCGGAGCCGAACGGCGACCGCACGCGCGAAGTTCAGGTGGCGCAGGAAATCCTGCAGGTCATGGGCTTCCGCCAGTTCGTGCCCGTCGTTGCCGCCTGTCCCGGCTGCGGACGCACGACGTCGACGGTGTTCCAGGAGCTTGCTCAGAACATCCAGAACGACATCCGCAAGAACATGCCGGTCTGGCGCGAGAAATATCCGGGCGTCGAGGCGCTGAACGTTGCCGTCATGGGCTGCATCGTCAACGGACCGGGCGAAAGCAAACATGCCGATATCGGCATTTCGCTTCCCGGCACCGGCGAGACTCCGGCAGCCCCCGTCTTTATCGACGGCCGGAAGGCGCTGACGTTGCGCGGTCCCAATATCGCCGCCGACTTCGAGGCGCTCGTCGTCGACTATATCGAGAAGCGTTTCGGCCAGCGGACGGCGGCGGAATGAAGGTCGGCGAATTCGCATGAGCCGCTACTGGTCGCCCATCGTCAGCAAGCTCCGACCCTACGTCGCCGGGGAGCAGCCCCGCATTCCCGGTCTGGTCAAGCTCAACACCAACGAGAACCCCTACGGGCCGTCCCCGAAGGCGATCGAAGCGATCGGCCAAGCGGCGGATGATCGTTTGCGGCTCTATCCCGATCCGGCGGCGACGGAATTGCGCGAGACGATCGCTGCCCGTCACGGCCTGACGGCGGATGAGGTCTTCGTCGGCAACGGCTCCGACGAGGTCCTTGCGCATACGTTTCAGGCGCTGCTGAAACATGAGCTGCCGCTTCTCTATCCCGATGTGAGCTACAGCTTCTATCCGACTTATAGCCTGCTATACGACATCGAAGCGATCGAAGTGCCGGTCGATGACAAGTTCCAGGTCCGGCTTGCGGATTACGACAGGCCGTGCGGTGCGATCATCATACCCAATCCGAATGCGCCGACCGGCATCGGCCTGCCGCTTGCCGACATAGAGGCGCTTGTCGCCGCCCATCCGGATGCGGTCGTGGTGATCGACGAGGCTTATGTCGATTTCGGCGGTGACAGCGCCATTCCGCTCATTTCCAAATATCCCAACCTGCTTGTCGTTCAGACCCTGTCGAAATCCCGCTCGTTTGCGGGCCTGCGAGTCGGCTTCGCGCTCGGACAGCGGGACCTGATCGAGGCGCTGGTGCGCGTCAAGGACAGCTTCAATTCCTATCCGCTCGATCGCCTGGCGCAGGTTGCCGCAACGGCAGCGATCAAGGACGAGGCGTGGTTCGAGACATGTCGGAGGAAGCTGATCGCCAGCCGGAACGGTCTCGTCCGGGACCTCGAAGCGTTGGAATTCGAAGTGCTGCCGTCTCAGGCGAATTTCGTTTTCGCAAGGCATGAAAGCCGGTCGGGTGCTGCGCTTCAAGCGGCTCTGCGGGAGCGTGGCGTTCTCGTCCGGCATTTCGCCAAGCCGCGCATTTCGGATTTCCTGCGCATCAGCATCGGCACGGACGAGGAATGCGCGCGTCTGGTTTCCGCCCTCAAGGAAATACTGGCAGCCTGAGTGACGCTTCAGCTCTTCCGGTCGGCGATGAAATGTGCCGCCGCGATCAGCGTCGAGGCGCGGGCGCCGTAGGGGGCAAGCAGCGCCTCGGCATCGCGGACATGCTGGCGGAGCTGCTCCTCGGCCCATTCGATGCCATGCAGCGCCACGAGCGTTCCCTTGCCGCGGGCCGCATCCTTGCCGGTCGCCTTGCCCATGGTCGCGGCATCAGAGGTCAGGTCGAGAATGTCGTCGGCGAGCTGAAAGGCAAGGCCGATCTTTTCGCCGAAAGCACGCAGGCGGCGACGATCTTCCGGCGGACTCGCCGCGATGAGGGCGCCGGCTTCGCAGGCGAAGCGGATCAGCGCGCCGGTTTTCATCGCCTGCAGGCGGATGATGCCGGCCTCGTCAGGGGCTTGTTTTTCCGCCGCGAGATCGAGCGCCTGGCCGCCGGCCATGCCGCCGAGACCGGCGGCGCGGGCAAGCGCCAGCACCAGCGAGGCCTTGCTCGTATCGGCAAGCGTAGTTTCCGGCGCGGCGATGATATCGAAGGCGTAGGTCAGCAGGCTGTCGCCTGCGAGGATCGCGGTGGCTTCATCGAACTTAATATGAACAGTCGGTTTGCCGCGGCGGAGATCATCATCGTCCATGGCGGGCAGATCGTCATGCACCAGCGAATAACAGTGGACGCATTCGAGTGCGGCGCCGACGCGGCGTGCGGCCTCGGCATCACCGCCAAGAAGGGCGGCGCTTTCGACCACCAGGAACGGGCGCAGCCGCTTGCCGCCGTTCAGCACGGCATAGTGCATGGCGCTGCGCAGCGTCTCGGGCCTGGCGATTTCGTCGGAAAGGGCGTTCGGTAAAAGCAATGCATCGAGCAGCGCCTCGATCTCGCGGGCGTTGTTCTTCAGCCTCGTCTCGAAAGTGTCCCGGTTCGCATCCATGGGCGCTGTTTGGCATGAGCGCCCCCGGGCTTGCAACGGAATTGTCGATGGCGCGGCAAGATTCGCCACGCACTCTGGCATAAGCGGCCTACAGGCGTTATGAGAACGACAGGAGCGAAATCGGGTTGGGGACATTGGATATAGCGCCGGAGAGAGAGGACATCGCCGACATGCCGGCTCGCCGGCAATGGTTCGGAGACCGGCGCGTGTTGAAACGCATCGTGCTTGCCGTGCTGGCGCTGGTGATCCTTCCTTACGCGCTGATCTTTTTCTACGTGCTGCCGTTCATTCACCCCGTCTCGACGCTGATGCTGCGCGATCTCGTACTGCTGCGCGGCTATGACCGCAGATGGGTGTCGCTTGATGAGATCGCCCCGGTTGTGGTGCAGTCGGTGATGATGTCCGAAGACGGGCAATATTGCTTTCACGGCGGTGTCGACTGGGCGGAAATGCGCCTGCTGGTCGAAGATACGCTGAAGGGCCAGGCAACGCGCGGCGGCAGCACCATCCCGATGCAGACGGCGAAGAACCTCTTTCTCTGGAACAGCCGCTCCTTCGTGCGCAAGGCGATGGAGCTTCCGCTGGCCGTCTCCACGGATTTCGTCCTGTCGAAACGGCGGCTGATGGAAATCTATCTCAACATCGCCGAATGGGGTCCGGGCATTTACGGCATCGAGGCGGCGGCTCAGCATCATTTCATGGTGCCGGCCTCGAAGCTGACACGGCGCCAGGCATCGCTGCTTGCGGTCTCGCTGCCGAACCCGATCGACCGCAATGCCGGCAAACCAGGCCGCGGCCTTCGCCGGCTTGCCGGCGTGATCGAGAGACGCGCACAGGGTTCCGGCGATTACATCAAATGCATCTATGAGTGAGAGCAGAACTTGTCATTGGTAGCCTCGAGCGTCATCTGACATTCTTGGTTCTGCCATATGGGCGGTGCAGTCCAAACAGAACCTTCGAGTCGCCCATGACCGCTACGATGTTTTCTCCCGAGCTTCTCTTCTATTCGAAGACGCACAATCCGAACCCGCCCGCCCATCTCGGCAGCCGTTATCGCAAGGTCGGCGGCTTTTTGCCTGAAGCCGGGAACACCATTGTCTGCCATGCCGAGAAAGGCTCGCGGACGCAGACGGTGCTAATCGAGGCGCGGGAGAAATATCTGGCGATGCCGGAGGCCCAGCAGTTCCTCTTCACGCCGATATCGAGCCTTCACATGACGCTTTTCGAAGGCGTCATCGAGACCAGGCGCCGGCAGGATTTCTGGCCGGGCGATCTTCCGCTCGAGACGCCGATCGGCGACATGACCGAACTGATGGCGGCGCGGCTCGAAGGTTTTTCGATGGCCGACCCCTTCAATGTCGCCGTGGTCGAAGCGCGCCCGTCGGGCCTGCTCCTCGACGGAGCGACGGAGAACGACCGCAAGGTCATGCGCGCCTGGCGCCACGCGTTTGCCGATCTCCTCGGCTATCGCCAGCCGAACCATGAAGACTACAAGTTTCACATGACCTTCGCCTATGCGATCGAACGGCTGGAGGACGAAGCCTTGCCGCGCTGGCAGGCGATGCTCGATGACGTTGCCGAGGACATCCGCCGCAAGGCCCCTGTTTTCGAGCTGACGCTACCGGCATTCTGCGTCTTCGAGGACATGAACCATTTCCACGAATTGCTGATTTTCGATTTCGACGTCTGAACGGGAGAAGCCCATGGATAGACCGACGCTCTATATCGCCAACAAGAACTATTCCTCCTGGTCTTTCCGGCCGTGGATGGCGCTGACGGGCCTCGGTATCGATTTCGAGGAGGTCCTGATCCCCTTCGACGACGCAGCGGGCAATCCCAATATCAAGGCCGTGTCTCCGACCGGGCGGGTGCCGCTTCTGCAGCATGGCGCGTTGAAGATCTGGGAATCGCTGGCGATCATCGAATATGCCGCCGAGCTGCATCCGGACGCCGGTCTTCTGCCCGCCGATCGCGCCCAGCGGGCGCTCGCCCGGTCGGTTTCGATGGAGATGCTCTCGAGCTTCCGGGCTCTGCGCAGCGCCTGCCCGATGAATATCCGCCGGCCGAAGGCGAGGATCGCGCTGCCGGATGGTGTCGATACCGATATTAGCCGCATCGAGGCGATCTGGCGGGATCTCTTGCAGCAATCCGGCGGGCCGTTTCTCTTCGGCGCTTTCGGGGGCGCAGATGCGATGTTTGCGCCCGTCGTCAACCGGTTCGAGATCTATGAGCTGGTCGACCGAAGCGATACGCTCGCCTATATGCAGACCATGAAGGCGCATCCGGCTTGGCGCAAATGGGAAGAGGCGGCGCGCGCCGAGCCTTGGGTTGTGCCGGAAGACGAAGTCTGAGGTGGGAATCATCGGCGTGTCAAAAAATATGCATGGGGACTGGTCAAGGCCGCGCCTTGCATGTATAAGCGCGCAAAATTCCGAAATCGCGACATGTCCGTTTCGGCCGCCAGTCTGGCCGTGGGAATGTTTTGCCCGCAAGTGGAGTAATAGAAATGGCTGTACCGAAGAGAAAAACAAGCCCGTCCAAGCGCGGGATGCGCCGTTCGGCTGATGCGCTGAAGGCTCCGACCTATGTCGAAGACAAGAACTCCGGCGAACTTCGCCGTCCGCATCACATCGACCTGAAGACCGGCATGTATCGCGGCCGCCAGGTTCTGACGCCGAAGGAAAGCGCATAATTTCCGATTAGGCTCGTCCGATCGAACGCTTAAAGGCCGGCGTCACGCCGGCCTTTTCATATTCAGCGATATAATATTTGCAATGACTTGCGGTGGGGCAATGCTTTGCGGCAGTATTCTTCCAGCCGCCAAGGAGATTGCCGATGATAGCTGCAATGCCGCTGATGATTATCCCGTTCGTTCTCTACAACCTGGCGATGCTCGGCCTGATGGGCGAGGGCGGTATTCCGGCGCTGCAGCATGACGTCATCGTGTTGTCGATGATATCAGGCGCGATCTGGAGCATGGCGCTCGGCGATCTTTTCATCGTCATCGCGCTCGTCGTGCTGTTCTTCGAAATCCTGAAAGCGACCAGAACGGGTCCCGGCAACCTCATCAACCACATATTGTCGATGCTGGTTTTCATCGCCTTCCTGGTCGAGTTTCTGCTCGTCCGAGATGCTGCAACGCAGGTCTTCTTCATTTTGATGACGATCGCTCTGATCGATGTGATTGGCGGGTTTGCCGTGTCGATCCGGAGCGCCGGACGGGATGTCTCGATCGGATTATAGGTTGTCGAGTTTGTTCTGAAGGGCGCGGAGCTGTTCCTTCAGCTCATCGATATCCTTGGCCTCGGCCTTGCGGCTTTCCTTGGCCGGCGGCGTCATGAAGGGCGAGAACATCTGCATCGCCTGCTGAAACAGCTCGGTGTTGCGGCGAACCTGGTCCTCGACCATCTGCATCGGCAGTTGCAGGTTCTTGCCGAGCGGCGTTTCACCGAAGGCCCGGTTTACCTGCTCGCGCATCTGGGATTGCTGTTCGCTGAAGGCGCGCATCGAATGTTCGAGAAAGCTCGGCACGACCATCTGCATCTGGTCTCCGTAATAGGTGATGAGCTGGCGCAGGAAGGAGATCGGGAGAAGCGTGTTGCCGGTCTTCGATTCCTGCTCGAAGATAATCTGGGTCAGCACCGAATGAGTGATGTCATCTCCGCTTTTTGCATCCTGGACGGTAAATTCTTCGCCCTTCTTCACCATCTCCGCCAGGTCTTCCAGCGTGACGTAGGTGCTGGTGCCTGTATTGTATAGGCGGCGATTGGCGTATTTCTTGATGACTATCTGACCCTCATGCTTCGCCATATCAGTCTCCTGGACCCCCGTCTGAATTATGGATATTCCTCCACTTCAGACTGTAAACGCAAAAGAAGGCCGGTGACAATCTCTTTGTGCGATGCGGCAAACCTTTCACAGAGCAGATGAATTCGGGCTTTCGCGTTCGTGCCGAAAAATGACCCCGGCCGGTCTTCGCGTTTGACTTGCGCTCCAAGCTTTGCCAGTTTCCTCTTATGTAAGTGAGACGAAAACGAGGAGCGTCCCCATGAGCAATTCATCCATCGTCATCGCCAGTGCAGGTCGAACGGCCGTCGGCTCGTTCAACGGCGCTTTCGCAACGGTTCCGGCGCATGAGCTCGGCGCGGCCGTCATCAAGGGTGCGCTCGCGCGCGCCGGCGTCGATGCCGGCGAAGTGGATGAGGTGATCCTCGGTCAGGTGCTCGCTGCAGGCGAGGGCCAGAACCCGGCGCGCCAGGCGGCGATAAAAGCCGGCATTCCGAAGGAGGCGACAGCCTGGGGCGTCAACCAGCTCTGCGGTTCGGGTCTGCGCGCCGTCGCGCTCGGCATGCAGCAGATCGCCACCGGCGACGCCAAGATCATCGTTGCCGGCGGCCAGGAATCCATGTCGATGGCACCGCATGCCATGCACTTGCGCGGCGGCGTCAAGATGGGCGACGCCAAGATGGTCGACACCATGATCAAGGACGGCCTGACCGATGCGTTCCACGGCTACCACATGGGCATCACCGCCGAGAATATCGCGCGTCAGTGGCAGCTTTCGCGTGACGAGCAGGATCAGTTCGCCGTCGCCTCGCAGAACAAGGCGGAGGCGGCGCAGAAGGCCGGCCGCTTTGCCGACGAGATCATCCCCTACATCATTCAGACGCGTAAGGGCGACGTTACGGTCGATGCCGACGAATATATCCGTCATGGCGCCACGCTGGAGGCGATGGGTAAGCTGCGCCCGGCCTTCGACAAGGAGGGCACGGTGACGGCAGCGAATGCTTCCGGCCTCAACGACGGCGCCGCTGCCGCGGTGCTGATGAGCGAAGCGGAGGCGGTCCGTCGCGGTATCCAGCCGCTCGCCCGCATCGTCTCTTGGGCGACCGCCGGCGTCGATCCTTCGATCATGGGCACCGGCCCGATCCCGGCGTCGCGCAAGGCGCTCGAAAAGGCCGGCTGGTCGGTCGGCGATCTCGATCTCGTCGAAGCCAACGAGGCTTTCGCGGCGCAGGCCTGCGCCGTCACCAAGGATCTCGGATGGGATCCTGCGATCGTCAACGTCAACGGCGGGGCGATCGCGATCGGCCATCCGATCGGCGCTTCCGGCGCGCGCGTTCTCAATACGCTGTTGTTCGAAATGAAGCGCCGCGGCGCCAAGAAGGGGCTGGCCACGCTTTGCATCGGTGGCGGCATGGGTGTCGCCATGTGCTTCGAAGCACTTTAAACAGCATACGATCCGTCATTGATTGAAAAATCCCGCCAGAGCGGGGCGAAAACAAAAGGGGAGCGGAACATGAGCAGAGTGGCTGTGGTCACCGGGGGTACGCGCGGCATTGGTGCGGCCATATCCGTGGCGCTGAAAAACGCCGGATACAGGGTTGCCGCCAATTATGCCGGCAACGACGAGAAGGCCAAAGCCTTCCACGACGCCACCGGCGTGCCGGTGTTCAAATGGGATGTTTCGGATTACGCCGCCTGCGGCGAGGGGATCGCCCGGATCGAAAGCGAGATCGGGCCGGTGGAAGTGCTCGTCAACAATGCCGGCATCACCCGCGACGCGATGTTCCACAAGATGACGCCGCAGCAGTGGCACGAGGTGATCAATACCAACCTCACCGGCCTGTTCAACATGACGCATCAGGTCTGGACCGGCATGCGTGACCGCAGCTTCGGCCGCATCGTCAATATTTCGTCGATCAACGGCCAGAAGGGGCAGATGGGTCAGGCGAACTATTCGGCGGCCAAAGCCGGCGATCTCGGCTTCACCAAGGCGCTGGCCCAGGAAGGGGCGGCCAAGAACATCACCGTCAATGCCATCTGCCCCGGTTACATCGGAACCGAGATGGTGCTCGCCGTGCCGGAGAAGGTGCTGAACGAACGTATCATTCCGCAGATTCCCGTCGGGCGTCTCGGCGAGCCTGAGGAAATTGCGCGCTGCGTTACCTTCCTCGCCTCCGACGATGCCGGCTTCATCACCGGCTCGACGCTGACCGCCAATGGCGGGCAGTTCTTCGTCTAACCGGCCCCGGAAATCGGAATCGACTTGAAAGCGATAGCGCGTCTTGCCGGACGCGCTATCGCTCTTTGTATGGATGCCCGCCGTGCGGACATCAGGAACGGCCGCCGGTGTTTTGGTGACGCCGTGGCGGAATCTTGACCGGCACGCGCTGCGGCGAGCGATCCTGGCCGCGAAGAGCTGAAATCGCGCTTGTGAGGAAAGCCAAGGCGATGAGAATGGCGACAGCGGAATTCAGGAAAATCTGACCCATGGAAGCGTTCCTTTCAGATGCGCCGGGCGGATTCGCCTGCCCACTGCGCTCATGAAGGAAATGTGCACCTGCCTGATGGAGGTCGGTAGGTTTGGCTTTGGCGACCGATCGTCAACGCCGCGTTGACGGAGGCGGCCATCAAAGAAAAACGGGCGCCGAAGCGCCCGTTGGGAAGTCCGATATGCTTTTGCCGATCAGTAGCGGCAACGGGCCTCGTAGCGGCGGCCGTAGCGGTCGCGATAGACGCAGTAGCCGCGGCGTTCGACCGACTGGCCGATGAGAGCGCCGGTCAGACCGCCGGCAACGGCGCCGACGGCGGCACCACCCCAGCTGTTGGTCACGGCACCGCCGATGACCGCGCCGGTGCCGGCGCCGATCGCCGTTCCCTGCTCGGTCGCTGTGCAGGATGCCAGGGCGCCGACGAGCGCACCAATAAGAACAATCTTCTTCATCATGTCGTAACTCCCCAGGTTTGTTGGCCTTTAGATGCGGCCCATGAGTACAAGGATAATGATAATCACGAGAACTAGCCCCAAACCGCCAGAAGGTCCATAGCCCCAGCCACGGCTATAACCCCAATTCGGCAAGGCTCCGATCAAGAGCAGAATGAGGATAACAAGAAGTATTGTGCCAAGCATGGTGTGTTTCCTTCATTTCATCCGCAATTTGAATGGACCAGAAACACGCATTGGCGATTTTTGTTCCCGGTTAAGCCAGGAAATGTGACGCGCTGGGACCCCCGCCCTATCGAAAACCTGCCCGTATGGTTAAAAAGGCGTTTAAATACAACATGTTGCGGTGAACAAAGCGAGAAGGTCCCGATGTCGCCGATTCGTCAGCGATTCGTTCCGTATTTGATCGGCGCGCCGCCGGCGACCATCCCGGCTTAACGGGATATGAATCCGGCTTCCGAAAGATTAATGCCGATGGACAAGGCGGAACGGGGACGCCGATCGGCGATACGCATATAGCGCATGGACCGAGTTTCGCCACCAGATGTGGCCGTGAACGAAAGGCGAAAACGATGCGGTCAGCGATTCGTCGCCGATTCGTTCCGGCTTTGGTCGAGAGGTTAATTTCAGGCGCAATTTTTGATTGTTCGCCACTGGCCGGATTCGCCGATGGCGGCGACGAAAATGCCAAGCGGAGGGAGTCAGACGATTCAGCATCTAGTGGGAAAAAGTGATTCAAAATCAATACTTAGCCGTGAACAAAAGCTGAATCATCGGGAGTCAGCGATTCGTCGCTGATTCGTTCTCACGCTGTTCCGAATCGCAAATACCGGCGGTCCGCGTGACTCGCCAAGGTCGTAATCCCGGCAGCATTTTAAAATCTGCCCTTGCGTTTGCGGCGGCGGCTGTCCATGTGTTCTCTGGCTTCCGTCGCGGGAGCACTGTTTTCCTGGGGGCTGCCCGCCTCATTTGCATGGACCATGACTCTGACTTCGCAGCCGATGATTCTGAGCGGGCGCGGTGTGACCGCGGTGCTTGGGCCGACCAATACCGGTAAGACCCATTATGCCATCGAGCGCATGGTCGCTCACGGGACCGGCGTGATCGGCCTGCCGCTCAGGCTGCTGGCGCGTGAGGTCTATACGCGGGTGGTGGAGAAGGTCGGCGCGCAGAATGTGGCGCTGGTCACCGGCGAGGAAAAGATTTCGCCGCCCAATGCGCGCTTTTCGGTCTGCACCGTCGAGGCGATGCCGCGTGAGACCAAGGCCGCCTTCGTCGCAATCGACGAGGTGCAGCTCGCCGGCGATCTTGAGCGCGGCCATATCTTCACCGACCGCATCCTGCATCTTCGCGGCCGCGAGGAAACGCTGCTGCTCGGCGCGGCAACGATGCAGCCGATCCTGCAGCAGCTCCTGCCCGGCATCACGATCGTCGAGCGGCCGCGGCTTTCGCATCTTTTCTATGCCGGGCAGAAGAAGATCACCCGGCTGCCGCAGCGCTCGGCCATCGTCGCCTTCTCGGCCGACGAGGTCTATGCGATCGCCGAACTCATCCGCCGGCAGCGCGGCGGCGCGGCTGTCGTGCTCGGCGCGCTCAGCCCGCGCACCCGCAATGCGCAGGTGGCGCTTTATCAGGCGGGCGATGTCGAATATCTGGTGGCGACCGATGCGATCGGCATGGGCCTCAACCTCGATGTCGATCACGTCGCCTTCGCCCAGGACCGGAAGTTCGACGGCTACCAGTTTCGCAATCTCAATCCGGGCGAACTCGGCCAGATCGCCGGACGCGCCGGGCGGCACGTTCGCGACGGTACCTTCGGCGTCACCGGACAGGTTTCGCCCCTGGACGAGGAGCTGGTACAGCGCATCGAAGGGCATGAATTCGACAACGTCAAGGTTTTGCAGTGGCGCACCACCGAAATGGACTTCTCCTCGATCCAAGCGCTGCGCGCCAGCCTCGAGGCGGGACCGCGCGTAGCGGGGTTGACGCGGGCGCTGCCTGCGGTCGACCAGCAGGCGCTGGAACAGCTTTCACGTTATCCCGAGGTGATCAACCTTGCCGACAGGCCGGCCCGGGTCGAAAAACTCTGGGAGGCTTGCGCGCTTCCCGACTATCGGCGTATCACCCCGGCACAACATGCCGATCTTATCTCGACCCTCTTTTCCGATCTCGTGCGCTATGGCACGGTGAACGAGCAGTTTCTCGCGGAACAGGTTCATCGCTCCGATCGGACAGATGGGGAAATTGACACGCTTTCGGCGCGAATCGCGCAGATAAGAACCTGGACCTATGTTTCGAATCGGCCTGGTTGGCTTGCCGATCCGACACACTGGCAGGAAAAGACGCGGGAAATCGAAGATCGATTGTCCGACGCGTTACATGAAAGGTTGACGAAACGCTTTGTTGATCGCAGGACATCTGTGCTCATGAAGCGCCTGAGAGAGAATGCGATGCTGGAAGCTGAAATCAGTGTGAATGGCGATGTCTTCGTTGAAGGACATCATGTAGGGCAATTGAGCGGATTCCGCTTCACGCCGGTGGCGGGAACGGACGGACCGGATGCCAAGGCGGTTCAGGCTGCGTCGCAGAAAGCGCTCGCGCTCGAATTCGAGGCCCGTGCGGCTCGAATCCATGCCGCTGGCAACAGTGACCTGGCGATCGGTTCGGATGGCCTGATCCGTTGGATCGGCGACCCGGTGGCGCGGCTTTCGGGCAGCGATCACATCATGCGTCCGCGGGTGATTCTGCTGGCCGACGAGCAGTTGACGGGCAATGCCCGCGATCATGTCGCCGCCCGTGTCGAACGCTTCGTCAATCATCATATCAGCACGGTGCTGAAGCCGCTCGATGATCTGTCGCGCGCCGAGGACCTGCAGGGTCTGGCAAAGGGGCTCGCGTTCCAGCTCGTCGAAAACCTCGGCGTGCTGTTCCGCCGTGACGTGACCGAGGAGGTCAAGTCGCTCGATCAGGAGGCCCGCGCCTCGATGCGCCGCTACGGCGTGCGTTTCGGCGCTTACCATATTTTCGTTCCGGCACTTCTGAAGCCGGCGCCGGCCGAGCTCATCACGCTGCTCTGGGCGCTGAAGAACGACGGTTTGGACAAGCCGGGCTACGGCGATCTCATTCCGGTGCTTGCCGCCGGCCGCACCTCGGTCGTCACCGACCCAAGTTTCGAGCGGATGTTCTATAAGCTCGCCGGCTTCCGCTTCCTCGGCAAGCGTGCCGTGCGCATCGACATCCTCGAGCGGCTTGCCGATATCATCCGGCCGCTGCTGCAGTGGAAGCCCGGTCAGAGCAACCGGCCGGAGGGCGCCTATGACGGCCGCCGCTTCACGACGACGACGGCGATGCTGTCGATCCTCGGGGCGACGCTCGAGGACATGGAAGAAATCCTCAAGGGTCTCGGCTATCGCGCCGATGCGGTGAAGGCGGAAGAGGCATCGGCACATCTTGCGACGCAGGATGCGGCCTCAGTGCCGGCAACGGCCGCGGAAGCGCCTGCCGACGATACAGCTGAAAAGGCCGATCACGACGATGCCGACGGCGCGACGGAAGAAACTGCCGCCGAGCCATCTGTGGCCGAGGCAGCTTCTGCTGATGTCGACACGCCGGTGGCGGAAACGGTGAAAACCGCGGCTCCTGATGAAGCGGTCGAGACATCTGCTCCTGATGAAGCTTCCGCGCCTGAGGAAGCGGTGTCCGCTTCCGAGGAAACCGGCGAGCCGGTGGAACCGAAGCCGGTTCTTCTGTGGCGTCTCGGCGGCCGCAACGACAATCAGCGCCAGGCGCGCGGCGGGCATGGCGAACGCCGTGGCGGCCAGGGCCAGGAGCGGGGCCAGAACCAGGAACGCGGCGACCGCAATCGCCGGCCGGGTGGTGGTGAAGGCGGCGATGGCAATCGCGGCGGCGAAGGCCGCGACAATAATCGTCACAACCGCGGCAAGGACGGCGGCAACCGCGATGGCGGCCGGCCGCAGCAGCCAAGAGGCGACCGCAACAACCAGCCACGGGGCGACCAGCCACGCGGTGACCGGCAGGACCGCAAGGATCGCGGCGAGCGAAATGACCGCAACGATCGCAACAACAACCGCGGCGGTTCGCAGCCGCTGCGCTTCGAAGCCAAGCCGCCGCGCAAGGAGAAGCCGATCGATCCGGATTCGCCTTTCGCCAAGCTCGCGGCTCTCAAGGAGCAGATGAAGAAGTAATCATGAGCGGGGAGACACAGCCGACAAGCGGTTCGCGCCAGCGCATCGACAAGTGGCTGTTCTTCGCGCGTATGGTGAAGTCGCGCTCGCTGGCGCAGAGCCATATCCAGTCGGGCCATGTGCGTATCAACGGCGAGCGCTGCAATCATCCGAGCCAGATGGTCAAGCCGGGCGACCGTATCGAGCTGACGCTGGAGCGGCGCGACGTCGTTCTCGTCATGCGACTCGCCGGCGAGCGGCGGGGGCCTTACGAGGAGGCCCGCCTGCTCTACGAGGACCTGTCGCCGCCGCCGGATGAGGCAAAACGCCTCAGCCCCTACGAGCAGGCGATCCGGGCGACCGGCACCGGCCGGCCGACCAAAAAGGAACGACGCGCAATCGACAGGCTGATGTCGGACGAGGATTAGAAAACTCTGCCCGCGGTGGCGGCTTTTGCAGATCGTTTATCCTTGAAATCCGGCGTTAAAGCCGATACGTCACTGACAACCTGCCGGAAGCGTGCTTGCCTCCCAAGCCTGCCCACGCTTTTCCTCCGGCACGGGGATAGGCGCGACGTTCCAGGTTGCCCGGCCCCATCAGCATGGAATCCTGGAGTTCTTCATGACCTACGTCGTGACCGACAATTGCATCAAGTGCAAATACACCGATTGCGTGGAAGTCTGCCCCGTCGATTGCTTCTACGAGGGCGAGAATTTCCTCGTCATCCACCCCGACGAATGCATCGATTGCGGCGTCTGCGAACCTGAATGTCCCGCCGAGGCGATCAAGCCGGATACCGAGCCGGGCCTCGACAAATGGCTGAAGATCAACACCGAATATGCCACCATCTGGCCGAATATCACGGTCAAGAAGGAGCCGTTGCCGGAGGCCAAGGAGATGGATGGCGAGACCGGAAAGTTCGAGAAGTATTTCTCGGAAAAACCCGGTTCCGGCGATTGAGACGGCGGCCATAATCGGCCGCCGGATTGAGGCGGCTGTGGGGTAAAACGTTTTAAAAGCTGCGTGAGGAATATGGGGGACATGTGTTGCCCGCATGACTCAAGCGAAGCAAATTATTGATTTCCTCATATTTTTATGATAGGTTTCGTCTACTGTTCCATTTGTGGCATGACGCATGCCCAAAACCATCACGAAAGCAAAACCAAATCCGTACGCGGTTTCCGTGACATATCAACGCTTTGAGCGCCGGGTCCCAAGATCGTGCGCAAGAAGTTCTTTGCTTTTGCCCGATGGGACCAGAGTGAAGTCACCCGACGGATTCTACCGTCTCACCCGGGCCTGACTGACCCGGCTCCGGCCGCCGCCGGAAGCGTAACAGGGAGTTTTTGAATAGAATGACGACTCAGCAGAAAAAGCCTTCCACAGCACGCCATGGCTTCAAGACCGGTGAATCGATCGTCTACCCCGCTCACGGCGTCGGTACCATCACCGCTATTGAAGAGCAAGAAGTTGCCGGCATGAAGCTCGAACTTTTCGTTATCGATTTCGAAAAGGACAAGATGCGCCTGAAGGTTCCGGTCGCGAAGGCGATGAGCATCGGCATGCGCAAGCTTTCGGAAACGGATTTCGTCGAGCGTGCATTGAAGGTCGTGCAGGGCAAGGCCCGCGTCAAGCGCACTATGTGGTCCCGCCGCGCCCAGGAATACGATGCCAAGATCAATTCCGGCGACCTGATTTCCATCGCTGAAGTCGTGCGCGATCTCTATCGTGCCGAAAACCAACCTGAACAGTCCTATTCCGAGCGCCAGCTTTATGAGGCTGCACTCGACCGCATGGCGCGCGAAATCGCCGCCGTCAACAAGATGTCGGAAACCGAAGCCGTCCGCCTCGTCGAGACCAATCTCAACAAGGGTCCGAAGCGCGGCAAGGCGATCGAAGAAGACGATTCGCAGGACGAAGCCGCTTAAGGCGACCCTGTTTTTCTTTGTCAAAAAACCCGGTGCAAGCCGGGTTTTTTATTGGAACTTTTTCACGGCTGCCGCGTTTAACACACGTAATTGCGGACTGCTCGCCGGGCAATGTGCCTCGACGGGCGAACTGCTATTCCGTCAATGTTCGATGAGGAGCGGATCATGCCTTTTCAATATTGCCCATCCGGCAAGGTGAAGAAACAGGTCCAGCCCGGCCGTCTTAACGGCCCATGATGAGAAATAGGGCCTCCCCCTGAAAAGTCCAGGGGCGAGGCCTTTATGCATTCAGATCCCCCATTCAGTCCGGACCGCGATGTTCCGGAAGGTGCGTTTTATTGTTCATTTAGGGCGAGAGGCCTGTTTCAGGAGATCGAAATGAAGAACATGTCTGCAGACCGGCGCATGATCAAGATCGCGATGGCCGCCCCCTACCTCGCCCGTCAGGAAGAGCACGATCTTGCCATCCGCTGGAAGGATCACGACGACCGCGGCGCGCGCAACCAGATCGCCATGGCCCATATGCGGCTCGTCATATCGATGGCGGGCAAGTTCCGCAATTTCGGCCTGCCAATGAGCGATCTTGTGCAGGAGGGCTATGTCGGCCTGCTCGAGGCGGCCGCCCGCTTCGAGCCGGAACGCGATGTGCGTTTTTCGACCTATGCAAGCTGGTGGATCAGGGCTTCGATTCAGGATTATATCCTGCGCAACTGGTCGATCGTGCGCGGCGGCACGAGCTCGGCCCAGAAGGCGCTGTTCTTCAATCTGCGTCGTCTGCGCGCCAAGCTCGCCAAGGGCGACACCCAGCTGACGCTGCAATCCATTCACCAGGAAATCGCCGCGGCGCTTGGCGTCAGCCTCGCCGATGTGCAGACGATGGATGCCAGGCTTTCCGGCAACGACGCCTCGCTGCAGGCGCCTTCGGTCTCCGGCGATGCCGAGAGTGCAGAGAAGATGGACTTCCTCGTCAGCGACGATCCCCTGCCGGATGAGCAGGTTTCCAACATGATCGACGGCGAGCGCCGCCGCGTCTGGCTCGCCTCGGCGCTGAAACATCTCAACGAACGCGAGATGAAAATCATCAGCGCCCGGCGTCTGGCGGAAGACGGCGCCACGCTCGAAGAACTCGGCGCCGATCTCGGTATTTCCAAGGAACGTGTGCGGCAGATCGAAAGCCGGGCGATGGAGAAGCTCCGCAGCGCGCTGGTCAACGCCGATCCGCACATGGCGGCCTATGCTTAGATTTAAAGTTCTGCTGCGTCCCGAGGGCGTCGAAAGACGCCCGGCGCCGTAACTTCGTTCCCCTCCAGCAGCACTGACTCGCCCGGCGTAAGCCGGGTTTTTTTATTCGGCGATGATCTTGACGCGATCGCCGGGTGAAACGGCTGCACCCGTGGGCAGGGCATTGATGAGTTTGAAGAGATCGAGTTTGCGATCGGTGCCCATCATGCGGGCGGCGAGCGTCGAGATGTTTTCACCCGGTCGGACGGTGACGACACGGATGCGCAGCGGCTTCAGCGAGGCTGCCTCCGCCGGCGTCATGCGCCGGAAACTTGCGCGCAGGACATTGGCGGTCGGCTCAAGGGCGTCGCTGCCTTTCGGCACGGCGGTCAGGAAACGGAAGATCTGCGAATTGTTGCGGATCACGGTAACGTCGAAATCCCAGCGATCCGCGCTTGCACGCGCTGTGGCTGCTTCCATGCCGTTGATGGTGACTGGCTGGATGGTCGACGGGTCGAGGCCGGTCACCCAGCCGCTGGAGATATAGTTGGTGAGGCTCTGGTTCTGATTGTCGGCGACGCCGTCGAAGCGGACAGCGATGTCGTTCGGGCCGGTGGCCATCACGGCTTCGACCTTGTTGTCGATGTGAAAATCCGGTGGCACGTCAAAGCGGATGCCGAGGCCTCCATGCAGGAAGGTCTGGCCGCGCACATAGCCTTCCTCCGGGCTGTCGCCGTAGAGCAGGCCGTCTATGCCGTCGAGATAATAGTCGCGGCCCTTGTCGCCGACCGACCCTTCCTGGCCGAAGGCCCGCGCATGGGTGCGGGCAAGCTCGATGCGCTGGGCGGAATTCGGATGGCTCGACAGGAAGTCGAGGCTTTGATCGGCTTCGGGATCGACCGACATGAAGCGGCTGTACGCCGCCATGGAATCGAGGAAGCGGGCAGCGGAATAGGGGTCGTAGCCGGCTTCGCCGAGCATGCGCACGCCGATGACATCGGCCTGCAATTCCTGCTGGCGGGAGAAGGCGGCGAGCCGCAGTTTGCCGCGGGCTAGCGCCTGCTTGCCGGCGATATCGCTGGAAAGGACCTCGGCGACGACGCGGCTGGCGATGACCTCAGCCTCTTCGCGCTTCTGCCGCTCGATGCCGTGGTTCGCCGTCACATGGCCCATCTCGTGCGACAGCACGGCGGCGACCTCGGAGGCGTCGTTGGCAAGGGCGAGCAGGCCGCGGGTGACGTAGAGATAGCCGCCCGGCAGCGCAAAGGCGTTGATCGCCGGTGAATTCAGGATGGTGATGCGGTAGGACTGGCTCGGATTTTCCGACACCGCCGTCAGCGCGCCGGCGATGCGGGCGACGAGGCGCTCGGTCTTGGCGTCCTTGTATTCGCCGCCGTAGCTTGCGACGATGCGCGGATGTTCGCGGGCGCCCATTGCCGCGCGCGGGTCGTTCTTCTGCACCTCGTCGACGATCTGCGGATTGGAAGAAGGCGACACGCTCGGCTGATAGGATTGCTCGATCAGCGTTTGACAGCCATTCAGCGCCATTGCGATGGTCGAAAGCAGCATCAGGCGACGCGCGAAGCGCCGGGGCGCGAAGATGGCATCACTGGAAAGCGCGGGCGATTTCCACGTCGTCAAGCTTTCCAGTCTGGTTCTCCGCATCATGTCGCTATTTTGCCGGTTCGCCGCAGATTGGCACCGACCGTGGCAAGGGGAATTCAACAGGTGCCCACCCCTGATCTCGCGCTGCACAATCGGCCGATACAAGTCCTTGCTGTAGCTGATTTACGCATCGGTTGCATAGCGAGACTCTGCTTAAATGTGGCGGCGTTGCATTTTGGCAAGCCTCGGGCGTTGAGGCCTCCCTTCGCTCGGATGAAATTATGGCGAAAGTTCCGTCAGAAAGCGGAGATTCGTCGACTGCGCGGAAAAAGAACGGCCCGATTGAAGCAATCGAGCTGATGGGGGCAGTCAGCCGGGAAAATTACAATCCTTGATGGTCCTGTTCCAGAAGAACGCCTTCCGATGAGGTATCCGCCCCGATTCGTTATTCCGCGGCTTCGGCCGTCGTCGGTTGTGGTCTTATCGTCTCGCCGGCGCGGGGCAGTTGCACAGGCTTCAGCATGAGAGCGGCCACAAGGCCGATCACCGCAAAGGCGCAGGCCGTCAGGAAGAGCGGCGAGAAGGCGGCGGCATAGAGGTCGGCGACAGACTGGCGGCTTGCTTCGGGAAGGGAAGCCATCATCTTCGGCGTCAGCTGCTCGATATCAGCGACACCGGGAATGGACACGCCGACCTTGTTAAGCTGAGAGGCGATGATGGCGCCATAGATGGAGATAGCGATCGACGCACCTCCCATGCGCGACAGCGTCACCGAACCGGTGGCGGCGCCGACGTCGCGGGCGGACGCTGCATTCTGCACGCCGATGACGGGAACCTGCTGGGCAAGGCCGATGCCGATACCATGCAGCATCATGATCGCGCCGATGAAAGCGATCGGCGTTCCCGCATGGATCTGCGACATCAGTGCGAAGGCGATGGCGCTGCAGGTCAGGCTTGCAATGGCGAAGGGCTTGTAGCGCCCCGTCTTTGAGATGATGCGGCCTGCGGACAGCGATCCGCAGACGAGGCCGCCCGTCAGAAGGATGAAGAGAAGGCCGGCGGCAGAGGGCGAAAGGCCGGTGGTGGTCTGGAGAAAGAGCGCGAGGTAATTGACCATGCCGATGGCGATGGCGCCGCCCATAATCGAGATCACCAGGAGCAGGTTGAAGGTCGAATTACGAAAGAGCTCCAGCGGCACGATCGGCTCCGGCGCGCGGCGTTCGACGAATACCCAAGTGACGGCGCAGACGACGCCGAAGGCGACGATGGCGATACTCTGCGGCGAGACCAATGCGCCGAACAGTTCGCTGCTGTCAGTGGCAAGCACGATACTGGTTGTCGTCAGCGCGAGCAGCAGCGCACCGGCATAATCGATCCTCGGGCGGCGATGCGGCTTGCGATAAGGTAACATCATGGCAAGTCCGGCGAGCGCGATCAGGCCGATCGGCACGTTGACGAGGAAAATCGAACGCCAGCCGAAAAGGTCGCTCATCGTGCCGCCGAGCACCGGACCGATCGCGCCGGACGCCATCAGCACGAGGCTGGAATAGCTCTGGTAACGCGCCCGCTCGCGCGGCTCGAACAAATCGGCATTGACCGCGAAGATCGACACCATGATGCCGCCGCCGCCGAGACCCTGCAGCACGCGGGCGGCGATTAGCGTGTTCATCGAGACCGCGAGGCCGCAGACCGCCGAGCCGACGGTGAAAATCATGATCGCCGCCATCATCACATATTTGCGGCCGAAGAGATCGCCGAGCTTGCCATAGAGCGGCATGACGGCGCTGAGCGCCAGGAGATAGGCCGAGCCGATCCAGCCGAAACGCTCGAGATGGCCGAATTCGCCGACGATCGTCGGCAGCGCCGTCGAAACGATCTGATTATCGAGCGTCGCCATGAACATGGCCGTCATCAGGAAGAAGAAGAGGATAAGCCGGCGACGAGGATCCGTCACGAGCGGCTGAGGCGCGAATTGCATGTCCATGGGAGCATCGTTCCGGGTTGGCCGCTTTTTATGTGCTGACAGCATATATTTGTCAATAGCACATTAATGACATCGGCATATTCAAAATCTGAAACGGCTCTGATATGGTCCGATTATGAATGACGTGCTGACCAAGACCAATTCCCCGGAACCGGCTGCGCCGGATGAGAAAAACGTCCCACGCATCGGCCGGAGCATGGGGCGCATGCGGTTGATGACCGGGCGGCGGTTGATCGGCCGGTTGGCGATCCAGAGTGCCGCGCCGGGCCTCGAACTTTCGCATCTCGATGTGCTCGATGCTGTGCGCAGGGCGCAGCCTGCCGGCGAAGTCACGGTCGGCATGATCGCGGAGATGCTGCGCATCGATCCGTCACGGGCAAGCCGGGTGGTGGCCGACATGGTCGGGCGTAACGTGCTGCGCCGCGAGGCTTCACAGGCCGATGCCCGGCGGATTGTCGTCGTCATGACCGAGGTCGGCCAGAAACTGCTTGCCGAGATCGTCGCGCAGAAACTAGCGATCATCTCCGAGATCGTCTCCGACTGGTCCGAGGAGGATGTCGATCGCTTCGCCATATTGTTCGAACGTTTCATCGGCGGCTACGAGGCGGTCTTCCAGTCGCGCGACAAGGACACGCCGGGCTAGCGTCATTTTCACATGAGCGCGGGCGCGTCCTGTTGGATGCGCGGCGCTAGACGGCAAATGGGGCCGATCCAGCCGCGCCCCTTCCCCTCGACCCCTCGTTTGCGCTAAGGGCAATGCCCATGAGCCAATCCACCTTTACCATTCTCCTTGGCGGCGAACTCAGCCTGACGGAGCGTCTGCGCCATGCCGTCGGCGGCAGCCGTTTCATCGCAGCCGATGGCGGTATGCGGCATGCGGCGGCACTTGGCATTACGCCGGAGATCTGGGTCGGCGATTTCGATTCGACCCCGGCCGATCTCGAAGGCGCCTTTCCCGATGTGCCGAAACAGCCCTATCCCGCGGCAAAGGCGGCGACGGACGGCGAAATCGCCGTGTCGGAAGCAATCGCGCGGGGTGCGCGGCGGCTGATCCTGGCCGGTGCGCTTGGCGGCGAACGCTCGGACCACGCGCTTCAGCATCTGCTGTCGGCCGTCAGTCTGGCGGAACAAGGTTTCGACCTGCTGCTGACCTCGGGCAAGGAGGAGGCGGTGCCGCTGCTTGCCGGAACGATCGAGCTGCATCTTCCCAAGGCCAGCCTGTTTTCCGTGCTCGGGTTCAGCGAGCTGACCGGGCTTTGCATCGACAATGCGCGTTATCCGCTGGCCGATTTCCATCTGCCTTTCGGCTCGTCGCGCACCATTTCCAATGTCGCGGAAGGCAAGGTTTGCTTTTCGCTCCGCAGCGGCCGGGCGATTGTGCTCGCCAGGCCCTATGATCTTTCCGGAGTCTGATTTTTGGCCCCTCCCATTCTGAAACTCGACGATATCTTTCTGAGCTTCGGCGGCGCGCCGCTTCTGGCCGGTGCCAGCCTGCAGATCGAGCCCGGCGACAAAATCTGTCTCGTCGGGCGCAACGGCTCGGGAAAATCGACGCTTCTGAAGATCGCCGCCGGCCTGGTCGAGGCGCAATCCGGCGAGGTCTTCCGTCATCCGTCTTCGACGGTGCGTTATCTCGAACAGGCGCCCGATTTTGCTGGTTTCAACACTGTCCAGGCCTATGCCGAGGCCGGCCTCGGGCCGGGCGACGACCCATATCGCGTCACCTATCTGCTGTCCCATCTCGGGCTGACCGGCGAGGAAGATCCGAGCACCCTTTCCGGCGGCGAATCGCGCCGCGCAGCACTTGCCCGCGTGCTGGCGCCGGAGCCCGACATTCTCCTGCTCGACGAGCCGACCAACCATCTCGACCTTCCCACAATCGAATGGCTGGAGGGCGAGCTGCAGAAGACGCGCAGCGCCCTGGTGCTGATCTCGCACGACCGGCGCTTCCTCGAAAAGGTCTCGACGGCAACCGTCTGGCTCGACCGCGGCACCTCGCGCCGGCTCGACAGGGGATTTTCGCATTTCGAGGCCTGGCGCGACCAGGTGCTCGAAGCCGAAGAGCTGGAGCAGCATAAACTCGGCAAGGCGATCGAGCGCGAGGAGCACTGGCTGCGTTACGGCGTCACGGCGCGGCGCAAGCGCAACATGCGCCGCCTCGGCGAGTTGCAGACGATGCGCTCGCAATATCGCGGCCACAAGGGGCCGCAGGGAACGGTGCAGGCGACGGCTTCGGACGCGCAGGAATCCGGCAAGCTGGTGATCGAGGCCGACAAGATCACCAAGAGCTTCGGCGACCGGCCGATCGTCACGCCCTTCTCGATCCGCGTGCATCGCGGCGATTGCATCGGTCTGGTCGGGCCGAACGGCGCCGGCAAGACGACGCTGTTGAAGATGCTGACCGGGCAGCTTTCGCCGGATAGCGGCACGATAAAGCTCGGCACCAATCTGGAGATCGCGACACTCGACCAGAAGCGCGAGGATCTCGATCCCGAGGATACTCTCGCCAATTACCTGACGGATGGGCGCGGCGAAAACCTGCTCGTCAACGGCGAACAGCGCCATGTCACCGGCTATATGAAGGAGTTCCTGTTCCAGCCGGAGCAGGCGCGAACGCCGATCAGAAGCCTCTCCGGCGGCGAGCGCGCCCGGCTGATGCTGGCGCGTATTCTCTCGCGCCCTGCAAATCTGTTGATCCTCGACGAACCGACCAACGATCTCGATATCGAAACGCTCGATCTGCTGCAGGAGATCGTCGCCGGTTTTCCCGGCACCGTCATTCTCGTCAGCCACGACCGCGATTTTCTCGACCGCACCGTGACCTCGACGATTGCACCCGCCGTGCCGCATGCGCCTGATGGCCGCTGGATCGAATATGCCGGCGGCTATTCCGACATGCTTGCGCAGCGCAAGGGCGCGATCGACGAGCGCAAGCGGGCCGAGAAGGCGACGGAGAAGCCGAAGCCCCAGGAGGCGGCACCTTCCGGCGGAAGCTCGAAGAGCAAGCTCTCCTTCAAGCAGAAATTCGCGCTGGACAATTTGCCGAAGGAGATGGCGAAAGCCGAAGCCGAGATCGCCAAACGCGAACAGGCGATGGCCGATCCCAACCTCTTTACGCGCGATGCCGCTGCCTTCAACCGGCTTGCCAGCGAGATGGAGAAACTGCGGGCCAGCCTCACCAAGATGGAAGAGGAGTGGCTGGAGCTCGAAATGCTGCGGGAAGAGCTGGAAGGCTGAGGCTTTCCAACTCCACCCGCCTCACCTTTCCTTGATTGGCCAGTCTGCCGTTGCGCGGCATAAGGTGCCGTCCGGCAGAAAATCCAAGTGTTGCAGCGTCTGCTGTGCGGTTGAAAAGACGCGCGGCGCTGCTGGGCTATGCCGATCGCAATGGCGATAAGGAAAACTCATATGTCCCTCAAGCCTAATTCCAGAATTTTCACGATACTTGCGGCCGGCGGCCTCGCTGCGCTTGCCGCTTTGCAGGCCGCACAGGCACAGGATGGCAACCGCATTCGCGTTCGCGGTGCCATTGAAAGCTTCAGCGGCGATAGTCTCGTCGTCAAGACGCGCGAAGGCGGCGATGAGACGATCACGCTGAAAGCCGGTTGGAAAGTCGGTGGCATCAAAAAAGCGTCGGTCGAGGATATCAAGCCCGGCGATTTCGTCGGTGTTGCCGCGCTCCCGAAAGGCAGCGGCCCGGATGGGGCGATCGAGGTGCTGATCTTTCCGGCGTCGATGAAGGGAACCGGCGAGGGCAACCGCCCCTGGGATGCGCAGCCGAACAGCCAGATGACCAACGCGACCGTCAGCAATGCCGTCAAATCCGTCGACGGCCATACGGTCACGCTGACCTATCAGGGCAAAGAAAAGACGATCACCATCGCCGATGCGACACCGATCGTGACCTTGGCGCCGGCGACCAAGGACGATCTGAAGGCCGGCGCCGGCGTCATCGTCACCGGCGAGAAAGCGGCGGACGGCAGCATTTCGGCCAGCCAGGTGGCCGTCGGCCTGAACGGTATCACGCCGCCGATGTGACCATTCGTGAAATTCAAAGGTATGTAGCGGCTGTCGGCGCGGCGCTCTACAGTGCCGGCGCGGGCATGGCGGCAGCACCGGTGGCGGCGCTGGCGCCGGTACGGGTGACTTGCTGCTGTTGCTGCTGCTGTTCCTCGGATTTTGCCGGCAGCGCCTGCAGATGCAGCACGCGCGGCTTCAATGCCTCGAGATAGGCTTCGGAACGGCCGATATAGATCATGCCGCTCTCTGGCATGGAAGTGAGCAGCCCGGCCATCGTTTCCTGCCATTCCGGCTCCATGCCCTCCAGCACTTCGTCGAAAATGATCCAGCGCGGACGGGCGAGAAGCAGACGGGCGAAGCCGATTGCCTTCTGTTCGTCGCTATCGAGCAGTTTGTCCCAGCGGGCGCGGGTATCGAGCCTTGATATCAGCGAATGCAGGCCGGCCTTGTCGAGGGCTGCCTCGACGGCGGCTTTGTCATAGGCATCGGGGCTTTCGGGGAAGGCCAGCGCCTCACGCAGCGTACCGCCGGGAATATAGGCGATCTGCGGGACGAACAGCATGTCGTCGACCGGCGGCAGGCCCATCGTGCCGCTGCCGCACGGCCAGAGGCCGGCCATCGCCTGGAACAGCAGCTTGCGGTTGACGCTGTGATCGCCGTTGATCATGATCTTTTCGCCTACCTTGATCACGACATCGGTTTCGCGCAGGCGGAAGCCGCCGCATTCGTCGATGTCTTCACCGATCTTGGCGACGATCACCACGTCCTTCAATGTCAGCGTGTCGGGCGCGGTGTTTTCATAGGCGATGCCGTCTTTCAGGGCGAATTCCTCTTCCATGTCGAGCAGCGCCTGGCGGAAATCGGTGACGCGCATCAGTGTGGCGCGCCATTCGGCGATCGGACCGAAATTCGCGACATACCAGCGCAGCGCCGTGTTGACTTGGTTGAAGGCGCCGACCGACATCATCAGCTGACCGAGGGTGAGGCCGCCGGAGAAATAGGCCGGTGCGGCGACGATGATCGGAATGACGATGACCAGCCAGCCGTAGCCGGCCGAAACCCAGGTGAGGTTGGTATTGGCCATGGCGAGCCGCTTGACCACCCTTAGCACCGAGCTGATGTCGGTGTTGATGCGCCGGCGTTCGTTCTCCTCGCCGCGGGCAACCGTGATCGCCGGCATGTTCTCGTTGGCATGCATCAGCGTGAAGCGAAGCTCGGCCTCCTTCGAGAAGCGGTCGGCATTGAGCTTTACCAGCTTGCGGCCGACGACCTGGCTCAGCACCGAGGCGGAAGCGGCGTAGAAAATCGCCGCCCAGACCATATAGCCGGGAATGGAGAAGCTGTGGCCGCTGATGTGGAAGATGAAGCCGCTGGAAAGCTCCCAGAGTACGCCGATGAAGCTTACGAGAAGAATGGTCGACTGCAGCAGGCCGAGAACGAGCCCTGTCGTGCTCTCGGCGAGGTTGCGGGAATCCTCGTGCAGCCGCTGGTCCGGATTGACGCCGATCAGGCCGCTGGAGGCGAGCCGCAACGCCCGCTTGCGCTTCAACCACTGGTCGACGAGGTCGCGCGACAGGCCCTCGCGCATATAGAGCGCGGTCATCTGATTCAGCCATGCCTGCAGCACGTTGAGCAGGAGCAGCGTGCCGGCGATCATCGCGAAGATTTCGAGCTGGTGGAAGAATTCACCGAGGTCGCGGCGCTCCAGCGAATCGTAGAAGGGTGCATTCCACTTGTTGAGGATGACCTGGCCGTAGGACGTCGCCAGGATGACGAGGATCAGCACGGTCGCCAGAAACAGCACCTTGCCACGCACTTGCGAATTCCAGAATGCTGAGAACATCACCCCGAGGCGGTCAGTCAGGCTGAGATCATAGCCTACCCTATCCTGCCTTCGGATGCCCGGCCTCCCCTCGGTCTTATCTGCCATCACGCTTTTCCAACATCGCCCATGCTTACCATTATTAACATGGTGGCGTTACCGGTCTATCAACAGATTCTATCAGTCATTAAACTGTGATGATGCTTGCATGAGTCGCTCCCGCATGCATTCGACAGTTGATTCGTGGCTCGACTGGGTCTATTTAAGCGTTCCGTGGTGATTTGGCCGGCCGGCTTGCAGCCACGTTAAAAAATTCGCTAAAGGGCCGCGTGCGGACCGGTAGCGATTTTTTTCGCCGCCGGTTTTTTGTTTTTTGATCGAGTGACCGCAATGCCCATCAAGATCCCCGACACGCTGCCCGCCTTTGAAACCCTCGTTCAAGAGGGTGTACGGGTGATGACCGAGACGCTGGCGATCCGTCAGGATATTCGTCCGCTGCAGATCGGGCTGCTCAACTTGATGCCGAACAAGATCAAGACCGAATTGCAGATGGCCCGCCTTGTCGGCGCCTCGCCGCTGCAGGTCGAGCTGTCGCTGATCCGCATCGGCGGCCACAAGGCGAAGAACACCTCCGAAGATCACCTGCTTGCCTTCTACCAGACCTGGGAGGAGGTGAAGCACCGCAAATTCGACGGCTTCATCATCACCGGGGCGCCGATCGAGCTTTTGCCCTATGAGGACGTTACCTATTGGCCGGAGATGCAGGAGATTCTCGACTGGACGGAAACGAATGTGCATTCGACGATGAACGTCTGCTGGGGCGCGATGGCGGCGATCTATCATTTCCACGGCGTTCCGAAATACGAGCTGAAGGAGAAGGCCTTCGGCGTCTACCGCCACCGCAACCTGAAGCCTGCGTCGATCTATCTCAACGGCTTTTCCGACAATTTCGAGGTGCCGGTGTCGCGCTGGACCGAAGTGCGCCGCGACGATATCGAGAAATCGGACAAGCTGGAGATCCTGATGGAATCCAGCGAGATGGGCGTCTGCCTCGTGCACGAGAGGCGAGGCCGGCGGCTCTATATGTTCAACCACGTCGAATATGATTCCACCTCGCTGTCCGACGAATATTTCCGCGACGTCAATGCTGGCGTGCCGATCAAGATGCCGCACAACTATTTCCCGCATAATGATCCGGCGCTTGCGCCGCAGAACCGCTGGCGCAGCCATGCGCATCTTTTGTTCGGCAACTGGATCAACGAGATCTACCAGACGACGCCGTTCGATGTGGAGGAGATCGGCACGGATCTGTGAGCCGTACCCCTTTCTCATCGTGGCCGGTTGCGGTTTGGAACAAATGCGGGCAGGTTCCGGTCGGAATGCTAGATATCAAATGGACGGTCGATCATGTCGGATAAGTTGGAGCGGGAAGTTTTCGGGCAGACGAAGGCGGGCGAGACCGTCTATCGCGTCGTCATCAGCGGCGGCGGGCTGACCGCCAAGATCATCAGCTGGGGCGCGGTCATCCAGGATCTGCGCCTGGAAGGGCATGACGCGCCGCTGCAGCTCGGCTTTGAGGAATTCGACAGCTACCCGCTCCATTCAGCCTATTTCGGCGCGACGCCCGGCCGCTGCGCCAACCGTGTCGGCGGCGGTGCCTTCATGCTCGACGGCAAGGATCACCAGCTCGAGCTGAACGAAAACGGCGTGACGCATCTGCATGGCGGCAGCGACAATATTGCCAAACGCAACTGGACGGTCGTCGAGCATGATGTCGACCGCGTGGTGCTGAAGATCGTCGATCCCGATGGCCGCGCCGGCTATCCCGGCAATTGCACCATCCAGGCAACCTTCTGGGTGCACGGCAACGGCGAACTGTCGGTGACCTACGAATCCACAAGCGACCAGCCGACGCTCGCCAATGTCTGCCAGCATGCCTATTTCAATCTCGACGGTCGCGAGGACGCGCTTGGCCACGACATCATGATCGCTGCCGACCACTACCTGCCGACCGACGAGAAACAGGTGCCGACCGGCGAGATCCGTTCCGTCGCCGGCACGGAATTCGATTTCCGCGAGATGGCGCCGATGAAGCGTTTCGCCGGCAGCGAGCAGGTGCTGTACGACCATAATTTCTGCCTGTCCGGCGAACGAACCGCCAAGCGCAGCGTCGCGCTCGCCCGCAGTCTCTATTCCGGCGTGTCGCTTGAAGTGCGCAGCACCGAGCCGGGCGTGCAGTTCTATGCCGGTTTCAAGCTCAATACCGGTGCTCCCGGCCTCGGCGGACGCAAATACGGCCCCTTCGCTGGCTTCTGCCTGGAGACGCAGGTCTGGCCGGATGCCATCAATCACCAGGGTTTCCCGAATGCGGTGCTGCGCCCCGGCGAAGTGCTGCGCCAGGAGACGGATTACATCTTCACCAAGAACTGAGCGTCTTTTTGAGACGCGGCGCCGGGACGTACGGCTGTCAAATTTTATCGCTATGAAAACCTCTCCGGCCCGCGCCGGGGAGGTTTTTTCTCGCTTGCCGGTAATTATATCTTGCCGATTGGTTCTAAATAGGTTCTATTGCTTGCCCATGGATAGGACCAGTCTGATAGCGGAGCTAAAGAGTCGCGGCCTGCGTGACGCGGCGCTGACCGGGCCGCTCTACAAGCGGCTGGCGCAGACGCTGACCGGCCTTATTCAGGAAGGATTGCTGAAACCCGGCACGGCGCTGCCGGGGGAGCGCGATCTTGCCGAGGCCTTGAAGCTCGGCCGCGTCACCGTGCGCACCGCCTATCGCGATCTGATGGCATCCGGCGCATTGGAATCGCGCCACGGAAGCGGTACTTTCGTATCGAGCAAGGTCGAGCGCATGGAGCAGTCGCTCTGGCGGCTGTCCTCCTTCTCCGCCGACATGCGCTCGCGCGGGCGTCAACCGGCCGCAAAGATATTGTCACGGACGGTCAATACGCCGTCGCCGGACGAATCCTTCCTGCTCGGGCTTGGCGGTGACGAGCCGGTGCTCAGGCTCGACCGATTGCGTCTCGCCGACGGCCTGCCGCTGGCGATCGAACGTGCCGTGGTGCCGATCAAATTTTTAGGCGACGATGCCGGCGGCGAGGGATCGCTCTATGATGCGCTGACCGCCAACGGCCACAGGCCGGTGCGGGCGCTGCAGCGGCTGACCGCGGTGACGCTTGACCCGTCCTCTGCGGCGATCCTGAATGTCGATGCCGGCGCGCCAGCGCTGCTGATCGAACGCGTCTCGCGCCTGGAAGACCAGCGCGTCGTTGAATACACCCGCTCGCATTATCGCGGCGACGCCTATGATTTCGTTGCCGAATTGAGAATCGGAGATGACCTATGAGTGAGAACCAGTCGCTGATGCTTCAAGAAGCGGGCCAATCGCCGGAGGTGGTGGCCACGCTTCTCGAAAAGGAAAAACCGGTCTTTGCCGAGATCGCCCGGCTGTTTTCCTCAGCCCGCCCGAGCGTGGTGACGACGGCGGCGCGCGGCTCCTCGGACCATGCCGCCACCTTCTTCAAATATCTTTTCGAGATCACCTGCGGCGTCCCGGTCGCATCGGTCGGCCCGTCGATCGCTTCGGTCTACGGCGCTGCCCTCCATCTGAAGGGTGGCGTTCATTTCACCGTCTCGCAGTCGGGCGCCAGCCCCGATATCGTCGCGCTGCAGGAGGCGGCCAAGAAGGGCGGGGCGACGACGATCGCCGTCGTCAACGTCATCGACAGCCCGCTGGCGAAACAGGCCGATATCGTTCTCGGCCTCAATGCCGGAGCGGAAAAGAGCGTCGCGGCGACGAAATCCTTCATCGCCTCGGTCGCTGCCCTTTCCGGGGTGACGGCTGCGATCGGCGGCGCGTCCGAGCTGCAGGCTGCACTCGGCAAACTGCCGGAGGCGCTTTCGGCCACCGCCGGGATCGACACGGCGGCAGCCGAAGAGGTGCTCTTCAACGCGACCTCGCTCTATACGGCCGGCCGCGGCCCGGCCTTCGCGATCGCGCTCGAAGCGGCGCTGAAGGCCAAGGAAACGTCCGGCCTGCATGCCGAAGCCTTCTCGCTGGCGGAACTGATGCACGGTCCGATGCGCCTGGTGCAGCCGGGCTTTCCGATCGTCGCCTTTGCGCCCGACGATGCGGCCTTCGCCAATAACGGCCTAGCGCTGGAGCGTCTGCAGAAGCTCGGCGCCACCACTGTCGGTTTTTCCACCCAGCCGCTTTCCGGCATCAATCTGCGCGTGCCGACGACGGGCAACGGCCTGGTCGATCCGCTGGTGTCGCTGCTCGTCTATTATCGGCTGATCGAGTCGGTGACGCGGCGCAAGGGCTTCGATCCCGACAGGCCGGCAAACCTGCTCAAGGTGACGGAGACGGTCTGATGGCCCGCAAGATCTTTGTCGGCGCGCGCATCTTCGATGGCGAGCGCTTCCATGACGACAAGGCGCTCATCGTTGCCGATGGCCGGGTCGAAGCGATTGCTGCTGGAAACGATCTGCCGGATGGCGAGACGGTGACGCTTTCCGGCGGCGTGCTATCGGCCGGCTTCATCGATGCGCAAGTCAATGGCGGCGCCGGACGGATGCTGAACGACGAACCTTCGGTTGCCTCGATGGAGATCATCGCCGGCGGGCACCGCCCCTATGGCACGACATCGCTGCTGCCGACGCTGATCACCGATACGGCTGAAGCGTCCATTGCCGCGATCGAGGCGGCGACAGAAGCGGTCAAGGCGAACCGCGGCGTCGCCGGTCTGCATCTCGAAGGCCCGCATCTGGCACCGGCACGCAAGGGCGCGCATCTGGCCGAACTGATGCGGCCGGTCGAGGGCCGCGACGTCAAGGCGTTCATCCAGGCGCGCGAGGCGATCGGCACGCTGCTCGTCACCATGGCCGCCGAGCAGGTGACGGTTGCCCAGGTGCGCGAACTTGCGGAAGCCGGCGTGACCGTCAGCATCGGCCACTCCGATTGTTCGAGCGAGGCAGCGGCGGAACGTTTCGACGCGGGGGCGCGCGGCGTCACGCATCTCTTCAACGCCATGAGCCAGCTGGGGCACCGAGCGCCCGGCCTCGTCGGCGCGGCGATCGATCATCCCTCGACCTGGTGCGGCATCATCGCCGACGGTCATCACGTCGATCCGAAGGCCTTGCGCACGGCGCTGCGCGCCAAGCGCGGTGAAGGCAAGCTGTTCTTCGTCACCGACGCGATGTCGCTCGTCGGGTCTGAGAAGGACTCGTTCACGTTGAACGGGCGCACCGTCCGGCGCGAAAGGGGAGGCTTCTGCTCGAAGCTTGTGCTGTCCGACGGCACGCTGGCCGGTTCCGACGTCGACATGATCTCGACGATCCGCTACGGCGTCACCTATCTCGACCTGACGCTCGCCGAAGCCTTGCGCATGGCGACGCTTTACCCCGCCCGTTTCCTCAGGCTTGCCGATCGCGGCCATCTCTCGCCGGGCGCGCGCGCCGACCTCGTGCATCTCACCGATGCGCTTACCGTCATCGCCACCTGGCTTGCCGGCGAAACGGCGTGACCTCAAGGAGACGTGGGATGACCGATATCACCGATGCCTATTTCTCCAACCTGATCGGCCGGCTGGAAGAATTGAAGCAGACGCTTGCCGAGCCGATGGCGCAGGCGGCGGCCGTCATTCTCGATGCTGCCCGCGGCGACAAGCGCGTCTATGTCTTCGGCACCGGCCATTCGCATATGCTGGCCGAAGAGGTGCATTATCGGGCCGGCGGGCTCGCCTTCACCGTGCCGGTGCTCGTCGGCTCGGCCATGCTGCATGAGGGTGCGGTCATCAGTTCGGTCTATGAGCGCACGCAGGGCCTGGTGCGGCCGATGTTGGAGCGATACGGCATGCAGCCGGGCGATGTCATCATCATCGCCTCCAATTCGGGCGTGAACGCCGCGCCGATCGAGGCTGCCGACTATGCGCGCGAAATCGGCGCAAAGGTGATCGCCATCACGTCGATCGCCTATTCCTCAGCGATCGCCAATGGCCGCCGGCGGCTTGCCGACGCGGCCGATGTGGTGCTCGACAACGGGCTGCCGCCGGGTGACGCCGTTCTCGATCTGGAAGGCACGGGCCTTCGGGTTGGGCCGGTCTCGACGGCGGTCGGAGTGACGGTCATCAATGCGATCTTCGCCGAAGTCGCCTCGGAGCTTTCGAAATCCGGCGATGCGCCGGTTTATCTCAGCGCCAATATGCCGGGTGCCGCCGAGATCAATCAGAAGCTCGTGCGGAAATACCGGCCGCGCAACCCGCATCTCTAAAGCGCATCGCATCGAATTTGATTCATGCAATTTATGCATGTCGTTATCCCGGAACCGCTGCACACTTCCTGATGACATGCATTGACCGGAAATTCCCTGTTGGCGGCGGACACAAAAAAGCCGGTCGAAACCGGCCTTTTGCATGCGATGATGACCAGGATCAGTCCTTGGCGCGTTCGACGTAGGAATTGTCTTCCGTTGCGATGACGACGCGGGTGCCGGCATTGATGTGCGGCGGCACCATGGTGCGCACGCCGTTCGACAGCATCGCCGGCTTGTAGGAAGACGATGCCGTCTGACCCTTGACGACCGGCTCGGTCTCGGTGATTTCGAGCGTCACGTGGCGCGGCAGTTCGAGCGCCAGCGGAATGCCTTCATGGATCGACAGGACGCAGGACATGCCTTCCTGCAGATAGGCCTTCTGATCGCCCATGGTTTCGACATCGACCACGACCTGATCGTAGTTGCCGGGGTTCATGAAGTGGAAGCCTTCGCCGTCTTCATAGAGATACTGGAAGGAGACGTCCTCGACGAAGGCGCGCTCGACCTGCTCGGTGGTGCGCCAGCGCTCGGAGACCTTCACGCCGTCGACGATGCGGCGCATGTCGACCTGGGTGACCGGCGTGCCCTTGCCCGGGTGAAAGTTCTGAGCGGTGAGAACGACGTAGAGCTTGCCGTCGACATCGAGAACGTTGCCCTTGCGGACCGAAGAGGCGATGACCTTGACCATAAGACTTCCTTGTAACTCGGCTTTCGGCGTCGTAGATGACTGTCGAGACGCCTCGGAGACGCAAATATTTTTCTTTGGGGCGCAACTAACCTAAAATCCGGGAAATAGCCATCCCCATACCGGCTTCTCCGGCGAAGAAAGCTTGGAATGAACTCTTCGGCGAAAGCGTCCCCCTGGTGGACCCCGTCCGTGCATGCCGATCGCCGTCCGTTCCTGATCGGGCGCAATGCGATCCAGGCGGCGCTGCGCGGCTTTTTTGCGCGCGAGGATTTCATCGAGGTGGATACGGCGGTGCTGCAAATCTCGCCGGGCAACGAGGCGCATCTGCATGCCTTCGCCACGGAAGCGCTGACGACGGACGGGCAAAAGGCGCCATTCTATCTGCACACCTCGCCGGAATTCGCTTGCAAGAAGCTGCTTGCGGCGGGTGAGGAACGTATCTCGTGTTTTGCCCATGTCTATCGCAACCGCGAGCGCGGGCCGCTGCACCATCCCGAATTCACCATGCTCGAATGGTACCGGGCCGGCGAAAGCTATGAGAGCCTGATGATGGATTGCGAGCGGATTCTGGCGCTTGCGACCGAGACGGCAAACACCGAAAAGCTTGCCTATCGCGGCGGCGAGAGCGATCCTTTCGCCGGTCCGGAGCGGATCAGCGTTGCCGAAGCCTTCGAGCGCCATGCCGGCATCGATCTTCTCGCCTCGGTCGCCGCCGACGGTTCGACCGATCGCGATCATCTGGCCGCCGAGATGAAGCGTGTCGGCATGCGTGTTGCCGATGACGACGGCTGGGCCGATCTGTTCAGCCGGGTGCTTGTGGAAAAAATCGAGCCGCATCTCGGCTTCGGCCGCATCACCATCCTCGACGAATATCCGGTCTCGGAAGCAGCGCTCGCGCGCCCTTCGGCCCGCGATCCACGCGTTGCCGAGCGTTTCGAGCTCTATGCCTGCGGAGTCGAACTTGCCAACGGCTTCGGCGAACTCACTAGTGCTGCCGAGCAGCGGCGGCGGTTCGAGATCGAGATGGCCGAGAAGGCGCGTGTTTATGGCGAGACCTATCCGCTCGACGAGGATTTCCTCGCCGCACTGTCGCTGATGCCCGAGGCAAGCGGCATCGCGCTCGGCTTTGACCGGCTGGTGATGCTGGCGACGGGAGCGTCGCGCATTGATCAGGTGCTTTGGGCGCCGGTCGCGGAGTATGGACGATGAATGCCGTCAAACCGGTCAAGAGCGTCGACGATCTGGTGATGGCGGGGCTGGTCTCTTCCGCCGATCGCAGAGCGCTCGAGGAGGTTGCCGTGCGTTACGCAATTGCCTTGACGCCTGTTATGACCAGGCTGATCGATCGCGCCGATCCCGCTGATCCGATCGCGCGGCAGTTCGTGCCCGATGCCGCCGAACTCACGGTCTTGCCTGAAGAACGCGCCGATCCGATCGGCGATCACGCCCATAGCCCGGTCGAAGGCATCGTCCACCGCTATCCCGATCGCGTGCTGCTGAAGGCCGTGCATGTCTGCCCGGTCTATTGCCGCTTCTGCTTCCGGCGCGAAATGGTCGGGCCGCAGGGTCTCGGCACGCTCGATGCGGCGGCGATGCAGGCAGCCTTTGACTATATCAGAGGTCACGAGGAGATCTGGGAGGTCATCCTCACCGGTGGCGATCCGCTGGTGCTGTCCCCGCGCCGCCTTCGCGAGATCATGGAGGCGCTGGCGGACATTGCGCATGTGAAGATCGTGCGTTTCCACACGCGTGTTCCCGTCGTCGATCCCGACAAGATCGACGACGCACTGATCGCCGCGCTGAAGGCGAGCGGCAAGACGGTCTATGTGGCGCTGCACGCCAATCACGTGAGGGAACTGACGGCGGAAGCGCGTGCCGCCTGCGCCCGTCTGGTCGATGCCGGCATTGCCATGGTCAGCCAGTCGGTGCTGCTCAAAGGCGTCAACGACGATCCCGACGTGCTTGCGGCGCTGATGAAGGCCTTCGTCGAAATCCGCGTCAAACCTTATTACCTGCATCACCCGGATCTGGCGCCCGGCACCGGCCACTTCAGATTGACGATCGAGGAGGGACAAAGGATCGTCTCGGCGTTGCGCGGACGGGTTTCCGGGCTCTGCCAGCCGACCTACATCCTCGATATCCCGGGCGGTTACGGCAAAACCGTCGTCAGCGGCAGCACCGTGCAGGCCAGGGGCGATGGATGTTATTCCGTCTCGGATTATCGCGGTGACGAGCATTCCTACCCACCCGCTGAATGACGTGAAACGGCGTTTTCCGTGTCATTTCTGTACTCGCCGCGGCGAAAATTGCGTCGAGCGCCGTCGACGAAATAGGCGTAATGCGTTGATTTTAAATCGATATTGGAACTCCTGCCACGGCGATCGCTAAAATTCTAGCTGTGAGCCTTAGTCATATTTAACGCTATAAATTAGCGGAATTTTCTGTTTTCCGCACTAAAAGAACGCTCATGACAAGGCGATGAACGCCGGTTCGGGATCATGAGAATCTTGGAGTGATGGGATGAATAAGACAATCCGCGACCTTGTAGCCAAATTCGGCAAACTTCCGGCGTCGATCGACCAGGTCGCCGACGATGCCGATCTTTATGCGGCAGGTCTGACGTCCTTTGCTTCGGTGCAGCTGATGCTTGGCATCGAAGAAGCCTTCGACATCGAATTTCCCGACAATCTCCTGAACCGTAAATCCTTCGCGAGCATCTCGGCGATCGCCAGGACGGTCGATCTCATTCGGGACAGCCGGAAGGTCGCCTGATGAATTTCCCCGTCAAGATCATGCAGGACGGTCTTGTCGCGCGGGTCGCCCGAGTCGCCGAAATCGCGGCGAAACACGCCGATGCCGTCGATGTCGAAGCCCGCTTCCCCAGGGAAGCCGTGGATGCAATGAAGGCCGAAAGACTGCTCGGCATCCAGGTGCCGCGCCAATTCGGCGGCGAATCCGCCTCAATCACTGAGATCGCCGAATTGTGCTCGATGCTCGGTCAGGCCTGCGCTGCAAGCGCCATGGTCTTCGCCATGCATCACATCAAGCTGTCGAGCCTTGTCGAACATGGCGCCGACAGCGAATGGCATGGCGACTTCATGCGCCGCATTGCGGCCGAGCAGCTGCTGATCGCATCGGCCACCACCGAGGGCGGTATCGGCGGAAACCTGCGCAACAGTATCTGCGCTGTCGAAGTCGACGGCGATACCTGCCGTCTCGAAAAGGATGCGACCGTCATTTCCTACGGTTCGCATGCCGACGCCATCCTCATCACCTCGCGTGCCCATGCGAAGGCGGCTTCCTCAGACCAGGTGCTGACGGCCTTTCTCAGGGACCAGTACACGCTCGAGAAGACGCACGCCTGGAATACGCTCGGCATGCGTGGCACCTGCTCCGATGGCTTCCTCTTCAAAGGCGAAGCGCCGGCGCATCAGATCCTGCCGAAGCCTTTCGCCGAGATCGCGGCGCAATCCATGCTCGCTTCGTCGCACCTGTTATGGAGCGGCGTCTGGTACGGCATCGCGGTCGACGCCGTCGCGCGCGCCCAGGCCTTCGTGCGCGCTGCCGCGCGCAAGGCGCCGGATACTCAGCCGCCGGGCGCCTTGCGCCTCGCCGAAGTTTCGAACCTGCTGCAGATGGTCAAATCCAACGTGGTTGCCGGACTCAAGGCCTATGAGGATGCAAAGGCCGATGTCGACAGGCTGTCCTCGATGGGCTTTGCCGTGGCGATGAACAACGTCAAGATCGCCTCTTCCGAGACGATCCTGGAGATCGTCAACCATGCCATGCTGATCTGCGGCATCATGGGCTACAAGAACGGCACGCCCTTCAGTCTCGGACGCCATCTGCGCGACGCGCATTCGGCTCAGCTCATGATTTCGAACGACCGCATCCTCGGCAATACGTCGAGCATGCTTCTTGTCCATAAGCAGGACACTAGCCTACTGGGGTGACAGTCATGGATATGCAGACCTCGTTTCTCGACCGGCTTTTCGAAGCCGGCCTGCTGATCGATACGGGCATCGATGGGCTCTATGGCCGCAGCGGCCAATTCGAGGAGGTGATCGCTGCCTTCGAGCGTCTCATCGACAAGGTTGGCGGCGGCGACGGTGCGGAGGCCATGCGCTTTCCGCCCGGCATGAATCGCGCCTTCTTCGAAAAGAGCGGCTATATGAAGAGCTTCCCGCAGCTTGCAGGAACGGTGCATAGTTTCTGCGGCAGCGAACTCGATCATGTCAGCCTGCTGCAATGCATGGAAGTCGGCGAGGACTGGACCAAGGGTCAGGAGGCGACCGATATCGTGCTGACCCCGGCTGCCTGCTATCCGCTCTATCCGACGGTTGCCAAGCGCGGCAATCTGCCGAAGACGGGCGGCCTGTTCGATCTGCAATCCTATTGCTTCCGCCATGAGCCGTCGAAAGATCCGGCCCGCCAGCAGCTGTTCCGCATGCGCGAATATGTCTGCATGGGCACCGAAGAGCATGTCACCGATTTCCGCCAACGCTGGATGGATCGCGGCGTCGAGATGATGAAGGCCGTCGGCCTCGATGTAACGATCGATATCGCCAACGATCCGTTCTTCGGCCGCGCCGGCAAGATGCTCGCCAACAATCAGCGCGACCAGAACCTGAAGTTCGAACTGCTGATCCCGATCACCTCGGCCGCCAATCCGACCGCCTGCATGAGCTTCAACTATCATCAGGATGCCTTCGGTTCGAAGTGGGGCCTGAACCTCGAAGACGGCAGTGTCGCGCATACGGCCTGCGTCGGCTTCGGGCTGGAGCGCATCGCGCTTGCCCTCTTCCACCATCACGGGCTCGAGGTGAAGGAATGGCCGGCCAACGTACGGAAAGCGCTGTGGGGCTGAGCCGGTCGATGACATCGGTATTTTCGGGAATCGACCCGGAAACCTACCGTCAGCACGCGCTGCATTCCGGCGAACGCGCCTGGCCGGAAACCAATTGCTACGTCGATCTCTGGATCGAAGTGCTGGCGACCTCGGGGGTGGCGCCCGAGGCGATGCTCGGTTTCACCCTGACGCAGGATTTCGAGGGCGATCAGTTCACCTTCTTTAAGGTGCCGCTCGAGGATCTCGACGCGCTCTATGGCATTCGCGCAACCGAGCTTGCCATCTACGACCGTGTCGAACGCCATGTCGAAGTCCAGATCGCGCGGGGCCGTCTCTGCCTGATCGAGATGGATTCCTTCTACATGCCGGATACGCGCGGCACCGCCTACCGGCAGGAGCACGGCAAGACGACGGTTGCGATCAACCGGCTGGACGTTGCGGCCAAGCGCGTCGATTATTTCCACAATGCCGGCTATTTCCGCCTCGAAGGCGAGGATTTCGATGGGCTGTTCCAGCTGCAGCTGACGGAGAACGAGCCGCCGTTCCTGCCCTATACGGAATTTGCACGGTTCCCGGAAAAGCCCGCTGACGAAGCGCATCTCAGCGCCACTGCCCGGCGGCTTGCCGGCGTTCATTTCAGCAGGCGCCCGAGCGAAAATCCGATCCGCGCCTTTGCAGCCGTCTTTCCGCAGCAGGTCGAAGCGGTTGCCGAGCGGCCGTTCGGATTCTTCCACAAATATGCCTTCAACACGCTTCGCCAGGTCGGCGCCAATTTCGAGCTGGCGGCCGATTATCTGGCCTGGCTTTCCGCAGATGAATTCGCCGCCGCCGCCGAGCATGCCCGGCGCATTTCGGACGTGGCGAAATCGGTGCAGTTCCAGCTTGCGCGCGCCATTGCCCGCCGGAAGTTCGAGCCGCTGCAGGCAGCCCTTGATCCGGCCGCCGATGCATGGGATTCCATGATGACATCGCTTGCGGAGCGAATCTGAGGCCGGAGATCTGACCATGCGCGGGCGTTTGGCAAGCATCGGTGCCGAGGAAAGCCTGCTTTCCGAAGGCTGGAACCTGATCCTGACGGAGCCGGGCGCCTGCGCCGTGCCGCATGATATTCCGCTCTCCGCGCAGTTCACTCCCGCCCCCGTTCCCGGGACCGTTGCCGCAGCACTCGAAAAGGCCGGACTGTTCGACCGGGAAAATCCAGAGCCGTTGAATACGCGGGATGCCTGGTATCTCTGCCGGCTGTTCGATGCCGAGCCGGGTGAAGCGATCCTGCGTTTCGCGGGACTTGCCACGCTTTGCCATGTCTTCCTCAACGGCCAGGAAATCCTTTTTTCCGAGAGCATGTTCACGGCCCATGAAATCCCGGTGACGCTGGTGGGTGGCGACGAGCTGGCGCTGTGTTTCCGGGCGCTCGGCCCCCGCCTGTCGGAGCCCGGCCCGCGTGCGCGCTGGCGGCCGCAGATGATCACGCCGGCGGGTCTCAAAAATTTCCGCACGACGCTGCTCGGCCATATGCCGGGCTGGTGCCCCGATATCCATGCGGTCGGGCCATGGCGGCCGATCTCGCTGGTGCGGCGCAACCCCGTCTCGATCGACAATGTCTCCGTCCGCGCCGTGTTAGACGAGAACGGCGTCGGCCGTCTCAGCGTTTCCCTGCACAGCAATGCCGAGAATCCGGCAATGCTGCTGCGCTGCGGCGGCATGGAGCAGCCTTTCGAGAAGATCGGCGACAGTCATTACTCTTCTATCCTCAAGCTTGCCGACATCGAGCCCTGGTGGCCGCATACGCACGGCGCTCCGCGTCTCTATGAGCTGACGCTCGTTTCCGACGGCGTGGACTATCCGCTCGGCACGACCGGCTTCCGGCGGATCGACGTCGAGCGCGGCGCCGATGGCGACGACTTCGCGCTCCTTATTAACGGCGAACGCATCTTCTGCCGCGGCGCGGTGTGGACGACAGCCGATATCGCGCGTCTGCCGGGCACGCGGGCGGATTATGAGCCGTTCCTGCGGCTTGCCGCGCAAGCCGGCATGAACATGATCCGCATCGGCGGCACCATGGCCTACGAGACACCGGATTTCTTCGGGCTTTGCGACGAACTCGGCCTGCTGGTCTGGCAGGATTTCATGTTCGCCAACTTCGATTATCCGCGCAACGACAAGGCTTTTCTCGGCCACGTGCATGCGGAGGTCGAGGAATTCCTGCACGGCGTCCAGGCGTCGCCATCGCTGGCGGTGCTCTGCGGCGGCAGCGAAATCCATCAGCAGGCGGCGATGCTCGGTCTGCCCGTGGAATTCTGGAGCGGACCGGTTACCGATGAAATCATCCCGGCCATCGTTACGCGCATGCGTCCCGACGTGCCCTACGTTCCGAATTCGCCTTATGGCGGGGCGATGCCGTTTTCGCCGAATGCCGGTATCGCCCATTATTACGGCGTCGGCGCCTATATGCGGCCGATTGCCGATGCGCGCCGCGCCGATGTGCGTTTTGCCTCAGAAAGCCTTGCGTTTGCGCATGTGCCGCAGCTAAGGACGCTGCATCGTCATCTCGACGTGCCGGCCGTCCACAGCCCGCTCTGGAAGGCCCGCGTGCCGCGCGACCGCAGCGCATCCTGGGATTTCGAGGACGTTCGCGATTTCTATCTGGAGCTTCTCTATGGTTTCGATCCGGCCCGCCTGCGGCGCGAGGATTCGGAACTTTATCTCGATTTCTCCCGCGCCGTCACTGGCGAGGTGATTGAGGAGACGTTTGCCGAATGGCGGCGCAAGGGTTCGGCTTGCAACGGCGCGCTCGTCTGGACGCTGCAGGACCTGCTGCCCGGTCCCGGCTGGGGGGTGATCGATTCCACCGGCGAGCCGAAGCCGGTCTGGTATGCGATGCGCCGCGCCTTTCGGCCGGTGCAGACGGTGTTCACCGACGAGGGAACCAACGGCCTCGACGTGCATGTCGTCAACGAGACGGACGCAGACCTCGACGTCGAGCTCGAAGTCGTCTGCCTGCGCGATGGAAAGCAGCAGGTCGTCAGCGGCAGCAGGGCCTTCAAACTGGCGGCAAGGGACACGGAACGTCTTGCCGCGACCGCGCTGTTCGGTGCCTTTTTCGATACGACCTATGCCTTCCGCTTCGGACCGCCGTCGCATGATGTCAGTGTGGCGCGCCTGCGTTCGCTTGCGGATGGCGCCGTTCTAGCCGAAAGCTTCCACTTTCCCTGCGGACGGGACAAGGCGCTGCATGAAGCAGGCATCGAGGCATCGCTCGGAAGAGATGGCGACGACTGGTTCGTCGATCTCAGGACCGACCGGCTGGCGCAATCGGTGCATATCGACGTCGACGGCTATCGGCCCGATGACGACTGGTTCCATCTCGCGCCCGGCGCGATGCGGCGCGTGAAACTCGTCGCGCTGTCGGGCACTGAGAGCGATATCGCGCCCGCAGGCGAGGTCAGAAGCCTAGGCAGTTCGCATCGTGTCGTGCTCTCGGGCTGACGCTCTCTGTGAAAAACGATGCCCATCCATTGAGAAAGACCGTGATTTGAGAACGACATACCGCTTTTTGCGTGCCCATGTCCTGCAGCGGCTGATCCCGCGGTCGCGCCTTGCCTTCAATCCGCGCCGGCCGGTGGAAATCGTCGGCTATCTCTCGATGGCTGTCGGCGTCGGCGAATCGGCAAGGCTCTGCGCCGGTGCGCTCTCCGAAGCCGGAAGGGCAATTTCGCTCTCCGACGTCAGCACGCATCGCGACGAGAAGTCCTTCCCCGGATGGACGTCGTCGCGTCTTTCCACCGAGCCGCCAGGAAGCCGTATCTGGCACCTCAATCCGCCGATGCTGCCGCGCGCCATCCTGAAGAAGGGTGTCGGCAATTTCACCCGCACCTTCAATATCGGCTACTTCGCCTGGGAGCTCGAAGTGGTGCCGGCGGAATGGCGCAATGCCATGCACTACATGAACGCGGTCTTCGTGCCGTCGGAATTCACCCGGCGGGCGATTGCGCCGCTCACCAAGGCACCGGTCCTCGTCGTTCCCCATCCGGTGATCGAGGCGCCGGCGACCGAAGGCATGCGGGAGAGGTTCGGCATCGAGAAGGACGCCTTTCTCGTCAGCTTCATCTTCAGCGCCGGCTCGTCGATCAACCGGAAAAATCCGCAGGCCGTCATCGAGGCTTTCAGGATATTTGCCGCCGAAGCCCCAAGCGCCTTCCTGTTGATGAAGGCCAGCGGCGATGTGAACAAGGATGAAGCCCTCAGCGCGCTGGTCGCTTCGGTCGCGGGCGACGCCCGGATCAGGATCGTCACCGACAGGCTGTCGAACGCCGATATCAACGGCCTCATCCGCTCTTCCGACGCCTATCTTTCGCTGCATCGTTCAGAGGGTTTCGGGCTGACGGTCGCCGAGGCGATCATGCAGGGCACGCCCGTCGTCTCCACGGCCTGGTCCGGCACAGCGGATTTCTGCGACCCCCGCAATAGCTGGCTGGTCCCCTCTCCTCTGATCCCCGTCGTCGATACCCATCCCGAATTTGCCGGGCTTGAGGGTGCGGTCTGGGCGGATCCCTCTCCCGAAGCCGCCGCCGCCCATTTGAGCGACATCTTCCGCGCGCCCGAGCTCGCGCGAGGAAAGGCCGAGAACGCGCGGGAGTTCCTACGGCACCATCTCGCAGACAACAGCTATGAGAGGGCGCTCCAGACGCTGGCGGCGATGCAATCCAGCTAAGGTGAGGTCGTCACTCCGCTTTATTTTAACATTTTCGCATTAGAGATGACGGGTATGCGGCTTTAGAGCATGGCGCGCAAAAGTGTGCGGCGGTTTTGCGATAACGGCATGCTTAAAAACGAGAGCTAAAGCGCGAGGAGCGAATCTGAAAGATCGCAGCGCGCTTTAGGCCGATGCCGGCGGATGGACAGATGTCGAAGGGTATTATCGCAAATTCGGTGATGAATGCGGCGGCAGGCATGCTGCTGCTGCTGACGGGTTTCGTTTCGTCGATCATAACCGCGCGGCTGCTCGGGCCGGAGGCCAACGGCATCGTCGCCTTCTCGCTGTGGCTGGTGGTCACGGGCGCCTCGATCGCCGAACTCGGTTCCAGCATCACGCTGTTGAAGACCCTGCCGCAGCTTTCGGCGGAAGGTTACGATATGCGCCGTCGGCGGGGTTTTGCCGCCATCCTCGTCAGCTTCATGATGTTTTCGACCGTCGTGCTGCTGGCGCTCTACGCGCTGTTCTTCCTGACGTCGGAGGAGATGCACTGGGCCGATACCGCGCCGTCCGTCGCGCTTGTCACCGGCGTGCTGTTCTTCGTCCAGGCAATCGGATCCTTCGTCAAATTCTACCTGATCGGCGAAAAGAAACTGGGCGCCTTCTTCCGCCTGACGGTTGCCGTCTCGATCGTGCAGCTTGCCGGCGTTGCCGTCGGCGCTGTGCTCTATGGGGTGGAAGGCGTGCTCGTCGGTTATGCGCTCGGCCAGCTCGTGCTGTTTTTCGCCACACTGCCGATCCTTCTTGCGCGGCGCGACTGGTGCGGGGTCTCTCTCAAAGCGCTCGCCTCCTCCTCGGTCATCCTGTCGATCCAGTTTATTATCGATTCGATCTTCCTTAATCGGCTCGAGCTGCTCTTCCTGCAGCAGTTCTGGTCGGTGGAGATGGTCGGCTACTACGCCGTCGGCCTGTCGATCGCCAATATCGCGCTGCAGCTGCCGATCCAGATGACCGGCAGCCTGCTGCCCTATTATTCCGAGCGGCGGCACAACAGCGACGATTCGACCTTGCCGGTCGAGGTCTTCGCCGCCGTCACCCGCAGCATGGCCTATATCGTATTGCCGATGAGCCTCGGGCTGGCGGCGATCTCCAGTGAATTGGTGCTCGTGGTGTTCGGCGAAGCGTTCCGCCGCAGCGGAACGGTGGTAGCGCTGCTTGCGCTGGTCGCGCCCGCCTATACCTTCATGCAGATCCTCAGTCTCTACCTCTTGTCGATGGACAGGGTTCGCTCCCGCCTGAACATCAGTGTGATAGGTGGCCTTCTGATGGTAGTCGGTTGTTTACTGATCATACCTAGGCTTGCAGCCGAGGGTGCCGCACTCGTGCGCATCCTCGTCTTCGTTGCGATGTCGGTGATGATGATCAGACAGACAGGATTCGGATCCCAGCTTTCAGGCCTCTACACAAGCCTGACGAAGGTGACCCTTGCCGCCGTGCTTTGTGCTTGCGGGGCGCTCTCGGTGCTGGAATTCATCCAGGGGCCGGTCGGTCTCGTCGCCGCGATCCTTGCCGGCACATTCTGCTATCTCGTGGCACTCCGCCTGCTGCGCGTCATGCCGGCCGAAGATGTCGAGGTCATGCGCTCCATTCTCGCCAAGATGCCGCGGGTGCTGCAGCGCCCTGTAGGCTACGCGATCAATTTCATTGCGCCGCGGCTTCCGGGCGACCCTGACCGCGCCAAGGTCGCGCCCGGGGAATTTTCGCTCGAACCGGCCGAGGGTGCCGGGCGCAACGCCGCCCTGCCTGTCGTCTTCGACGGCACGATCGGGCTGTTCATGCCTGAAAACCCTCTGGCGAAGAAGCGTTCAGCCGCCGTGCTCTTCGTCAGCCCCTGGGGTTTCGAGGAGATGTGCAGCCGCAAATTCTTCCGTGTGGCCGCCGAGCATTTCTCGGATATCGGCGTGGCGAGCCTGCGTTTCGACTATCGCGGCACTGGCGACGCGCTCGATTTCGGCGCGCTGCCGGCAAGGCTGGAAACCTGGGAAAATTCGATCCGCGCGGCGGCCGCCAAGCTCAAATCGCTGAGCGGCTGCGACCGTATCATCCTCATCGGACAGGGGCTCGGCGCAACGCTTGCTCATCGCATCGGCGCCTCGATCGACGGCGTCGACAGCCTCGTCATGCTGGCGCCGGTGCTGAGCGGCCGGGCCTATCTGCGCGAACTCAACATGTGGTCCAAGATCATCGATGCCGATCTCGGCCTCGGCAAGGAACATGTCCAGACCGCGAAGGTGCAGATCGCCGGGCTCGTCATGCCCGAAGAGATCGCCGCCGAACTCGGCAAGCTCAACATCGCCCCGCCGCAGGGGCTTGCTGCGTCGCGTTATCTGATCCTCGAGCGTCCCGCCAAGGTCGACGATACCGGCTTTGCCGATGCGCTGAAGGCGCTCGGCGCCGACGTCGAACAGACGGTTTTCGAAGGCTATGACGAGCTCGCCACCAATCCGCTGTTTGCCAAGACGCCGGCTGAGGTCGTCGAGTTGCTGAAGACGTGGCTGGAGAGGATGACGACGGAGACGTCCGGCGCGCATTCGCCGGCGACGATCGAAAATGCGCCGCTTGCCGGCGAGGGTTTTGTCGAAACACCGGTGCGTTTCGGCAGCCACGACCATCTGGTCGGCGTCGTCAGCCGGCCGCTCGGCGAGATCAAGGGCAATGCGGTTCTCTTCCTGTCGACGGCCTATGACCGGCATGCCGGCTGGGGACGGACGACGGTGGATATGGCGCGTGAGCTCGCACGTCAGGGCGTCGTTTCGCTGCGCTTCGATTCCGCCAATGTCGGAGACAGCCCGCCGCGGCCGGATGCGCCGGAACAGGTGCTTTATTCCAGCACGCAGACCGAGGATGCGGTTGCCGCGCTCGATCTGCTCGAAAGCGTCGTTGCAGGTCCGGTCATGGTGGCCGGCCGGTGCAGCGGCGGCTACGTCGCCTTCCGCGCCGGCGTCGCCGACGAGCGGTTGAAGGCGGTGGTCTCGATCAATCCCTTCGTCTATTACTGGGATCCCGAGGTGCCGGTGCGTCGGGAGCATGTCGTTTCCGTCCCGCGCAGCCTGGATGACTACGGTCAGCGCCTGGCGCGGGTGGATACGCTGAAGCGGCTGCTCAGCGGCCAGGTGGACGTGGTGTCGGCGCTGCAGAATATCGTCATCGCCGGTGGCCGGCGTCTGTCACCCTTTATCGCGCCGCTGCTGGAACTGCTTCCCGACCGGCGCCATATTGCTCGCGAGGTTCGGCATTCCTTCGCGCTGTTCGGCAAGCGCAAGGTGCCGCTGACGCTGATTTACAGCGAGGGCGATGTCGGGCTCGACCACGTCTATTTCCATTTCGGACCGCGCGGCGCCAAGCTTTCCCGCTATCCGAATGTGCGGCTGCTGATGCTGCCGGATGCCGACCACAATCTGACGCCGCCGCAATCGCGCAAATTCGTGCTCGACGAGATCATCCGCCTGGCGAGGGCGTGAGGAATTTCAGGCCGGTAGTTCAGATGCTGTCTGCAGTGGCGACGTTCAGCGACCGATAGAGATCGATATAACGCCCGGCAACAATGTCCCAGGAGTAACCGCGCGCGGCGTCGAGAAGCCCGGCGCGGACGGCGTCAGGTTGGCGTGCGAGCGTTTCATAGGCCGCTTCGATCCCGGTCGCGGCGGTCTCCGGATTGGTGAAATCGGCAAGCGTGATGACGGGATGCCGGCCGGCAAGTGTCGTAAAGGCGTCGTTGGCGTTCAGCACCGGCAGCAGGCCGGCGCTCATCGCCTCCAGCGCCACCAGGCCGAAACCTTCATATTCCGAGGCGGAGGCGAAGAGCGAGGCGTCGGCGATGATGCGCCGGATGGCGGCGTTGTCGGGTGAGACGTGCAGGGTGACGCGGCCGGACAGGTCGCGGCCTTCGATCGCGGCTTCGACGTCGGCCCGGTTCTGATCGGATTCGGCCCCGACGATGTCGAGATGCCATTCCGCATTGCGCGTCTTCAGCTCGGCCATCGCATCGAGCAAATGGTCCAGCCGCTTGTTGACCGAGAACCGGCCGATGGTGACGATGCGGCGCCGCGCCCGGCGCGAAGCAGTGTCGGCAAATTTACCGATATCGGCGCCGTTTTCGATCAGCAGGCTGTCGGGCACGATTTCGGAAAACTGCTTGAGGTCGGAGGCGCTGCAGCAGACGACCCGCCGGTAAGCCAGTGCCGAAGCGCGGGTCAGCGTCCGGAACCAGATCTTCTTGATCGCCGCGTATTTCCTGGTGTGGAAGAAGCCGCCATGGGTGGTGACGATCATCGGCTTGCGGTGCAGCAGCCGGCCCCAGGCGAGCGCGTCGAAGAAGAAATCGATGGCATGGACGTGGACGAGATCGGCATCGGCGAGATGGCCGAAAACTTTGGGCGCCAGTGGATAACGGCTGCTGCCGGACCAGGGAATGCGCACCACCTCGATGCCGTCGATATCTTCGCGCGGCGGCAGCTTGTCATCAGGTGCGGTGAACAGCGAATCGAGGGTGACGACGCGGACGCGATAACCGCGGCGAACGGTCTGGCGGGCGAGATTGGCGACAACGTCTTCCAGGCCGCCCCGGTTGGGCAGGAACTGGCGCACGACATGGACGATCAGCGGCGCCGTTTCCGGCTGCGGCCTCTCGCGCATCCTGTCTGCCTCGACGATCACCATTTTCCACCTATCGCTGCACGCGCCGCCTCATGCCGAGACGGGACTCTTATAGCAACGACCAGATATCTCAGGCGTTAAGCCGTGGTTTAAGCGGCATCCCGAGAGGCGATTCTTCGTAAAAAGGTTAACCGCGTCTGACGGAGTTCAGAGCATTTCCGTTTTTCTTCGCATCACGGAAATGCTCTGTCTTTTGTTTTTACGCAATTCCCGACAAAAGCGCTTCGCGCTTTGCCTGGCAAAACCGCTGCACACTTTTGCTGGAATTGCTTTAGAAGGCCTTGAAAGTCAGGGTCGTCAGCGAGCGGACGATGCCGGGAATGTTGGCGATGTTGTCGTTGATGAACTTGCCGATATCCTGGCCTTCCTCAATGTAGACCTTCAGCAGCAGGTCGTAGTCGCCGCTTGTGGAATAGAGCTCCGAGACCAGTTCGGTCTGGTAGATGGCGTCGGCGACCTCATAGGTCTTGCCGGGGGCGCATTGGAGCTGGACGAAGATCGGCTTCATGGGGATTTCCTGCAAAGGGTTGTTTGGCTAATATAATGGTCGAAAGCGCCATGCCGATGCAAGCCGTTCGTCAAGCTGCCGGCTCGGCGGCCGCTTCCGCGACGATCCAGTCGCGGAAGGCGGCAAGCGGCGCATAGTGGGCACGCTCGGGCGGAAAGGCGAGATAATAGCGCTCGCGGCTTTCCATTTCGCCGTCGATGGCGGCGACGAGATCGCCGCGCCGCAGCTCTTCCTGCATCAGAAATTTCGGCAAAAGAGCGATGCCGAGACCGGCGATCGCCGCTTGCGCGGCGGTGGCGAACTGGTCGAAGAGCATGCCGTGCACGCTTTCGAAAGACACGCCGTTGCCGGCGAACCATTGCTCCCAGGCGTCGGGCCGGGTCGTCAGATGCAGCAGCGGAACGGACAGCAGATCCTGCGGCCCGGAGATCGTGTATCGCTTCAGAAAATCGGGGCTGCAGGCCGGCACCGTGCGCTCCGACATCAGAAAGGCGAGTTCGGCGCCCGGCCAGTGCGGATGGCCGAAATGGATGGCGGCGTCGATCGAATCGAGGCGGAAATCGAAAGGCGAAAGCCGGGTCACCAGATTGATCGTCACGCCGGGATTGGCAACGAGGAAGCGCCCGAGGCGCGGCGCCAGCCAGCGCGTGCCGAAGGTCGGAAGGATGGCGAGGTTGAGCGTGCCGCCATGCGGATTGGCGCGCAGGTTCAGCGAGGCGCTCGATATGCGCCGCAGCGCCTCGCGGATCTCGCGGGCATAACTGTCGCCGGCTGGCGTCAGCCGCATGGTCTGACGTTCGCGCAGGAAGAGTTCGACACCAAGCTGCTCCTCCAGCGCGCTCACCTGGCGGCTGACGGCGCTCTGCGTCAGATCGAGTTCACGGGCGGCGGCCGTGACGCTGCCGGTGCGGGCAACGGCTTCGAAAGCGGCGAGATGCGAAATCGACGGCAGAAAACGTCTTGAAGCGAACATGTTCATTCCATTTCAGAATGAGCTATTTCCAAAATGTCGATATTTCCGCCTTTATGGCCGTTGTAAAGAGGCTCATCCTGCAAAAACGGAATGAGCCGGAGTTTCCGAGATGCCGCAAGCCTTCGTTTCCACAGACCGTATCCGCTCGCTGTTCACCGAAGCGATGTCGCAGATGTATCGGGCCGAGGTGCCGCAATATGGCACGCTGATCGAACTGGTGGCGGATGTGAATGCCGGCTGCCTCAAAAACAATCCCGATCTGCGCGAAAGGCTGGCCGGCGCCGGCGAACTGGAGCGCATTGATGTCGAGCGCCACGGCGCCATCCGGCTCGGCACGGCGGAAGAGCTTTTCACCATCCGCCGGCTGTTTGCGGTCATGGGCATGCAGTCGGTCGGCTATTACGATCTCTCGGTCGCCGGCGTGCCTGTTCACTCTACCTGCTTCCGGCCGATCGACGAGGCCGCACTCAACATCAATCCGTTCCGCGTCTTCACCTCGCTGTTGCGCTTGGAGCTGATCGAGGACGAAGGGCTGCGCAGCGAAGCCGAAGCCATTCTGGCAAAGCGGCGCATCTATACGCCGCGCGCCGTCGCGCTGATCGAGCGTCACGAGCAGAATGGCGGCCTGACGGAGGCGGAGGCGACGGAGTTCGTCGCCGAGGCGCTTGAAACCTTCCGTTGGCACGGCGAGGCGACGGTTAGCGCCGAAACCTATAAGCGCCTGCATGATGCGCACCGGTTGATCGCCGACGTTGTCAGCTTCAAGGGCCCGCATATCAACCACCTGACGCCGCGCACGCTCGATATCGATGCCGTCCAGGCCCGCATGCCGGAACGCGGCATCACCCCGAAGGCCGTCATCGAAGGACCGCCGCGCCGCCATTGCGATATTCTGCTGCGGCAGACGAGCTTCAAGGCGCTTGAAGAAACGATCGTCTTTGCCGGTGACGTGGAAGCGGTTCAAGGGACGCATACCGCCCGTTTCGGCGAGATCGAACAGCGCGGCGTGGCACTGACGGCCAAGGGCCGGGCGCTCTACGACCGGCTGCTCGCCTCGGTCCGCGGCGAAGTGCAGGTCGGCGCCGGCGGCGCCAAGGCCGGCGCCTACGATCAGGAACTTGCCGAGCGTTTCAAGGCGCTGCCGGACAGCTGGGAAGAGCTGCGCAGGCAAGGTCTCGCCTTCTTCCGTTACTGCGCGACGCCTGCGGGCATTGCTGCGGCCGTAGGCGCCCCGCTCCCCGGCGATCCGGAAGCGCTGATCGCCAAGGGTTACCTTGCCTTCTCGCCGATCGTCTACGAAGATTTCCTGCCCGTCAGCGCGGCCGGCATCTTCCAGTCGAATCTCGGCACCGATCAGCAGCAGAATTATGCGACACGTTCGAACCGCGACGCCTTCGAGGCGGCGCTCGGCGCCACCGTTCAGGACGAGTTGGCGCTTTATGCCGAGCGCCAGGCCGCCTCGCTGGATGCGGCAATGGAAGCGCTGGGGCTCGCGCCGCTGCAGTTGAAGACCGTCGCGTAAAATGGCCTTCAACACTTCATCATATGCGTTAGAGTACCGCGATTTCGTTCCGATCGGACTAGACCATGCTGAATGATCCGCGCTCCCACGGCCTCTGGGAAAAGACCGCAGCCGAGCCGCCGGCGACCTTGCCTCTCGAAGGCGCGGTGTCTGCCGATGTCGTCGTGGTCGGTGGTGGCTACACCGGTCTGTCCTCCGCCCTGCATCTTGCCGAAGCCGGGTCGAGGGTGGTGCTCTTGGAGGCGAAGGAAATCGGTTTCGGCGGCGCGGGGCGCAATGTCGGCCTGATCAATGCCGGCATGTGGGTGATGCCCGACGATCTGCCCGGTGTGCTCGGCCCGGTGCATGGCGAGCGCCTGCTCGAGCTGCTCGGCAATGCGCCGAAGCTCGTCATGGAGCTGATCGACAGGCACCGGATCGCCTGCGAACTCGAACGCAACGGCACGCTGCACTGCGCCGTCGGCGCCGACGGGCTGAAGGAGATCGAGGCGCGCGCGGCGCAATGGTCCGCGCGCGGCGCGCCCGTGACGCTGCTCGATGCGGCGGAGACAGCCAGACGCATCGGTAGCGACGCCTATACCGGTTCGCTGCTCGACATGCGCGCCGGCACGCTGCAGCCGCTGGCCTATGCGCGCGGCCTTGCCCATGCCGCCGTCAAGGCGGGCGTTGCCATCCACACGTCGAGTCCCGTCATCGCAACGGAGCGCAACGGCAGCCGCTGGACCGTGAAGACGGCAAACGGCGCGGTCAGCGCCGACTGGATCATCGTCGCGACCGATGCCTACAGCACCGGCCCCTTCGAGCAGGTGCGCAACGAGCAGGTCTATCTGCCCTATTTCAACTTCGCCACCGTGCCGCTCGGCCATAATCTGCGCCAGTCGATCCTGCCGGGGCGGGAAGGCGCATGGGACACCAAGGACATCCTCTCCTCCTTCCGCATGGACCAGGCCGGGCGTCTCGTTTTCGGCAGTGTCGGGGCGCTGCGCAATACCGGGCTAGCCGTGCACAAGGGCTGGGCTAAGCGCGCCTTGAAGCGGCTGTTCCCGATTATCGGCGATGTCGAATTCGAATGCGAATGGTACGGCCAGATCGGCATGACCGACAATGCGCTGCCGCGCTTTCATAAATTCGCGCCCGGTGTCGTCGGCTTTTCGGGTTACAATGGCCGCGGCATTGCCCCCGGCACGGTGTTCGGCCGGACACTGGCCGAGCATATTCTCGGCCGGCTGACCGAAGACGCTCTGCCGCTGCCTTTGACATCACCCACCGAGCCGAGCTTCCGTGCGCTCAAGGAACTATGGTACGAAGCCGGCGCTCAGGTCGCCCATTTCGCCGATGCTCGCTTCTGAGAAGCGATGAACGCTTCTGAGAATAATAAGATTGGAACCACGACAATGACTATCGCCGTCCTCGATCTCGCCACCGAAACCGCCAAGCTGCTTGCCGAACTCGGCGTTGACGCCGGCCGCTATCACGGCGGCACGCTTTCCGTCGCCTCGCCGGTGACGGGCAAGGAAATCGGTAAATTGAGGGAGCATACCGTCTCCGAGACCAAAGCAGCAATCGAAGAGGCGCACAAGGCCTTCCTCGAATGGCGCTCCGTCCCGGCGCCGAAGCGCGGCGAGCTGGTCCGCCTGCTCGGTGAGGAGCTGCGTGCGGCAAAGACGGCGCTCGGCCGTCTCGTCTCGATCGAGGTCGGCAAGATCACCTCGGAAGGTCTCGGCGAAGTGCAGGAGATGATCGATATCTGCGATTTCGCCGTCGGCTTGTCCCGCCAGCTCTACGGCCTGACGATCGCCACCGAACGCTCCGAGCACCGGATGATGGAAAGCTGGCATCCGCTCGGCGTGGTCGGCATCATCTCCGCCTTCAACTTCCCCGTCGCCGTCTGGTCATGGAATGCGGCACTTGCAATGGTCTGCGGCAATTCCACCGTCTGGAAGCCCTCGGAAAAGACGCCATTGACCGCACTTGCCGTGCAGGCGCTGTTCGAAAAGGCGCTGAAGCGTTTCATCGCCGAGGGCGGCACGGCGCCGGCCAATCTATCGACATTGATCATCGGCGGCCGTGAGGTCGGCGAGGTCCTCGTCGACCATCCGAAAATCCCGCTCGTCTCCGCCACCGGTTCAACGGCTATGGGCCGCGCCGTCGGTCCGCGCCTGTCGCAGCGTTTTGCCCGCGGCATTCTCGAACTCGGCGGCAACAATGCGGCGATCGTCTGCCCGAGCGCCGATCTCGACCTGACGCTGCGCGGCGTCGCCTTCTCCGCCATGGGCACGGCCGGCCAGCGCTGCACGACGCTGCGCCGTCTCTTCGTGCATGAGAGCGTCTACGACCAGCTGGTGCCGCGGCTCCAGAAGGCCTATGGTTCCGTCACCATCGGCAATCCGCTCGAAACAGGCACGCTGGTCGGACCGCTGATCGACGGCCAGGCTTTCGAGAAGATGCAGGCAGCACTCAGCCAGGCGACATCGGCCGGCGGCAAGGTGACCGGCGGTGATCGCGTCGGCAACGGTTTGACCGATGCCTTCTACGTTCGCCCGGCGCTCGTCGAAATGCCGGCGCAAACCGGCCCGGTCGAGCACGAGACCTTCGCGCCGATCCTCTACGTGATGAAATACAGCGATTTCGATACGGTACTGGCCCTGCACAATGCGGTGCCGCAGGGGCTGTCGTCGTCGATCTTCACCAACGACATGCGCGAGGCCGAAACCTTCGTCTCCGCCCGCGGCTCGGATTGCGGCATCGCCAACGTCAATCTCGGCCCGTCGGGCGCCGAAATCGGTGGCGCCTTCGGTGGCGAGAAGGAAACCGGCGGCGGCCGCGAATCCGGCTCGGATGCCTGGAAGGCCTATATGCGCCGCTCTACGAACACGATTAATTACGGCAGAACGCTGCCGCTCGCCCAAGGCGTCAAGTTCGACGTCGAATAAGCCGGCTTGCAGAAAGGCTCGAAAAAGGAGGGCTGCACCCCCTAAACCGCGTCGCACGCAATTCGATTCCTGCGACGCGCTTTAGCTCTTCTTTTGACGCATGTCGTTGTCCCGGAACCGCTGCACACTTCCGGGCGACATGCGCGGAATGCCGCTTTTTCGACCGATCGAGATTTATTCCCTTTTAATATGAAATATTTAGTCAAGATATTGTGATGGCTTTTCCTTGCAGGCCAAACTTGAAATAGGCAGTCAGGAAAAATATACGCCTCTCATCGCCCTTGTGGAGCTCGGGCGGCATTGCCACGGAGGCCATCATGAACTTTGCTCTCAACCGTTTTTCCCAAGCGCTTGCGCTTGCCGCTTCGTTTCTCTCCGCCACTGCGCTCGCCGGCAGGGCCAATGCGCAGGACGAAGGTCTCGTCGTCTACAATGCCCAGCACGAAAGCCTGGGCCGCGAATGGATCGACGCCTTCACCAAGGAGACCGGCATCAAGGTCACCATGCGCCAGGGCAGCGACATGCAATTCGCCAACCAGATCATCCAGGAAGGCGATGCCTCACCGGCTGACGTATTCCTCACCGAGAATTCGCCGGCGATGACGCTGGTCGACGGCGCAGGCCTCTTCGCCCCCATCGAAAAGGACACGTTGGACCAGGTGCCGGATCAGTACCGCCCGGCCGACGGCATGTGGACCGGTATTGCCGCCCGCACCACCGTTTTTGCCTATGACAAGACCAAGCTCACCGAAGACAAGCTGCCGAAGTCGATGCTCGACCTCGCCGATCCGGCCTGGAAGGGCCGCTGGGGTGCAGCGCCTGCCGGTGCAGACTTCCAGGCCATCGTCGCCTCGCTGCTGCAGCTCAAGGGTGAAGACGCCACCAAGGCATGGCTGAAAGGCCTCAAGGACAACGCGACACCCTACAAGGGCAACAGCGTCGCCATGAAGGCCGTCAATGCAGGCGAAGTCGAAGGCGCGATCATCTATCACTATTACTGGTTCGGCGATCAGGCCAAAACCGGTGAAAACAGCAAGAATGTCGGCCTGCATTACTTCAAGAACCAGGATCCGGGCGCTTTCGTCAGTGTTTCGGGCGGCGGCATCCTGAAGTCGACCCAGCATATGAAGGACGCCCAGGCTTTCTTGAAGTTCATCACCAGCAAGGCCGGCCAGGCGGTTCTGAAGGACGGCACGTCCTACGAATATGCCATCGGCAAGGATGCCGCTTCCAACGACAAGCTGACGCCGCTCGCCGATCTCAATGCGCCGAAAGTCGAAGCTTCGACGCTGGACAGCAGGAAGGTCGTGGAGCTGATGACGATTGCCGGGCTGATCTGACGCTTCTGCCGCAGGCTTGCCATGGCCAAAACTATTGCTTTTGGCTCAAGAAAACCTTAGGGCATGACGATATCCGGCAACCGCTCCTCAAAAGCGGTTGCCTTCCTTTTTCGGCGTATGAAGGCATCGGCCTTGCTGCAGGACAACAGATTGCTCGCATCCGGCAACAAGGCGCCGGTCGCGTCGAAGGCCACGCGTATGGGTTTGCCGCGCGCGCGCGCGCCGCACGCCTCCGTGCTCCTGCTTGCCACCATCGTCGCGATCTTCAGTCTGGTGCCGCTCGGCTTCATCGGCTGGGTCACCTACGACGTAGGCTGGGAAACGGTGAAGGCCCTGGTTTTCCGGCCGCGCGTCGGCGAACTGCTCGTCAACACGGTCCTGCTGGAATCGATCACCATTCCGCTGTCGATCGCGCTTGCCGTGACGCTTGCCTGGCTGACCGAGCGGACCGACATTCCTTTCGCCAGGCTCTGGGCCTGGCTTGCCATCGCCCCGCTCGCCGTGCCCGCCTTTGTGCACAGCTATGCCTGGGTCAGTCTCCTCCCCGGCATGCGCGGCCTGCAGAGCGGCGTCTTCATCTCGGTGATCGCCTATTATCCCTTCCTCTACCTGCCGGTCGCCGCAGCCCTGCGCCGCCTCGATCCGGCGATCGAGGATGCCGCGGCCTCGCTTGGCCTTAATCCCTGGCGGGTCTTCTTCCGGGCGGTTCTGCCGCAGCTCCGGCTCGCCATTTGCGGCGGCTCGCTGCTGATCGGGCTGCATCTGCTGTCGGAATACGGCCTGTTCGTGATGATCCGCTTCGACACGTTCGCGACGGCGATCGTCGACCAGTTCCAGTCTTCCTACAACAGCCCTGCCTCCAACATGCTTGGCGGCGTGCTCGTCGCCTGCTGTCTTTTTCTGCTCGGCTTCGAGGTGCTGGTGCGCGGTAACGAACGTTATGCCCGCGTCGGCACCGGCTCGCCGCGTCCCACGGACCGCCGGCGGCTCGGCTGGTTCATGCTGCCAGCCATCTTGCTGCCCATCGCCCTGGCGGTGCTGACGCTCGGCGTGCCGCTGGTGACGCTTGGCCGCTGGCTCTATCTCGGCGGTACCGAGATCTGGCGCATCGAGGTCGGCAGCGCCTTTCTGCAGACGATCGTGCTTGCCATTGTCGGCGGCGTGCTGGCGACGATTGCAGCAGCCCCGATGGCCTGGCTTTCCGTGCGTGCGCCCGGCCGCTTCCAGCGCCTGCTCGAAGCCTGCCACTATTACGTCGGCTCGCTGCCGGGTGTCGTGGTGGCGCTGGCGCTGGTGACGATCACCGTGCGTCTCGTGCTGCCACTCTATCAGACCTTCGCAACGCTGCTCGTCGCTTATGTGATGCTTTTCCTGCCGCGCGCCATGGTCGGGCTGCGCGCCAGCATCGCCCAGGCGCCGGTGGAGCTGGAGCGCGCCGCGATGGGGCTGGGCCGCACGCCGGGCCAAGCGGTGCGGCAGATCACCATGCGGCTTGCCGCACCAGGCGCGGCCGCCAGCGTGGCGCTAGCCGCGCTCGGCATCACCAACGAACTGACGGCGACACTGATGCTGTCGCCCAACGGCGTCGATACGCTGGCGACCAAATTCTGGTCGCTGACCAGCGAGATCGACTATGTCTCGGCCGCACCATATGCCTTCATGATGGTCGTGCTGTCGCTGCCGCTCACCCTCATGCTCTATACGCAATCGAAACGGACCGCCGGCCAATGACGCTGCTTACGATCGAAAACATCAGCAAGCGCTACGGGCCTGTGCAGGCGCTGAAGGATATTTCGCTCGATGTCCAGGCGGGCAGCCGCACGGCCGTCGTCGGCCCGTCCGGTTCGGGCAAGACGACGCTGCTGCGCATTATTGCCGGCTTCGAGCAACCCGATGTCGGCAGGGTAACGCTCGACGGCGAAGTCCTTGCCGATGGGCCTGCGACGGTGCCGGCCCATAAGCGTGGCATCGGCATCGTTTCGCAAGACGGCGCGCTGTTTCCGCACTTGAGCGTCGCCGAAAATATCGGCTTCGGCTTCGAGCGGGGGGCAGCGGATCGCGAGAAGCGCATCGTCGAGCTGCTCGATATGGTCGAGCTCGACCGTGGCATGCTGGTGCGGCGTCCGCACCAGCTTTCCGGCGGACAGCAGCAGCGCGTGGCGCTTGCGCGTGCCCTCGGCCGCAAGCCGCGGCTGATGCTGCTCGACGAACCGTTCTCGGCACTCGATACCGGCCTGCGTGAGAACATGCGCAAGGCAGTGGCGCGCGTGCTGCAGGCGGCCGGCATCACCGCCGTGCTCGTCACGCATGATCAGGAAGAGGCGCTGACTTTTGCCGATCAGGTTGCGGTTCTGAGAGAGGGGCGGCTGATCCAGGCCGGGTCGCCGCAATCATTGTATCTGCATCCGCGGGATCGCGAGACGGCGCTGTTTCTCGGCGATGCCGTGCTGCTTCCGGCCATCATCCGCAATGGCCTCGCCGATTGTGCGCTCGGCCGCGTCGCCGTCGAAGGCAATCGTCAGGGCAAGGCGGAGATCATGCTGCGGCCCGAGCAGATCCGCGTCGTTGCCGATGAAGGCGATCGCCGCTATGGCGGGCGTGTCGTTGAGGTGGAGTTCGGCGGCGCGGTCTGCACCGTTGCGGTTTCGCTCGACGGTGTCGCCCTGCCGCCGATCCTGATCAAGACCTCAAGCGTCGCGCTTCCCTCACGAGGCGATCTCGTTCGCTTGGATATCGCGGGCAAGGCGCATATCTTCGAAAACTAAATTCAGCCGAACTTGCGCACCACTTCTTCCGGTTCGATGCCTTCGAGCCAGCCGCCGGTGAAGCCGGCGCGCTCGAGCCCGAGGCGGATGGCCGGCGATTGCCGCATCAGTTTCCAGATGAAGTCGGAGCGCTCGTTCTCGATGGTCATGACGACGAGACCCTGGTCGATGCCGACGGTGCGGTCATCGACCCAGCCTTCCGGCCGCTTGGTCTTGACGGTCGGGTTGAAGCCACCAGGAAAGCCGCCTTCCAGAAGCAGGTTCGGATAGCTGGTCAGCAGCGCCTTGGTGCCGTCGAGAGCCGCCTGCCGGTCGTAGGGCAGGCAGGCAAGCGCGGCCCAGGGCGCGATCGTGCCGTCGTCCGGGCCGAGTGGCGCGCCACGGGCGGCGTAACCCAGAACCTTCGGCTGGCGGCCGCCGCGCATGCGCCGTGTCGGCGGCGGACCGTCGCAGGCGGAGAAACCCCAGATATTCCGGTTATAGCCGACGAACTGGCCGGGATTGCGCTCGGCATAATCCCGCTGGACGTTGATCATCACCTGGGTGTTGCGGAAATAGTCCCAGTTCCGCTCTGCCATCGGTCTGTCCTGAATGCCGCGGAAATCGATCCAGGCATGGGAGAAGAGGTGGATGAACAGTGGACCGGCATAGAGATAGGGCTGCTCGCCATGCATCATCCAGGAATAGCTCGACGTAAAAGCGTCGTAGCATGACTGCGGGATGGGGTGCGTGGGCGATGCGAGCGCCAGCGCATAGAGGATGATCGCCTCGTCGAAGCCGTGATAGCGCCAGCGCAGGAAGCCGGAAGAGGGCTTCCAGCCCATGGCAATCGTATCGCCCTTGTTCAGGGCCCAGCGCCAGTCGACGCGCTCGTAGATGAAGGTCGCGAGCGCGCGGATTTCCGTTTCCGTCTCGTCGTCTTCGCGATCGAAATACTGCGCTGCCGTTAGGATGCCGGCGATAAGCAGTGCCGTGTCGATGGTCGAGAGTTCACTGTTCCAGGCGCGATTGCCGGTATCCATGTGCAGGAAATGGTAGAAGAAGCCGCGGTGGCCCGTTGCGTGACGTTCCTCGCCCTGACGCGCCTCGGCAAAGAAACGCAGCGTATTGACCGTCCGTTCGGCTGCTTCCCTGCGGGTGATCCAGCAACGTTCGACACCGACAGGATAGGAGGAAAGGGCAAAGCCGACGGCTGCGATGCTCGCCGGCACGCCGCCGATCGAAGTATCGGCCACCAGGCCGTTTTCGGGATTGGTATATTTCAGGAAGTACTTGAACGCCGAATGCTGCAGCCTGTCGACGAGCGCTGCATCAATGTCTTCAATCCGTTGCAGCATAGGCTCCTACCCAACTGTTGCATCGCCCCATGCTTGAACATGGCGACCGTCCCCGGGCAAATCAAACCTTTTTGATTCGCAGGGATAAGAGAACACAAATGGGCGGAAGTGGTCGTTAATAATTATTGGTGAAATAATATCTAGCAGAAGTCATATAAGCAGTGCAGCAAAAAGGGTGGGCCGTGCGCCACCGGCCCGGGTTATTTTCCCGTAATACTTGTTGCCTCCACCCTCCGGGGAAGCGGCCGACGACGCGCGCTCCGGCGCTATCGTCCGACCGCATAGGCCTGCATGAGACGCGGGGTGGCCGCAGCGCGCAGCAGCCCGTCGGCATCGCGCCGCGCTGCGGTCAGCCGGCCGATGGTCCAGGGATCGGTAACCGTCAGCCTGTGGCCCTTGCGGGCGAGCGCATCAAGCACATCGGGGCCGAAATTCGCCTCCGCCATCAGGCTGCCCGGCTCGCGGGTGCGCGGATAGAAGGAACTCGGAAAATGGGCTGTGTGAAACAGCGGCCGGTCGATCGCCGCCTGCAGGTTCAGCTTGTGATTGACATGGCGCAGGAAGAAGGAGAGCTGCCATTGTTCCTGCTGGTCGCCGCCCGGCGTGCCGAAGGCCAGTGTCGGGCGGCCCTCGTAAAGGCCCAGCGAGGGCGTCAGTGTCGTGCGCGGACGCTTTCCCGGCGCCAGCGAGGTCGGCAGTTCCGGCTTCAGCCAGAACATCTGGGCCCGGGAATTGAGGCAGAAGCCGAGGCCGGGAACGGTTGGTGAAGACTGCAGCCAACCGCCGGATGGCGTGACGGAGACCATGTTGCCGTCGCGGTCGATCACGTCGATATGCACGGTGTCGCCGCGTTTTTCCAGATGCGCCATGGTCGGTTCGTAGACGGCGCCCGTCTTGGACGCAGCGCCGAGCATCGTCATCGTCAGATCATGCTGCGTTTCGAAACCTGGAACGATGCCGGGGCGAAGATCAAGGGAGGCGTCCGCGCCGATCAGCTTGCGGCGCTCGCTCGCATAGGCATCCGACAGCAGATGGGTGACGGGAACCTCGGAAAAATCGGGATCGCCATAATAGACCTCGCGATCGGCGAAGGCGAGTTTCATCGCTTCGGTAACGGTATGGACGAAATCGGCGCCATCAGGGTTCATCGCGGCGAGATCGAAACCTTTGAGGATCGACAGGGTCTGCAGGAAGACCGGACCCTGGCCCCAGGGACCGGTCTTGGCGATCGTCCAGCCGTGATAGTCATAGGTCAGCGGCTCCTCGATCGTTGCCGACCAGGTCGCCATGTCGTTGGCGGTCAGCACGCCTTTATGGCGGCTGCCGCTCGCATCCATCACTTCGGCGGTCTTCAGATAGGTATCGATCTTTTCGGCGATGAAGCCGCGGTAGAAGGCGTCGCGTGCCGCCTCCACCTGTGCCTCCTGGCCGCTCTTTGCCTCGGCTTCGGCAATGACGCGCTTCCAGGTTTCGGCAAGCACCGGATTCCTGAAATTCGCCTGTGCTGCGGGGACGCTGCCGCCGGGCAGCCAGGTCGCGTAGGAGGTCGGCCATTCCTTTTCGAAGAAGGCCGCAAGCCCCTTGATGGTCGCGGAGACGCGCGACAGCAGGGGATGGCCGTCCTCGGCGTAATAGATCGCCGGTTCCAGAACGTCGCGCACGCTCATCGTGCCGTAGTCACGCAGCATCAGCATCCAGCCGTCGAAGGCGCCGGGGATGACTGTCGCAAGCAGGCCGTCGCCGGGGATCAGCGTCAGGCCTTCGCTGGTATAATGCTCGATCGTCGCGCCGGCGGGTGCCGGCCCCTGGGCCGAGATGACCTCGACCTTGTCCTTCTTCTTGGAATAAATCACCGCGGGCAGGTCGCCGCCCGGGCCGCAGAGATGCGGCTCGACGATCTGCAGCACGAATCCGGTCGCCACCGCGGCATCGAAGGCATTGCCGCCCTTTTCGAGAATGCTCATGCCGACCGCCGAGCCGATCCAGTGGGTCGAGGTAACGACACCGAAGGTGCCGAGGATTTCGGGACGGGTCGTGAATTCGGTCATTCGGGACGCCCTTCTGGCCGGATGTCTTTTCTGGCCGAATGTCTTTCCTGGGAAGTCGGATGGTTCGAAGCTCAGGCGCGCGCCGAGCGCGCGGAGAGAAAGACCTGCGGCTCGAAGACAAAATCCTTATCGAAGGGGTAGGTCGGATGCTGTTTGCGCAGCCGTGGCAGGCGCTCGACGAACTGGTCGACGACACCTGTCGACAGCGCCATCAGGTTCGGATTGGCGATCGGCGCCAGCTCGGGCGAGAGATATCCCGATTTGACGACGATGATCCTGGCGCCGTGCGGATCAAGTCCGAGCCGGGTGAAATCGACGATATTGTGATAGGGCCGGCGTTTTGCGGAGAGCACAAGATCGATGCCATCGATCGAAACCACTGCCTGGCGGTCGGCCGGGTCCGACGTTTCGTGCAGGAATTTCACGGTGAAGCGGGCCGTGACCGGTTGGCTGCCCTTGGTGTCGAGCGAGGCGCCGACGCTGAGATCGAGCGCCGCGCCGATGCCGCCGGCATAACAGTCCTCGGTCGCCGCCCTGTCGGCAATGCCGGCGAAAACAACGCCCGTCGCACCCTTGGCGATCAGCTCGGCCAGCACGTCGGCCCGGTCACCGACGCCACCGCCTGTGGGGTTGTCGCCGGATTCGGCGAGCACGACAGGAGCGGTCGGGCTTGCGATGGCTTTCGCAACACATTCCTCGACCGAGCCGGTCTCGCAGCCGAAGACGAAATCTCCTCGTGCCTGCCAATAAGCCTTCGCGAGGCGTCTGGCTTCACGCTCCAGCACGGCCCGATCGGTGCCGGTCATGATGGCGGCGGCCGTGGCGCGCGGTTCGTCGGCCCAGACATAGCCGACCATTAAGGATGCGTCCCAGACGCCGTCGATCGCGTCGATCCCGGGCAGCATGTCGTAGAGGCTTTTAGCCGGCTCATCGACTGTGCTGGTGCGCTCGCCGGGCAGCACGACCGGGATCGGCGCCCAGAGAACGACCGGCCTCACGCCTGTTTTCAGGCTCTTCACCAGCATGGCGACCGAACGGCGCATCGTCTCCTCGACATCGACATGCGGCGCGGTGCGGTAGGTGGAATAGATGTCGAGCGCATCGATGATGCGCTGGGTGACGTTGCCGTGCAGGTCGTAGCTTGCCGAAACCGTGCAATCTTCGCCGACCAGCGCGCGGGCAGCACCGATCCAGTCGCCTTCGGCATCCTCCATGCCCTCGACATACATGGCGCCATGCATGGCGAGATAGAGACCGTCGAGCGGCAGCAGCGGTTTGAGTCGCTCGAGGAATTCGCTCTTGAAGGCCTCGTAGGCGGCGCGCGATACCGGACCGCCGGCAATGGCGCGGGCATGGATCGTCGGCAGGAATTCAGCGTCGTAATCCTTAAGGAAGCCGAAGTAAGAGGATTCCAGCAGTCCTGCCCCGCGCAAAACGCGAAAATCCTTCTCTTCGTTCAGGACGGGATTGTATGTGCTGCACTCGATATGAATGCCACCGACGGCGATTCGCATGAAGAACCTCAGATAATGTTAGGAGCGATCAGGATTTTATGGGTGATGTCGGCGCCGATGCGTCAGGGTGGGGGCGGCGGCGGCGGAAGGGGCTGAACTGAACATGAGAGTCTCGATCCGAAGACGTGTTCACTTTGCCTCGACAATAAGTTTACAGACGAAGCAATCAACCAAAATAAATTACAATCGATGCAGCGCATATCCGACCGGTCGAGGCGAGCGGTCCCGATATCGTCAGCAACGGAATTGCCCTATCCGGCACGGCCCATTGGATGTTCGATCGAGGATTGATCGGTCTGGCTGATGATATGGAGATTCTCATCTCACGAGACGTTAATGATCCCGACGCGCTACGGGGCCTGATCAATAACACCGGCCGCGCGATAATGCCCCGGCGCGCATTCGAACGACCGCATGTGCATTTTCTGCAATGGCATCGCGAACATTGCTTCAAGCGGTAAATCTGTCGGCTATTTTATTTGCTCGGGGATTGCAAAACGATAGCTAAGCCCGCGGCAGCGCACACGACGCCGTCACCCTGTCTCGGCTGCTTCCCGTACCCATGGCATCGGTATGAACAAGAGAGAAAACTGGAGCGGGCGAAGGGATTCGAACCCTCGACCCCAACCTTGGCAAGGTTGTGCTCTACCCCTGAGCTACACCCGCTCAATCCGCATCGGTCCGGGGTAGTTGTTGGACCGTGGGCGCCGCCTCGTGGCGACGGGCGCTATATGGCCTAACGGCTTTTCAAATGCAACAGGGAAATGACGAAGGGGCGAAGAAAAATTCGCAAGGTCGCATCAGGCCGGCGGAAAGGCCGCAAATGCGGGGGGTGAGCGTCGGTGGCGAAGATTGCCAAATGATGGGGACGGACTTAATCAAGATGCCTCGACTTTGTCCCCCCTGAGCAATGGATTGCCCGATGCCCGAAAATACCCCCAAGACCAGAGAAGAATTGTTCGCTTTCCTCGACGGGCTCGGCATTGCTCATAAGACGGTCGATCACGCGCCGGTTTTCACCGTGGCCGAATCGGTTGCGCTGCGCGACGAGATCCCCGGCGGCCACACCAAGAATCTTTTCATCAAAGACAAGAAGGACAGGTATTTTCTGCTGACCGTGGAGGAAAATGCCGAGGTCGACCTGAAGCAGGTTCACACTCTTATCGGCGGGTCCGGCCGGGTTTCCTTCGGCAGGGCGGAGAAGCTGATGGACTATCTCGGCGTCATCCCCGGCGCGGTCACGGCATTCGGGGCGATCAACGATACCGCGGGCAATGTCACTTTCGTGCTCGATGCGGATCTGATGCGCGAGGAAATCGTCAACTGCCATCCGCTCTCCAACGATGCGACGACATCAATTGCGAGCGGCGATCTTATCCGATTCATGGAAGCGACCGGGCATAAGCCGCTTGTCTTGAAAGTGACGTCCTGACATACGATTTTAGCGCTACAATGATGCCGGCTGGATCGGCGCGGCGGGAGATACCTATGAGCGGCAGTGACAACCCCTATAACGGTTCCTTCGGAAATCAGATGACGGCGACGACAAGCTTCGGCGCTCAGCCGGCAACCGCGGCTGCGGCAGGCGGCTACATCACCGACACGACGACCGCGAATTTCGGTAAGGACGTCATCGAGGAATCGCGCAATCAGCCGGTGCTGGTCGATTTCTGGGCGCCCTGGTGCGGGCCGTGCAAACAGCTGACGCCTGTTTTGGAGAAGGTGGTCAACGAAGCCAAGGGCCGCGTCCGGCTGGTCAAGATGAACATCGACGACCATCCCTCGATCGCCGGACAGCTCGGCATCCAGTCTATCCCCGCCGTCATCGCCTTCGTCAACGGCCGCCCCGCCGACGGCTTCATGGGCGCGGTGCCGGAAAGCCAGATTCAGCAGTTCATCGACCGTATCGCCGGTCCGGCCGGCGCCGACGAGGCGGCCGAGATCGAGGCCGTGCTCACCGAAGCCGCAGAATTGCTGGCCGCCGGCAATATCAATGAGGCAGCCCAGCTCTACGCCGCGGTGATGCAGGCCGATCCGGAAAATGCCAAGGCGGTTGCCGGAATGGCCGAATGCATGATCGCCGCAAACCAGCATGAGCGGGCGCGCCAAACTCTGACGGATCTGCCGGAAGAGCTGGCGAAAGACCCCGGCATCCAGGCGGTGCTGAAAAAGCTCGAACAGATCGAGGAAGCCCGCAAGCTCGGCGATCCCGTTGCGCTCGAACGTGATCTTGCCGTCAATCCCGACGACCACGAGGCGCGGCTGAAGCTTGCCAAGATCCTCAATGTCGAAGGCCGGCGCGACGAAGCGGCCGAGCACCTGCTGCTGATCATGCGCAAGGATCGCGCCTTTGACGATGACGGCGCCCGCCGCCAGCTGCTTCAGTTCTTCGAGGTCTGGGGTTTCAAGGATCCGGCGACGGTTTCGGCTCGGCGCAAGCTTTCGGCGATGCTGTTCTCCTAGGGCAACTGCGGCGTCCATAGGGCGCGGCAAGGCGCTGTACCGCTTTGAAGCCGCGTCCGATCCTGTTGAAAGTCGATTCCGATTTTCGGGGTTATGCGCTAAGTTTCGCGCATCTGCCCTTGCGTTTTTGGGCGCGGGCACCACATTCTCGTCAGGACGGGCATGCCCGTTAAAAGAATGCGGGACGGTTTCATGCAAGTCGGGAATGCCAGATACCTGAAGCCGGGCGATCTGCCTGATACGATCGCCGTCTTCCCCCTGACCGGTGCCCTTCTTCTGCCGGCCGGGCAGCTTCCGCTCAACATTTTCGAGCCGCGTTATCTGGCGATGCTGGATGCCGCACTGACGGGAAACCGGCTGATCGGCATGGTCCAGCCGGCGCTCGGCGAACACGAGGACAAGGGCGGCGATCCCAACCTTGCCGCTGTGGGTTGCCTCGGCCGCATCACCTCCTTCGCCGAGACCGGCGATGGGCGCTATATCGTCTCGCTGACCGGCGTCTGCCGTTTCCGGCTGCTGGAGGAGAAAACCACCAGCGATCCCTTCCGCACCTTCCGTATCGCTCCGTTCATCGCCGATCTCTCGGCCGCGAACGAGGAGGAGGCGGTCGACCGCGCGGCGCTTCTGACCGCCTTCAAGGCCTATCTCGATGCCAACAAGCTGGAAGCCGACTGGGAGAGCGTCGAGCGGGCGAGCAATCTGACGCTCGTCAATTCGCTGGCGATGATGTCGCCGTTCGGGCCGGCGGAAAAGCAGGCGCTGCTGGAGGCACCCGATCTCAAGACGCGGGCCGAAACGCTGATCGCCATTACCGAAATCGTGCTGGCGCGCGTCTTCGGTGACTCCGACACGGTTCTGCAGTAGACTTCAGCCATGGACGAAAAACTCAGCCGCGTCGATCCAAAGCTGCTCGATCTCCTGGTCTGCCCGCTCTCCAAGGGCCGGCTTTCCTATGATCGCGAGCACAATGAGCTTGTCTCGGAAAAGGCACGACTTGCCTATCCGATCCGCGACGGCATCCCGATCATGCTGGTCTCCGAAGCCCGCCGCCTTGACGAATAACGTCCCGGGAAATCGGCTTTAAATTGCTTGGCCGGCCAGCAGCCGCGGATTGTCCTTTGCCGTCGTTCCAGCCGCCTGACCGATGAAGAAGGATTTGAGGCGCGGCAGCCGGTCGACGAGGCCGAGACCGATGTCGCGGGCGATGCGGATCGGTGTTGCATCGTTGGAGAACAGCCGATTCAGCACGTCTGTCGTCATGCCCATACGGAAGGTGTCGAAGCGCCGCCAGGTCTGGTAGCGTTCGAGAATGTTGATCGAGCCGATATCGAGGCCTAGGCGATCGGCCTCGACGATCGTTTCGGCAAGGGCCGCCACATCCTTGAAGCCAAGATTCAGGCCCTGTCCCGAAATCGGGTGAATGCCATGCGCGGCGTCGCCGGCCAGCGCAAAACGCGGTGCGACGAAGGCGCGGGCGAGCGTCAGGCCAAGCGGAAAGGCGCGTTTGTCGCCGATGACCTTCAGCGCTCCGAGCTTGTGGCCGAAGCGGCGTTCGAGCTCCTCCTCGAAGACGAGATCGTCGGCGGCAATCAATCGGTCGGCGTCATGCGTCCGCTCCGTCCAGACCAGCGAGGAGCGGTTGTTGCGGAGCGGCAGGATGGCGAAGGGGCCGGCCGGCAGGAAATGCTCCTCGGCGCAGCCTTCATGCGGCCGCTCATGTTCGACCGTCGCAACGATGCCGGACTGGCCGTAGCCCCAGGTGACGGTCTTGATGCCGGCGAGGTCGCGCAGTTTCGAGCGCACGCCGTCGCAGGCCACCAGCAGCCGGCTCTCCAACGTGCTGCCGTCCGCAAGCGTGATAGTGACATGACTGTCTTCGGTCTTCAGCTCGGTGGCGCCGAGCCCATGGCGGATGTCGATACCGAGGCGCTCGCAGACACCGCGCAGGGCTGCGACCATCGTCACATTCGGGATCATGTGGGCGAAAGGCCGGCCCTCGGCCACTTCGCCGTCGAAGGTGAGAAAAACCGGGCGGACCGGATCTGAGGTTTTGGAATCGGTGACGATCATCTTGGTGATCGGCTGCGCTGCCGGCTCGATCTCGTTCCAGATACCGAAGATTTCGAGCATCTTCGCTGCCGCCGCAATGACGGCCGAAGCGCGCGTGTCGTTTTTCCAGACATGCTCGGGGGCCGCCTCGACGACCGCGACGTTCAGATGAGGTGCCGCCTGCTTGACCGCGACGGCGGCGGAAAGGCCGACATAACCCCCGCCCACAACCAGCATATCAAGCATCGCGCCGCTCCCGTACCTTGTGCCCCAGATGTGACCTATATAGATCATCGCAACTTCACTTCCTACCGCCGGGAGGCATACAAAATGATGCGCGAAACATCAGGGCCTTCGGCGATGGAGACGCTGCTTTCGACGCTCGACCTGGAGCCGATCGAGGTCGATATCTTCCGCGGGCGCAGCCCGCAGGCCGGCTGGCAGCGGGTCTTCGGCGGCCAGGTCATCGGCCAGGCGTTGATGGCGGCGCAACGCACCATCGAGGTCGAGCGTTTCGTCCATTCGCTGCATGCTTATTTCATGCGTCCCGGCGATCCCTCGGTGCCGATCATCTACCAGGCGGAGCGGATCCGCGACGGATCAAGTTTCAATACCCGGCGCGTCGTCGCCATCCAGCACGGCAAGGCGATCTTCACGCTGTCAGCTTCCTTCCAGGTGGAGGAGCCGGGCTTCGACCACCAGATCGCCATGCCCGAGGTCGAAATGCCGGAAGCGCTGCTCGGCGAACAGCAGATCAAGGACCAGTACCTGACGCATGCGCCGGAGGCGATCCGAAAATACTGGCAGCGCGAGCGGCCGATCGAGATCCGCCCCGTCTCGCTGACACATTATTTTTCCGACAAGAAGCTCGCCCCCAAACAGGATGTCTGGGTGCGCGCCACCGGCCCGGTTCCCGACGACCGGCTCTATCAGGCGGCGGTTCTTGCCTATCTTTCGGACATGACGCTGCTTGATACCTCGCTCTATGCCCACGGCACGTCCATCTTCGACCAGAGCCTGCAAGTGGCGAGCCTCGATCATTCCATGTGGTTCCACAGACCGTGCAAGCTCGACGACTGGCTGCTCTATACGCAGGACAGCCCGTCGGCTTCGGGCGCCAGAGGGCTGACCCGGGGCAGCCTCTTTACCCGATCGGGTGAGCTGATCGCTTCCGTTGCACAGGAAGGTCTGATTCGGAAAAAGGCAAATGAATAAATAATATGCATCTTTGAAAAATTGCGCATTATTTGTGCGCTTGTTGGGCGGTCATTTGCCGGTCATTTGCCTGTTTATTGGCACCATATATTATAGTTGTTGTTTTTCAATAAGTTATATCTCGCTTCGAATCTGGCACGTCCTTTGAATGTATATCGCCGGTCGCTGTTCAGGAACGTCAGCGGCAAGGAGAGTCGGCTCCGTGCCGAGGATAACGAAGGATGGGAAACCAGATGAAAATTGTGATGGCTATTATCAAGCCGTTCAAGCTCGATGAGGTCCGCGAAGCTCTTACGGCGATCGGCATTCAGGGGCTGACCGTGACCGAGGTGAAGGGCTACGGGCGCCAGAAGGGGCACACCGAAATCTATCGCGGCACCGAATATGCAGTCAGCTTCCTGCCGAAGCTCAAGATCGAAATCGCCGTTGCATCCGAACTCGTCGACAGGGCGGTCGAAGCCATCGCGGCGTCGGCCAAGACCGGTCAGATCGGCGACGGCAAGATTTTCGTCTATTCGATCGACCATGCCGTGCGCATCCGTACGGGCGAAACCGATTCAGAAGCGCTGTAAGCGGCAGATCAAGGAGCTTTTTTCAATGTCGATTTCGAAGTTTTCTTCCCCCTTTGCGCTGATCTGCGCAACGTCGGCCGCGCTTCTGGCGCCGGTTGTCGCTTTCGCGCAGGAAGCTGCGCCCGCCGCTGCCACCACCGCTGCTGCCGCTCCTGCCTTCACCATGGACAAGGGTGACAATGCCTGGATGCTCATCTCCTCGGCACTCGTCCTGCTGATGACCATCCCCGGCCTTGCGCTGTTCTACGGCGGTCTCGTGCGCGCCAAGAACATGCTCTCCGTACTGATGCAGGTGTTCATGATCACCGCCGTCGTGGCGCTGCTCTGGGTCACCTATGGCTATTCGCTCGCCTTCACCGACGGCGGCTCGCTGAACAGCTTCGTCGGCGGCTTCTCCAAGGCGTTCCTCGCCGGCGTCAACACCTCGTCGCTCGCCGAAACCTTCTCGAAGGGCGTCGCCATTCCGGAATACACCTTCATCGTCTTCCAGATGACCTTCGCCTGCATCACGCCCGGCCTGATCGTCGGCGCATTCGCCGAGCGCATCAAGTTCTCGGCCGTCATGCTCTTCGTCGTGCTCTGGGTCACCTTCATCTACTTCCCGATGGCGCACATGGTCTGGTTCTGGGGCGGTCCGAGCTCCTACACCTCGCCGGCCGGCCTGATCTTCTCCTACGGCGCAATCGACTTTGCCGGCGGCACGGTCGTCCACATCAATGCCGGTATCGCCGGCCTCGTCGGCGCCATCATGCTCGGCAAGCGCACCGGCTATAAGAAGGAAATCATGGCTCCGCATTCGATGACCCTGACCATGGTCGGCGCATCGCTGCTCTGGGTTGGCTGGTTCGGCTTCAATGCCGGCTCCAATCTCGAAGCCAATGGCTACGCCTCGCTTGCCTTTATCAACACCTTCGTCGCGACGGCTGCTGCCGCCGTCTCCTGGTGCATCATCGAAAGCCTGACCCGCGGCAAGGCTTCAATGCTCGGCGGCGCCTCCGGTGCGGTTGCCGGTCTCGTCGCCATCACCCCGGCTGCCGGTTTTGCCGGCCCTATGGGCTCGATCGTTCTCGGCCTGATCGTCTCGCCGGTCTGCTACTTCTTCGTCGACGTCGTGAAGAACAAGTTCAATTACGATGACAGCCTTGACGTCTTCGGCGTGCATTGCGTCGGCGGCATCATCGGCGCACTCGGCACCGGTATCCTCGTCAATCCGGCGCTCGGCGGTGCAGGCATCGTCGATTATTCCACCGCCGATTTTGCTGCCTCCTACGCCGGCACGGCAACCCAGGTCTTGGCCCAGGCCAAGGGCGTTCTGACGACGCTTCTGTGGTCGGGCATCGGTTCGGCGATCCTCTACAAGATCGTCGACGTCGTCATCGGCCTGCGCGTGAGCGTCGAAGCCGAGCGCGAAGGCCTCGACCTTTCGACCCACGGCGAAGCCGCCTACCACGCCTCTTGATCGCAGCGTTTGCGGCGCCCGGCACAAGGGCGCCGCTTCACGGCCCGTCGCGGCCTATCTAGAGCTTTTCCGGGTTAGACCCGGAAAAGCTGTCATAGACCGCATTTGGCCCGAACCTTTCCAGGTTCGGGCTTTTTTTGATTTCCATGCCCGGAATGCCCGTCCAGGCATGCATGGTTAACATCGCTTTAACCCGGCTCTGATTAGGTGGAGCGGACGCATTTTGGCATGGCGAAGCTTCGGTGATTCGCATGCGCAGGCATTGGACGGGTTAGACACATGGCAAGAAGCACGTCGCCGGCGATGGATGGCCGTCCGGATCGGTTCTCCTTCTCGGCATTCATGCTGCGGCAGATCCAGGCGCTCATCGGCTTTGCGATCTTTCTACTGCTGGCGCTCTGCGTCGCGGCGCTGGCGACATGGAACGTCGCGGATCCGAGCTATTCCTATGCCACGGCCAATCTGCCGACGAATATCCTCGGTTACAGCGGCGCCGCCTTCGCTGATATCGTCATGCAGTTCCTCGGCCTTGCCAGCGTCGTTTCGATGCTGCCGATCGTCGCCTGGGCGCTGACGCTGATCTCGGGCCGCCGCTTCAGCCGCATTCCTGCCCGTGCCGGCGCCTGGCTTGCCGGTACGGTGCTGTCCTGCGCCGTGATCGGCTGCTTTCCGCCGCCGCTCACCTGGCCGATCCCGAACGGCATCGGTGGCGTCGTCGGTGATATGATCCTGCGTTTTCCCGCGCTCTTCGTCGGCGCCTATCCGACCGGCACCTTCGCCATGGTTGTCGGCTGCATCTTTGCGGTGCCGACCGCCTGGATGATGCTGTTTGCCTCGGGCCTCGTCGGCCGCAGCGACGCGGACGACGAAATAGAGGACGATTACGTCGAGACGACTAGCAAGGCGCGGGTCGTCGGCGACGAGGACGAGGAGGACGAGTCGCGCTGGGTCGCTTTCAGCGGCGCGATGACCCATGCCTGGTACATGAGCCAGGGACGGCTGCGCCGCCTCCTCGGCATGGGACCGCGCAAGCGCCGCCAGGGCGATTTCGAATCGCCCTATGATTTCAACGATGATGAGTTTGGCACGCTGAACGAACCGGTTCGCGCCAAGGCGCCGGCTGCGCGCGGCGAGCGGATGGAACCGTCGATGGAGCCATCGATGGGAGCAAGGGCGGCTTCGCCGCGCCGCATTGTCGCGGCACCGTCGCTTTCCATCGATGACGAGGATGACGACGACGACCTGCCTTTCGACCCCGACATGCCGCCGCGCCCGGCCGATATCCTGCCTGACGACGATGATGACGACTGGATGATCCGCGCGCCGGCGAAAGCCGTCGGCAAGCCGGAGCCGCGCGTCGTTCCCGCCGTTACGCGTCCGAAGCCCGGCGCCCGCGTCGAGCGGGAGGCGCAGGGTTCGTTCATTCGTCCTGAAGGTTTCCAGCTTCCTTCGATGCATCTGCTTGCCGAACCGAAGAATGTCGTGCGCGATTCGACGCTTTCTGCCGATGCGCTGGAGCAGAATGCCCGCATGCTCGAAGGCGTGCTCGAAGATTTCGGCGTCAAGGGCGAGATCATCCATGTCCGCCCCGGTCCGGTCGTCACGCTCTATGAACTGGAGCCGGCGCCCGGCATCAAGTCGTCGCGGGTCATCGGTCTTGCCGACGATATCGCCCGCTCGATGAGCGCCATCGCCGCCCGCGTCGCCGTCGTGCCCGGCCGCAACGCGATCGGCATCGAATTGCCGAACCAGACGCGCGAGACCGTTTATCTGCGCGAACTTATCGCTTCCCGCGATTTCGACGGCAGCAAGGCCAAGCTCGCCATGGCGCTCGGCAAGACGATCGGCGGCGAGGCCGTCATAGCCGACCTCGCCAAGATGCCGCATCTGCTCGTCGCCGGCACCACCGGCTCGGGCAAGTCGGTCGCCATCAACACGATGATCCTGTCGCTGCTCTACCGCATGACGCCGGAACAGTGCCGGCTGATCATGATCGACCCGAAAATGCTCGAACTTTCCGTCTATGACGGCATCCCGCATCTGCTTTCGCCCGTGGTCACCGATCCGAAGAAGGCCGTCGTCGCGCTCAAATGGACCGTGCGCGAGATGGAAGAGCGCTACAAGAAGATGTCGAAGATCGGTGTCCGCAACATCGACGGCTTCAACACCCGCGTCGAGCAGGCCTTGTCGAAGGGCGAGGCGATCTCGCGCACGGTGCAGACCGGCTTCGACCGCCACACCGGCGAGGCAATGTACGAGACCGAAGAATTCGACCTCAAGCCGATGCCCTATATCGTCGTCATCATCGACGAAATGGCCGACCTGATGATGGTCGCCGGTAAGGATATCGAAGGCGCTGTCCAGCGCCTGGCGCAGATGGCGCGCGCGGCCGGCATCCACGTGATCATGGCGACGCAGCGCCCGTCGGTCGACGTCATCACCGGTACGATCAAGGCGAACTTCCCGACCCGCATCTCCTTCCAGGTGACCTCGAAGATCGACAGCCGCACCATTCTCGGCGAACAGGGCGCCGAGCAGCTGCTTGGCATGGGCGACATGCTCTACATGGCGGGCGGCGGACGCATTCAGCGTGTGCACGGCCCGTTCGTCTCCGATGTCGAGGTGGAAGAGATCGTCTCCTACCTGAAGACCCAAGGCTCGCCGCAATATCTCGACGCGATCACCGCCGATGACGACGAGGATGGCGATTACGGCGGCGGTGGCGGCGGCCCTGCCGGTACGTCGCACCTTTCGGATTCGGAAGATCCTTACGATCAGGCCGTCGCCATCGTGCTGCGGGATGGCAAGGCCTCGACCTCCTACGTCCAGCGCCGGCTGGGCATCGGCTACAACCGGGCCGCCTCTCTCATCGAGCGGATGGAGAAGGAAGGCATCATCGGTCCAGCCAACCATGCGGGCAAACGCGAAATTCTCGTTCCCACAGAAGGCGACATCCTCGACCGCTGAAATAATCGGCATATATTTCCAATGGGGGCCGCTTTTGCGGAAACCTGACGGCAGCCAAGCCGTTACCTCACTCGGGCTCGATCGCAATGCCTTGAAGACGCCGCCTTTCGGCAGCATGCAGATCGCATAAAGGAGATTTAGATGAGTAACTCCGACACCTTCCTCTCCGGCCTGACGGTAACGCGCCGCGATCTTCTCGGCGCCTTTGCCGTCGCTGCGATGGCAAGCGCCATTCCCTTCGGCGCGCATGCGCAGGCGGCGGCTCCCGCCTCCGGCACGGCACAGGCGATCGCCGACCATTTCTCCGGCGTCACCACGATGCAGGGCGAATTCGTGCAGTTCGGCCCGCGCGGTGAGCAGACCGGCGGCAAGTTCTTCATTCAGCGCCCCGGCAAACTGCGCTTCAATTATGACGACCCGTCGCCGATGCGGGTGATCGCCGACGGCAAGAACGTCGCCATCGGCAATACCAAGCTGAAAACCTGGGATCTCTATCCGCTCTCCAAGACGCCGCTCAGCCTGCTGCTGGCGCAGCATATCGACCTGTCGGCCGGCATGGTGAAGCGCGTGAAGGAAGAGTCTGATCTGACGACGATCGCGCTCGGCAACAATACCGTGTTCGGCAATTCGACGATCACCATGATGTTCGACCCGAAGACCTACGACCTGCGCCAGTGGACGATCACGGACAACCAGGGCAAGGACACGTCGGTGATGATCTTCAATGTCAAAACAGGCATGCAGTTCGACGATCGCGTGTTCCGCGTGCCTTACGAGAGCATTCCGGGCACGGCAGCCTCACGAGACTGAGGGTTTTCGGTTGATCGCCCGAGCCTTTTGCACGCGGCCGGTTCCCTCCTGTGCGCCTTTGTTCTAAAGCCCTTTCATGAAAGCACGCCGTCTCAACGCCCGGCGTGCGAGAAAGGGCGTGGGCATGGGCTTTTCGATCACCACCTGGAACATCAACTCGGTGCGGCTGCGCATGCCGATCGTCGAGCAACTGGTTCTCAAACATCGGCCGGATATTCTCTGCCTGCAGGAAACCAAGGTGACGAACGAGCTCTTTCCGGCGGCACCGCTGCGGGCGATGGGCTACGACCACATCATCATCCACGGCCAGAAAGGCTATCACGGCGTGGCGATCGCCTCGCGCATTCCGCTGACGGAGGATCACCGGCAGGATTATTGCGGAGTCGGCGATGCCCGCCACATCTCGGCGATCTTCGAGCACGGCAACCGCCGTATCCGGCTGCACAATTTCTACGTCCCGGCTGGCGGCGACGAGCCGGATCGCACGATCAATCCGAAATTCGGTCACAAGCTCGATTTCATCGAAGAGATGAAGCTCCTGAAAGCCAACGGCGAAGCCAACACCTCGGCCATTCTGGTCGGCGACCTCAACATCGCGCCGCTGGAGCACGATGTCTGGTCGCACAAGCAGCTGCTGAAGATCGTCAGCCATACGCCCGTCGAAACCGACGGGCTGCTCGAGGTGATGAAGCGCGGCAACTGGCTCGACCTCATGCGCCATCATGTGCCGGAAAGCGAGAAGCTCTATACCTGGTGGAGCTACCGCGCCAAGGACTGGGAGGCGGCCGACCGCGGCCGCCGTCTCGACCATATCTGGTCGTCATCGGATCTCGGACCGCATCTCAAGCGCATCGAGATCCTGAAAGAGGCGCGCGGCTGGGACCGGCCCTCGGACCATGTGCCGGTCACGGCGCATTTCGATTTCTAGTATTTTGCGGATGCGCAGAACCGCTCCAACGGCGGTCAGCTGAAGCGGTAGAACTGGCTTGCGGCCTTTGCCGCAAGTTCGGCGAGATTGTCGCGGATGCGGTTCTCGATCAGCCGGGCTGCGTCCGGATATTCTTCGATCAGCCGGTGGAAAAGGGCGCGGGTGATGCGAATGATGCTGGTGTCCTCGCGCGCGACCGCGGTGAATTTGCGCTCCACCAGCGTGACCAGCGCCAGCTCGGAAACCAGCGTTCCCGGGCCGACGACCCCCTCCGTCCTCTGTATGCCGTCACTGCTCGTCGCGCTCAGCTCCAGGCTGCCGCTGAGGACGACATAGGCGCTCTCGGCGGGCGAGCCCTGGCGAAACAGCATCTGGCCGGCGGCGATCATGCGCCGGTCGGCGCCGAAGGCAATCAGCCGGAGCTGATCCTCGTTCATGTCCTTGAACAGAGGAAGCTGCGCGAGCATGCGGATGTCGTCGGTCAGCGCCATGCGGGCTTTTCGCCTTAGAGCAATCCCGGCAAAACTGCGTCGCGGTCTTGCATCCGGAATTGCGTGAAAACAGAGAGATAGAGCATTTTCGTATTCTGAGAAAACGGAAATGCTCTAGGGTATGATCTTATAGCCGCCGTTTTCCGTAACCAGGATTTCGGCATTGGAGGGATCGCGTTCGATCTTCTGGCGCAGACGGTAGACATGGGTTTCCAGCGTATGCGTCGTCACGCCTGAGTTATAGCCCCAGACCTCTTCGAGGAGCACGTCGCGAGTGACGACCTTCTGTTCGGCGCGGTAAAGGTAGCGGATGATCGCCGCTTCCTTTTCCGTCAGGCGGATCTTCTGGCCGTTGTCGGTGGTCAGCAGCTTCTGGCTCGGCTTGAAGAGGTAAGGGCCGACGGTGAAGGTGGCGTCCTCGCTCTGCTCGTGCTGGCGCAGCTGCACCCGGATGCGCGCGAGCAGCACGGCGAAGCGGAAAGGCTTGGTGACATAATCGTTGGCGCCGGCTTCGAGGCCGAGGATCGTATCCGAATCTGTATCGTGGCCGGTCAGCATGATGATCGGCGCCTTGAAGCCGCCCTTGCGCAGCAGCTTCACCGCCTCGCGGCCGTCCATATCGGGCAGGCCGACATCCATGATCAACAGATCGACCGGTGTCGAGCGGGCGGTTGCGACACCCTTGCCGGCGTTGGCTTCCTGCAGAACCGAAAATTCCTCATACAGCGACAATTGCTCCGTCAGCGTCTGACGAAGGTCATCGTCGTCATCCACCAGAAGAATGGTGCGTGCGGTCATGCCCTTGCTTTCCTCATGTTAAGTCCCCTAGTCCTACGCCAAATTCCTCATTTGGCAAGGATCGCGCGGCGGGCCGTTGCAGCGCAGGTTTTGATATGATTTCAATCGGAGCCCCAGACAATGCAAGACATGCGAGAAAAATGGAAAAAACAAGGCGGGAGCCATGGGTGAAGCCGTCGACGATCGTGGTGCGGCCGGCGCCGGGGCGCAAAAGCCGGGCGATCATCCGGCTCGGTGCGATCACCGTCCCCGCCGCGATCGGCCGCTCCGGCCGCACCGTGATCAAGCGCGAGGGCGACGGCGCCACACCGATCGCCTCGATGCGGCTGATATCAGGCTTCCGGCGCGGTGAGCGGAACGGCCGGCTTGCCACTCCGCTTCCCATCCGCCGGATCCGCGCTGACATGCTCTGGTGCGATCAGCCCGGCAACGCCAGCTACAACCGCCTCGTCCGGGCGCCGTTCGGCGCAAGCCATGAGGAGATGCGGCGTAGCGACGGGCTCTACGATGTCTGCCTGGTCATGGATTGGAACATCTCCTCGCGGGCGCGCAATCGCGGCTCGGCGATCTTCTTCCATCTCATTCGACCGGGCTACGAGCCGACGGCCGGTTGCGTGGCGGTGAGCCTGGCCGACATGCGCCGGCTTCTGCCGCATCTTCGGAAGGGCACGATTGTTCGGGTCCTCTGATTGTCTTCCGGATCCGGCCGCCTATATGTTTCCGGTGACCGAGCGCTCAGGCTGAAATGCGCTCCGGGACGCCCCAAAGTGCGGGCGCAATTCATGCCTCGTCCCATTCTTTCAAACTCCCGGAGATATAGTGTGACCGCTCAACCCATCATCACTTTCCATGACGGACATTCCATTCCCCAGGTCGGGCTCGGCGTCTGGCAGACGCCGCAGGAGATTGCCGCTCCGACGGTGCGCGCGGCGATTGCCGCCGGCTATCGCCATATCGATACGGCGTCCGGCTACGACAATGAAGAGGGTGTCGGCGAAGGCATCCGCTCCTCCGGTCTGGACCGCAAGGACATCTTCGTCACCACCAAGCTCAGAAACACCGATCAGGGATACGACAATACGCTCAGCGCCTTCGACGGCAGCCTGAAGAAGCTCGGTTCCGATTATGTCGACCTCTATCTCGTTCACTGGCCGTCGCCGCATCGCGGCCTCTATACCGAGACCTGGAAGGCTTTCGTGCGCATCCGCGAAGAGGGCCGCGCCCGCTCGATCGGCGTGTCGAATTTCTGCCCCGAACATCTGGAGCGCATCATCGGCGAGACCGGTGTCGTTCCCGTCATCAACCAGATCGAGCTGCATCCCGACTTTCAGCAGAAAGCGGCGCAGGAGGCGCACAGGAAACTTGGTATCGCCACCGAATCCTGGAGCCCGCTCGGCCAGGGCAAGTTCATCTCGAACCCTGTTATCGGTGAGATCGCTGGGAAATATCGGAAGACGCCGGCCCAGGTCATCATTCGCTGGCATATCGATACCGGCCTCGTCGTCATTCCGAAGTCGGTGACGCCGTCGCGCATCGAGGAAAATTTCCAGGTGTTCGACTTCAAGCTCGATGCCGACGATATGGCGGCGATCGCCAGGCTCGACAGCGCCGGCGCCCGCATGGGACCGGATCCGATGACGGCAACTTTCTGATCGCCGTTGCGATCAGGCTAAAGCGCGTCGCGTCAAACTTGATTCATGCGACGCGCTTTAGCTCTTTGTTTTCACGCATGTCGTTGCCGCAAAACCGCGGCACACTTTTGCGCGACATGCTTTAAAGCAATCGCAGCGTGGGTCTTCCGGGTAAATTACCCGGGGCGACCGCCGCATGACGGTGAATGCAGGCTCGATCAATAGTTGCAGTTCGACGATCCGTTCGTCGGAGCAAAGCCGAAGTCGCAGCTATTGCGCATGCGCTGCGGCCGTCCGATCGAGCCGGTATATTCGTCCGAAGCGTTGAAAGCCCGCGCGGGATACCAATAGCCGTTCGAGCTCTTGCTATAGCCGGGCCGGGCGCTGCCATAGCCGCGATAGCCGTTGAGCGATGGGATCTTGTTTTGCGCGACCTGCTGCAGCAGGCCGGACGCGGTCATGACCGGCATCGCCGGATGGATCATCCCGGCGCCGGCGGCGTCGACCGAAGTCAGAGATGCAAAGACGATCAGGCTGGCTTGCAGTAAACTCCGTACTATTTTCTGCCTCATGGCCATTCCCTCGATGGCGCGTGTTTGCCGAAGCCGGAACGGTATCTGTCGCGTATCGCGCCCCATATCGATGAGGCCACAGGCGCTCCTGGATGTCGATTGCCCGAACGGATGAAATTGGGAAGGCGGCCGATGCGCAATCGGGCTTACCCGAATTACAGCGGGATAGGGAAGCACAGCCGCCATGAAAAGCAAAACCGCCCGATGCGCTGAGAGCACATCGGGCGGTTTTCATTCTCTTCCGTGGGACGACGGATCAGTTCCACTCGCGGATGTCGACGAAATGACCGGCGATCGCTGCGGCCGCGGCCATTGCCGGCGAGACGAGGTGCGTGCGGCCCTTGAAGCCCTGACGGCCCTCGAAGTTGCGGTTCGAGGTGGACGCGCAGCGCTCGCCCGGCTTCAGGCGGTCGTCGTTCATGGCAAGGCACATGGAGCAGCCCGGCTCGCGCCAGTCGAAACCGGCGGCCTTGAAGATCTTGTCGAGGCCTTCGGCTTCCGCCTGTTCCTTGACGAGGCCGGAGCCCGGGACGATCATCGCATCGACGGTTGAAGCAACCGTCTTGCCTTCGACCACCTTGGCGACTTCGCGCAGGTCCTCGATGCGGCCGTTGGTGCAGGAGCCGATGAAGACGCGGTCGAGCGTAATGTCGGTCATCTTGGTGCCGGGCTTCAGGCCCATATAGTCGAGGGCGCGCCACTTGGAGGTGCGCTTGGTCTCGTCCTGGATATCGTCGGGGTTGGGGACGATGCCCTGGACGGAGATGACGTCCTCGGGCGAGGAGCCCCAGGAGACGATCGGCGGCAGGCTGGCGGCATCGAGCACGACGACGCGGTCGTAATGCGCGCCCTCGTCGGTCTGCAGCGTCTTCCAGTAGGCGATCGCCTGCTCCAGCGCCTCGCCCTTCGGCGCGCGCGGCTTGCCCTTTATGTATTCGAAGGTCTTTTCGTCAGGGGCGATCAGGCCGGCGCGGGCGCCGCCTTCGATGGTCATGTTGCAGATGGTCATGCGGCCTTCCATCGATAGCGAGCGGATCGCTTCGCCGGCAAATTCGATGACATGGCCAGTGCCGCCGGCAGTGCCGATTTCGCCGATGATGGCGAGGATGATGTCCTTGGCGGTGACGTGTGGCGGCAGCAGGCCGTCGACCCGCACCAGCATGTTCTTCGCCTTCTTCTGGATCAGCGTCTGGGTCGCCAGCACATGCTCGACCTCAGAGGTGCCGATGCCGTGCGCCAGCGCGCCGAAGGCGCCGTGCGTCGAGGTGTGGCTGTCGCCGCAGACGATGGTCATGCCAGGAAGGGTGAAGCCCTGTTCAGGACCGACGATGTGAACGATGCCCTGGCGCTTGTCGCTTGCGGAATAATATTCGACGCCGAATTCGGCGGCGTTGGTCGCCAGCGCTTCCACCTGAATGCGGCTTTCCTCGTTCTTGATGCCGAGATGGCGATCAGGCGAGGTCGGAACGTTATGGTCAACGACGGCGAGCGTCTTTTCCGGGGCGCGAACTTTGCGGCCGGTCATCCGCAGGCCTTCGAACGCCTGCGGCGAGGTGACTTCATGGACCAGGTGCCGGTCGATGTAGAGAAGACAGGTGCCGTCTGCCTGTTCGTCGACCAGATGATCGTCCCAGATCTTGTCGTAGAGGGTACGCGGTGCGCTCATGGCGTTAAGTCCGTTTTTGGATGCTTTTGGGAAATCGAGTAAAAAGCGGATCAAGCTCCGCCGGCCGTCATTCGATCAACGAAGTCGGCTGTTGAGCGCACCGGATACGCATGCAAAGAACCGCGCCGGCAGGCGATAATGGTCCTGCAGCACGAAAATATGCGCGCCTGTGCATCTGAACTTGGATTCCATCGCCTGCATATAACGATTTTTCGCGGCGGCTTCAATTTGAATCATCAACAGCCCGTCTGGGGCCTCCTCATTGTGACGGCTTTAGCGTGATTTCATCCATTTCTCCGTCCGCCGCAGCGCCAGCGACAGGCCGATCGTCAGGATCAGGTAGATGTAGGTGACGATCGAGTAGGTCTCGAAGAAGCGAAAGGAGCCGGCGGCATAGACCTTGCCCATCTGGGTGATGTCGGCGACGCCGAGCACGGAGACGAGCGATGAATCCTTTACCATCGAAACGAAATCGTTGGAAAGCGGCGGGAAGATCACCCGGATCGCCTGCGGGAAGACGACGGAGCGGAAGCGCCGGTAGCGGGAAAGGCCGAGCGCCTTGGCAGCCTCGATCTGGCCGAGATCGACCGACTGGAAGCCGGCCCGGAAGATTTCGGCGATGAAGGAGGAGTAACCGATCGTCAGCGCGATGATCGCCCGCCACATCAGCGAGAGATCGCGCACCAGGATGGGTTCGGCCATGCCTGCGTTTACCAGCGGCGAAATCAGAAAATTATAACCGGCAACCAGGGCCGGGGCGCCGACGAAGGCGACGTAGAACAGGAGCACGAGGATCGGGATGCCGCGGATAATCTCGATGTAGAAACGCGCGATCTGCCGCGCGATCTGGCTGTCGGCCATGCCGAGCAGGCAGATGCCGAGGCCGAGCACGGTGGCGAGCACGAAGGCGACCAGCGTGACGAAGACGGTGATGCCGACACCGTTGACGACGGTGCGGAAAACCTGGGCGTAGATATCGTTGGTGACGATGACGGCGGCAAGGATGACGCCGATCGCGACGAGCGCGACCAGCCACCAGGGATAGTCGTCCTTGACGTGTCTGTCGGGAGAGGGTCGTAAAGCCATCAGCAATGGCTCGGCGTCATTCGCCCATCTTGTAGTCGAGGAACCACTTCTTGTTCAGCGCATCCAGCGTGCCGTCGGCCTTGAGGGCTGAAATGGCAGCGTTGACGGGCGCGACGAGATCGGAGCTCTTCGGGAAGATGAAGCCGAAATCCTCGGTGCCGAGCGGCTCGCCGATCAGCTTCAGCGCGCCATTCGAGGCGTCGACATAACCCTTGCCGGCGGTGCCGTCGGTCAGGACGACGTCGACGTCGCCTGCCTTCAAAGCCTGGACGGTGGCGCCGAAGGTTTCGAAGAGCTTGATGCGCGGGTTCTGCTCGTTGCCGTCGAGCACTTCATAGACAGCGGTATAGAAGGGCGTGGTGCCGGGCTGGGCGCCGACCAGACCATCCTTGAACGCGCCGAAGGACTTGGCGTCGGTGAAACGCTTCTCGTCGCCGCGCACCAGCATGAACTGCTGTGAGCGCATGTAAGGGTCGGAGAAATCCACCTTCTGCTTGCGGTCTTCCTTGATGGTGATGCCGGTCATGCCGATGTTGTACTGGCCGTCGGAAACCGCCTGGATCATCGCATCCCAGCTGGTGTTTTGATATTCGACCTTGAAGTTCAGCCGTTTGGCGATCTCGTTCATCGCATCATATTCCCAGCCGATCGCCTTGCCGGATTTCGGGTCGACGAACTGCAGCGGCGGATAGGCATTCTCGGTGACGACGACGACGCTCTTGCCGCCGAGATCGGGCAGCTCGGCTGCCGATGCGGCCAGGGGTGCGAGAGCAAGGGCAGCGAAGCTCGCAAGGACAGTACGACGGAACAACATTGAACGGCTCTCCGGGAGTGAACGGCGAAAATTGTCACGGAAAACGTACCGAAGGCAAGGCCACCGGCTGCGTGCCCAAGCAAAAAATAGAAAAGGCGACCCGAAGGCCGCCTTTTCAAGCGAAGAATTTTGCGTGACGCAGATCTTATTCTGCAGCCGGTTCCGCTGCTGCGGCTGCTGCTTCCGCGGCGGCCTTTTCGGCCGCTGCCTTGGCTTCGGCAGCTTCGGCTGCTGCCTTCTCGGCGGCGAGCGCCTGAGCGGCTGCAACCTTTTCAGCTTCGATGCGTGCCTTTTCCTCGGCAATGGCGGCGCGCTCGGCGTCGTTGAGCTTGCGGGCGCGGACGCCGGTGTCTTCAACGATACGGGCAGACTTGCCGCGACGATCACGGAGGTAATAGAGCTTGGCGCGACGGACCTTACCGCGGCGCACGACGTCGACGCTTTCGATCATCGGCGAGTAGACCGGGAATACGCGCTCGACGCCTTCGCCGTAGGAGATCTTGCGGACCGTGAAGTTTTCCTGCAGGCCGCCGCCGGAGCGGGCGATGCAGACGCCTTCATAGGCCTGAACGCGGGTACGGTTGCCTTCCGTGACCTTCACGTTGACGCGGACAGTGTCGCCCGGGGAAAATTCGGGAAGCGTGCGCTTGGCTTCGATCTTGGCGGCCTGTTCGGCCTCAAGCTGCTGAATGATGTTCATCGTCTTAACCTTTGGTTCTTCTGAAACAGCCAGAGCGCTCGACACTGATCCTTTGGAACTGGCCTCAGGACTTTGCCCTTCAGGGCGGGAGCGGGTTCGCCATTCTTTGTTTGCTGGCAGACGGGGATAACCCCATTTCCGCGTGCGCCAATACACGAAAGGCCGGGGCTTGTCATCCCTCGCACGACATTTTTGTGAAGGGGAGGCTGGAATCAGCCGTTTTTCTTAGGTTCAGCCTTTTCCAAGAGATCTGGCCGCCGCTCCCGCGTCAGCCGCACCGCCTCCTGGTGCCGCCATTTCTCGATGGCACCGTGATTGCCAGACGTCAGGATCGCGGGAATGTCCCGGCCTTCCCACGCCTGCGGCCTGGTATAATGGGGATGTTCCAGCAAGCCGCCTTCGAAGCTTTCGTGCAGACCGGAAAGATCGTTGCCCATGACACCGGGCAGGATGCGGATGATCGCGTCGAGCACGATCAGCGCCGCCGGCTCGCCGCCCGACAGCACGTAGTCGCCGATCGAAACCTCTTCCAGGCCGCGCGCCTCGATCACTCGCTGATCGACGCCCTCGAAGCGGCCGCAGACGATGATGACGCCGTCGCCAGCCGCAAGCTCGCGTACGCGCTTCTGTGTCAGCGGCTGGCCGCGCGGGCTCATCAGCAGGCGCGGGCGGGTGTCGTTTTCCGCGGTGCTGTCGATCGCGCGGGCGAGAACGTCGGGTTTCAGCACCATGCCGGCGCCGCCGCCGGCCGGGGTGTCGTCGACGGTGCGGTGCTTGTCGGTGGCGAAATCGCGGATCTGCACCGCATCCAGCGACCATTGCCCGCGCTCCATCGCCTTGCCGGCGAGCGAGAAGCCCAGATGCCCCGGAAACATTTCCGGATAGAGTGTCAGCACGCTCACTCGGAAAGCCATCACTTCTTCTTTTTCGGCTTGTCCGCGGTGAATTTCGAAAGCTCTTGGGGGTCGTCGACCAAGCCTGCCGCCAGCGGGTCGATCAGCAATGTGCCGGCCTCGAGGTCGATCTCCAGCACCGAGGCTTCGGAGAAGGGGATCAGCACCGGGCGCTTGCCCGGACCTTTGAGCTCCAGCAAATCGCCGGCGCCGAAATCGAAGACGCCGGTGACGGTGCCATAGCTGGCACCCTTGTCGTCGCGTGCTTCGAGACCTTCGAGATCAGCATAGTAGAACTCGTCATCTTCAAGCTCCTCGTCCGGCAGGTTGTCGCGCTCGATATAGAGCTCGAGGCCGTTCAGCGCCTCGGCGGCATTACGGTCGTTGACGCCGCGGAAACGGACGACGACGACATTCTTCGTCTCGCGGATTTCGAGGACTTCGAAGCTGCGGCCGTCCATGCTGTGCAGGTGGCCGTAGTCGCCAAGGGCGCTCGGATCGGCCGTGTAGGCCTTGGCGCGTACCTCTCCCCGGAGGCCTTGCGCGCCGCCGATCGTCGCCATCAGAACGGGGTTTTCAAGCTTTGTCATGGGTTCCTTCATGTGAAGCCGAAAGACAGGTTTCTCATAAACGAAGTGCGGGTAATTGGAAACGAAAACGGGCGGCATGTCGCCATGCCGCCCGTTAGACAAGGGATTGTCCCGATTATTCTGCGGCGTCGGCAGCAGCAGCGGCGGCGTCAGCCACCTTCTGAGCCTTTTCGGCGGCGCGTTCCTGGGCGCGCTTGCCCGGCTTTGCCTTGACCGGGTTGTTCTTGGCTTCGCGCTTGGCAACGCCGGCCTCATTGAGGAAGCGCAGAACGCGGTCGGTCGGCTGGGCGCCGTTTTCGATCCAGTGCTTGATGCGCTCGGCGTTCAGCTGAACGCGCTTCTCGTCGTCCTTGGCGAGCATCGGGTTCCAGGAACCGAGGTTTTCCAGGAAGCGGCCGTCACGCGGGCTGCGCGCGTCGGCGAGAACGACGTGGTAATACGGGCGCTTCTTGGAGCCACCGCGGGCGAGACGAATTTTCAGTGCCATGTTCTTTACTCCTTAGGCTTTTCTTGATCGCCTGATCAGGCGGGTTATCGGGCTGCGGCGCTTTGTTCAGCGTGATCCGCAGCGATCTGCTCATGATGCCGGATGACTTCCTTGATGACGAAGTTCAGGAACTTCTCGGCGAAATCCGGGTCCAGATTGGCGGCTTTCGCCAGCTGGCGAAGGCGTTCGATCTGGTATTCCTCGCGCGCCGGATCGGCCGGCGGCAGATTGTATTTGGCCTTCAGCACGCCGACCTCTTTGGTGCAGCGGAAGCGTTCGGCCAGCATATGCACGAGAGCGGCATCGATATTGTCGATCGACTGACGATAGCTCGCGAGCTGGGCTTTGACGTCTGGATCAATCATGGGGCAAGCGATCCTTTCACTTCTTCTTCGGCAATCCGGGCAATCCCGGGAAACCACCGCCAAGGCCCGGCAGCTTGGCGCCGCCGAGGCCAGGCAAACCACCCGGCAGACCGCCGAGACCGGGCATACCCCCACCCGGCTTTCCAAGTCCCGCTGCTTCGGCCTGCTTCTGCAGGGCCTCGAGCTGCCGAGGATCGATATTCGAGAGATCGGGCATGCCACCGCCCATACCGCCCAGGCCGCCGCCAAGCCCCATCTTGCCGGCAAGGCCGCCCATCATCTGCTTCATCATGCCGCCTTTGCCCTTGCCGCCCATCATCTTCATCATGTCGGCCATCTGGCGGTGCATCTTCAGAAGCTTGTTGATGGCGGCGGCATCGGTGCCGGAGCCGGCGGCGATGCGCTTCTTGCGCGAATGCTTGAGCAGATCGGGATTGGCGCGCTCGGCCTTGGTCATCGACTGGATGATGGCGATCTGGCGACCGAAAAGTCTGTCGTCGAGGCCGGCTGCGGCCATCTTGTCCTTCATACCGGCCATGCCGGGCATCATCCCCATGATGCCGCCCATGCCGCCCATCTTCTGCATCTGGCGCAGCTGGTCGGCGAGATCGTCGAGGTCGAACTTGCCCTTGGCCATCTTGGCGGCCATGGCGGCCGCCTTCTCGGCGTCGATGTTCTCCGCCGCGCGCTCCACGAGCGAGACGATGTCGCCCATGCCGAGGATGCGGTCGGCGATACGGCGGGGATGGAACTCCTCGAGCTCGCTCATCTTCTCGCCGACGCCGATCAGCTTGATCGGCTTGCCGGTGACGGCGCGCATGGAAAGGGCGGCACCGCCGCGGCCATCGCCGTCCATGCGGGTCAGCACCAGACCGGTGATGCCGACGCGTTCGTCGAAACTGCGGGCGAGGTTGACGGCGTCCTGACCGGTGAGTGAGTCGGCGACCAGCAGGATTTCATGCGGGTTCGAGCGCTTCTTGATGTCGGCCATCTCGACCATCAAGGGCTCGTCGATATGGGTGCGGCCGGCGGTGTCGAGGATGACGACGTCGTGGCCGCCGAGCCTTGCCGCCTGCACGGCGCGGGCGGCGATATCCGTCGGCGACTGGCCTGATATGATGGGCAGCGTGTCGATATTGGCCTGCGCGCCAAGCTGGCGAAGCTGCTCCTGGGCTGCCGGACGGCGCGTGTCGAGCGACGCCATCAGCACCTTCTTCTTCTCGCGTGTCGACAGGCGATGGGCAATTTTCGCCGACGTCGTCGTCTTGCCGGAACCCTGCAGGCCGACCATCATGACGACGACGGGGGCGGGCGCATGCAGGTCGATGCCGACCCCTTCGCCGCCCAGCATCTCGATCAGCTCGTCATGCACGATCTTGACGACCATCTGGCCGGGTTTGATCGACTTCAGAATCTCGGCGCCGACGGCCTTTTCACGCACGCGGTCGGTGAAGGAACGCACGACGTCGAGCGCGACGTCGGCCTCGAGCAGCGCACGGCGAACCTCTCGCAGCGCTGCGGAAACATCGGCTTCCGAAAGCGCGCCACGGCCTGTCAGTCCATTCAGAATGGATCCAAGACGGTCCTGGAGGTTTTCAAACATCGGCTCTTCCTTGATACGTTTCGGGCGGGTTCGATCTGCCCGGAAACGTCGTGCTTTTCCTTGACGAAAACAAGACGCAAAGCCAAAAAGCACCCGAGGGCGCATCGCGCTGTCGGGTGTTGACCTCCGGGATCTCAGGTCCCGGTCGGCGGCTCGGAGTCATGCGGCTCGTCGCAGATTGGGCGCGATAAACAGGAAAGCGGCGGGAAAGTCAAGCGAATGGGACCGAAGACCGCATAACGGGCGTTCCCAGAGCGTGCGTGGTCCGGGCACGACCGGTTTAATTTCCCGCGGACAGTCCAAACGCCATAGAGGCCAGTTGCAAAATATTCTGCTTATGATTCTACTTTCTACTTAAGTGCATCCTGTAAAAATGATTCGTGAATATCCTTGATGCCGGATGATCCGGCGGAGATACGAATGATCAATCCTGATATTGAAAGCTGGGCACTTGCACGGGCCCATCATATTGTTCTGAACGAAGGCCTTAGTCTTGCCAAAGCGGCACAGGATCTGGATCGCAAACGGTCCCGCTCGCTGGTCTACGAGCTGAGAAAGGTCATTACCGCCGCCATCGTCGAAGCGCATGCGGCGTCTTTTGCTTCCGACGGTGTTGAGCCGTAAAACCGGACGGCCTCGAAAGAGCGACCGGCGGCAATAGCTGCGCCGCACTCGCCCACTGGTAATTCCTTCGCATTTCCGCCATATACAGCGGAAACACGGACGGAATGATACCATGAGCGCAACGGTCGAATTCGCGAGGATGAACGGGCTTGGCAACAAGATCCTGGTCGTCGATATGCGCGGCCGGCCGGATAAGGTGACGCCTGCGGCGGCGGTGGCACTCAATGCCGATCCTGAGACCGAGTTCGACCAGATCATGGCGATCCATGATCCGAAGGCCGACGGCACCGATGCCTTCATCGATATCCTGAATTCCGACGGCTCGAAGGCGCAGGCTTGCGGCAACGGCACGCGTTGCGTCGTGCAGGCACTTGCCGCCGAGACCGGTAGGAAGGTCTTCACCTTCCAGACGGTCGCCGGCATCCTCAACGCCGTCGAGCACGAGGACGGGACGATTTCGGTCGATATGGGCCGGCCGGTCTTCGATTGGGACAGAATCCCGCTGGCGGAAGAATTCCACGATACCAGCCGCATCGAGCTGCAGATCGGCCCGATCGACAAGCCGGTGCTGCATTCGCCGTCCGTCATGTCGATGGGCAATCCGCATGCGATCTTCTGGGTGGACCGGGACGTTATGTCCTACGATCTCGCCCGCTTCGGGCCGCTGCTCGAAAACCATCCGATGTTTCCCGAGCGGGCCAATATCACGCTGGCGCAGGTGACCTCGCCGACATCGATGACGACGCGCACCTGGGAGCGCGGCGCGGGGCTGACGCTTGCCTGCGGCTCGGCTGCCTGTTCTGCTGCCGTCAGTGCTGCGCGCACCGGCCGCACCGGCCGTAAGGTGACGATCAATGTGGCAAGCGCCAAGCCGCCGGCCACGCTTTGTATCGAATGGCGCGAGCGCGACGATCACGTCATCATGACCGGCCCGGCCGAATGGGAATGGTCGGGCAGGGTCGATCCTTCGACCGGTCTCTGGTCGCGCGATGGTACCCGAGAGGCGGAGGCGCAGTGAGCGGCATCGAGGTCATTACCTTCGGCTGCCGCCTCAACACCTATGAATCCGAAGTGATGAAGGCGCAGGCTGAGAAGGCCGGGCTCAACAACGCCGTCCTGGTCAATACCTGTGCCGTGACCGGCGAGGCCGTGCGCCAGGCCCGCCAGGCGATCCGCCGGGCACGGCGCGACAATCCGCATGCCCGCATCATCGTCACCGGCTGCGCCGCGCAGACGGAAAAGCAGACCTTTGCCGCGATGGCGGAGGTCGATGCCGTGCTCGGCAACGAGGAGAAGCTGACGAGCGCCTCCTATCGCAGCCTGCCGGATTTCGGCGTTTCGGCCGAAGAGAAACTTCGCGTCAACGACATCATGAGCGTCAAGGCGACGGCGCCGCAGATGGTCAGGCATATCGACGGCCATGTGCGCGCCTTCATCCAGGTGCAGAACGGCTGCGACCATCGCTGCACCTTCTGCATCATTCCCTATGGCCGCGGCAATTCCCGCTCCGTGCCGATGGGAGCTGTCGTCGACCAGGCCCGCAATCTCGTCGACGGCGGTTACCGCGAAATCGTACTGACCGGCGTCGATGCCACCAGTTACGGCGGCGATCTGCCGGGCGCCCCGACGCTCGGGCTTTTGGCGAAGACCCTTCTGAAGCAGATCCCCGATATACGCCGCCTGCGGCTTTCCTCGATCGACAGCATCGAAGCCGATGCCCACCTGATGGATCTCATCGCCGACGAGCCACGCTTCATGCCGCATCTGCATCTCTCGCTGCAGCACGGCGACGACATGATGCTGAAGCGCATGAAGCGCCGGCATTTGCGCGCCGATGCGCTGCGTTTCATCGAGGATGCGCGTCGCCTTCGCCCCGAGATGAGCTTCGGCGCCGATATGATCGCCGGCTTTCCCACAGAAACCGAAGACATGTTCGACAATGCCGTGCGGCTGGCCGAAGAGGTTGGTATCGCCCATCTGCATGTCTTCCCCTACAGTCCGCGTCCCGGCACGCCGGCAGCGCGCATGCCGCAACTCGACCGGTCGCTGGTCAAGGATCGCGCCGCAAGGCTGCGCGCCACTGGACATAGGCTGCATCAATCCCATCTCGATGGGATGATCGGAACCCGGCAATGGCTGCTTGTTGAAAACAACGGCCTGGCGCATACGGAGAATTTCACGCTGGTCGCCGCGCCCGGCCTTCGTCCCGGCGAACTTGTGCCGGTCACGATCACCGGCCACAATGGCAAGCATCTCGACATGCAATTGACGGCCGCAGCCGCGGCCTGACTTTCACGGAATCCCCATGGCGCTCAGTTTCATCAAAAAGGTCTTCACCTTCGGCAAGCCGGCTGAAGAACCTGTGCCTGCGGCCGTGGAAAAGGAGTTGGAGCCGCGTTCGCGCGTCGAAGATCTGCCGGTTGCTGACGATCCAGTGCTGGCCGAGGAAATGGATACCGCCGGCGGGCCCGCTTCAGATATTGACGAGGGCGGGGTCGAGACGTCGGTTGCTGAAGATGATGTCGAATCCGCAATCCTGCCCGCCGCCGACCAATTGCGCGACATGGGTGTCGTGCCGCTTTCATTGCTGGAAGCCGAGGCAGCAGCGGAGGCGGAGACTGAAATCCAGGCGGTCGCCGAAACCCTTGCGGAAATACCCCTTTCTGTCCCTCTGGGACATCTCGCCCACCAGGCGGGAGATCATGTGGAGACCGGAGCACTAGAACAGCCGGCCGACCTCGAAGAGATCGTCGAAAAGCTTCCGGAAGAGATTCCAACTGAACCGGAAGACATTCCGACTCAGGATGATGCAGGACTGGATTCGCCCTCCCAGCCAATCTCCCCACCTGTGGAGGAGATGCCCGGCAGGGTAGAGGGGGGCAGCCCCCCGGCAAAACCGGAGATTGGCTCTCCCATCCTCCCCAAAGGCTTCGCCACCGGCCCGAAGGTCGTCGAGCCGGAGCCGGTTATGTTGCAGCCGAAGCTCAGCTGGTTCCAGCGTCTGCGCAACGGTCTTGCGCGCACCTCCTCGCAGCTGACCGGCCAGATCACCGCGCTCTTCACGAAGCGCAAGCTCGATGACGAGACGCTGCAGGATCTCGAAGACCTGCTGATCCAGGCCGATCTCGGCGTCGAGACGGCGCTGCGCGTCACCGACACGCTGGCGTCCGAGCGCTACGGCAAGGATGTCACCGGCGAGGATGTCAGCCGGATCATGGCGTCTGAAATCGCCAAGGTCCTGAAGCCGGTCGCCAAGCCGCTGCAGCTCGACCTCTCGCACAAGCCGCATGTCATCCTCGTCGTCGGCGTCAACGGCACCGGCAAAACGACGACGATCGGCAAGCTTGCAGCAAAACTTTCCGGCGCCGGGCTGAAGGTGATGCTGGCGGCCGGCGATACGTTCCGTGCGGCCGCGATCGAGCAGTTGAAGATCTGGGCCGAGCGGACGAACTCCGAATTCATCGGCACCAAGCTTGGCGCAGATGCCGCCGGCCTTGCCTATGATGCCTTCGAACAGGCGAAGGCGAAAAAATGCGATGTGCTGATCGTCGATACCGCCGGCCGCCTGCAGAACAAGGCCGAGCTGATGGCCGAACTCGAGAAGATCGTGCGCGTGCTCGGCAAACTCGATCCCGATGCGCCGCACACCGTGCTGCAGACGCTCGATGCCACGACGGGGCAGAACGCGCTCAGCCAGGTCGAGATCTTCCGCAACGTCGCCGGCGTCAACGGGCTGATCATGACCAAGCTCGACGGCACGGCGCGCGGCGGCATCCTCGTCGCCATTTCGGCCAAGCACAAGCTGCCGGTCTACTTCATCGGTATCGGCGAGGGCGTCGACGATCTGGAACCGTTCGAGGCCGAGGATTTCGCCCATGCCATTGCCGGACTTCCGCAATGATGCCACAGATATGCCGCCGAGAGCCTGCAAGGCACGGCCGGCAACCAGATTGTCAGGAATAGCAGGTTTGACGAACGCATGAGCACCGAAAGCGATATCACCCCGACCGCGGCCGACCGGCATCACCCGCTGCTGAAGCTGGCGCTCGAACTCGGGCCGCTGTTGATCTTCTTCTTTGCCAATTTGCGCGGTCCGTGGCTGGTGGAGAAATTTCCTGCTCTTTCCGAGCTTGGTGGACCGCTGTTCGTCGCAACCGGGCTTTTCATGGCGGCGACGATCCTTTCACTTGTCGTCTCGAAGATCGTGCTCGGCCATCTGCCGATCATGCCCTTCGTCTCCGGCATCGTCGTCGTCATCTTCGGCTCGTTGTCGATCTGGCTGCAGAACGAGACCTTCATCAAGATGAAGCCGACCATCGTCAACGCGCTCTTCGGGGTGGCGCTGCTCGGCGGGCTTGCTTTCGGCCGATCGCTGCTCGGCTATGTCTTCAACGCCGCGTTCCAGCTCGATGCCGAAGGCTGGCGCAAGCTCACCATCCGCTGGGGCATCTTCTTCCTGTTCCTTGCCGTGCTGAACGAAGTCGTCTGGCGCAATTTTTCGGACGATACCTGGGTGGCCTTCAAGGTCTGGGGCACGATGCCGATCACCATCATCTTCACCCTGGCGCAGATGCCGCTGGTGCTCAAGCATAGCCTCAACCCGGAAACGGACGGCGAAAAATGAGCGCTACAGAGGCCGAATATCGTGTGAGACACCAGAGTTTCTGGTTCGTCGCCTGCCTTGCGGTGCTGGTTGCTCAGATCGTCGCCGAATATCTGATGGGCCGCGTGCCGATCTGCTCCTGCGGTTATGTCAAGCTGTGGGAGGGCGGGGTCAATACCAGCGGCAATTCGCAGCATCTGTCGGATTGGTACACGCCGTCGCATATCATCCACGGCTTCCTGTTCTACGGGCTCGGCCATCTCGTCCTGCGCCGCAAGCCGCCGGCGGCAAAGCTGTTGCTGGCGCTCGTCATCGAATCCGGCTGGGAACTGCTCGAAAATTCGCCGCTGATCATCGACCGCTATCGCACGGCGACGATCGCACTCGACTATTACGGCGACAGCATCCTGAATTCGGCAATGGACACCGTCTTCATGTGCATCGGCTTCTTCTTCGCATCGCGGGCGCCGGTGGCGCTGACGGTGGCGATCGCGATCTTCTTCGAAGTTTTCACCGGCTATGTAATCCGCGATAATCTGACGTTGAACGTGGTGATGCTGATCTGGCCGGTGGAGGCGATCAAGGTCTGGCAGGGCGGGTAATAAACCGCGTTTGATTATGACCCCTCCGCAACCCTCTTCATAAGGGGGAGGGGCCTGAGTGCCGCGCCCGGCGTTTTCCACTTCACCGTTTCATCCGCAGAGGTTACTTTGGCACCATACGTGCGCCAAGTTAGTCCCTCCCCCTTGTGAGGAGGGGTTGGGGAGGGGTTTTCTTGGGAGAGCTCTTACGAACCTGGCTTCCCCAACGCTTTTTCCATCGCCGGAAACAGCCCTTCCTTCAGGCTGATATCGTCGAAGGGGCCGACGCGTTTGTAGAGGATCGTGCCGTCCGGGGCGACCAGATAGCTTTCCGGGATGCCGTAGACGCCCCAGTCGATCGCCGCCTTGCCGTTCGGGTCGATGCCGATCGCCTGATAGGGATTGCCGAGTTCGCCGAGGAAACGCAGGGCGTTGTCGTTCTGGTCCTTGTAGTTGATGGCGACGATGTTCAGCCGGCCGTCTTTCGCCAGTTCTTTCAACACGGGATGTTCGTCGCGGCAGGGGACGCACCAGGAGGCGAAGACGTTGACGAGGGTCAGCTTGCCCTTGATGGCCGTATCGGTCAGCGCCGGCAGATTGGCGCCCTCGAGCGGCGGCAGGTCCAGTGCCGGTGCCTTGGTGCCGATCAGGGCGGAGGGGATTTCGGCGATGTTCTTGCCGTGGAAATCCTGGTCGTAGAGCATCTTTGCGGCCGTTGCCGCAATGCCGCCGAAAACGATCAGCGGCAGAAGCGCCAGAGCATAACGGCCAAGGCCGTGCGGCTTGGTGATTCCGGTTTCGGGCGTCTCGCTCATTCGCTGTCCCTTTTGCGGGCCGAGCGGCGGCGGATGCCGGCGGCTTCAAGCGCTGCGAGTTCCCGGCGGCGCGCCCGACCGTCGGCCCAGGTCCAGAGCGTGACGGCGGCCGTCATGAATGCTGCAAAGCCGTAGGAGGCGTAAACGTAGAAGGCATGCGTCACCAGCTACTCCTCCCGGCTCGCCATGCGGGCGGCAAGACGGCGCTGGGCGGCGATGCGGCGGCGCCAGATCTCGTTGCGCATCGCCATGATATGCAGCGTGAAGAAGAGCAGGGTGAAGGCAATCGCCATGACGAAGAGCGGCCGCAGGAATTCCGGATCGATCGCCGGGCCGTCGAGGCGCATCACGCTTGCCGACTGATGCAGCGTGTTCCACCACTCGACCGAGAATTTGATGATCGGGATGTTGATGAAACCGACGAGGATGAGGACGGCGGAAACGCGCGCGGCCTTCGACGGATCGTCGATGGCGCGGCCGAGCGCAATCAGGCCGAGATACATCAGGAAGAGAACGAAAACGGAGGTCAGCCGCGCATCCCAGACCCACCAGGTACCCCACATCGGCTTGCCCCAGAGCGAGCCGGTGACGAGGGCGAGCAGGGTGAAGGTGGCGCCGAGCGGGGCTGCGGCCCTGGCGGATACGTCGGCGAGCGGATGGCGCCAGACCAGCGTGCCGATCGCCGAGACGCTCATGATCGTGTAGCACATCATCGACAGCCAGGCCGCGGGTACGTGGACATACATGATGCGCACGGTCTCGCCCTGCTGGTAATCGCCCTCTGTGGAGAAGCTGAGGTAGAGGCCGATCAGAAAACAGAGGGCGGTGATGCCGGCCAGCCACGGAATGACGCGTGCCGCCAGCGCCAGAAACCGCGTCGGGTTGGCGAGATCGCTGAATTTGCTGATGGCAAGGCTCGTTTGGCTCATGTCCGCTTCCTTACCTTGATCCGGCTTTTCCCGCAATCGAATGGCTGCTCAATCCGTCGTGTTTCGCAGCGCCAGCGCGGCGGCAGCCGGGCCGATGACGGCAAAGAACAGCGTCAGCGCGATGAGGATGAGGAAAGGCGGCAGGAACGGGGCGGGATCCTCGACCGCGGCATAGGCGGCGCTGACGCCGAAGATCAGCACCGGGATGGTCAGCGGCAACACAAGGATCGAGACCAGCAGGCCGCCGCGCGGCAGCGCCACGGCGACGGCGGCGCCGACGGCGCCGATGAAGGTGATGGCGGGCGAGCCGACAAGAAGCGTCAGCGCCGTCGCGCCGATCGCCGCCTCGTCCATGTTCATGAACAGGCCGAGCAGCGGCGAGGCGATGACCAGCGGCAGGCTGGTCGCCGTCCAGTGGGCGAAGCATTTGACGAGTACGGTGAGAACGAGCGGCGTATCCTGCATCAGCATCAGGTCGAGCGAGCCGTCGTCGCGCTCGGCCTGGAACAGCCGGTCGAGGCCGAGAAGTGCGGCCAGCAGCGCGCCGATCCAGACGATGGCGGGGCCGATGCGCGACAGCAGCTTGAGATCGGGACCGACGCCGAAGGGGATGACGGCGACGACCGTCAGAAAGAACAGCACCCCGACCAGCGCGCCGCCGCCGGCGCGGATCGAGAGTTTGAGATCGCGGAGGAAGAGGGCGATCATGCGGGGCGGCTCTGTGCGGTTGATGGGGCGGCACCCCCCTCTGCCCTGCCGGGCATCTCCCCCACAAGGGGGGAGATTGGCAAGATGCACCGGCTTCGCGAAACCTTAATCGTGCGCCGAGCGGCCGCGGCTATCTGCGGCGTTTCATTGGGGCAAGAGGGCCCCCCTGGCCGATCTCCCCCCTTGTGGGGGAGATGCCCGGCAGGGCAGAGGGGGGTAGCGACACGGCAAACCATCATCCCCATACCCCCGCATCCACACGTGAAAAACCCGTCATCTTCAATTCCTGCGTATTCTTCAATCCCAGCGGCTGATGTGTCGCTGCCAGCACGATGCCGCCTTCTGCCAGATGCGCTTCGATCAACCCGGCCAACAGCCGGTCGGCGCTGGCATCGAGTGCCGCCGTGGGTTCGTCGAGGATCCAGACGGGGCGGTGGGCGACGAGCAGTTTGGCGAAAGCTATCCGGCGCTGCTGGCCGGCGGAGAGGTAACCGAAGGGAAGATGGGTTATCCCCGACAGGCCGACGGCGTTAGCCGCATCCTCGACGGAGGAGCCGGTACTTCCGAGAAAGCTGCGCCAGAAGTCGAGATTTTCCGCAACCGTAAGTTCATTCTTCATTGCGTTCCGATGGCCGAGGTAGTGGCTGGCCTCGCCCGGATGCCTGTCTTCCCGGCCCTCTCCGTCGCGGAAGATGACAGTGCCCTTGTCCGGCCTCAGGAGGCCGGCGACGACGCGCAGTAAAGTGGACTTTCCCGATCCATTTCTGCCCGTCAGGACGAGCGCCCCGCCGGCGGCCAAGTGAAAGGAAATGTTTACGAAAATCAGGTCCTCACCGCGCCTTGCAGCCAGATTTTCGGCAGTGAGATGCATGCGTCGGCTCTTTCTTGGTTTCGGCTTCCGGAGTGGTCAAAAAATCTCCGATTTTGACCTTGCTCGGGTATGGCAAGTTTTTAGGAAATTATCTATAAGACCGGCAACCACGCCAGCGGTCGGCGTGAATTTCATCCTTGCGCCGAACTTGGAGCATCCGTTCCACGTGCGGACAGCGGAAATGGCCGTACCCGCATCCTGATGTGCATTAAGTGCATAGGCGTTCGCACGACTGTGTTGGCTATCAGAAACGGGGTCTCTCGTGTCTAAATCTCTTGACAGTTTCAATTGTCGTTCCACGCTTTCCGTTGGTGGAAAGGACTATGTCTATTACAGCCTGCCCAAGGCTGAGGCAAACGGTCTGCCCGGCGTCTCGAAGCTTCCCTATTCGATGAAGGTGTTGCTGGAAAACCTGCTGCGTTTCGAAGACGGCCAGTCGGTCACCAAGGAGCACATCCTGGCCGTTGCCGAATGGCTGAACAATAAGGGTGCAGTCGAAAACGAGATCGCCTATCGCCCGGCGCGCGTGCTGATGCAGGACTTTACCGGCGTTCCGGCCGTTGTCGATCTTGCCGCGATGCGCGACGCGATGGTGTCCCTCGGCGGCGATCCCGAGAAGATCAACCCGCTGGTTCCCGTCGATCTCGTCATTGACCACTCGGTCATCGTCGACGAGTTCGGTACGCCGCAGGCCTTCGCCCGTAACGTCGAGCTGGAATACCAGCGCAACGGCGAGCGCTACCGCTTCCTGAAGTGGGGGCAGCAGGCCTTCAAGAATTTCCGCGTTGTTCCCCCCGGCACCGGCATCTGTCACCAGGTCAATCTCGAATATCTCGGCCAGACCGTCTGGACCAAGGAAGAAGACGGCGAGACGATCGCCTATCCCGATACCTGCGTCGGCACCGACAGCCATACGACGATGATCAATGGTCTCGGCGTGCTCGGCTGGGGCGTCGGCGGTATCGAAGCTGAAGCGGCGATGCTCGGCCAGCCGGTCTCGATGCTGCTTCCTGAAGTCATCGGCTTCAAGCTGACCGGCAAGCTCAAGGAAGGCGTGACCGCGACCGACCTCGTTCTGACCGTCGTGCAGATGCTGCGCAAGAAGGGCGTCGTTTCGAAGTTCGTCGAATTTTTCGGTCCCGGCATGGACAATATGCCGCTCGCCGACCGCGCAACGATCGGCAACATGGGGCCGGAATACGGCGCTACCTGCGGCTTCTTCCCGGTCGATGGGGAAACCATCAACTACCTCACCATGTCCGGCCGCACGCATGACCGGATCGCGCTCGTCGAAGCCTATTCGAAGGCCCAGGGCATGTGGCGTGACGGCGACGGTTCGGATCTCGTCTTCACCGACACGCTGGAACTCGACCTCGGCGACGTCGTGCCGTCGATGGCCGGCCCGAAGCGTCCGGAAGGCCGCATCGCGCTCGAAAACATTGCCTCCGGTTTTGCCGGCTCAATGGAAGCCGACTACAAGAAGCCCGGCCAGCTCGACAACCGCTACGCGGTCGAAGGCACGGATTTCGATCTCGGTCATGGCGACGTGGCGATTGCCGCCATCACGTCCTGCACCAACACCTCCAACCCGTCGGTGCTGATCGCCGCCGGCCTTCTCGCCCGCAACGCCGTTGCCAAGGGATTGAAGACCAAGCCGTGGGTCAAGACCTCGCTGGCGCCGGGATCGCAGGTCGTCGGTGAATATCTCGCCAAGTCGGGCCTGCAGGCCGATCTCGATAAGCTCGGCTTCAACCTCGTCGGCTTCGGCTGCACCACCTGCATCGGCAATTCCGGCCCGCTGCCGGCGCCGATCTCGAAGACGATCAACGACAAGGGCCTGATCGTATCGGGCGTTCTCTCCGGCAACCGTAACTTCGAAGGACGCATTTCGCCCGATGTGCAGGCGAATTATCTGGCTTCGCCGCCGCTCGTCGTCGCCTATGCGCTCGCCGGCACGGTGCAGAAGGACCTGACCAAGGAGCCGATCGGCGAAGACCAGAACGGCAACCCGGTCTATCTCAAGGACATCTGGCCGACCTCGAAGGAAGTCCAGGAATTCATCCTGAAATACGTGACCCGCGAGCTTTACGAAAGCAAGTATGCCGACGTCTTCAAGGGCGACGTCAACTGGCAGGCCGTTCAGGTTCCGCCGGGCCAGACCTATGCCTGGGATGACAATTCGACCTATGTCCAGAACCCGCCTTACTTCGTCGGCATGGGCAAGAAGGGCACCGGCGTCTCCGACATCAAGGGCGCACGCGTCCTCGGCCTGTTCGGCGACAAGATCACCACCGACCACATTTCGCCGGCCGGTTCGATCAAGGCGGCGTCGCCGGCCGGCGCTTACCTCATCGACCACGAGGTCGCCGTTGCCGACTTCAACCAGTACGGCACGCGCCGCGGCAACCATGAAGTGATGATGCGCGGCACGTTTGCCAATATCCGCATCCGCAACCACATGCTCGGCCCGAACGGCAAGGAAGGTGGTTACACCATACACTATCCGTCGAAGGAGGAGACATCGATCTACGACGCCGCCATGCAGTACAAGGCCGAAGGCGTGCCGCTCGTCATCTTCGCCGGTGTCGAATACGGCAACGGCTCTTCGCGCGACTGGGCTGCCAAGGGCACCAACCTCCTCGGCGTCAAGGCTGTCGTCGCTCAATCCTTCGAGCGTATCCATCGCTCGAACCTGGTCGGCATGGGCGTCATCCCCTTCGTCTTCGAAGAGGGCACGACCTGGCAGAGCCTCGGCCTGAAGGGCGACGAGCTCGTCACCATCGAAGGCCTCGACAAGATCAAGCCGCGTGAGAAGAAGATCGCCAAGATCACCTATGGCGACGGCACCGTGAAGGAAGTTCCGCTGCTGTCGCGCGTCGATACGCTCGATGAGGTGGTCTACCTCAACAATGGCGGCATCCTGCAGACGGTTCTGCGCGACCTCGCTGCCTGATTGTTAATAGCCTCGCATGATAATGGCCGCCGGAGAGCAGTTTCCGGCGGCCTTTCTTTGTGGCGACGGGATTTGCGGGGGCTCACGATGATTTGTTTTATGCGGGTTCCGGTCGCGCTGCGTCTCACCCGTTCGTGACTTTTCGTTTGGACCCGGAAGGATTATTCGTACGTTCATATGTCAGTGCCTTCGGTTCAATCACGCCGTCGGCGCTGAAAAAGAGGTGCAGGTGAATGTCCCCCCGTTTTTTGATTCCGCTGATCGCCGGCGTTGTTCTCTCAGGCCCGCTACAGGCCGAAGACGGCACGCCGAAAGGTGTCGTCGAACTTTTCACGGCGCAGGGCTGCTCTTCCTGTCCTCCTGCTGACGCCGCTTTCCGCAAGCTGGTGAGCCAGGGCGATGTCATCGCGCTCGCCTATCATGTCGATTACTGGAATTATCTCGGCTGGGCCGATACGCTGAGCTCCAAGGAAAACACCGAGCGGCAATACGGCTATGCGAGAACAATGGGCCGCAGCAACGTCTATACGCCGCAGGCGATCGTCAACGGGCGCGGCCACCTGGCCGGCGCCGATCTCAACGGCATCAACAGCAAGATCGACACCTATAGCGGCGAAGGCAACGGGCTGACCGTTCCCATCAGCGCGGCAATGCGCGGCGACGAGCTGGAAATCAAGATCGGCGCGGGGCAGGGCAAAGCCAATGTGGTGATGGTCTATTTCGACAAGGAAAAGACGATCGAGGTCGAAAAAGGCGAGAACAGCGGAAAGAAGCTGTCCTATCTGCACAGCGTCACCAATGTCGAAACGGTCGGCATGTGGGACGGCAACGCGACCAGTCTGACGCTGCCGGCCAGCGTCCTGCAGCGGCCGCAGCTCGAGGGCTGCGCGATCCTGCTGCAATCGGCGGACGACAACGGCGATCCGGCGGCGATCCTTGGCGCGACCGTGGTAATGGCTGGCAAAAATATCTGAGATTTCATCCGCTTGCGGGTGAAGTACCGGGCGGCCCGGCTGAGCGTATTCGGGGCTGGGGTTAAGGTCGATACGCTCCGCCGGGCCCTTTGGCGCGCTGGCGCCAAACCGGGATTCATAAATCTCCTGCAAATGAGGCGCTGTTTTGACTGAAATGCGGCGCTGCCGAGAAAGCGACAGCGCTGTCACGCGCATCGGACGATGCGCCGATTCAAAGTGCTACAGCGTTCATGCGGGCTGCGCGCGGCGCTGTAGTGCGGCCGAATGTGACGGCCGGCGCTCTTGCAATTTGCGGCGGCTCGGGCACACTGTCACCCTCCTGTCACATGCAGAGGCCTTGGAGACTGAATGACAGATCAGCCGGATTTGCGACACGGCGAAAGCCGTTCCGTCGACAATAGTTCCTCAGTCGTCGTCGATCTCAGGGAATACAAGCAGAGCAAGGACCCGCTTCCGGTGACCTTTCATCGGCGCGAACTGGACGCGATCCTCTGGATCTACGGTCGTATGGTCGGTGACGGCGAATGGCGCGATTACGCCATCGATCACCTGAAGGACAAAGCGGTGTTCTCCGTCTTCAAGCGCTCCGGCGAAATGCCGCTCTTCCGCATCGAGAAAAATCCCAAGCTCGCCGCCAAACAGGGCGCCTATTCCGTGATCAACGTCCACGGCACCATCCTGAAGCGCGGTCACGAGTTGAACCAGGTGCTGAAGGTGTTCGACAAGGCGCTGAAGCTCGTCGACAAGTAGGACGCTTTTTTCTGCATGTCGTTATCCCGGAACCGCTTCACGCTTCCGGGCACATGCATCAGCCGGCAAACAGCGTGCCGGGATAGGCGGAGGGATCCGGATCGGTCGTCATGCCCTCGCCGAGGACGCGCTGCATGAGCATCGTATCCAGCCAGCGGCCGTGTTTGTAGCCGGCGCCCCGCATCAGGCCGACCTCCACGAAGCCCGTCTTGAGATGAAGCGCGATCGAGGCGGGGCTGGCGCCGCCGATGACGGCGATCATCTGACGAAAACCGAGATTGGTGCAGCGGTCGATCAGTTCGGCCATCAATGCTTTGCCGATGCCGAGGCCGCGGGCTTCGGGCGCCAGATAGATCGAATCCTCGACCATCCAGCGATAGGCCGGGCGGACGCGAAAGGCCGAGGCATAGGCATAACCGAGCATGCCGCCATCCGCACCGGCTGCGGCGATATAGGGATATTGCTGGCCGACGATCGCCGCAAAACGCTGCGCCATCTCCGCCTCGGATGGCGGGGTGATCTCGTAGCTCGACGTGCCGTTCAGAACGGATTCCCGGTAGATACCGGTGATGGCGGGAATATCGGCTTGCGACGCGTCGCGCAGGAGGAATGACATTGGCGGCTGGTCCATCAGGAAGGCAGGGCTCCTCTAAAACCATCCCGGCAAAATGAGCGCAACAAAAAAGGCGGCCGAAGCCGCCTTTTCGATCTCTGTCCGCTTGCTTATTTGCGGTTGCCCATGAACTGCAGCAGGAACATGAAGAGGTTGATGAAGTCGAGATAGAGCGTCAGCGCGCCCATGATCGCCTTGCGGCCGGCCACGGCGACGTCATCGGCTTCTAGGTACAGTTCCTTGATCCGCTGCGTGTCGTAGGCGGTGAGGCCGGCGAAGATCAGAACGCCGATCACCGAGATCGCAAACTGCATGGCCGACGAGGCCAAGAAGACGTTGACGATCGAAGCGATGATCAGGCCGAAAAGACCCATGACCAGGAACGAACCCATCGCTGACAGATCACGCTTCGTCGTGTAGCCGTAAAGCGACAGCGCGCCGAAGGAGGCGGCGGTGACGAAGAAGGTCTGAACGACGCTCTGGCCCGTGTAGACCAGGAAGATCGACGAGAGCGACAGGCCGACCAGGCCGGCATAGACCCAGAAGGTCGTCTGTGCGGCGGCCACGCTCATGCTATTGATGCGGAAGCTCAGGAAGAAGACAGCCGCGAGAGGCGCGAGGATCACGACCCAGCGCAAGGGCGACTGGAACAGCAGCACGCCGAACTGGGTGAGTTGTCCGTCCTGAACAGCGAAGTTGAATCCGAGATATGCCGCCACGCCGGTGATCGCCAGACCCAGCGCCATCAGGTTGTAAACCTTGAGCATATAAGCGCGCAGGCCTTGATCAATCATCTCGCCGGTCTGAGCGCGGCTTTGATAGTTACGAAGGTCAGCCATAGTTTCCTCTTAAAAGCTCCGATGGAGATACGGTGTCGGGTTTTCGACCCGGGCGCCGCTGCGGAGCTCCAGCATGCCTGCCGACAATATGAGGCTTTCGTTCATCGCAAACAAGAGGGTTGCAACAGCCCGGCCGGTTAAATCGCCGTAAGGTGAAGGGTTTGGCTGCCGCTGCCCGGTCAAAGCTCGCGCAGGACGGGTGCGGCCTTCTGGCCGAGGATGCGCCAGGTGCCGATCAGGCCGATGCCGACCGTCAGGACGAGGGCGGTGACGAGTGTCAGCCCCGCCACATCGGGCAGGAAGGTCGAGGGCAGGTGCATGATGCGGGCGACGATGAACCAGGCGGCAACGCTGCCGGCCATCAGCGCGAAGATCGCGGTTGCCAGCCCCAGGATCAGATATTCGTAGCTGAAGGCGCGAATGAGCATGGCGCGGGTGGCGCCGAGCGTCTTCAGCACCACCGCGTCGTGCGTGCGCGCCCGGTTTCCGGCGGCAAGGGCCCCGGCAAGGACGAGGATCGAGGCGATGAGGGCGACCGAGGCTGCGGCGCGGATTGCGGTTGCAAGCTGCGCCACCAGCTGGTTGACGATATCGATCGCGTCCTTGACGCGCACACTGGTGATCGTCGGATAGGTGTTGGTGACGGATTTCAGGATCGCCGCATCTTCTGCCGGCGTCGAGGCGGGATCGGTCAGCGTCGCCAGCCACGCATGCGGGGCGCCGCGAAAGGTATTCGGCGAGAAGACCATGACGAAATTGATCGATAGCGATTCCCATTGGACGCGGCGCAGATTGGCGATCTTCGCGGTGATGTTGCGGCCGAGCACGTTGACAGTGACCTTGTCGCCGATCTTCAGGCCGAGTTCATGGGCTTCTTCCGAGGAGAAGGAGACGAGCGGCTCGCCGCTGTAATCCTTGTCCCACCAGCTGCCTTCGGTCAGCGCGGCATTTTCCGGCAGGGTGTCGGCGTAGGTGATGCCGCGATCGCCGTTCAGCACCCAGCGGCCGGCGGCCGGGACGTTCATCTTGCTGACGTCCTCGCCGTTGAAGGCGATGATCCGGCCGCGCAGCATCGGCACTTCCATCAGCTTGCCCTTCGGCGCCTGTGCCTGGACGAGAGCACGGAAAGCATCGACCTCGGCGCTCTGGATATCGACGAAGAAGAAGTTCGGCGCGCCCTCATTCATGCGGCCGGTCAGCTGCTGGCGCAGGTTTCCGTCGATAAGGGTCAGCGTCACCAGCAATGCCAGGCCGAGGCCGAGCGAGAGCACGACCGAGGGCGTCAATGCGCCGGGGCGGTGGATGTTGCCGATCGCAAGCCGCAATGCCGGCGAGTTGACCCGCGGGCTGCGACGCGCAAGCCAGGCGATCGCTGCTGCGACCAGGCGCAGCACGACGAAGGCGAAGACGATCGCGCCGACGAAGACGACGGCAATGAAGCGGTCATAGGCGGTGAGGATGGCAAGGCCGGCAAGGGCGACCATGAACAGCGCGGCCAGCAGGATGTAGGGCCAGGAGGGAAGGCGGCGGGCCTCGAAGCCCTGCTCGCGGAAGAGCGCGGTCGCCGGCACTTCGCGGGCATGGCCGAGCGGCAGGATGGCGAAGGCGAGCGTCGTCAGGATGCCGAAGAGCGTCGCCAGCAGCAAGGCGCCGGGATAAAGCGTCGGCGCCGTCGAGACCGGCAGGAACTGCGCCAGAAACTGGGCGGCGAAGATCGGCGACAGGGCGCCGATGAGAAGGCCGATCGTGATGCCGCCAAGGGCGATGATGGCGATCTGGAAAAGATAGATCAGAACGACGACCTGCGCCGGCGCACCGAGGCATTTGAAGGTTGCGATGGTGGTGCGCTTGGAATCGAGGAAGGCGCGGACGGCATTGGCGACGCCGACGCCCCCGACGATCAGCGCGGTGAGGCCGACCAGCGTCAGGAACTGCGAGAAGCGGTTGATGTTTTCGGTGAGCGAGGGCGCGGCGCGGTCGCTGGTCCGAACGGCCCAGCCGGCAGAAGGGAATTCCTTGGCGGCGCGCGCCTGGATGCCCGACATTGCGCCCTTGTCTTCCAGCCGGATCTTATAGGCATGTTCGACCAGGCTTCCCGTCTGGATCAGCCCGGAGGCTTCGAGCGCCCGGCGGCTGACCAGCAGACGCGGCGCAAAACCGAAACCTTCCGACAGCGCATCCGGCTCGGTTTTGACGGTGCCGGTGATGCTGAGCTTGACGTTGCCAAGCAGCAATTCATCCCCGACCGCAAGCCCCAGCCGATCGAGAAGGAGGGGCGCTGCCACGGCGCCATAGGTGCCGCCCTGGCCCGAAAGCAGAGCTGCGAGCGGATAGTCCGGCTCGGCTTTGAAGCTGCCGTAGAGCGGGTAGGCGTCGTCGACCGCCTTGACCTCCACCAGCGCCTGATCGGAACCGTCAGGCTTGCGGGCCATCGAGCGCAGGCCGGTCGACACCGAAACGGTACCGAGGCCGTCGAGGAAAGCCATTTCCTCAGGCGTGGCTTCGCGGTTGTTGAGTTCGAAACGGACGTCGCCGGCCAAGAGCTCCTGTCCCTGCGAGGCGATCGTATCGATGATCGACTGTGAGACCGAATTGACGGCGGCAATCGCCCCGGTGCCGAGCGCGATGCAGGCGAGGAAGATGTAAAAGCCGCGAATGCCGCCGCGCAGCTCGCGGAGCGCCAGGCGAAAAGCGAGCGAAACGCGCGGCGTGATGATGCTCATGCGATTGCCGCCTCGCTACGGCGGGTGGCGCTGTCGCCTTCGATCCGGCCGGATCGGACGCGGATCTGGCGCGAGCAGCGGTTCGCAAGCGAGACGTCGTGGGTGACGAGAAGCAAAGTCATGCCGCGTTCGGCCTGTTTGGAAAACAGCAAGTCGGCGATCTGACGGCCGGTCTCGGTGTCGAGATTGCCTGTGGGCTCATCGGCGATCAGCAGGGCGGGCGAGGGGGCGAGCGCCCTGGCGATCGCCACGCGCTGCTGTTCGCCGCCGGAAAGCTGGCCGGGATAGTGGTTCAGCCGTTCACCGAGGCCGACCGACTTCAGCTCGCGATGGGCGATCTCGAAGGCGTTGCCGACATTGGCAAGTTCGAGCGGCACGGCGACGTTTTCCAGCGCCGTCATGTTGGCGATCAAGTGGAAGGACTGGAAGACGATGCCGATGTTGCGGCCGCGGAAATCGGCGACCTGATCCTCGCTCAGCGCGTGGATCGGCGTGTTGTTGATATTGATTTCGCCGCTGTCGAGCTTCTCCAGCCCGGCAAGCACCATCAGCAGGGTCGACTTGCCGGATCCGGACGGGCCGACGATGCCGACGGATTCGCCTGATGTGATATCGAGGTCGATGCCCTTCAGCACATGCACCGAAGCGGCCGCACTGCCAAGCGTCAGATCGGCGCCCTTCAACTCGATGATGGTTTTTGCCAACAGAAATCGCCCTATATAAATCTATAACGAAACAGCCGCATAACGGCACTTCGCCAATCTAGGGAAGCCAGAATGAGATTTAAAGTTGCCGCGCTTCAATTCACCGTCATTGCCGTCTCACTGATCTTTGCCGCCGCAGCCAATGCCCGGACGATCAACCTCGTCGGTTTTGGGGACAGTTTGATGGCGGGCTACCAATTGCCGCCCGGCGACGGCTTTCCGGAAAAGCTGCAGGCGGCCCTGAAGGCGAAGGGGCTAGACGTCACTATTGCCAATGCCGGGGTCTCCGGCGACACGACGACAGGGGGGCTTGCGCGGATCGACTGGTCGATACCCGACGGTACCGACGGCGTCATCCTCGAACTCGGCGCCAACGATGCGCTGCGCGGCATCCCGCCAGAAGAAAGCGAGAAAAATCTCGACCAGATGATAACGCGGCTGAAGGAGCGCGGCATTGCCGTGCTGCTGGTCGGCATGATGGCGCCGCCCAATATGGGGGCGGATTATGCTGCACGCTTCAATCCGATTTATCGGAAACTTTCGGAGAAACACGGAGTTAAGCTCTATGCCTTCTTTCTCGACGGCGTGGCGCTCGATGCGGGGCTTAAACTCGACGACGGCATGCATCCGAATGCGAAGGGCGTCGATGTCATGGTTCAGAAGATGGAAGCCGATGTCACAAATTTCGTCGGGACGATTTCTTCTGTGAAGAAATAGGGGCTTGCGCGGTCATTGATTGCATGATTCCGTGTAAGCACTGCAAAAGATTCGGGGAGTGCTCGTTATGCCGAGACTGTTTACCGCCCTCGAAATTCCGCGCAATGCGGCGATGAGCCTTTCATTGCTGCGCGGTGGCCTCCCCGGAGCACGATGGATCGATGTGGAAAATTACCACATCACCCTGCGCTTTATCGGTGATGTCGACGGCCGCACGGCCGATGAAATCGTAGAACGCCTCGACCGGATCGATCGGCCGGAATTCCAGTTCCGGCTCGAAGGCATTGGTTCCTTCGGCTCGAAGAAACCGCATTCGGTCTGGGCCGGCGTTTCTCAATCGCCGGAGATGTATGCCCTGCAGGGCGAGATCGAGCGGATCTGCCAGCGCATCGGGCTGCCGCCAGATCCCCGCAAATTCACTCCGCATGTGACGCTGGCACGGCTCAAATCCTCGCGGCTCGACGATGTCGTGCAATATCTGGCCGGACGCGGCAATTTCCACACGTCAACCTTCACGGCGCCGCGTTTCGTGCTGCTGTCGTCGCGCGAATCGGTCGGCGGCGGGCCCTACCTCACCGAGGAAGTGTTCCCGCTGCACGAGGCGCGCTCGGTGCCCAGCGCTTCGAGCAGGCTGCTGCAGCCGGTCAAGAGTCTGGTATAGACCAGCTCGAAACCTGCCGGGCCGCCATAATAGGGATCGGGAATATCCTCTCCCGTTCCAAGCGCGATATCGCCGAAGAGGCCGATGGTCGCCTCAGGCGGCGCGATCGTTTCGAGCGCCGCCACATTGTCGCGGTCCATCGCCAGGATCAGATCGAAATCCCTGAAATCGCTGGAGCGGATTCGGCGGGCGCGTTGCCTCAAGATATCGATGCCGTGGCTTTTGGCGGTGGCAATCGACCGCTGGTCGGGCGGTGCGCCTTCATGCCAGCCGCCGGTGCCGGCGGAATCGACCGTGAAACGGCCGGTCAAGCCCGCCTCGGCGACCAGATGGCTGAAAATTCCTTCCGCGAGCGGAGAACGGCATATATTGCCCATGCAAACGAAGAGGATGCTGATGCGTTTCATCGGTAAACCTATCGGCAGATGAGAGGACCATGGCATGAAAATGGAAAGACTGGAACGGACCGCGGTCGAGGCGCAACTGGCCGGGCTTGCGGGCTGGGTACTCAATGAGGCGGCTTCATCAATATCGAAGACCTTCAAGTTTTCGAATTTCATCGAGGCATTCGGCTTTATGACCGAGGCGGCGATCACCGCCGAAAAACTCAACCACCATCCCGAATGGTTCAACGTCTATTCCAGGGTGGATGTCACGCTGAATACGCATGATGCCGGCGGACTGACGGAGCTGGATTTCAAGCTCGCCAAGGCGATGGACAAGGCCGCGACCCGACGCGGCGTCTAAAAGCGGGGCCGATTGAAAGAGTTCGCGCCATCACCATATGTTCGCAGGGACGAAAGGATGGAAGGGATGGACGAGGTCAAGTTCGGGGAAATTCTGTTGCCAGGCGACGAGGACACCCAGAGCCGGCGGGAGAAGACGGTCAGGCAGAAATTCTGGCCGACCTTCCGCCGCGCCGTGCGGCAGATTCCGTTCTCACGCGATGTCATTGCCGGGTTTTACTGTGCGCTCGATCCGCAGACGCCGACGAAAGTGCGCGGCGTGCTGCTCGCAGCACTCGCCTATTTCGTCATGCCCGTCGACATGATCCCGGATGTTTTCGCCGTCATCGGCTTCTCCGACGACATCGCCGTGCTCTCGGCCGCCTTCGCCATGGTGCGCGGCCATATCCGCCCAGGTCACTACGAGGCAGCCGACCGCGTTCTGGCCGACCGGACTGAGGAAACGATGAAAACTATTTAAGCGTTTTCGCGCTCCAGCACCTTGCGGAGCTTGCCGAAGGCGAGCCGGATACGCGATTTCACCGTGCCGAGCGGCAGCCCGGTCGCTTCGGCGATCTCCGAATGCGATTGACCAAGGAAGAAGGCGGCACGCAGCATGTCGCGCTGCTCCTCCGGCAATTGGCCGACGGCGGCGCGGATCCTGGCGTCGCGATCATCATTGTCGATGATTTCATCTGCGCCGATCTCGGCCGACGGCTGCAGGGCCGGATCGGTCTCGTCGAAGATGCGGGTATTGGTGCGGCGCTGTACGTCGATGCGGCGGTTCCGAGCAATGCGGAAAAGCCAGGTTGAAAGGGAAGATCGCGTGGCATCGTAGAGATCCGCCTTATGCCAAAGCACGATCATGATCTCCTGGACCAGTTCCTCGGCCTCGGCTGATGTCATCTTCTGGCGCATCAGCCAGGCTTTCAGCCGCGGTGCGAAATAGTCGAACAGGATGGAAAAGGCCTGCTGGTCGCGATCCCTGGCGACGGCCTTCGCGAGGGCAGCGAAACGCTGTCTTTGCTCGGCATCCATGTCCCCTCACGAGCCCCCTGCGGCAATAATTTCGTATCGGATTTCCAAGTCTTACTGAGGTACAACGGATTTGGGAAAGGTCAAACTCTTGCCTGAATCTTTGTGTCTTAAATTCAGCCGAACGGACGGCCAGTGCCATCGGGGCACCGTGTCGCGGCCGATACCGTCAAAGGGGCGAAAATTGGTACCCGAGCTGAAATGACACAGGCAGATACAAATCGCAGCTATTGTTGACCATTTGGTAACCTGAATTAAGTCAAAATAAAGCAGATCGTGATTATGCGGCGCCCGCTATGATCGCTTCGGGCCTTGAATCGCAAGAACCGGCAGGAATCCATGTTTGTAAAAAGTATCGTATCCGCTCTCGCACTCACCCTTGCCATGGCCGGAGTTGCGGCAGCGCAGCAGGCCGCGCCGAACCGCATCCAGCAGTTCCAGGCATGGGGCGCCTACTCCTACAAGTCGGGCGCCAGCACCGTCTGCTACGTGTTGTCGGTTCCGACGGCAAAGCAGCCGGCAAGCGTCGACCACGGCGACAACTTCTTCATCGTCTCGCAGCGTCCGGGCCAGAACATCTCCTACGAACCGCAGGCGATGATGGGTTACACGGTGAAGGAAAATTCGAAGATCAATGTCGTCATCGACAATAAGACCTTCGTGATGTTCACCAAGGACAAGGCCGGCTGGGTCGAGAATGCGGCGCAGGAGCCCGCCCTGGTCGCCGCGATGAAGACCGGTCATTCGATGACGGTGAATGCCGTCTCGCGCAAAGGCACCGGCACCTCCTACAGCTATTCGCTTTCTGGCATCTCGGCTGCGCTGAAGCAGATTGAAAGCTGCAAGTAAGCGGTCTCCAGCCGCAGAGTTTCAAGAGGCCGGCCTTGCGCCGGCCTTTGCTGTTTTCCATCTATAGTGACGCGCGGACAAAATGATGCTAAAGGGCGCGCCAACAGCGGACAGATCGCGATATCAGTCGCCGTTCCGCCATTCATTTTCTGCCAATGTGCCGTCATGCGCCTCACCTCTTCCGGTTTGCTCCTGAAGTCCGCGGGCTTGCGGGGCGGTTACGTGTTTGAATTCGGGATCTAAAGACTATGTCCGTCACGGATGCGATCGTTGTCACCAAGCCGCAGGCGCACACGTCTGCCAGCGTCGAAAAGCCGTCCCTGATCGGGCTTTCACGTGAGGAGATGGGGGCGGCGCTTCGGGAAAAGGGCGTGGCCGAGAAGCAGATCAAGATGCGCGTCGCGCAGCTGTGGAACTGGATCTATGTGCGCGGGGTTTCCGATTTCGACCATATGACGAATGTCGCCAAGGACATGCGCGAAATGCTGAAGCAGCATTTCACCATCGCGCGTCCCGAAATCGTCGAAGAGCAAGTCTCGAACGACGGCACGCGCAAATGGCTGCTGCGTTTTCCCCCGCGCGGCGCCGGCCGCCCGGTTGAAATCGAAGCCGTCTATATTCCGGAAGAGGGCCGCGGCACGCTCTGCATCTCCAGCCAGGTCGGCTGCACGCTCACCTGCTCCTTCTGTCACACCGGGACGCAACGCCTGGTGCGCAACCTGACGGCGGAGGAAATTCTGTCGCAGCTGCTGCTTGCCCGCGACCGGCTTGGCGACTTCCCCGATCGCGAAGCGCCGCAAGGCACGATCATGCCTGCCGAGGGCCGCAAGGTCAGCAATATCGTGATGATGGGCATGGGCGAGCCGCTCTATAATTTTGACGCCGTCAAGCAGGCATTGCTGATCGCCACGGATGGCGACGGCCTGTCGCTCTCCAGGCGTCGCGTGACGCTTTCAACCTCCGGCGTCGTGCCGGAAATCTTCCGCACCGGCGAGGAGATCGGCGTCATGCTGGCGATCTCGCTGCATGCGGTGCGCGACGACCTGCGCGACATTCTCGTGCCGATCAACAAGAAGTATCCGCTGAAGGAGCTGATCGAGGCGTGCAAAGCCTATCCCGGCCTTTCCAATGCGCGGCGCATCACCTTCGAATATGTGATGCTGAAGGATGTCAACGACAGCCTCGAAGACGCCAAGGGGCTGATCAAGCTGCTGAAAGGCGTGCCGGCGAAGATCAATCTCATTCCGTTCAATCCCTGGCCCGGCACCAATTATCAGTGTTCCGACTGGGAGCAGATCGAGAAGTTCGCCGATTTCATCAATTCGGCCGGTTACGCCTCGCCGATCCGCACGCCGCGCGGGCGCGACATTCTTGCCGCCTGCGGCCAGCTGAAATCGGAGTCCGAACGCATGCGCAAGACCGAGCGCCTGGCCTTCGAGGCGATGATGATCGCCAATCACGGCGCCGACGACTGATCAGCAAGTTTGATCCTCGCTACAATTCTCCTGCATTGATTTAAGCATGCGCTTTTCCTAATAGTGCCGCCAAAATCAATCAGGAGGATACAAATGCGCCCGATTCTGCTCGCTCTTGCCGCCAGTTTGGCCCTTTCCCTGCCCGCAAAGGCTGACAACGTCACGGTCGCCGTGACGGCAATCGTCGAGCATCCGGCGCTGGATGCGGCCCGCAAGGGCGTTCTCGATGCGCTGACGGCCGCCGGCTATAAGGAGGGCGAGAACCTGAAATTCGTGTTCGAGTCGGCGCAGGGCAATCCGGCGACGGCAGCTCAGATCGCCCGCCAGTTTGCCGGCGACGAGCCGAATGTCATCGTGCCGATCTCCACGCCCTCTGCTCAGGCGGTCGTCTCCTCGACGCGCGACATTCCGGTCGTCTTCACAGCGGTCTCCGACCCGCTCGGCGCTCAGCTCGTCAAGAACATGGACAAACCAGGCGGCAACGTCACCGGCCTTTCCGACATGTCGCCGGTCGCCGAGCATCTGGCGCTGATCAAGGAAATCCTGCCCGATGTGAAAACCATCGGCTATCTCTACAATTCCGGTGAGGCCAATTCCGTTTCGCTGCTTGCCGTGCTGAAGGCCGAAGCCGAAAAGGCGGGCCTGAAGGTTGTGGAATCAGCCGCCACCAAGTCGGCCGAGGTCCAGGGCGCGGCCCGCGCCCTCGTCGGCCGCGCCGATGCGATCTACATCCCGACCGACAACACGATCATCTCCGCACTCGAAGGCGCCGTCGCGGTTGCCGAAGAAAGCAAGCTGCCGCTCTTCACCGCCGATACGGATTCGGTTTCGCGCGGTTCGGTCGCCGCCCTCGGCTTCAACTATTACGATGTCGGGAAGCAGACTGGCGAGATCGTCGTGCGGGTGCTGAAGGGCGAAAACCCGGGCGATATCGCGGTCAAGACCGCTGCCGGCAGCGACCTCGTCGTCAACAAGGCGGCGGCGGCCAAGATGGGCGTCACTCTGCCCGAGAGCGTGCTTTCCCGCGCCAACAAGGTCATCGAATAATCGGCCGTCGTTCGATCGACCATTCACATTCAGCCGCTCCCGTTTGCGCGGGGGCGGCTGAAGTATTAAAAAGCTGCGGTTTCGCGACGGGCGGAACGGTAACAAAAGGGGCTGAAAGCCTTGAGCCAAATCGCATTTTGGGGGGCCGTCGAGCTCGGTCTGGTCTATTCCTTCGTCGCTCTCGGCGTCTATCTCGCCTTCCGCATTCTCGACTTTCCCGATCTGACTGTCGACGGCTCGTTTCCGCTTGGTGCAGCGGTGACCGCGGTGCTGATCATTGCCGGCGTCAATGCCTGGCTTGCGGCTGTGGTCGCGATGGCGGCGGGTGCGGCCGCGGGCATGGTGACGGCGCTGCTCAACGTGCGCTTCAAGATCCTCAATCTGCTCGCCTCGATCCTGACGATGATCGCGCTGTTTTCCGTCAATCTGCGCGTGATGGGCAAACCCAACGTCGCCCTCATCAATGCCGATACGATGATCAGCCCGTTCTTCGGCCATGGCCTGCGCGATTTCTACGTGCGGCCGCTCTTCGTCGGCGTTCTCGTGATCGTCGCCCTCGTCCTGGTCTGGCGCTTCCTGGAAAGCGATGCCGGGCTTGCCATGCGGGCGACCGGCGCCAATGCGCGGATGGCCCGGGCGCAGGGTGTCGATACCAGCCGGCAGATCTATCTCGGCATGGCGATCTCGAATGCGCTGGTGGCGTTCGGCGGTGCGCTGTTTGCCCAGACCAACGGCTTTGCCGACGTCACCTCGGGTGTCGGCACGATCGTCGTCGGTCTGGCCGCCGTCATCATCGGCGAGACGCTGCTTGGTCGCCGCGGCCTGTTGATCGCGTTGATCGGCTGCGTGCTCGGCTCGATCCTCTATCGCATTGCGATCCAGCTGGCGCTGTCCAGCGACGTCATCGGCCTGCAGGCCTCCGACCTCAATTTCGTGACGGCAGTGCTGGTCACCGTGGCGCTCATCCTTCCCCGTCTTCGCGGAGGTGCTGCATCATGATCAGCGTCAAGGACATCAAGGTCGTTTTCGGGCGCGGTACGCCGCTGCAGAAGCAGGCGCTGAACGGTGTCAGCCTGACCATCGAGCAGGGCTCCTTCGTTACCGTCATCGGCTCCAACGGCGCCGGCAAATCGACGCTGCTCGGCGTGCTCGCCGGCGATGTCCTGCCGAGCGAGGGGCAGGTGCTGATCGGCAAGAACGAGGTGACGCGCAAGTCGACGGCATCACGCGCCGGTCTCGTCGCGCGGGTCTTCCAAGATCCGCTGACGGGAAGCTGCGGTTCGCTGTCGATCGAGGAAAATCTTGCTCTGGCCGCCCGCCGCGGCGAGAAGCGCGGACTTGCGCCGGCGCTCGGGGGCAGCAGGCGCGACTATTTCCGCGAGCGGATCGCCGAACTCAATCTCGGGCTGGAAAACCGGCTGAAGGACCGCATGGATCTGCTATCCGGCGGGCAGCGTCAGGCGGTTTCGCTCGTCATGGCCACACTTGCCGGCTCGGAAGTGCTGCTGCTCGACGAACATACGGCCGCACTCGACCCTGGGATGGCGGAATTCGTGATGAACCTGACGCAGAAGATCGTGGCCGAGCGCAAGCTGACGACGATGATGGTGACGCATTCGATGCGCCAGGCGCTGGACTATGGCCATCGCACGATCATGCTGCATGGCGGCGAGATCGTTCTCGATGTCGCGGGCGACAACAGAAAGAACCTGCAGGTCGAGGATCTGATCGCGATGTTCCGCAAGATGCGCGGCCAGACGCTCGACGACGATGCTTTGCTGATCGGCTAGCGCTGACAGCGTGCTGATCGGCTAATTGGCCTGACATGGTGCTGATCATCTGGCCTGCGTGAGCAGGATTTTCGCGGCGAAGATCGAGAAGACGCCGGCGAAGGTATAGTCCATGCCGCGCAGCACCTTTCTGTTGTTCTGCAGCCAGGAAGCCAGCCAGTCGGCGGCGAAGATCACGCTGGCATTGACGGGCATGCCGATCAGAATGAAGCAAAGCCCGAGGAACAGCAGCTTCTGCGTGACGGCGGGATCGCCGGCGCTGACGAATTGCGGCAGGAAGGTCATGAAGAAAATAATGACCTTGGGGTTCAGAAGATTGACCCAGAAGCCAGACGAGATGTTCGAAAGCACTGTGCCCTTCTGTTCCTCGACCTTGGCGACGGTGAGCTTCGAGCCGAAGCGGATCGCCTGCACCGCCAGCCAGAGCAGATAGCCGGCGCCGCCGGTTTTCAGGATCAGGAAGGCGCTCGGCGAGGCAGTGATCAGCGCCGAAATGCCGAAGGCGACCAGCATGGTGTGAACGACGATGCCGAGACTGGTGCCGACCACGACGAAGAGTGCTGCATACTTGCCCTGGGCGAGCGCGCGACTGATCGACAGCGTCATGTCGGGGCCGGGGGTCGCCGCGAGCAGCAGCGTCGCGGCGGCAAAGCCGAGCAGCGTCGGCAGGCTGGGCAGGAAATCCATGGCACACTCCGAAAGCCGGAAAGACCTGACGATCTCTTATCCGGCTTTCGGAAAATTACCAATCAAACCTTCTCATGCGCGTCGCATGAAGCTTGATTCATGCGACGCGCACTCGCTGTTTGTTTTGTGCATATCGTTCTCCCGGAACCGCTGCACACGTCCTGATGATATGCAGTGCCGCCGATCACTTCTGTTCGAGGAAGGCCTTGAACTTATCGGCATAGTCCTTGTGCCAGCGCGACAGCGGCGGGCGATTCTCGATGATGTCGCCGGCCGCCCAGGCCATTCGGCGTTCGTCGACCGGCCGGGCCACATCGTTGTCGGGGCAGAGGATATAGAAATCGCCGCGCTCGAGGCTTTCGACCATGAAGTCGACGGTCTGCTCCGGTGTCCAGGCGCCGGCCGGTTTTTCCGCGCGGTCGCCCTTGGTGAGGCCGGTGAAGACGAAGCCGGGGATCAGAAGATGGGCGGAGATCTTGCCGCCGTCGATGTTGCGAAGCTCATGCTCCAGCGCTTCGGTAAAGACCTTCACGCCCGATTTGGAGATATTGTAGGCGGGATTGCCGGGCGGCGTGGTGATGCCCTGTTTCGAACCGGTGTTGATGATCAGGCCGGGCTCGCCGTGCGACAGCATCTTCGGGCCGAAGGTGCGCGTGCCGTTGATGACGCCCATCAGGTTGACGGCGAAGATATGGTCCCAGTTGGCCTGTGGGCTGAAGATCGAGGTTTCCGGGCCGATGCCGGCATTGTTCATCAGCACGTGCACGCGGCCGAAACGCTGGAGCACGGCACGTTCGAGCGCCTCCAGCGAGTCCCTGGATGCGACGTCGGTTTCGACCGCCATCACATTTTCCTCGCCGGCAATGGCCTTGAGTTGGTCGGCGGCCTCGGCCAGCCGATCGCCGCCGAGATCGGCGATGGCGACGCTCATGCCGCGCCCGGCGAAATATTTCGCCGCCGCCAGGCCGATGCCGGACGCCCCGCCGGTGACGACGGCAACATTGGATTTCTTGAAAATGTCTTGAATATTGGTCACGGGGAGCCCCTCCTCGATCATTGCTCGGACGTTGGCGAATATGGGCTCCGCTTTGGCGCTGTCAACGCTATCGCGCCGGCGGCTTGGCACTTGCCCTTGCGTCACGCGCCAATCTCGCTAAAAGTGCCGCGACACCGGGTTTTCGCCGGCCTTTTTATGCAACGGACCTCATCATCATGGCATCATACAAAGACGTGAAGAAAGTCGTTCTCGCCTATTCCGGCGGCCTCGACACCTCGATCATCCTGAAGTGGCTGCAGACGGAACTCGGCGCCGAAGTCGTCACCTTCACCGCCGATCTCGGCCAGGGCGAAGAGCTGGAGCCGGCGCGCAAGAAAGCCGAGATGCTCGGCATCAAGGAGATCTACATCGAGGATGTGCGCGAGGAATTCGTGCGCGATTTCGTCTTCCCGATGTTCCGTGCCAATGCCGTTTACGAAGGCGTCTACCTGCTCGGCACCTCGATCGCCCGGCCGCTGATTTCCAAACATCTGATCGATATCGCCCGCAAGACGGGTGCGGATGCGATCGCCCACGGCGCCACCGGCAAGGGCAACGACCAGGTTCGTTTCGAACTCTCAGCCTATGCCCTGAACCCCGACATCAAGATCATCGCGCCGTGGCGCGATTGGTCCTTCAAGAGCCGCACCGACCTGCTCGCCTTCGCCGAACAGCATCAGATCCCCGTCGCCAAGGACAAGAAGGGCGAGGCGCCATTCTCCGTCGACGCCAACCTTCTGCATTCCTCTTCCGAGGGCAAGGTTCTCGAGGACCCCGCCCAGGAGGCGCCGGAATATGTGCATATGCGCACGATCTCGCCTGAGGCCGCGCCCGACAAGGCGACGGTGATAAAGGTCGGCTTCCGCAAGGGCGATGCCGTCTCGATCAACGGCGTCGAGATGTCGCCGGCGACGCTGCTGGCAACGCTCAACAATTACGGCCGCGACAACGGCATCGGCCGTCTCGACCTCGTCGAGAACCGTTTCGTCGGCATGAAGTCGCGCGGCGTTTACGAAACGCCCGGCGGCACGATCCTGCTCTCGGCGCATCGCGCCATCGAATCGATCACGCTCGATCGCGGGGCTGCGCATCTCAAGGACGAGATCATGCCGCGTTACGCCGAGCTGATCTATTACGGCTTCTGGTTCTCGCCGGAGCGCGAGATGCTGCAGGCACTGATCGACAAGAGCCAGGAGCATGTCGAAGGCGAAGTGACGCTGAAGCTCTACAAAGGCAATGTCATGGTCATTGGCCGCGAAAGCGAAAAGTCGCTCTATTCCGACAAGCTCGTCACCTTCGAGGACGATCAGGGCGCCTACGACCAGAAGGACGCAGCCGGCTTCATCAAGCTCAACGCGTTGCGCCTGCGCACGCTCGGGAAGCGCAACCTCGCGAAGTAAATCCCGGGTTCGCTTTCGAACTGGTTGGAGCCCGCCGGCATTGCCGCGCGGGCTCTATTTATTGCCGGTGATTCACGCGGCAGCTGCATCCAAGCACGGCCTGACGTCACCGCGACTCGGTCCCCAGCTTTCGGCCCAGAGCGGCAGGCCGACAAGACCGGCTATCTCAGACGCGGCTTTCGCAGGATCAAGCCGTATCAGCTCTTCGCAATCCGTCACGGCAAACCCGTCCTCCGCCTGATCGAGGCAGGTCACCGTCAGTCCGGCTCTAACCGTGGTACCGTTGCGGTCCACCGTCAGATCGCGGGTTATGGCCTCACGCAACAGGCCGAGATCAAGCGGGGCGAGCCTCAGGCACCCTTGCCACTCGTTCGGCGCGTTGGTGGGGTCGACGACATTGACGCCGGGAAGTGTCGGAGTTTCCCCCTTGAGGGGGCCTGCGCCGTGCCGGGTGGTGTAGCAGCGTGTCGCATATGTTGCTTCGAGTTCGGTGATGCCGGCTTCGGCTGCAATAGCGAGCATATTGGCGAGCCCGGTATTCGAGCGGGTGACGTGGGGGAAGGCGCCACAATCCTGATCGAGCCCGAGGCCCTGCGCCGCCTCGAAAATGACGGCACCGCGTTCGCACAGCCGTCGGTCGGGCCAGAGCGTGACGCAGTCGAGATAGGCGGCGCAATCGGCCTCGAAGCGGGCGATGGTGGTGTCGTCGGGCAGCGCGGCGGCCAGTTCTGCGGGCAGGGCGGTGATGCCGAGCGCGGCCAGCCGGATAGGCACCCAGGCATCGCGGATCGAAACAAGGCGGGCGTGCAGATCGGGGCGGAACAGATCCTTGGTCGAGAGGGCGAAATCCGGGTGCAGATTGCGCTCGATGGTCTCGCCGAAGCCGAGGCCGCAGCTGCCGTGACGGGCAGTGCCGCGCGCCAGCTCCAAGGCCTGGTTGATGATGACGTCGAAGGGCGTGGTGATCGGTGCCCGCGGGTCGCTGCTGATCTCAGGCCTCGCCCCGAGCTGGCTGAGATCCGCCAGCTCGCCGAGCAGCAGCATCGGATGGGCGACGAAAAAGCGGCTGAAATGCGTGGCGGCCCCGGCAAAGCTGCCCGAGCCGATGTGATGGAAGACATGGCGGCGGCCAGCGGGATCGACCACGGTGTGGCCGGCCTGAGCGCCGCCATTGCTGCGAACTACCACGGCCCTCGGCGTGGCCGCGGCAAGGCGATCGACCATCAGCCCCTTGCCTTCGTCGCCATAAAGCGCGCCGATCACGGCCTGTGCTCGAGTGCTCATCTTCTGCTCCTCAAAATGGTTCCCGGAGCGCGCCGGGCTTTTGTTCTCTACGATTTGGGGCCGGAGCGGTTCAGCTTTTTGTGGGTGCTCAGAACCGCTCCAACCTTTTGTTTTTAAATCCCCCGGAAAGCGTCTCGCACTTTCCCGGCTTAGAAGAACGGCAATAGGCGCCGCTTCGGGCGTTCGCCGATGGCCTTGGCGACGACTGCGGCAGCCGCACCCGGCCAGCTGGCGGCCACCTCGCCGGCATCCCGGCCCTCGGTGATCTCGATGATCGACACCACCAGTTCGGCGATGCGCCTGTGGTCATCGAGCACGAAGGTCCGGCCTGGCAGCAAGGGCTGCCAGCTCGCCAGCACCCGATCGAGCCGCGCGGCTGCGTAACCCTCGCGGATGACGATGTGGAAGACCTCATAGGCTCTCTGCGCCATCGCCAGGCATTCTCGGGCGCTCAGACCGCGCGGCGGTTCGATGCCGAAGATGCGAGCGATCTGGTCGGCAGTCAGGCCATTGTGAACCGGCTCGTCGCCAATGGTGAAAAGATAGCCTTTGCGGCCGCGCCTCTCGAAGGCATCGGTCGAGGTTTTGAGGGCTGCCAGAAGGTGGGCGGCGCTGTAGCTCTCGCCGTCATTGCCGCCGCCATTGCCTTCGAGCCACAGGGCGCGGATCTGGCTGGCAAGCGAGATGTCGGCCTCGAACTGGGTGGCCTGCAGCGGTGCGGTATCGGTATACGCATCTCCGATCGCCGCCACCATGATATGCGGATCGGATACCGGCCGGCGGTCATAGATCTCCGATGTCAGTGTGATGAGCCCGCCGCGCATGAGCTCGTGGGCGATCATGCCCATCGAGCCGGTCACATCCGAGGCGAGAATAATCGGAGTCGACTGCGGATTGTAGCCGCTGTCGCGGCTCTCGCGGGTGGGAAAGCGCGCCGGATCGAACCGGGGGTCGATGCCGGTGGCGCCGAATACTTCGGATCGGCTGCGGCCATCCACATGGCGTGCGTTGTAGGCCGCCCAGTCGGCTGTGCTGAAACGTCCCATACCCATGGCATCACTCCTTTGCTGTTGCCTTGGCGATCAGGCTTGCAGGTTCTGCCCGCTGCCCTCGTTAGCAATCATATAGACTTGCAAATTGCATTTTGCAAATTGCTATTTGCAAATTGTTATTTTTATGATTGGCCGTTATGAAAGCCCGGAACGCTCACCAGAAAGATGCCAATGGCAGAAGCTGAATTCGCGCGGCCGATCGTGACGGTCGACATCGTCTTGCTGACGCTGCACCAAGGACGATTATGCGTGGCCTTGCTGCCGCGGCCCGCCGAGCCCTTTGCCGGCGTTCCGGCGCTGATCGGCGGCTATCTGCACGTTGACGAGGACGCCGATGCGGAGTCGGCGGTGCGGCGCATCCTCAAGGCCAAGGCAGGGCTTGAGGGCATTTTCTTCGAACAGCTGGCGACCTTCGCTTCGGCGCGGCGAGATCCTCGCGACTGGTCGGTATCGATCGCCTATTTTGCGCTGGTCCCGCAGGGAGCGTTGGAGGGTGCCGCCAGCCCCCTGGAATTGCGGCCGGTCGAGACCGCAGGCGAACTGCCCTTCGACCATCAGGAGATCGTCATCGCCGCGCTGGCGCGGCTGCGCGGCAAGGGCGCCTACTCGACCATTCCGGCAAGGCTGCTTCCCGAGGTCTTCACGATGTCGGAACTGCAGGCAATCTATGAGACGGTGATGGGCGAGCGGCTGGACCAAAGCGCCTTTCGCCGCAAGGTCAACGATCTTGATCTGCTCGAAGTGGTCGAGGGCGAAAAACGACAGACCGAGCGGGCCCGGCGACCGACGACGCTCTATCGGCTGAAGACGCCGGTCGCTGTGTTCGATCGAAGAATTTGAGTGGCCAGCGTCCAGAGATCACTCCTGCGCAAGCAATGTCCTTACCGGGGCAAATAGGCGAGCATAGAAAATTCGTACTGACAGAACAACGCCAGCGATCAGGACTACCACCCCAGCGACTTCGATCGGTGTTGGCCAACGAGCGTGCACGATAAGTCCGCCGATGACACCGAAGGCTGTTTCCGAAACGATCAGCTGCGCAGCCAGGGCAACGGGCAGGCTGCGTGAGGCAATGTTCCAGGCCCAGACGCCGCCTGCGGTTGCCAGCAGCGCGAAAGACGCACCCCAAACATACAAGTTGCCGGCGGCACTCCAGCCGAATCCCAGTGCTGGAAGCTGGAAGAGGTCCATTGCGGCACCGACGGGATAGAAGGCCAGCATCAAGACGCCACCTCCGACCAATATCAGGGCCGACCACACACCGGAGGGCATTTCCGGGCGAGCGGCGAGTGCAGCCTGATTGGTGAGAGCGAACCAGACCCAAAGTCCCACGGCAGCGAGCGCCAGCGGCACGCCAACCCACAAGGATTCGACGGAGTTCAATCCCTGAGCCGTGAATGCCGTGCCGTTGACGAGGATAAGGCCGGCCAGCACAAGCGCCAAAGGCGCCATGAGGGACCGCCACGGCAATGATCCCTGACGTCGATTGCCAATGACCATCAACACGATCGGCACCAGACCGAGAAAGGCCGGAGCGATCACGGGGCCGGCAAAGACGGCTGCTCCCGTCACCGTCAGGAAGTAACCGACATATCCGATGAAGGCGAGCCAGATGGCCTGTAAACAGTTCCGAAGTGTGAGATGGCGCACGACGCGCTTTTCCGAAAACAGAATGTATAGCCCGACCAGACCCGAGACAACATGACGGATGAGGGCGAAATCAAAGGTGGAATAATCACCGATGATGAAGGGAACAACAAAGTTGAGCGAAAAGGCAAAGGCCGCAAACAGAGCGGCTGACACGCCGATATAGAAGAGTCTGTCCATCATGTTCACCCTCTTGAAGTTGCGTCACTTTAGCCTTCGACCTCGGTGATGCCGGCAGTCGGTTGGCAATCAAGGGAAAGCCTTGATCGAATGGGCGAAATTTACTTGCCGAAAGCCCAGGCCGGTACCCAGCGAAAATGAGAACCACCCTCTCGATGCTCATCCATGCCGCTTTACATCGCCATTTAACCGCCCTTGACGGATACCCGGGATGGCTTACTCTACCGCGGTCATCCTCCGGAGCATCTCCATGACTCAGTCCCTGGTCTTCGGCGCCTTCCTGGCGGCGCTCTTCTACGTGCTCATTCCGGGACCGGCCTTTCTGCAGCTGCTCGGCATCGGTGCCGGGCAGGGCCGCAAGGCCGGCGCTTTTTTCATGATGGGGCATCTGGTCGGGGATCTCATCTGGTCGTCACTGGCGCTGATCGCGATCGTCGGCGCCAAGACCATCGGAACCTTCGTCTTCGACCTGCTCGGCCTTGCCTGCGGCTTCTACCTTGCCTGGATCGGCTGGAGCGCCGTCAATGCCAAGCCGAAAGCCGAGGGACAGGCTCTGGTGGTGGTCGAGCGGCCGTTTCGCCGCGGGCTGATCTTCGGCGTCACCAATCCAAAGGGCTATCCCGTGGCGCTCGCCACCTTCACCGCACTGGTCGCGGGCTCGGCCGGGGCGCTTGATTTCGAGGCCTTGCCGATGCTTCTCTGCGTGTCCTTCGTCGGTTTCGTGACGGCCGACATCATCCTGATCGGCATCATCGGCGCCGGCGCGGTTCGCCGCTTCTATCGCGCCCATGAGCGGCTGATCGTGCGCTGCTCCGGCGTCCTCTTCATGGGGTTTGCCGCACAGGCACTCTGGCACGCAACGCCCGGCCTCATCGGCTGGCGCAAGGCCTGATTCAACTATCCAGGAAATCGACGATCGATTTCAGCGTCTGGACTTCATCGGGATCGCCGATCGATGTGGCGATCTGCAACTGACTTTTGTAATAATCGAGAAAGTTGAAGCTCGTGCCGTCGGTGACGCTGGAGAGGTCGATGACGTTGCCGAGCGGATCGATCGCGTGCATCGGCAGAGGCTCGGAGATCGCAGCGTAGGTGTTCTGATCGATCACGCCGCTGTCGAAACTCTGACGCGCGTAGTTGCGCAGTTCACCAGGGCTGACCGCAGTGAAATCCGGACTTTCATCACTATTGTCGTCGATCTGGAACGGGGCCGGGGCGGGAGCTCGGGTCTCGAATTCAATATCAGAGGTCTTCGAACTTTTTGCGTTATTAGGGTTGTTTTTAAATAGCAAACTCTGAGAAGACCGCACAGAAAAAATTTCCATGGCGCATGTCCCCGTGCAGGAAGAAACATGGGAAAACTAGCGCCCGCCCGTGATTCGCGTCAATCGTTAAAGAATGGTTAATTTTCGCGCGTCAATTTTTGTCCACCAGATTTTGCAGGCGAGGCAAAAGGTCCTTGCCGCATACCAATTCTACGACAGCTCTCCTATATTGACGAACCCGTGCATGCCAAAAAGGAATTCTCCGATGCCTTCTCCCCATGATTTCAATCCGGCGCTGGTGACTTGGGACGGCCTTCACGGCCTGCCGCGTTTCGATGCTGTCGATGACGGCGATTTCGCCGCCGCCTTCGAAGCGGCGCTTGCCGCCCATGAACGGGAGATCGACGAGATCGCCGAAAATGCCGAGGCGCCGACATTCGACAATACGGTCACGGCGCTGGAGATCGCCGGCGATGCACTGTCGCGCGTTTCGGCGCTGTTCTGGAACAAGGCGGGCGCGCATACCAATGATGTGATCCAGGCGCTGGAGCGGGAGATCTCGCCGAAGATGTCGCGCCACTATTCGAAGATCGGCATGAATGCCGCGCTCTTTGCCCGCATCGACACGCTCTGGGAAAAACGCGAAAGCCTCGGCCTGACGCTCGAACAGACACGCGTGCTGGAGCGCCACTGGAAAGGCTTCGTCAAATCGGGCGCCAAGCTCGAGAAGGCCGAGCAGGAGAAACTCGCCGAGATGAATGAAAAGCTTGCCGGTCTCGGCACGCAATTCGGCCAGAACGTGCTTGCCGATGAGAAGGCCTGGGCCTTGGTGCTTTCCGATGGGGCCGAACTCGACGGGCTGCCGGCATTTCTGCGCGACGCGATGGCCGCGGCGGCGCGCGAACGCGGCGACGAGGGCAAATATGCGGTGACGCTGTCGCGCTCGATCATCGAGCCGTTCCTCACCTTTTCGGAGCGCCGCGATCTGCGCGAGCAGGCTTTCAAGGCTTGGGTGGCGCGCGGCGAAAATGACGGCGAAACGGACAATCGCGGCGTCATCAAGGAAACGCTGGCGCTGCGCCATCGGGTGGCGAGCCTGCTCGGTTACGGCAATTTCGCCGAGCTGAAGCTCGACAACACGATGGCAAAGACGGCGGAGGCGGTGAACGACCTGCTCAAAGCCGTCTGGGCGCGGGCGGTGAAACGTGCCGGCGAGGAGGAGGCCGATATCGCGGCGCTGATCGCCGAGGAGGGGCGTAACCACGAGGTGATGCCCTGGGACTGGCGCCATTACGCCGAAAAGATCAGGGCGCGGAAATTCGATTTTTCCGAAGCCGAGCTCAAGCCCTATCTGCAACTCGAGAAGATCATCGAGGCCTGCTTCGACGTGGCCCAACGGCTGTTCGGTATCCGCGCCGTCGAGAAGAAGGGCGTGGCCGCCTATCACCCGGATGTCAGGGTGTTTGAGATCCGGGACCGCGAAGACCGGCTGGTCGCCCTCTTCCTCGGCGATTATTTCGCCCGCGGCTCGAAACGATCGGGCGCTTGGATGAGCTCGCTGCAATCGCAGCACAGGCTCGAACTGAAGAATGGCCGCCACGGCGAGCTGCCAATCATCTACAATGTCTGCAACTTCGCCAAGCCGGCCGAGGGCAAACCGGCGCTGCTGTCGCTCGACGATGCGCGCACGCTGTTCCACGAATTCGGCCACGCGCTGCACGGCATGCTGTCGAATGTCACCTACCCCTCGGTCTCCGGCACCGGCGTTTCGCGCGATTTCGTCGAGCTTCCCTCACAGCTCTACGAGCACTGGCTGACAGTGCCCGCTATTTTGAAGCGTTATGCCGTGCATGTCGAAACCGGCGAGCCGATGCCGCAGGCGCTGCTCGACAAGGTGTTGGCCGCGCGCACTTTCAATGCCGGCTTCAACACCGTCGAGTTCACCTCGTCGGCGCTTGTTGATATGGCCTTTCACACGCGAGAGGCGGTCGCCGACCCGATGGCGGTGCAGGCCGAGGTGCTGGCCGAGATCGGCATGCCGAAGTCGATCGTCATGCGCCACGCGACGCCGCACTTCCAGCATATCTTCTCCGGCGGTTATTCGGCCGGCTATTACTCCTACATGTGGTCGGAGGTGCTCGACGCCGACGCCTTTGCCGCCTTCGAGGAGACGGGCGACGCCTTCAACGGCGAGATGGCGCGCAAGCTCAAGGAAAACATCTATTCCGTCGGCGGCTCGGTCGATCCGGAGGACGCCTACAAGGCTTTCCGCGGCAAGCTGCCGAGCCCGGATGCGATGCTGGTCAAAAAGGGACTTTCGACCTTCGAGGAATTGACAGGCAGCGACGCCTAAGACAATTTGATGACACGCTTCGATGCGGCATGGCGGCAGCCATGCCGCAGCTTTTGCGCGTTCCCCTCTTTCGCAAACGCAAAAAAAACTGTATGGACGCCCCAAACCAATAGGCGCGTCCTCAAGAGCGTGCGCCGCAGCCTCAGAGATTTCACATATGGCACTTCGCAATATCGCGATCATCGCGCACGTTGACCATGGCAAGACGACCCTGGTGGATGAGCTTCTCAAGCAGTCCGGCTCGTTCCGCGAAAATCAGCGTGTCGCTGAACGCGTGATGGACTCGAACGATCTCGAAAAAGAACGCGGCATCACCATTCTCGCCAAGGCAACCTCGGTCGAGTGGAAAGGTGTGCGTATCAACATCGTCGATACGCCCGGCCACGCCGACTTCGGCGGTGAGGTCGAGCGCATTCTCTCGATGGTGGACGGCGCGATCGTTCTCGTCGATGCGTCCGAAGGCCCGATGCCGCAGACCAAGTTTGTCGTCGGCAAGGCGCTGAAGGTCGGCCTTCGCCCGATCGTCGCGATCAACAAGATCGACCGTCCGGACGGCCGCCACGAAGAAGTCATCAACGAAGTCTTCGATCTTTTCGCCAATCTCGACGCGACCGACGAGCAGCTCGACTTTCCGATCCTCTACGGTTCGGGCCGCGACGGCTGGATGAACGTCAATCCGGAAGGGCCGAAGGATGAGGGCCTTGCACCGCTTCTCGACCTGGTGCTCAAGCATGTTCCGGAGCCGACGGTCGAAGAAGGCCCGTTCCGGATGATCGGCACGATCCTCGAAGCCAACCCCTTCCTCGGCCGTATCATCACCGGCCGCATCGCATCGGGCTCGATCAAGCCGAACCAAGCCGTCAAGGTTCTCGGCCAGGACGGCAAGCTGATCGAAACCGGCCGCATCTCCAAGATCCTCGCCTTCCGCGGCATCGAGCGCACGGCAATCGACGAAGCCCATGCGGGCGACATCGTCGCGATCGCCGGCCTCTCCAAGGGTACTGTCGCCGATACGTTCTGCGACCCGGCCGTCTCGGAAGCCATGAAGGCCCAGCCGATCGACCCACCGACGGTCACCATGTCCTTCATCGTCAACGACAGCCCGCTGGCGGGCACCGAAGGCGACAAGGTGACCTCACGCGTCATCCGCGACCGTCTCTTCAAGGAAGCCGAAGGCAACGTCGCCCTGAAGATCGAAGAAGCCGAAGGCAAGGATTCGTTCTACGTGTCCGGCCGCGGCGAACTTCAGCTCGCCGTTCTCATCGAAACAATGCGTCGCGAAGGCTTCGAGCTTGCCGTGTCGCGACCGCGCGTCGTCATGCACAAGGATGAAAGCGGACAGCTTCTGGAGCCGATCGAAGAAGTCGTCGTCGACGTCGATGAAGAACATTCCGGTGTCGTCGTCCAGAAGATGTCCGAGCGCAAGGCCGAAATGGTCGAGCTGCGTCCGTCGGGCGGCAATCGCCTCCGCCTGCGTTTCTACGCACCGACCCGCGGCCTGATCGGCTACCAGTCGGAACTGCTGACGGATACGCGCGGCACGGCGATCATGAACCGCCTGTTCCACGACTACCAGCCCTACAAGGGCGTGATCGGTGGCCGCGTCAACGGCGTGCTGCTCGCCAATGCTCCCGGCGAAGCCGTCGCATATGCGATGTTCAACCTGGAAGACCGCGGCCCGATGATCATCGAGCCGGGTGAAAAGGTCTATGCCGGCATGATCATCGGCATCCATACGCGCGACAACGACCTTGAAGTGAATGTCCTGAAGGGCAAGCAGCTGACCAATATCCGCGCCGCCGGCAAGGACGAAGCCGTCAAGCTGACGCCGCCGATCCGCATGACGCTCGATCGTGCGCTTTCCTGGATCCAGGAAGACGAGCTGATGGAAGTGACGCCGAAGAATATTCGCCTGCGCAAGATGTATCTCGACGCAAACGATCGCAAGCGTTTCGAGAAGTCGAAAGCGGCTCTCTGAGAGCTTCAAAGCACCCTTTGAAACCCCGGCCTTCGTGCCGGGGTTTTTTATTGTGCGCCGCGCTGATTCCGACTTGTGACAATCGTTAAAAAAGCGTTAAATTTTATCTGTCGTCCACATATCAAGTCTGTGGGCAATCGATCACGATGCGCTGGCTGCATATGGTTAATTGCCTTCGGCGGGACCAGAGTAAACGTTATGAAGACGTTGTCGATCGATGTTCGGCGGGCCGAACCACACGATGCCCGAGCCATATCGGAAACGCACAGGCTTGCCTGGCAGCACACATACGCAGGCATTATCCCGCATCGGGCGCTGACGCAAATGATCGAACGCCGCGGTGAAAACTGGTGGCGCAAGGCGACGCGTGGACCGGCGACGCTCCTGGTTCTCGATGTCGCGGGAACGGTTGCCGGCTACGCGACGCTCGGTCTCAACCGCGCCCGCGCTTTGCCGCAGGAAGGCGAAATCTACGAGCTCTATCTTCGGCCGGAATATCAGGGCATCGGCCTCGGCCGAATGCTGTTCGGCGAGGCGCGCCGGCTGCTGAAGTCGCTCGGCTGCAACGGGCTGGTCGTCTGGTGCCTCGAGGAAAACGAGAGCGCCGGCCGGTTCTACCGCCATCACGGCGGTGTCGATTTCTGCGAAGGCATGGAAAATTTCGACCACAAGCAGCTGAAGAAAATCGGCTTCATCTGGAACTGACCGGCTAGGTCGGTAATCGCCTGCCCCTCTTCGAAAGTTTCGAGTTCTTTGCGCCGATGCCATCACGCATTGGTGATCTCAAATGTTGCGTTGCGAGATGAAACTGATTATCTGGCTGCGAGAAATTCAACCCCGCGGGAGTTCCTATGCGCATCGACGCCATTTCCATCGGTAATAATCCACCTGAGGACGTCAACGTTATCGTCGAGGTTCCCGTCGGCGGCCATCCCATCAAGTATGAAATGGACAAGGAAGCCGGCACGCTGGTTGTCGATCGTTTCCTCTACACGCCGATGACCTATCCGGGCAATTATGGTTTCGTGCCGCACACGCTGTCTGAAGACGGCGACCCGATCGACGTGCTGATCGCCAGCACCCGTCCGTTGGTTCCGGGCTGCGTCATCAATGTGCGCCCGATCGGCGTCCTGAAGATGGAAGACAATTCCGGCAAGGACGAAAAGATCATCGCCGTGCCGTCGCCGAAGCTGACGCTGCGCTATGAGAAGGTCAAGGACTACACCGACCTTCCCGAGATCACGCTGAAGCAGATCGAGCACTTCTTCGAGCACTACAAGGATCTGGAACCCGGCAAGTGGGTGAAGATCTTCGGCTGGGGCGATTCCAAGGAAGCCGGCCAGCTTATCCTCGAAGCCGTCGAGCGCGCCAAGAAGACGAAGGGCTGATTGTTCAGCCTAAAAGCGTTTCAAGCTTTTTTGCCAAATCCTCCGGGTCGCCGTCGATCCGGAGGATTTTATTGCGCGCAGTGTCGCCGGAGACGAGGCTGATGCTGGATTTGGGGATGCGCAACGATTGGGCGACCAGAAGGATCAGGGCCTTGTTGGCCTTGCCCTTTTCCGGGACGGATGTGACGCGCGCCTTCAGGTGCGTTTCGCCCTCGCCATCCGCCTCGATGCCATCGATCGCGTCACGCCCGCCATTCGGCGTAAGCCGGACGGCGAGGCGGACATGATCATCGAAAAGGCTCCAGGGACGGCTCAAGCGACCAGCGGATACAGCGTTGTCCAAAGCAAGGTGCGCAGGAAGAAAATGATCAGCAGCAGGATGATCGGCGAAATGTCGATGCCGCCAAGGTTCGGCAACCGGCTGCGGATCGGCTTCAGCACCGGTTCGGTGACGTTATACAGGAATGTGCCGACCGAATTGACGAACTGATTGCTGGAGTTGATGACGTTAAAGGCATAGAGCCAGGAAAAAATGGCACTGGCAATCAGGATCCAGGTGTAAATATTCAAAGCCAAATCAATGGTTTGAAACAGCGCAAACATCGTCTTCTCCAATTCGTTGTTGACAGACATGTAGACATTGGCGACTAAACGAGCAAGTGCCGTGTGGGAACGCGCGGTGAATCATGTTTAACGGGCGGCCTTTCAGCTATTCCCGCGCCCGTCTCCTCGGAAAACATCCATGTCGTTTTCGCCCACCGGAGACCGTTTTGCCGCGTTCCGGCATTCGTCCTACACGCGGTTCTTCCTAGCGCGCTTCCTGCTGTCCTTCTCACAGCAGATCGTCAGCGTCGCTGTCGGCTGGCAGATGTACGACCAGACGGGCAAGGCGATCTATCTCGGCCTGATCGGTCTCGTGCAATTCCTGCCGTCGCTGCTGCTCATGCTCGTCACCGGCTCGGTGGCCGACCGGTACAATCGCCGGGCAATCGCCGCCCTCTGCTCGCTGGTGAGTGCGCTCTGCACGCTGGTGCTGCTGATCATGACTGTAATGGGGACTTTCACGCCGCTGCCGGTTTTCGCGGTGCTTCTGATCTTCGGCATCGAACGCGCCTTCATGTCGCCGGCGGTGCAGTCGCTGGCTCCAAATCTGGTGCCGGAGCAGGATCTTTCCAATGCGATCGCCTGGAATTCGTCGTCCTGGCAGCTCGCGGCAATCACCGGGCCGGTGATCGGCGGTCTGCTCTACGGCGTCAGCGCGACGACCGCCTATACGGTGGCGGTGGTCTTTTCCATCCTCGGGGCGGCTCTCCTCTACATGATCCCGAAGCCTGAACAGAAGACGACGGGCGAGGCCAAGAGCTGGGCGATGATCCTCGGCGGTTTCAGTTTCATCCGTGCCGAAAAGGTCGTGCTCGGGGCGATCTCGCTCGATCTCTTCGCCGTTCTGCTTGGCGGCGCGACGGCACTGATGCCGATCTTCGCCCGCGATATCCTGACGCTCGGCCCCTGGGGGCTCGGCCTGCTGCGCGCGGCACCGGGGCTCGGCGCCATCGTCATGGCGATCTTCCTCGCCGCCTATCCGCTCAAACACCGCGCCGGTATCTACATGTTCATCGGTGTTGCCCTGTTCGGTTTGGGAACCATCGTCTTCGGCATCTCGACTAACACCGAGGTCTCGATCGCGGCGCTGGCGCTGATGGGGGCGGCCGACATGGTATCGGTCTATGTGCGCGAGAGCCTGATTGCGCTCTGGACGCCCGATCAGCTGCGCGGCCGCGTCAATGCGGTCAACATGGTCTTCGTCGGCGCTTCGAACGAACTCGGCGAATTCAGGGCGGGCACGATGGCATCGATCTTCGGCGCGGTGCCGGCGGTCGTTATCGGCGGAATCGGGACTTTGGCGGTGGCGGCGATCTGGGCTTCGAGTTTCCCCAAATTGCGCAGGATCGATACGCTCGACGCGCCCAGCACGTGAGATAGGGCGGATACGCAGTCCTTTATGCCGGAAGTGTGATCGAAGAGGCGGCCTTTGCCGGTTTGCCTTCGAAGACGATATCGAGGAATTCGGTCAACCAGGCTTTCAGCGGCGCGTCGAACAGCATGCGGCCTTCGAGGTGTTCGCGGCCCTGCTGGGCGTTCGGCAGGATGAAGCGGTGCGCGCCGTGCACCACCCAGCGATGCATCATCACCCGGGTCAGTTCGGCGTGGAACTGCAGGCCCCAGGCGTTGCCGTCATAGCGGAAGGCCTGGTTCGGATAGGTGTCGCCTTCAGCCAGAAGATCGGCGCCGTGCGGCAGCTCGAAGCCTTCGCGGTGGAAATGATAGACCATCTTCGGCCAATGCATCAGCAGGCGGCCCTTCTCGGTCGGGCGCAGCGGATACCAGCCGATCTCCGTCGAGCCGTCGGCATTCGACTGGACCTTGCCGCCGAGATGACGCACCAGCATCTGCGCGCCGAGACAGATACCGAGATAGGGACGTTTTTCCCGCAAGGGAATGTCGATCCAGCCGATCTCCTTCTTGACGAAGTCGTCAGGATCATTGGCGCTCATCGGCCCGCCGAAGACGACGGCGCCGGCATGGTCTTGAAGCGTCGTCGGCAGCGGTTCGCCGAGAACCGGGCGGCGGATATCGAGACGATAGCCCTTTTCGACGAGCAATTGGCCGACACGGCCGGGGCTCGACCGCTCCTGATGCAGGACGATGAGGATCGGACGCCCGTCGCGGTCCGATTTTTGCTCAGTCGCTATCATCTTGCGCTACCCGGACATCCGTCACCCTGGCGGCCGCTTCCTGCCGCTTCTGGATGCGCTCGCGGGAGGAGACGCCGAGCAGATCGGCGATACGCCAGATCACATGGTCCTCCATTTCGCTGCGTTCGCCATCGGCATAGACGATGTCCCAGAGAATGCCGATCAGCTCCAGCCGTTGCTCGGTATTGAGGTGGCGTTTCAGGTCGGCGGTGAAGCGATAATAATCGACGGCGGTGCTTTCGGCCTCGAGGCCGGCCGCCATCAGGGCATCCAGCTGCTTGCCGTCGAGCGCGTATTGCTCCTTCAACAGCTTGCGCAGCCGCTTCTTCTCGCTGGCTTTGATCTGACCGTCGGCTTCCATGACCTGCATACAGAGGGCGGCCACTGCGATGCGCGGATCGTCAGGGGCAAAACCTTTCTTTGGGTGGTCGGCTGTGAGCTTCTGGAAGAAGGCCTGAAAGCGTTCGAACATGCGGTTTTCGTTCCATTTCAGAAAAGGCGGAGCCGCGTCTTGGGTTCCGGGTCCACCCTGGGGTCGCGAACGCCGGGATCATCCGGCAGGCCGCCAAAGAAAGGTTTCGCTTCGCCCGGTGCAGGCGCTTTGCCGCTGGCGGGTTCGACGGGCTTCGGTTTTGCCGGCGCCGGCGTCGGGCGCACAGCCTCGGCGATCGTCGCGGCGCGTTCCAGTTCGATGATCCGATGGTCGTTGACCGGGCTTTCCGGCCTGACGTCGCGCAGCGGCGGCAAGGTCTTCAGGGCGGTTTCGATCGAGGCAGGCGTCGAACCGTCTTCGAGCGGACCCTCGATCTGGCCGAAGGGCGCCTTCCATTCGAAGGCGTCGAGGTGGCCGGTCACCGGCGATACCGGCAGCCATTTGTCCGACACGAAACCATCAGCGACCCAGGCCGGATCGCGCGGTGCCTTGAGTGCCTGGGCCAGCCAGTGGCGCACGCGGCCCTGGTCTCCGGTTTCGGCCTCTTCGATGTCGGCCAAAAGCAGGAAGGCGGCTTCGCGCGGCTGCATGCGGGCTGCCGCTTCCGCCTTGGCGCGGGCCTTGGCGAATTCCTGCGCGTCGAGTGCGGCCTGGGCGACGACGAGAAGGGATTCGACGTTGTTCGGGCGCAGCGCCTCCAGCCGTTCGGCGCGCTTCAGCCGGTCGAGCGTGGAATCGCCGCTGCGGGCCCTGACATAGGCCTGGCCGATTTCGGGATGCGGTGTCGATTTCCATGCCTGTTCGAGGATTGAGGCGGCCCTGCGCACCCCGCCTTCGCGAAACAACGCCTTCGCGGCAATGAGGGCTGCCGGAATGAAATCGGCGGCGAGCTTCAGCGCCTGTTGCGCGTCGTCGCGGGCACCCGTCGGGTTGCCTTCCAGCTTTTCGCCGGCGCGCGCCGTCAAGAGGACCGCGTGCAGACGGTTGGCGTCGCCCTTTTCGACGACACGGGCGGCCTTTTGCTGTTCGAGCAGCCGGATCGCATCGTCCCATCGGCCGGCCTGGCTGCGATATTCGAGCGTCGCCTGTGCGGCCCAGGGCAGATAAGGCGCATTGTCTGCAGCCTTCTCGGCATATTGACGGGCGGCCTCGTTGGCCCCGAGGCGGCGGGCCTCCAGATAAAGGCCGCGCAGACCGAGTTCGCGTGTCTCGGGATCGTTGGCCATCGCCTCGAATTTGGCGCGCGCCTCGTCATGGCGGCCTTCGATCAGGGCCGCCTGGGCCTCGAGCAGGTTGATCAGCGGCTCCTGATCGGCGCGGATAAGGCCGCGCGAGCGGGCGGCCATCTTGCGGGCGAGCAGCGCGTTGCCGGCGCCGGCGGCGATCAGGCCGGTCGACAACGCCTGATAACCGCGGTCGCGCTTGCGGGCACGGAAATACCGCGTCACCGAATGCGGCGAGGTCCAGACCAGGCGGATGAACCACCAGACGATCATCACGGCGGCGATAAGAGCGATGATCGCGCTGACCGCGACGATTAGCTTGGTCTGGTAGATCTGACCCTCCCAGATCAGCGAGAGGTCGCCTGGACGATCGGCGAACCAGGAGAAGCCATAGGCGAGAAGCAGCACGAAGAGGGCAAAGAGGACAAGGCGGATCAGCATGGTCTCATCCCTCCTTGCCGGTGCCGGAAACGGCTTTCGACAGCGCCCCGCCGACCAGTTCCTCGACGCGGATACGCGCCTCGAGCGATTGCTTGAAGGCGGCGGACGCCTGCTTGCCGGGAGCCGGCAGATTGTTCCATTCGGCGGAAGCAGCTGGCAGATCGCCGCTCTTCACTTTGTCCTCCATGCGGGCGGCGATGGCTTCGACGCTGTCGCCCTCGATATTGCCGACGGGACGGACTGATACCAGCGACTTGGCGCTCGACATCAACCGGTCCGACCAGCTCTCGTTCGGATCCGGCTGGTTGACGGCTTCTATGATCGCCGTGGCAACATCTGGAACTTGACGCATGAGTTCCGCGCGCGAGGGAATGCCGGTCTCGGCAAAGGCTCGGAGGTCGGCAACGGCGGGATCGTCAGGGGCGACGCCGGCGAAAGTATCGAGTTCGGCCAGGAACGGCCCACCGCGATCGATCGCCGCCTTGAGGGCGGCCGCCGCGATTGCCCGGGCGACGGCAACATCCTCGCGCGGCTCGTTCAGTTTCTTCTCAGCCTCGTCGAGACGCTTGGCGATATCGGCGCCGCTCGTCGTCTGGTGCTCGGAAGACTGGGCGAGCGTGGCGCGCAGCTGGTCGACCTGGCCGGTCAGCTCGGCAATCTTCTGGTTGAGTGCCTCGACATTTGCCGAATCGGCCGGTGCGGCGGCTGCGGGCGCCTTGGCAGTCGTTTCCAGCGCGGCGATGCGCTTTTCAAGCGCGCCGTCATCTGTACTCGCTGGATTGGCGGCAAGATTCGCGAGCGTCTGCTTCAAGCCATCGATCTCCCCGGAAAGATCGGCGATGTCAGGCGATGTCGCCTGCGGCTCGGAGGAACCCGGGAGATAGCCGGCATATTGAATGGCGCCGGCGCCAAGCAGCGCCACCAGGCCGCCGAAGATGCCGGCGGCGATCAGGCCGGAGGTGGCGGCGCGGCGCGGCTGCTCGGGAGGAGGCGCGAAGGCAGGCTCCGGGGCTGCCGGTTCCTCCTCCGGAACGTCCGTTGCAGGCTGGTCCTCTTGTTCGGCTTGTTCGTGTTCGGGTTGCTCCTGCTCGGCCCGTCCCTGTTCGAACTGCGGCGCAGCCTCGGTTTCGGGCGTCACGCCGGCATCGGCGGAGCTGTTGTCGGCGTTGCCGACATCATTCTCAACCGGCTTTTCGGTATCGGCTGCAGAGGCGAAATCCTGTGCTTCGAGGTCGATCGTGACCGGCTCGTCGGCGCTCTTCGAATGGCGTGGCGGGTTTCCCGATACCATGAGGTCCTCTTTATCCTGCATTGCAACGAAACTAGACAGTGATGCCAATTAAGGGAAGAGGTTAGATCAAATTTGGGCGGCTAAAGCATTCAAAGCAGCGACAAAAGACTTTTCTCATCCGGCATCGGCGCAATCGCCGCATTTTTTTTCAGCGCCGCCGGGACAGCCTGCGCGACGGCCTCGCTGAGGCAGAGAAGGCGGATTCCGCTTCCTACCGACAGGGCCGAGCGAAGTTCCGCCACGCCAAAAAAATCGTCAGCTGTCTGCCGGGAATAGAAGAGAACGGCCTGCGGCGGCGTGCCTGCGAAGATAGCCTCGATCTCGGCCGGGCCAGGGGCGACAGGCTGCATGCGGTAACATTCGGCGACGGAAAAGCCGATGCCGAGCTGGCGCAATCCGGCTTCGAACGTTTCCGCACGCGGCGTGCCGGCAAGGTAGAGCAGGCCGTCTGCCGCCTGCGCGGCGACGAGCTCAGCGAGATTGCGGCCGTTGCCGCTAGAGGACGCGACCGATCGGAAGCCGAGGCCGCGCGCTGCCTTGGCCGTTGTCTCTCCAACCGCGAAAAGCGGGCGGGCAAGATGCGGACGGAGTTGTTCGCCGAGAACGGAGATGACCCTGACGGCTTCGGCGCTGGTCACGGCGATCGCGCCGCTGGTTCTTGCAAGCGCGGCTGCGGCTGCGGCGCTGTCGTGCGCCGGCTGGCGTATTGGCAGCAGCAGCGGCTCGTGGCCCATGTCGCGCAGACGTTGTGCGGTTTTCTCAGCCGAATGCGCGGGGCGGGTGACGAGCACGCGCATGGCCGCGTCAGTGCCAGTCGTCGAAAAAGGCGCTGCCGGCCCTTGCGCGCACGTCCTGGCCGGCGCGGGTGCCGAGTGCGGCCGCATCGCGGCGGTGGCCGTCGGTCGTCACCGCATGCTGGCTGCGGCCGTCGGGGGTGATGATGAGGCCGGAGAAGCGGATCAGATCGCCTTCGCAGACGGCATAACCGCCGATCGGCGTGCGGCAGGAGCCGTCGAGCGCGGCGAGGAAGGCGCGTTCGCAGGAGACGGTGTCGAAGGTCGCGGCATCGTTGACCGGCGCCAACAGATCGTCGATCTGAGTGTCGCCGATACGGCTTTCGAGGCAGATCGCCCCCTGCGCCGGCGCCGGCGGGAAGGTGTCGGGGTCGAGAATATCTGTGAGAACCTCGACCTTGCCCAGGCGTTTCAGGCCAGCAAGCGCCAGCAAGGTCGCGTCGACCTGGCCCTCTTCGAGCTTGCGCAGGCGTGTTTCCACCAGGCCGCGGAAGGTCACGACATTGATATCCGGCCGCATGCGGCGGATCAGCGCCTGGCGGCGTAGCGACGACGAGCCGACGGTAGCGCCATGCGGCAGGTCGATCAGTTTGGGCGCGGTGCGGCCGATGACGGCGTCGCGGATATCTTCGCGCGGCAGATAGGCAGAGAGATAGAGGCCTTCGGGCAGTGTCGTCGGCATGTCCTTGGCGGAGTGCACGGCGAAATCCAGCTCGCCGGATACAAGCTGCTGTTCGAGCTCCTCGGTGAAAAGGCCCTTGCCGCCGATCTCGGCCAGCGACCGGTCGGTGATGCGGTCGCCCTTGGTCGTCAGCACGACGATCTCGAACATCTCCTCGGGCAGATGATGCGCCGCCATCAGCCTGTCGCGGGCCTCATGCGCCTGGGCAAGCGCCAGCGGGCTGCCCCGCGTGCCGATCCGGAAAGGTTTTGTTTGCATCCGCTCAGTTCCGTTGTTACCGGAGTTCTCGTAAACGGGTTTCCATCCCATCGCAATCAACGAACAGGCCTCATGGTTCCCTTTCTGCGCATCCTTGGCATCGAAACGAGCTGCGACGAGACCGCGGCGGCGGTCGTCGAGCGCGATGCGGAGGGAAATGCCAACGTGCTCTCCGACGTGGTGCTGTCCCAGCTCGACGAGCATAGCGCTTATGGCGGCGTGGTGCCCGAGATTGCGGCGCGCGCCCATGTCGAGGCGCTGGACGAGCTGATCGAGGAGGCGCTGGACCGCGCCAATGTGTCGCTTGATGAAGTCGACGCCATCGCGGCGACGTCCGGGCCGGGGCTGATCGGCGGGCTGCTGGTCGGATTGATGACCGGCAAGGCGATCGCGAGGGCCGCCGGCAAACCGCTCTATGCGGTCAACCATCTCGAAGGCCATGCGCTGACGGCGCGGCTGACCGACGGACTTGCCTTTCCCTATCTGATGCTGCTCGTCTCCGGCGGCCATACCCAGCTTATCCTGGTGCGCGGCGTCGGCGAGTATCAGCGCTGGGGCACGACGATCGACGATGCGCTCGGCGAGGCTTTCGACAAGACGGCAAAGCTGCTCGGTCTGCCCTATCCCGGCGGTCCGGCGGTGGAACGGATGGCGCGGGACGGCAATCCCGACCGCTTCGCCTTTCCGCGGCCGCTGGTCGGCGAGGCGCGGCTCGATTTCTCCTTCTCCGGCTTGAAGACGGCGGTGCGGCAGGCGGCACAGGATATCGCCCCGCTCAGCGATCAGGATGTGGCCGATATCTGCGCCTCGTTCCAGAAAGCGATTTCGCGGACGTTGAAGGATCGCATCGGCCGCGGCTTGCAGCGGTTCAAGACGGAATTTGCTGCGATCGATGAGAAGCCCGCTCTCGTCGTTGCCGGCGGTGTCGCCGCCAATCTCGAACTGCGCGGCACGCTGCAGGCGCTCTGTGATAAAAATGGCTTCCGCTTCATTGCGCCGCCGCTGCACCTCTGCACCGACAATGCGGTGATGATCGCCTGGGCGGGACTGGAGCGCATGGCGACGGGCGTTGCGCCGGATTCGCTCGACGTCCAGCCGCGTTCGCGCTGGCCGCTCGATTCCAATGCGGAAACGCTGATCGGTTTCGGCAAGAGAGGGGCCAAGGCATGAGCGAAAATATCGCCGTCGTCGGATCGGGAGCTTTCGGAACGGCGCTCGCCGCCGTCATCGCCCTTGCCGGCCGCAGCGCGGTGACGCTTGTCGGGCGCAATCCGTCGCTGATTTCAGATCTGAAGGCCGAACGGCTGCATGACGCGGTGCTGCCTGGCATATCTCTTCCCGATACGCTGGAATTTGCCGCCGAGCCGGAGGCAATCGCCGGCGCCTCCATCGTGCTTTTTGCCATGCCGTCGCAGGCGCAGGCCGATGCGGCCCGGCAATACGGCCCCTATCTCGCCAAGGATGCCATCGTCGTCACCTGCGCCAAGGGCATCGAGCGGGCGACCGGTAATCTTCTGACCGACATGCTGGAACGGGAACTGCCGGACCATGCCGTCGCCGTGCTTTCCGGCCCGGGTTTTGCCGCCGATATCGCCAAGGGCCTGCCGACCGCGATGGCGATTGCGGCTGAGGATATGCAGATCGCCGAGCGGCTCGCCCAGGCGATATCAGGCCGGACCTTCCGGCTTTATGCCTCCAGCGACCGCATCGGCGTGCAGCTCGGCGGCGCATTGAAGAATGTGCTGGCGATCGCCTGCGGCATCGTCGAAGGCGGCGGCATCGGCGATTCCGCCCGTGCGGCGCTGATTGCGCGTGGGCTTGCGGAAATGTCGCGCTTCGTCGTCGCCAAGGGCGGTCAGGCCGATACGGTGCGCGGGCTTTCCGGTCTCGGCGATCTGGTGCTGACGGCAACCAGCCATCAATCGCGAAACCTTCGCTTCGGCATCGCGCTCGGGCGCGGCGAAAAGGTCGATCCGCTGCAGGGCGCGCTGGTGGAAGGCGCGCTTGCCGCCTCCGTCGCCTCGCGGCTTGCCGCGGAGCTTGCAGTCAGCATGCCGATCACCGACGCCGTTTCCGCCATCATCGACGGCAGGCTCGACATAGCAGAAGCGATCGAGCAGCTGATGACGCGCCCCATTACCACCGAATAGGAGACAGACATGCTTTTCGCCCTTCTCTGCAAGGACAAGCCGGGCCATCTGAAAGTGCGCATGGAAACACGGCCGCCTCATCTTGAGTATCTGAACGGGCTGAACGCCGAGGGCACGCTGAAGATCGCCGGCCCGTTTCTCGATGATGAGGGTAAGGCCTGCGGCAGCCTGATTATCGTCGAAGCTGAGACAAAGGAGGCGGCGCGGGCGCTTGCCGATGCCGACCCTTATGCCAAGGCCGGCTTGTTCGAAAGCGTCGAGGTGAAGGCCTACAACTGGGTATTCAACAAGCCGGAGGCGTGAGGCATGGCGCACTGGCTCTATAAATCAGAACCTGCCTCCTGGTCCTGGGAGCAGCAGAAGGCCGCCGGCGAAAAGGGCACGGAATGGACCGGCGTTCGCAACTATCTGGCGCGCAACAACATGCGGGCGATGCAGATCGGCGACAAGGGCTTCTTCTACCACTCCAATGACGGGCTGGAGATTGTCGGGATCGTCGAAGTCTCAGCCCTGTCGCAGCCCGATTCCACCGCCAAGGGCGATCCGAAGTGGGATTGCGTCCACATTCGCGCCGTCATGGACATGCCGAAGCCGGTGACGTTGAAGGACGTCAAGGCGAGCGAGAAGCTTGCCAAGATGTCGCTCGTCACCTCCATGCGGCTTTCCGTGCAGCCGGTGACGGATGACGAATGGGCCGAAGTCTGCCGCATGGGCGGGCTGGACAATCCGCCGCGTTGAAGACCGATCCGGAAGCCTTCATCCGCGCCAATACCAGCGTGATGGCGCCGCCGCATGTGCCGGAGATCTCGCTGCATCTGGCCAGCGAAGCGCATGAGCTCTGGCTGAAGACGGAGGAGGAGCTGGAGGCGACCGGCCTGCCGCCGCCCTTCTGGGCTTTTGCCTGGGCGGGCGGCCAGGGACTGGCGCGCTACGTCCTCGATCATCCGGAGATGGTGCGCGGCAAGCGCGTGCTGGATTTCGCCAGCGGTTGCGGCCTCGTCGGCATTGCGGCTGCGATGGCCGGTGCCCTGGAGGTAACGGCCGCCGATATCGATCCCTGGACGGAGAGCGCGATCCGGTTGAATGCCGAGACCAATGGCGTTGCGCTGGGGTTTAACGGCACCGATCTGATCGGCAAACCCGTCGATGCGGATATCGTGCTTGCCGGCGACGTCTTCTACGACCGCGCGTTTGCCGATGCGCTCATTCCCTGGCTGTCGCGGCTGGCGGTGGAGGGCAAGCTGGTTCTGGTCGGCGATCCCGGCCGCAGCTACCTGCCTCGGGACCGGCTGGAATTCTGCGCGGTTTACGAGGTGCCGGTGACGCGGGCGCTCGAAGACAGCGAAATCAAGAAGACGACGGTGTGGCGGTTCGGTCCCGGCTCAGCCGAATCCAGAGTATGATGCCGAAAAGTGTGAGCGGTTTTCGGGCGATATCATGCTCTAACCCTTTAATTTAGAACAGGATTCAGATTTTAGGCCGACAGGGCCTAAAATCATCGTGTTCTAAGGCCGGATGACGCAGACATTGGCCTCGTAGGTGCAAGGGTCGTCCTGGACGGCGACGTCGATGACCTTTGCCTTCGGGGCCAGCGGCTCGGGCCGCGGCGCGGGATAGAAACCGTAGCCGGCGCCGCCGACATAGGTTCCGCCATCGACCTGATAGACATAGGAAGAGCCGGCATAGTTATCGCCGCCGTCCTCAACCCGTGCCTGAGGCAAGACGACGATGAGGCTGCCGCGGGTCACCCGATCTGTTGCCGCCGACGAAAACTGCTTCAAGAACGGCATCCGCTCTCTGCCGTGCCGGCGGCCATAGCTGTTGTCGAAACGGATGCCGCGATCGCGCCAGCTTGCCCGTTCGCCGAGAAACAATCCGTTGTGAAGGGCGTGGCGATGGGCAAGGAAGCGTTGATCGGGAAAGCGACGGTCGGTGAAGCGATGATCAACACGGCGCTCGCCGGCAGCGGCGGGCAGTGCGGCAAGCGCGGCGAGTGCAAGCAGGGTGACTGCGCATAGACTGCGAAACATGGACGCCGGCCTCCGGAATTCCGATCGTTAACAAATCGTTAACGCCAGATTGCGCCAAAAGCGGCAGCTTGTCCATGCAGCTCGGGAGAACGGCCCAATTATTGAGCCGGAAACACCAGTTTCGTTAGCCTGCAAATTTCGTGGTAACCCCAATCGATTAAATTAAGGCAAGACAGCGATTGTGCTTGTCGTCGGCGTTTCCGGTGATTAAACGTCGCAATTGATGCAACGCACACAGAGAATACGTCATCGTGTGGTTGACTGAGCATGCTCCGAAATCCGGGAGCGCAGAGAAGCCGCCGCGAGGTTCTGATGGCGAACGTGACAAATAACCGGCCCCTGTCGCCGCATTTGCAAATCTACAAACCTATTCCCACCATGGTCATGTCCATCGTCCACCGCATTACCGGTGGCGCGCTGTATGTCGGGACGCTGCTCGTCGCCTGGTGGCTGATCGCAGCGGCAAGCGGCCAAGGCTCCTACGACTGGGCCAACTGGGTGCTCGGCAGCCTTCTCGGCAAGCTCGTGCTGCTCGGCTATACCTGGGCGCTGCTGCACCACATGCTCGGCGGCTTCCGCCACTTCATGTGGGATCTCGGCTACGGCTTCGGGAAGGAATTCTCGACCAAGCTCGCCATTGCCAACATCATCGGGTCGCTCTGTCTGACCGTGCTGGTCTGGGTGATCGGCTTCCTCATTCGCTTCTGAAGGTCCTCTCATGGATATGCGCACCCCCCTCGGCAAGGTTCGCGGGCTCGGCTCCGCCAAGGACGGCACGGACCATTTCTGGCGCCAGCGTCTGACGGCCGTCGCCAATGTTCCACTCATCCTTTTCTTCCTCTTCTTCATGATCGCCTATGCAGGCGCGCCGTATGCGGATGTGGTTCGCGCCTTGTCGAACCCCTTCGTCGCGGTCGTCATGGGACTTATGGTGATTTCAGGCGTCATCCACATGAAGCTCGGCATGCAGGTGATCATCGAGGATTACGTGCACGGCGAGTTCGGCAAGATCGCTCTTCTGATGCTGAACACCTTCTTTGCGATCCTGATCGCCGGCCTCTGTCTCTTCGCCATTCTGAAAATCGCATTCGTAGGATAAGCTCGATATGGCACCGACTTCACCCGCCCAGAACGGCAAGGCCTACAAATATGTCGATCACTCCTACGACGTGATCGTCGTCGGCGCCGGCGGCGCCGGCTTGCGCGCCACGCTGGGGATGGCCGAGCAGGGTTTCCGCACGGCCTGCATCACCAAGGTGTTCCCGACCCGCTCGCACACGGTCGCGGCGCAGGGCGGGATTGCCGCCTCGCTGCGCAACATGACGCCCGACAGCTGGCAGTGGCATCTCTACGACACCGTCAAGGGGTCCGACTGGCTCGGCGACGTCGACGCCATGCAGTATCTGACCATGGAAGCGCCGAAGGCGGTCTATGAGCTCGAGCATTACGGCGTGCCGTTCTCGCGCAACGAGGAAGGCAAGATCTACCAGCGCCCGTTTGGCGGCCATATGCAGAATTACGGCGAAGGCCCGCCGGTGCAGCGCACCTGCGCCGTTGCCGACCGCACCGGCCACGCCATCCTGCACACGCTCTACGGCCAGTCGCTGCGCCACAACGCCGAATTCTTCATCGAGTATTTCGCGCTCGACCTGATCATGTCGGAAGACGGCAGCCGCTGCACCGGCGTTGTCGCCTGGTGCCTCGATGACGGCACGATCCATCGCTTCGCTGCCAAGATGGTGGTGCTGGCGACCGGCGGCTACGGCCGCGCCTATTTCTCGGCAACCTCAGCCCATACCTGCACCGGCGACGGCGGCGGCATGGTGGCGCGCGCGGGCCTGCCGTTGCAGGACATGGAATTCGTGCAGTTCCACCCGACCGGCATCTACGGTTCGGGCTGTCTGATCACCGAAGGCGCACGCGGCGAAGGCGGTTATCTGGTCAACTCCGAGGGCGAACGCTTCATGGAGCGCTACGCGCCGTCGGCCAAGGACCTTGCCTCGCGTGACGTCGTTTCGCGCTGCATGACGCTGGAGATCCGCGAAGGCCGCGGCGTCGGCAAGAACAAGGACCACATCTTCCTGCATCTCGACCATCTCGATCCGGCCGTGCTGCACGAGCGGCTGCCGGGGATCTCCGAGAGCGCCAAGATCTTTGCCGGCGTCGACGTCACCCGCGAGCCGATCCCGGTCCTGCCGACGGTTCATTACAATATGGGCGGCATTCCCACCAATTATTGGGGCGAGGTGCTGAACGCCGACGGCGCCAATCCGGAACGGATCATCCCCGGGCTGATGGCCGTCGGTGAAGCCGGCTGCGCGTCGGTGCACGGCGCCAACCGCCTCGGCTCCAACTCGCTGATCGACCTCGTGGTCTTCGGCCGCGCCGCGGCGATCCGCGCCGGCGAAGTGATCGACCGCGCCGCGCCGATCCCACATCTCAATGTCGCAGCCTGCGACAAGATCATGGACCGTTTCGACGGGCTGCGCCACGCCAGCGGCGCCACGCCAACGGCGGAACTGCGCGAGAAAATGCAGCGCGCCATGCAGGAAGACGCGGCCGTCTTCCGCACCCAGGAATCGCTGGAATCCGGCTGCCGGCGCATCTCGGCGATCTGGCAGGAAATGCGTGATATCAAGGTTACCGACCGCTCGATGATCTGGAACTCGGATCTTGTGGAGACGCTGGAGCTGCAGAACCTCATGGCCAACGCCATCACGACGATCTACGGCGCCGAGGCCCGCAAGGAGAGCCGCGGTTCGCATGCCCGCGAGGATTATACCGAGGGTGCATTTGCCGGCCGCGACGACGTCAATTGGCGCAAGCACACGCTCGCCTGGGTCGGCGAAGCAGGCGACGTCAAGCTCGACTACCGCCCGGTTCACACCCAGCTGATCGCCGAAGGCATCGATCCGTACAAGATCGAGCCGAAGGCTCGCGTGTACTGATCTCAAGAGGAACCGGATATGGTTGAACTCGCTCTCCCCAAGAATTCTCAGATGCGCGAAGGCAAGGTCTGGCCGAAGCCGGCGGGTGCGACAAACACCCGCGAATTCCGCGTATACCGCTGGAGCCCGGATGACGGGCAGAACCCGTCGATCGATACCTTCTACATCGATGTCGACGATTGTGGCCCGATGGTGCTCGACGGCCTGCTGTACATCAAGAACAAGATCGACCCGACGCTGACGCTGCGCCGGTCCTGTCGCGAGGGCATCTGCGGCTCCTGCGCGATGAATATCGACGGTACGAACACGCTTGCCTGCACCAAGGGCCTCGACGATATCACCGGCGCGGTGAAGATCTATCCGCTGCCGCATTTGCCTGTCGTCAAGGATCTGGTGCCTGACCTCACCAACTTCTACGCCCAGCATCGTTCGATCGAGCCCTGGCTGAAGACGGTATCGCCGGCGCCCGCCAAGGAATGGAAGCAGAGCCATGAGGACCGGCAGAAGCTCGACGGTCTTTATGAATGCATCCTCTGCGCCTGCTGCTCGACCTCCTGTCCGAGCTATTGGTGGAACGGCGACCGCTATCTCGGTCCGGCCGTTCTGCTGCAGGCCTATCGCTGGCTGATCGACTCCAGAGACGAGGCCACCGGCGAACGTCTCGACAACCTCGAGGATCCGTTCCGCCTGTATCGCTGCCACACGATCATGAATTGCGCGCAGACCTGCCCGAAGGGTCTCAACCCGGCCAAGGCGATCGCCGAAATCAAGAAGATGATGGTCGAGCGCCGGGTCTGATCAACGTATGCATGCCAATGGCGGAATAGACGGCTTCGATCCCGAAGCCGTCAGAGAGATCAGGTCACGGCTCGCCTCGGTGCGCGAGCAGGGTATCCGTATCGGTTTTGCGATCGAAAGCGGCAGCCGCGCCTGGGGATTTCCGTCGCCCGACAGCGATTATGACTGCCGCTTCGTCTATATCCGTCCCGTCGAGCACCACCTCGCCCTTGCTTCCGTGCGCGATGTCATCGAATTTCCGATCATCGGCGATATCGATACCGGCGGCTGGGATCTGCGAAAGGCGCTGCTGCTTGCGCTCAAGGGAAACGCGGTGGTGGTCGAATGGCTGAAATCGCCGATCGCTTATGAAGAGGAATCGGGTTTTCGCTCGCGTCTCGCCGCGCTGCTCGATCTCATCATGGTGCCGGAAAAGGTCGCTGCTCATTATGTCGGGCTCATGCGGCAGCATTTTCAGAGCCAGGGCGAGGGGGCGATTAAGCTGAAGAAGTTTCTTTATGCCGTGCGTCCGGCCATCGCGCTCGAATGGATGCGCCAGCGTTCGTTTCGCGTGCTGCCACCGATGAATATGCTGGAATGTCTCGAGGCGATCTCGATCGCTCCTGACCTTCGAACGGCGATACTCGATCTCGTGCATGTCAAGAAACAGACGCGCGAAATGGGGGAGGGGCTGCCGCCGATGCTGGTGCAATCCTTTCTGAAGAGCTCGTTCGAGCGTTATTCCGAGATATTGCGGGAGTTCGACCGGGATCCGGATAGAGATCAGCACGCGCAACACCTTGCTGACAAATTCTATGTGCAGGAAGTTTTGCAGCGGGACAGTTGAACTGTATCGTTTTTCGGTTAGTTGTTGTCACGGGCAATTTATGCCGTCCGACTTGATTAACCAAAGCGAGTTACGATAATCGGACTTGTCTCACGCCCGTTTCTCTGCGGCGCTAGCCGAAATCAGGAGTATGATGATGCAGTTGCGATATGCGATGACAGGTCTGGTGGTGGCTCTCGCTCTAGCCGGTTGTCAGCGTACGGCATATGATTACAACTCCAGCCCGAATGCCGGGCCGGCGCCGTTGACGGCGCAGCCGGTTCCCTCGGTTCAGGGTGGGCAGCTTCCGCCGGTCAACAATTCGCAATTCCCGGCGGCGCCGGCATCGACGGCACCGATGCCGGGCGCGCAGTCCGGCGCAATGGCTGCGAATGCGCTCGATGTCACCAAGGAATCGATGGTCGGAAGCTGGCGTGTCAATGGCAGCTGCGACATGTTCCTGACGCTCACCAATCTCGGCAGTGGTTCGCGCGGCGGCACGCGCGGCTGTGTCGGCGAGCTGACGGCGATGGGATCCTGGGAGGTTGCCGGCAAGCAGGTGCTGCTCAAGGACCGTTCGGGCAACCAGCTCGGCAGCGTCTACAAGACGGCCGACAACCGCTTCGAGGGCCAGACCAGCACGGGCCAGCAGATCAGCCTCAGCCGGTAACAAATACCGGCGCGGTAACAAATACCGGCGCGGTAACGATCCGGCGGCCCCGCCGATGACTGACAGGCGGATATGCCCTCATGCAGCCAATGCCAGATTATGCGCTCAGCGTCTGCGAACAGCTTAAATCGCTGACACTTTCCGGTGCGCTGCAGGTCGATGCCGCCCAGATGGATGTGGCCAAAAGCCTGGATCGGGTGCTTGCCGGGCTGAAGCAGCAACGGCCAGCGGCAAAATCGAGCGCGCTTGGCTGGCTGTTTGCCGCCAAGAAGAAATCCGCCGCCGGCATCAAGGGACTGTATATCCACGGCAGCGTCGGACGCGGCAAGACCATGCTGATGGACATGTTCTTCTCGATGGCGCCCTGCAAAAAGAAGCGGCGGGCGCATTTCCACGAATTCATGGCGGATGTGCATAACCGCATCGCAACGCATCGGCTGAAGCTCAAGAACGGCGAGACGAAGCAGGCCGACCCGATGCCGCCGGTTGCCGCCGCCCTCTACGAGGAAGCGGAGCTGCTCTGCTTCGACGAATTCACGGTCACCGATATCGCCGATGCGATGATCCTGTCGCGGCTGTTCTCCGAGCTTTTCGCGCGCGGATGCGTGCTGGTCGCGACCTCGAATGTTGAGCCCGACAATCTGTACCCGGATGGCCTCAACCGCGGCCTCTTCCTGCCCTTCGTCGCCCTTCTCAAGCAGCACGTCGACGTCGTCACCCTGGATTCGCCGACCGATTACCGGATGGAGAAGCTGAGCAGCCAGCCGGTCTATCTGGTGCCGATCAACGATCATAACGACATGGCGATGGATGCGTCCTGGACGCAGGCGCTGCACGGGCGCAAGGCGCAGCCGCTGGATATTCCGATGAAGGGGCGCCACATCCACGTGCCGCTCGCCGCCGAGCGCATGGCGCGGTTTTCCTTCATCGATCTGTGCGACAGGCCGCTCGGGGCGGTCGACTTTCTGGCGATCGCCGAGCGCTTCGACACGGTCTTTCTCGATCACGTTCCCTTGCTCGGGCCGGAAAAACGGAACCAGATCAAACGCTTCATCATTATGGTCGATACGTTCTACGACCATGCCGTGCGGCTCTACATTTCCGCGGCGGCCATGCCGGAGGAACTATTGCTGCACCGTCGGGGCACGGAGGGGTTTGAATTCGACCGCACGGCATCACGGCTATTTGAGATGCGCAGTGCCGAATATCTTGCGCTGCACCACGAGAAGCGCGCCGCCGAATAACAATTTGGTGACATAATATCTTACGTTTACGTAAGAATTTTTGTATCTAAACGATTGAAATTGCTGCATCAAAATTAATGGATTGCCATTTTTGGGCTTTCGGTCTATGCGATTGCGTCATTGGGCGGTGCCTTGACGCGTCGTTCACCGAATTTGATGGCAAAGGAAACAGCGAAATGGCGCGTAACAAGATCGCACTCATTGGTTCTGGCATGATTGGTGGCACGCTGGCGCACCTCGCCGGCCTGAAGGAACTGGGCGACATTGTCCTCTTCGACATTGCGGACGGCATTCCTCAGGGTAAGGGTCTCGATATCTCTCAGTCCTCGCCGGTCGAAGGCTTCGACGTCAATCTGACGGGCGCCAGCGACTATTCCGCGATCGAAGGCGCTGACGTCTGCATCGTCACCGCCGGCGTTGCCCGCAAGCCGGGCATGAGCCGCGACGATCTTCTCGGCATCAATCTCAAGGTCATGGAGCAGGTCGGCGCCGGCATCAAAAAATACGCCCCGAACGCTTTCGTAATCTGCATCACCAACCCGCTCGACGCCATGGTCTGGGCGCTGCAGAAGTTTTCCGGCCTTCCGGCCAACAAAGTCGTCGGCATGGCCGGCGTTCTCGACTCCTCGCGCTTCCGTCTGTTCCTCGCCAAGGAATTCAACGTCTCCGTCCAGGACGTCACCGCCTTCGTGCTCGGCGGCCACGGCGACACGATGGTGCCGCTCGCCCGCTACTCGACGGTCGGCGGCATTCCGCTCACCGACCTCGTCACGATGGGCTGGGTCACCAAGGAACGCCTCGAAGAGATCATCCAGCGCACCCGTGACGGCGGCGCCGAAATCGTCGGCCTGCTGAAGACCGGCTCGGCCTATTACGCGCCGGCCGCCTCGGCGATCGAGATGGCCGAATCCTACCTCAAGGACAAGAAGCGCGTTCTGCCCTGCGCGGCTCACCTGAGCGGCCAGTACGGCGTCAAGGACATGTATGTCGGCGTTCCCACCGTCATCGGCGCCGGCGGCGTTGAGCGCATCATCGAGATCGATCTCAACAAGACCGAGAAGGAAGCCTTCGACAAGTCCGTCGGCGCCGTCGCCGGTCTCTGCGAAGCCTGCATCAATATCGCGCCTGCCCTCAAGTAATTGGCGCTGACGTAATCCAAACAGGGATAGACCCATGAACATTCATGAATATCAAGCCAAGGCTCTGCTGAAGGGCTATGGCGCGCCAGTCGCCGAGGGTGTGGCTATTCTTAAGGTCGAAGAGGCTGAGGCTGCCGCCAAGTCGCTTCCCGGCCCGCTTTACGTGGTCAAGAGCCAGATCCACGCCGGCGGCCGCGGCAAGGGCAAGTTCAAGGAACTGTCGCCGGAGGCCAAGGGTGGCGTGCGTCTCGCCAAGTCGATCGACGAAGTGGTTGCCCATGCCAAGGAAATGCTCGGGCATACGCTGGTGACGGCGCAGACCGGCGACGCCGGCAAGCAGGTCAACCGCCTCTATATCGAAGACGGCGCCGACATCGCTCGCGAGCTCTATTGCTCGCTGCTGGTCGACCGTTCGGTCGGCCGCGTGGCTTTCGTGGTTTCCACCGAGGGCGGCATGGACATCGAGGCTGTCGCCCATGACACGCCGGAGAAGATCCAGACGATTGCCATCGATCCGGAAGCTGGCGTGACGGCTGCCGACGTTACTGCGATTTCCAAGGCTCTGCAGCTCGACGGTGCGGCCGCCGAAGATGCGAAGTCGCTCTTCCCGGCGCTCTACAAGGCCTTCAACGAGAAAGACATGGCGCTGCTCGAGGTCAATCCGCTGATCGTCATGAAGGATGGTCATCTGCGGGTTCTCGACGCGAAGATGTCCTTCGACGGCAATGCGCTCTTCCGTCACGACGACGTCAAGACGCTGCGCGACGAAACCGAAGAAGACGCCAAGGAAATCGAGGCCTCGAAGTGGGACCTCGCTTATGTCGCGCTCGACGGCAATATCGGCTGCATGGTCAACGGCGCGGGCCTTGCCATGGCGACGATGGATATCATCAAGCTTTACGGCAAGGAGCCGGCCAACTTCTGCGACGTCGGCGGCGGCGCCGGCAAGGAGAAGGTTGCTGCGGCTTTCAAGATCATCACTGCAGACCCCAAGGTCGAAGGCATTCTCGTCAACATCTTCGGCGGCATCATGAAGTGCGATGTCATCGCCGAGGGCGTCATTGCCGCGGTCAAGGAAGTCGGCCTCAAGGTTCCGCTGGTCGTGCGCCTTGAAGGCACCAATGTCGAGCTCGGCAAGAAGATCCTGAACGAGTCGGGTCTGGCGATTACGGCGGCTGACGACTTGGACGATGCGGCCAAGAAGATCGTCGCGGCGATCAACGGCTGAGAGCGATCATGGCCTTCCAGTCGACGCCATCTGCTGCTCATCTCCGCCTCAATGCCTTCGCCGGCACCTGGGAAGGGGAAGAGCATGTCGCGGCGTCGGCGTGGACGAGCGAAGGCAGGGCCAGCGCCGAGCTTTCCGGCGAGACGCTGTTCGGTGGATTCTTCATCGAGCAGCGCTACCGCCAGACGCGCGATGGTGCTGTTTCGTTCGAGGCCCGAAATGTTTTCGGCTTCGATGTCTCAGACCAGGCCTACAAGCTCTACCAATTCGACACCGCGGGTTTTGCGCCGCCTTCGCCGGCTTCCGGCGAGTGGCCCGGCAATGAACTCGTGCTGATGAAGACTTCGCCGCGCGGCAGACAGCGCACCGTATTCGCATTTGAAAATGAAGACTGCTACCGGATGGGCGTCAGCTTTTCGCCTGCAGGCAGCGATACTTGGCAGGAGGTCGTCAGCGGCATCTATCGTCGTTCGTCCCCCACGTCTTCCAACCTCTCCTAGACAAAGGCCTCGCATGTCTATTCTCGTCAATAAAGACACCAAGATCCTCGTGCAGGGTCTGACCGGCAAGACCGGCACGTTTCACACCGAACAGGCGCTCGCCTACTACGGCACGCAGATGGTCGGCGGTATCCACCCGAAGAAGGGCGGCGAAACCTGGTCCGGCGGAAAGGGCGAAAGCCTGCCGATCTTCGCGACCGTTGCCGAGGGCAAGGAAAAGACCGGCGCCGACGCGACCGTCATCTATGTTCCGCCGGCCGGTGCCGCCGACGCGATCATCGAGGCTATCGATGCCGAGATCCCGTTCATCACCTGCATCACCGAAGGCATCCCGGTCATGGACATGGTGCGCGTCAAGGCTCGCCTCGACCGCTCCAAGTCGCGGCTGCTCGGCCCCAATTGCCCGGGCATCCTGACGCCGGAAGAATGCAAAATCGGCATCATGCCGGGCTCGATCTTCCGCAAGGGTTCGGTCGGCATCGTGTCCCGCTCGGGCACGCTGACCTATGAAGCCGTCTTCCAGACCTCCAACGAAGGCCTCGGCCAGACGACGGCCGTCGGCATCGGCGGCGACCCGGTCAAGGGCACCGAGTTTATCGACGTGCTGGAAATGTTCCTGGCCGACGAAGCCACGACCTCCATCATCATGATCGGCGAAATCGGCGGCTCCGCAGAAGAAGACGCCGCGCAGTTCCTCAAGGACGAGGCCAAGAAGGGCCGCAAGAAGCCGATGGCCGGCTTCATCGCCGGCCGCACCGCACCGAAGGGCCGCACCATGGGCCATGCCGGTGCTGTGGTCTCCGGCGGCAAGGGCGACGCGGAATCGAAGATCGCGGCGATGGAATCGGCAGGCATCAAGGTGTCGCCGTCTCCGGCCCGCCTCGGCAAGACGCTGGTTGAAGTCCTCAAGGGCTAAACCAACTTAATACCCGGGCGGAGGACGGCATCTGCGCTTCCGCCCGGTCTTGACGGCACGAGACATGCAGATGCGCCGCGGACAGGCGGCGATCGGAATGCGGCAGCCGGCGATCGAGCCGGCAAATTCATCAAAGTCAGGAGGCGGACGGAAGCGTCCGCATATCACCATGGCACGGCAAGAAGCCAATGAGCAGTTTCAGATCACCTCGTTTCTGGATGGCGCCAACGCTGCCTATATCGAGCAGCTTCATGCGCGGTACGAAGAGGACCCGGCATCGGTCGACGATCAGTGGCGCACCTTCTTCAAGGCGCTGGAGGAAGATCCCAGCGATGTGAAGAGGGCGGCCAAGGGCGCTTCCTGGCGCAAGAAGAACTGGCCGCTTCAGGCTGGCGGCGACCTGGTGTCGGCTCTCGATGGCGATTGGGGCATCGTCGAGAAGGTCATCGAAACCAAGGTGAAGGCCAAGGCCGAAGCGCAGGGCAAGCCCGCCGACGGCGCCGACGTTCTGCAGGCGACGCGCGATTCCGTCCGCGCCATCATGATGATCCGCGCTTACCGCATGCGCGGCCACCTGCATGCCAAGCTCGACCCTCTCGGCATCGCCGCTTCGGTCGACGACTATCGCGAGCTGTCGCCGGAGAATTACGGCTTCACCTCAGCCGATTACGACCGCAGGATCTTCATCGACAACGTGCTCGGCCTGGAATACGCGACCATCCGCGAGATGATCGATATCCTCGAGCGCACCTATTGCTCGACGCTCGGCGTCGAATTCATGCACATCTCCAATCCGGAAGAGAAGGCCTGGATCCAGGAGCGCATCGAAGGCCCGGACAAGGGTGTTGCCTTCTCGGCCGAAGGCAAGAAGGCGATCCTCGCCAAGCTGGTCGAAGCTGAAGGCTACGAACAGTTCCTCGACGTCAAGTTCAAGGGTACCAAGCGCTTCGGCCTCGACGGCGGCGAGTCGCTGATCCCGGCTTTGGAGCAGATCCTCAAGCGCGGCGGCCACCTCGGCCTCAAGGAAGCCGTGTTCGGCATGGCCCATCGCGGCCGCCTCAACGTGTTGTCCCAGGTCATGGGCAAGCCGCACCGGGCGATCTTCCACGAGTTCAAGGGCGGCTCCTACGCACCCGACGAAGTCGAAGGTTCGGGCGACGTCAAGTACCATCTCGGCGCCTCTTCCGACCGCGAATTCGACGGCAACAAGGTGCATGTCTCGCTGACGGCAAACCCCTCGCATCTGGAAATCGTCGATCCGGTCGTCATGGGCAAGGTTCGCGCCAAGCAGGATATGAGCGCTACCGTCTGGGACGGCGACATCATCCCGCTTTCCGAACGCGCCAAGGTTCTGCCGCTGCTGATCCATGGCGACGCAGCTTTTGCCGGCCAGGGTGTCATTGCCGAAATCCTCGGCCTGTCCGGCCTGCGCGGCCACCGCGTCGCCGGCACCATGCACGTCATCATCAACAACCAGATAGGCTTCACCACGAACCCGGCCTTCTCGCGTTCGTCGCCCTATCCGTCCGACGTCGCCAAGATGATCGAGGCGCCGATCTTCCACGTCAACGGCGACGATCCGGAAGCGGTGGTCTATGCGGCCAAGGTCGCGACCGAATTCCGCATGAAGTTCCATAAGCCCGTCGTGGTCGACCTGTTCTGCTACCGCCGCTACGGCCACAATGAAGGCGATGAGCCGTCTTTCACGCAGCCGAAGATGTACAAGGTGATCCGCGGCCACAAGACCGTGCTGCAGCTCTATGCGGCGCGCCTCGTCGCCGAGGGCCTGCTGACCGAAGGCGAAGTCGAGAAGATGAAGGCCGACTGGCGCGCTCATCTCGAACAGGAGTTCGAGGCCGGCCAGCACTATAAGCCCAATAAGGCCGACTGGCTTGATGGTGAGTGGTCGGGCCTGCGCGCCGCTGACAATGCCGACGAGCAGCGCCGCGGCAAGACCGCCGTGCCGATGAAGACGCTGAAGGAAATCGGCCGCAAGCTGTCCGAGATCCCGGCGGGCTTCAATGCGCACCGCACGATCCAGCGCTTCATGGAAAACCGCGCCAATATGATCGCCACCGGCGAGGGCATCGACTGGGCGATGGCCGAAGCGCTCTCCTTCGGCGCGCTCTGCGTCGAAGGCAGCAAGATCCGCCTGTCCGGCCAGGATTGCGAACGCGGCACCTTCTCGCAGCGCCACTCGGTTCTCTACGATCAGGAAACCGAGGAACGCTACATTCCGCTCGCCAATCTTTCGCCGACGCAGGGTCGCTACGAAGTCATCAATTCGATGCTTTCGGAAGAGGCCGTGCTCGGTTTCGAATATGGCTATTCGCTGGCCCGCCCGAATGCGCTGACGCTCTGGGAAGCGCAGTTCGGCGATTTCGCCAACGGCGCGCAGGTCGTCTTCGACCAGTTCATCTCGTCGGGCGAGCGCAAGTGGCTGCGCATGTCGGGCCTCGTCTGCCTGCTGCCGCATGGCTATGAGGGCCAGGGTCCGGAACACTCTTCGGCCCGCCTCGAGCGTTTCCTGCAGCTTTGCGCTGAGGACAACATGCAGGTCGCCAACGTCACGACGCCGGCGAACTACTTCCACATCCTGCGCCGCCAGCTGAAGCGCGACTTCCGCAAGCCGCTGATCCTGATGACGCCGAAGTCGCTGCTGCGCCACAAGCGGGCGGTCTCGACGCTTGCCGAAATGGCCGGTGAATCCGCCTTCCATCGCTTGCTCTGGGACGATGCCGAGGTGATCAAGGACGGCCCGATCAAGCTGCAGAAGGACAACAAGATCCGCCGTGTCGTCATGTGCTCCGGCAAGGTCTATTACGACCTTCTCGAAGAGCGTGAAAAGCGCGGCATCGACGACATCTATCTCCTGCGTGTCGAGCAGCTCTATCCGTTCCCGGCAAAGGCGCTGATCAACGAGCTGTCGCGCTTCCGCAATGCGGAGATGGTCTGGTGCCAGGAAGAGCCGAAGAACATGGGCGCATGGTCGTTCATCGATCCCTTCCTCGAATGGGTGCTCGCCCACATCGACGCAAAGTACCAGCGCGTCCGCTACACCGGCCGTCCGGCCGCCGCCTCGCCGGCGACAGGCCTGATGTCCAAGCATCTGTCGCAGCTCGCCGCATTCCTCGAGGATGCATTGGGCGGCTAATACAAGGGGGGCGCAAATGGCTTATTTCTTTCTGAGACTGCTGCCGCCGCGCCCCACTTTCCCGCATGACGGGACCGGAGAGGAAATCGCGGCGATGAAGCGCCATGTCGAATACTGGCACCGGCACGCGCTTGCGGGATCGGCGATCGTCGTCGGCCCCGTCTTCGAGGGTGAAGGCGCCTTCGGCATGGCAATCGTCGAAGTCGAGGATCAGGCGGCGGCGCAGGCTCTTGCCGACGGCGACCCGGTCATTGCTTCCGGTTTCGGTTTCCGTTTCGATATCCTGCCGATGCCCTCGATCATCTTGCGGCCGCCCGCCGTCTGAAACGCTTAAAACGAACACACACGAAATCAGGATCTGAACAATGGCCACAGAAATCCGCGTTCCAACTCTCGGTGAATCCGTCAGCGAGGCAACCGTCGGCACCTGGTTCAAGAAGGTCGGCGACGCCATCAAGGCCGACGAGCCGATTCTCGAGCTTGAAACCGACAAGGTGACCATCGAAGTTCCGGCACCCGCTTCCGGCACGCTTTCGGAAATCGTTGTCGCCGCCGGCGAGACCGTCGGCCTCGGCGCACTGCTCGGCCAGATCGCCGAAGGTGCGGTCGCTGCGGCCGCACCGGCTGCTGCTGCACCGGCCGCCGCGCCTGCCCAGCCGGCCGCTGCTGCTCCCGCTCAGCCGGCGCCGGTTGCCGCTGCTGCCGCATCGGCGTCGAGCGCCTCCGTCTCCACCATGCCGCCGGCACCGGCGGCTTCGAAGATGCTTGCCGAAAGCAACCTTTCGGCCGATCAGGTCGACGGCAGCGGCAAGCGCGGCCAGGTGCTGAAGGGTGATGTTATCGCTGCCGTCGCCAAGGGCATTTCCGCTCCGGCTGCAGCACCCGCCGCCGCTCCTGCCGCTGCACGCGGCCCGTCGACGGTCGAGGATGCCTCGCGTGAAGAGCGCGTGAAGATGACGCGCCTGCGCCAGACGATCGCCAAGCGCCTGAAGGACGCGCAGAACACCGCCGCCATGCTCACCACCTATAACGAGGTGGACATGAAGGCGGTCATGGATCTGCGCAACAAGTACAAGGACATTTTCGAGAAGAAGCACGGGGTCAAGCTCGGCTTCATGGGCTTCTTCACCAAGGCCGTCACGCATGCGCTGAAGGAACTGCCGGCGGTTAATGCCGAGATCGACGGCACCGACGTCATCTACAAGAACTACTGCCATGTCGGCATGGCCGTCGGCACCGACAAGGGTCTCGTCGTTCCCGTCATCCGCGATGCCGACCAGATGTCGATCGCCGAAGTCGAGAAGGAACTCGGCCGTCTTGCCAAGGCAGCCCGTGACGGCTCGCTCTCGATGGCCGACATGCAGGGCGGCACCTTCACCATTACCAATGGCGGCGTTTACGGCTCGCTGATGTCGTCGCCGATCCTCAACGCGCCGCAGTCCGGCATTCTCGGCATGCACAAGATCCAGGAGCGGCCGGTGGCGATCGGCGGCCAGGTGGTCATCCGTCCGATGATGTATCTGGCGCTGTCCTACGATCACCGCATCGTTGACGGCAAGGAAGCGGTCACCTTCCTCGTGCGCGTCAAGGAGAGCCTGGAAGATCCGGAACGTCTGGTTCTCGATCTCTAAGGGAGCGCTTTCGATGCGGAACCGGATCATGCGAGCGGCGCGCCTTCTTCTCTGCGCTGCCGCCGCGCATGTCCCGGTCTCCGCGGCGGCGGCCGGCTTGGATATCGGCAAGGCAAGCAGCAATTTCGAGCTGGTGGCGCTCAGCGACGCCGAACTTTCCGGACGGTCGATAGGCGTGATCCATATGGGCAATGTCGAGCTGACCTCCGGGCGCATCGTCGCGGCCGATCCGCTCGCCCAGCCCGATCGTCCGGCGCTCGCAAGAACGGTTGCGCCGGGCGAATATCCGGTGACGCTCTACCAGGCCTTCGGGCGCATCGCTGCCGCCAGCATGCGGTTTGCCGAGGGCAAGCTTGATCATTGGGAGCTTGCCGTCCTGCCCGGCCAGGACGTCGCGACGCTGAAGGACGGCGAGATTTTCGGCTACCCGGTCGATGCCGGCCTCGGCTGTTACATGGATGCCGATACGCTTGAGCTGATCGGAGAGCGTGAAGCGCAGGCGCAGGCGCAAAAACCTGACGCCGATGTCAATTATTACGACGATGTGCTGGCTGCGGACCTTGATGCCAACAAGGGCCGTTATGCGTTGCACCGGCCGATTACCGGCAAGAAGGGCAGTGTCGCGGTGTTCTGGAGCGGCTGGGGCGACGGTTTCTATCCGGTTTTCTGGGGGCTCGACCGGGATGGCCGGGCGCTGGTGCTGCTGACGGATTTCAACGTGGTCGAGAATGCCGACGGGCGGAAGGAACCGAAGCTGCAATGAGCGGGAGTGTCGGGATCACGGCGAGGCGGAAAGGCGTGGCTACAGTCGCCGCCGCTGCGTTTTGCGCCGTTCCGGTGTCCTTGCTCGGGGCGGAATGCAAGCAGGAGCGGGCCGTTTATGTCGATCGCGATGGCGCCTATGAATTGCGCTTTGCACCGCTGAATTCCGCCTCGGCTGCCGCCAGCAACCAGTTCAAAGTCCATGCCCTCAAGACGCCGGTCGTGATGGAAGGCTATGTCATGCCATCCGAAGATCCGGTGCGCGCCATCGGCATTCTGATGTTCAATTGCCCCGAGGGTGATGCGACCGGCGCCGATCTCGATGCCTGCACGGTCTGGCAGGGCGCCGTCTATGGCGTGGATGCCAAGGGGGAGATGGACAATCTGCAGCCGGAAGGGGCCGCGGCGGCCGAAAGGCTGGTGCTGCCCGGCCTTGGCCCTGCCATCCGGGAATCCAGCGCCTGGGGCGAGGGCAAGGCGTCGGTGGCGCCCTGGGATGTGCTGACATTCAAGGAGTGTGCGACATGAGCGATACCCCTGTTGTTCTGGTGACCGGTGGGAGCCGGGGCATTGGCGCCGCTGTCTGCCGTCTCGCTGCGCGCCAGGGCTGGCGTGTCGCGGTGAATTACGCGTCCAACCGCAAGGCCGCAGATGTGGTCGTGGCGTCGATCGTCGAGAATGGCGGCGAGGCGGTGGCGATCGAGGGCGATGTCGGCAAGGCTGCGGATATCGCTGCGATGTTTGCGGCGGTCGACGGCCATTTCGGCCGGCTGGACGGTCTCGTCAACAATGCCGGCATCGTCGACTATCCTCAGCGGATCGATGAGATGTCGGCAGAGCGGATCGAGCGCATGCTGCGCGTCAATGTGACCGGCTCGATGCTCTGCGCCGCAGCGGCCATACGCCGGATGTCGAGCCGGCACGGCGGACGGGGCGGGGCGATCGTCAACGTCTCGTCGATGGCGGCGATCCTCGGCGCGGCGACGCAATATGTCGATTATGCCGCCTCGAAGGCGGCGATCGACACGTTCACCGTCGGGCTTTCGCGCGAGCTCGCTGCCGAGGGCATTCGCGTGAATGCGGTCAGGCCCGGCATCATCGAAACCGACCTCCATGCTTCGGGCGGGCTGCCGGACCGGGCGCGCGAGATGGCGCCGTCGGTCCCGATGCAGCGGGCCGGCACGGCCGAGGAGGTGGCGGATGCGATCCTCTATCTTCTTTCCCCTTCGGCTTCCTATATAACCGGCGCGATCCTCAATGTGAGCGGCGGCCGCTAGAAGACAGGGCATAAAACAGCATGCAGTATATTCTCGAATTTCTCGGCCTGATGGCGGTTTTCTCGATCTTCATCGTCGTGCCGGGGGCCGATTTCGCCGTCATCCTGCGCCAGAGCATCGTGCATGGGCGCCGCGCCGCTGTTATGACCGGGCTCGGCATGGGCTTCTCGCTGCTCTTCCATATCAGCTACACCATCCTCGGCCTCGGCCTGATCGTGTCGAAATCGCTGATGCTGTTTGCGATGATCAAATGGGCGGGTGTCGCCTATCTGGTCTATCTCGGCATCAAGTCGTTCCGCGAGCCGGGCTTCAAGGTGCAGGAGATCGAAGTGACGGCCGAGGACCGCAAGCCGGTCTCGATGCTGAAATGCCTCGGCATGGGTTTCATCACCAATGCACTGAACCCGAAGCCGGTGCTGTTCTTCCTGTCGCTGTTTTCGACGCTGGTGCATCACGACACGCCGGCGCTGATCCAGTTCTCCTACGGCATCGGCATGGCGACGGCGCTGGTCGCCTGGTTTGCCGGTGTCTCCTATTTCTTCACGGTCAAGGCGATCCGTGACCGCTTCATCGCCAGCGGCAAATGGTTCAACCGCGTTACCGGAGCGGCGCTCGTCGGCTTCGGCTTCCGCCTCGCGCTGTCGCGCGCGGCCGACTAATTGAAAAATCCAAAGGGAAAGAAGCAATGTCTTACGATGTGATCATTATCGGAACCGGCCCGGGCGGCTATGTCTGCGCCGTCAAGGCAGCCCAGCTCGGCCTCAAGGTCGCCGTCGTCGAAAAGCGCGCGACCTATGGCGGCACCTGCCTGAACGTCGGCTGCATTCCGTCGAAGGCGCTGCTGCATGCCTCCGAAATGTTCCATCAGGCCGGCCACGGCATGAGCGCGCTCGGCATCGACATTGCGGCGCCGACGCTCAATCTCGGCAATATGATGGCTCACAAGGACGCCACGGTGAAGTCGAATGTCGACGGCGTCGCCTTCCTCTTCAAGAAGAACAAGATCGATGCTTTCCAGGGCAGCGGCAAGATCGTCTCGGCCGGCAAGGTCGCCATCACCGCCGAAGACGGCACGATGCAGGAGATCGAAGGCAAGAACATCGTCATCGCCACGGGCTCCGACGTCGCCGGCATCCCCGGCGTGCAGGTCGAGATCGATGAAAAGACCATCATCTCCTCCACCGGCGGCATTGCGCTGGAGAAGGTGCCGGAAACGCTGATCGTCGTCGGCGGCGGCGTCATCGGGCTCGAGCTCGGCTCGGTCTGGTCGCGCCTCGGCGCCAAGGTCACGGTCGTCGAATTTCTCGACACCATCCTCGGCGGCATGGACGGCGAAGTCTCCAAGCAGTTCCAGCGCATGCTCGCCAAGCAGGGCATCGATTTCCACCTCGGCGCCAAGGTCACCGGCGTCGAAAAGGGTGACAAGGGCGCCAAGGTCACGTTCGAGCCGGTCAAAGGCGGCGACAAGGTGACGCTCGATGCCGAAGTCGTGCTGATCGCCACCGGCCGCAAGCCCTATACGGCGGGGCTCGGTCTTGAGGAGGCTGGTGTTGCGCTCGACAATCGCGGCCGCGTCGAGATCGACGGCCACTTCAAGACCAACGTCGCCGGCATCTATGCGATCGGCGACGTGGTCAAGGGCCCGATGCTGGCGCACAAGGCGGAAGACGAAGGCGTGGCGCTGGCCGAAATCCTCGCCGGCCAGCATGGCCACGTCAATTATGACGTCATTCCGAGCGTCGTTTACACCCAGCCGGAGATCGCCTCGGTCGGCAAGACCGAGGAAGAGCTGAAAGCGGCGGGTATCGCCTATAAGGTCGGCAAGTTCCCGTTCACCGCGAACGGCCGTGCGCGCGCGATGCTGGCGACCGACGGTTTCGTCAAGATCCTCGCCGATAAGGAAACCGACCGGGTGCTCGGCGGCCATATCGTCGGCTTCGGTGCCGGCGAGATGATCCACGAGATCACCGTGCTGATGGAGTTCGGCGGCTCTTCGGAAGATCTCGGCCGCACCTGCCATGCGCATCCGACGATGTCGGAAGCGGTGAAGGAAGCCGCACTCGCGACCTTCTTCAAGCCGATCCATATGTAATCTTAAAGCGCGTCGCATCAAACTTGATTCATGCGACGCGCTTTAGCTCTTTGTTTTGATGCATGTCGTTATCCCGCAACCGCTGCTTCCGGGCGACATGCATTAGATAATCGTAACAAAGCATACAGCCGCTTGCCGCGAGGCAGGCGGCTGTTTTGGTTCTATTGCCTGCCGCCGGACAAGCTGGCCGCGACAGGCGCAGGGAGGTTCAGTCGAAAAAGCCCGCATCCTCTTCGCTCAGATATTTCCTGGCCCCTTCAGCGTCGATGTCGAGGCCCAGCCCCGGCGCTTCCAGGAGGTCCACCATGCTGTCCTTCACGATTTGCGGCGGCAATCCGATTACCAGATCCTCCCACCAGGGGTCGGAGGCGCTCGGGTACTCGAACGCGACGTAATTTGCCGGCAACGTGGCGCAGACATTGATCAGCGCGCCGAGGCCCAGCAGGCCGTTGGCAGTGCCGTGCGGTGCCATCAGGATCGAGTGCATATAGGCGTGCTCGGCGACCCATTTGAGCTCGGCAATGCCACCAATATCGGCTGGATCGGGGCCGATGACGCGTACCGCCTGCGTCTCGATCAGTTCCTTGAAATTGTGCCGCAGATAGATCTGCTCACCAGTGTGGATGGGCGTCGAGGTGGAGGTTGTCAGTTCCCGATAGGCCTGCGGATTGACCCACGGCACGTAGTCGCCAGTCAGCATGTCCTCGAGCCACATCAAATTGTACTTTTCGACCGCGCGGGCGAATTTGATCGCGTCGGGCAGCATCCAGCCGGGACCGCAGTCGAGCGCCAGGCTGACTTTGTCGCCGAGCACTTCCTTCATGGCGATCACGCAATCGAGCATGTGATTGAAACCGCGCTCGCTGATCACGCCCTGATCCATGGCGCCGTGATAGCCGGCCTTCTTCTGCGTTACGCCGTAGTGGAAATCTTCGATGGTGTCCTTCATGTTGGAGTGGAACGAGATTCCTTGCTTGATCATGAAGAAGTTCTGCGGCTGCTCCATCATCCACTTGACGTCGGCGGCGTAATCCTCCGGCCGGTCGCCTGTGCGTTTCCGGCGAACAGAGCCGTTATAGACGCGCACCTTGTCCCGCACCTTGCCGCCGAGCAGTTTGTAGACGGGCACACCGGCGGCCTTGCCGGCAATATCCCACAGCGCATGCTCAATCGCGCTCACCGCCGCGCCATAGGGCTTGAAGGAGCCGCGTTGGCGGATCTTCAGCATGACTCGCTCGACGTCGGTCGGGTCCTCGCCGATCAGCGCGTCGCGAAAATGCAGCACCCAGGGCTTCAGATAGGACTTGGTGAATTCGACTTCGCCCAAGCCGTAGAGGCCCTCGTCCGTGACGATGCGGACGATCGGGTGTTTGCCGATGACGGCACAGCGGAGATCGGTGATCTTCATCTTCGGTTCCCTTTCGCCTCAGCTCCAGGTGCGGTCCCAGGAATACTCATCGTCCCAGTGGTCGGTAGGCTGCCATATGGCGGCGACACCCGGCTGCAGATGCTGCGAGATCACCTCGTCGACGACGTCGTCAATCCCGAGGCCCGGTTTGTCCGGAACTGTGATGAAGCCGTTTTGCACCAGCGGCTTCGGAAGGCCGGTGACGATATCGTCCCACCAGTCGACATCGGCGGAATGGTATTCGAGCGCCATGAAATTTTCGGTCGCGGTCGCGACATGTGCCGCGGCCATTGCCGCGATCGGACTTTCCGCCATATGGATGGCCATGGCGACGCCGCGGTCCTGCGCCATATCGCCGATTTTCTTGGTCTCGAGGATGCCCCCGCTGGTGAGCAGGTCCGGGTGGATAACGGAGACGCCGCCGCTCTTGAGAAGAGGCTCGAAGCCCTCCTTGAGGTAGATGTCCTCGCCGGTGCAGATCGGCACCGTGGTGGCGTCCTGCAGTTGTCGGTATTGCTCGGTATACTGCCATGGGATCACATCCTCGAGCCAGGCCGGCACGTATTTTTCAATTCGCCTGGCAAGGCGAATGCCGTTCTGCATCGAGATATGGCCGATATGGTCGATCGCGAGCGGCACATCCATGCCGATGACCTCGCGAACCTCGGCGATGTATTGTTCCAGCAGGTCGAGGCCCTTGTCGGAAAAGTGAAGGCCGGTAAACGGGTGCTGGACGTTATGCAAATCGTAGGCAGCATTGCGGACGCGCCGCTCTTCAATAGTTTTCAGCGGCCCGCGATTGGGAGGATCGCGGTATCCTTCCAATGAGCCGGCAGGAAACACGACCGCCCCGGGCACATCCGCGATCTGCATCAATCCCAAATCCATCTTGAGAAAGGTGAAGCCGAACTCCATGCGCTGCTTGAGGCGCTTACCAGTCTCGGTGCCGCTCGGTACGGCGGCGTCGGTATCGCAGTAGACGCGCACTTTCTCCCGAAAACGGCCGCCGAGCATCTGATAGACCGGGACGCCATATGCCTTGCCGGCAAGATCCCACAACGCGATTTCAATCGCCGATACGCCGCCGCCTTGCCGGCCGTGTCCGCCGAACTGCTTGATCCGGCGAAACAGTCGGTCGATGTTGCATGGGTTCTCGCCAAGCAACCGGCTCTTCAGCATCAGCGCGTAGGTGGCGCTGGCGCCGTCGCGCACCTCGCCAAGCCCGACGATGCCTTGGTTGGTGTAAATCTTCAGCAGCACCGAGGTGAACGGCGCGCCGACGATTTCGGCGACCCGCATGTCGGTGATGCGAAGGTCGGACGGTTTGGAATGCGTGTTCACCCGATTGAGCGCCTCGTCGGCTCCATCTGCCTCTGGCATGATTTATCCTCGTTTTGGTCGGGCGGGCTCGCTGCCGCGCGAGTTGGGACGGCGGAGAGCGTTGCTAGTCCAGCTCTATCTCGTGGTTTTGAAGGTAGTCGCGGTTCATTTCGACGCCGAGACCAGGCTTGGGCGTAAGCTTGAGGCTGCCGTTCGAAACATCGAGCGGTCTGTCGATGAGGTGATCGTATTTGCCCAGGTTCCATTCCGACGTTTCGAGTTTGTAGAAATTGGGAACGGTCATCATCACCTGCGCTCCCGCAACCACGTTGATCGGGCCTGCGGCATCATGCGGCGAGACCGGGATATAGTAGGCTTCACAGAGCGCAGAAATCTTCTTGAGTTCGGTAATGCCGCCGGTCCAGGTGACATCAGGCATGATGTAGTCGGCGAGCCTGTTTTCGAGCACCGGCACGAAATCCCACTTCGTGTGGCCGCGCTCGCCCCACGAGATAGCGGCGCTGACCTTCTCACGAACCTGCCTCAGCGCGTTGAGGCTCTCCGGTGGACAAGGCTCTTCGAACCAGTCGATCTGACCAGCTTCCTCAAGGCTCCGGCAAAGGCGAATGGCGGTGGGAACGTCGAACCGGCCATGCGCATCGATGAGGATGTCGACATCGGGCCCCGCCGTTTCGCGGATGAGGGCCGTCAGTTCGGCGGCTTCGCGCTCATCCTTGCGGGTCATGCTGCCATCGAGGTAGCCGTCTCGCTGTTCGCGCGGCAGTCCATCGGCCGTGCGCCCCTGGTGAGGGAAAGGATCGAACTTGAGCGCCGTGTGGCCGGATTCGACGATGTCTCGGATTTCGCGGACCACAGCCTCATTGCTGGTAAATTTGGCCTGGTTGGGATGGGTGTAGAGCGTAATCTCATCGCGTACCGGCCCGCCCAACAGCTCGTAAATCGGTTTACCCAGGACTTTGCCCCGGATGTCCCAGAGGGCTATGTCGATGGCGCTCACGCATTCGACTGCGGCGCCGCGACTGCCCATGTAGGTGAAACTGCGGAATATCTTGTGCCACAGATACTCGATACGCGCCGGATCCTCGCCTGTCACAGCAGCACCGATCTGCCGCAGGATCGTGCAGAGGGCGCGATTGGCGAGCCTAGTCGTGGTGGTGATTTCTCCCCAGCCGCTCACCCCCTCATCGGTCGTCACTTCGACGAACAGAAACTCTCCCCAATAAGAAGCATCGGACTTGATCAGCCACGGCCGAACGCTGGTGATTTTCATCTCAACTGCCTTTGTCTGAAGTGGTCGGGATAACGATATTCCGGGCGATCTTTTTATCCTGCCCGAGCGGCGTTCCGCGCACGCATGTGTTCGAGGATGTGCCGGCCGGAGCCTTCGACATGGCGTGCAATGAGTTCGCCTGCCTCGTTCGCATTTCCCGCTTTGACATGCGCGATGAGCTCGCGATGCTCGCTCAGGATCGCGGCACGGCGGGCGAGCGTGAAGTTGAAACGCCGGCTCACGGCTCGAAGCACTTCGCGATGCTTCCACCAGAGCTCGGCGGCATGGCGGTTGTAGTGCCTTTGGTACATGACGGTGTGAAAGGTGGTGTCCAGCTCGCTATGCCTGAACGTGTCGGCGAAGTCGTTCTCTTCAATCAAGTCTTGGATGCGTTCGAGTTCAGCAATGTCCTCGACGGTGGCCATATTCACGAACCATCGCGTCAGTGCCGGCTCGATCAAGACTCCTATCTCGTAGATGTCCCGAACAAAATCCTGATCTATGGGCCGGACGCGGGCTCCGCGGTTGGGGACGAAGGTGACAAAGCCCTCCCCGCGCAACAGTTGCAGCGCCTCGCGCACGGGGTTGGTCGAGGTGCCGTGGCGCCGGGCGAGATCGGTAACCACAAGCCGTTCGTTGGCAGCAAGCCGCCCTTCGATGATGTCGTCCCTGATCAGCTGATAGAGCGAGGCACCTTCGCTGGAGGCCCCGATCGCGTCGATCCCTTCGGGTGGCTGCGCTCTAAAATCACTTGTTTCGGCCAAAGTTGTCCCCAATCAATACATGTATTCCTTCGATATCACGCAAGGTTTATGCAAACAATGTACGATTTCTCCAGTTGACAGGCAATCTATCATCTGAAAACGTATGATCTGTCCAAAGAGATACATTGGCCGAAAACGTCCCGCAGCCAATGAGCAAAGACCGCTCGCCTCGACGCAGAGCGGCACGGGGAGAACCTGGAGGATACCTATGACGAGGATTTCACTCGGTGGTGCCATCCTGCGCGGCACTGTTTCCACTGCTTTGATGGTATGGTTGCTGTCCGCGTCGGCGCTGGGAGCGCCGGTCGACCTGAGCAAGTGGTCGCCGGAATATGTGCGCTCCATTGCCGGCACGCAGGATTTTGACACGGCGGCCGATTGCGGCAAGGTCACCCCGCTCGACTATAAGGGGCGACTGACTTTCTGGTATCAGGGCGTGTTCGAGGGCGATCCCGATCTCCTGCGCCAGTATTACAAGGAGTTCTTCGAGACCTTCCGCAAAACCTATCCGAACATCCAGCTTGAGGAGCAAGCCCTCACCTATAACGACCTGCTGGATAAGTTCCGGACCGCGCTCCTTGGCAATGCAGCGCCCATGGCGGTCCGCCTGCAGATCCTGGGTGGCACCGAGTTCGCCTCGAAGGGCTATTTGCAGCCGCTCAAACCCGAGGACGTAGGCTATTCGACCGAGGATTTCTGGCCCGGCGCAATGAAGGCTGTAACCTGGGATGGGGTAACCTACGGCATCCCGACCAATAACGAGACGATGGCGTTCATTTGGAATGCCGACATCTTCAAGCGTGCAGGCCTCGATCCGGACAAGGCTCCGGCAACTTGGGACGACGTCGTCAAGGATTCCAAGCAGATCCACGACAAGCTCGGCATTGCCGGTTACGGCCTCGTGGCTCGCAAGAATGCCGGCAATACGCCGTACCGCTTTATGCCGCAGCTTTGGGCCTATGGCGGTGGCGTCTTCGACGAAGCGACCGCCAACCCGACCTATAAGGAGGTCGAGCTCAACAGTCCGCAGAGCAAGGCGGCATTGCAAGCCTCCTACGATATGTATGTTCGCGACAAGTCGGTTCCGGTTTCGGCGCTCACCAACCAGCAGGCCGACAACCAGCCACTTTTCCTCGCCGGCCAACTCGGGATGATGATCTCGCACCCGTCCGACTACAACGTCATGCTCGACCTGCAGAAAAAGGCGACGGATACCGACAAGGACAAGGCGCAGACGGTAATCGACAATATGCGCTACGGCCTGATTCCGACTGGCCCCGACGGCAAGCGTGCGGTCGTGTTCGGCGGCTCCAACATTCACATCCTGAAGCCCGAATATGTCGAGGGCGGCAAGGTAGACGAGCCGGCTGCAAAGGCGATCATCTGCATGTGGACGAGCCCGGAATGGTCGCTGAAGATGGCCTATGCCGGCTCGAACCCGGGAAACCTCAACGGCTTCAAGACCAAATGGATGAAGGAACGTCTGGATAATATCAAGTTCCTCGATGTCACGACCTCGATGCTGCCATACGGCATTCCGTTCCCGGCGCTGCCACAGTCCCCCGAGATCATGAACATCATCGTCCCGGATATGCTGCAGAATGCCCTGACCGGGGCCATGACCGTCGACCAAGCAGCCGACGACGCAGCCAAGAAGGTAAAAGACCTGATGGACGGCGGACTCTAGTCGAAGCCAGGCGATCTGACCGGCTGCCGACCGCAGCCGGTCTGTTCCAAAGAACAAGGGCGCGGCATAGTGACGATCTTGACTGGCAAGGCCGAGGCTCTCCGAAGACCGCAACCCGATAGGTCCGGCGTGCTGCGAAAGATTTGGGAGCATCGGGCCGACTACGCCTATGTGCTTCCTGCGATCGCGGTGATGCTCATCGTCATAGCCTACCCTATCTATTACACGATCGAGCTGTCGTTCTTTAACACACCGCCTGGCCTGCAGCTGCGGGACAAGATTTTCATCGGCTTCGACAACTACGTTTCCATCCTCACAAGTCCGGTGTTCTGGAAGGTCACCTCGAACACGCTTATCTGGACAGTGGGATCGACGTTCATCTCATTTGTCCTGGGGTTTGGCTGCGCCCTGGCGCTCCATCGTGACTTTGTCGGCCGTGGCATTCTGCGCGCCGTCCTGATCATTCCCTGGGTCATCAGCGCGGTCGCCGCGTCCTATATCTGGAAGTGGATCTACCATTCTGACTTCGGGATCATTGGCGCGGTGCTGGTCGGTCTTGGATGGGCCGACCGGCCGCCGAATTTCATCGACAGCGTAAGAACGGTGCTGCCCTCGCTGATCGTCGTCAATATCTGGCGAGAGTTTCCGTTTGCCATGATCATGATGATGGCTGGCCTGCAGACGGTTCCCGACCAGTTGTTGCGCGCCGCGAAAGTCGACGGAGCCAATGCATGGCAGCGGTTCTGGCATGTCACCTTTCCGCACTTGAGAAACGTCTCGACGGTGACGATCCTTCTGCTGGCAGTGGCCAACTTCAATTCTTTCATCATTCCCTGGATCATGACCGGCGGCGGGCCGTCGAACGCATCGCATATCTGGATCACCCACATTTATGAACTCGCCTTCGGCCGCCAGCGCTGGGGGGTGGCATCGGCCTATTCGGTGCTGCTGTTCCTGATCCTGATGTCGCTCGGCTACTTCTACGTTCGTGCGCTGAGCGGCAATGAGCAGAAGGGCGGAAGCGAATGAGCACGATTGCCGAGACTGCTCATCGAGGCCAGGCGCGTCGCCGTATGCGCATCGATGGATGGCGGTGGAGCGGACGCATCTTCCTTGTGTTCATGCTGCTTTACACTGCATTACCGATGATCTGGATGCTGATCACCTCGATCAAATCCGGCTTCGCGGCCATGCAGTTCCCGCCGCAGTGGTGGCCGGACCAACCCACCCTCGCCAGCTACCAGAAGCTGCTCGATCCGCAAAACAGCGTCGGCCAGGACTTCCTGCGCTTCTTCTGGAACAGCCTTTTCGTCTCCACCGCGACGACTATCCTTTCGGTGATCGTGGCGGTTCCAGCGGCCTACGCGTTTTCTCGTTTCACCTTCCCCGGCCGGAACTTTCTGTTCTTCGCCGTCTTGCTCCGCAACATGTTTCCGGCAGTAATCTTTCTCGTGCCGCTCTTCATCCTGATGCGCGCAATCGGGCTGGTAAACACGCATGGGTCGCTCGTCCTCACCTACCTCACATTCGGCCTGCCGCTGGCAATCTGGCTCCTCAAAGGCTTCTACGACAATATCCCGGTGCAGCTCGAGCAGGCGGCACGCATCGACGGGGCAACGCGGTTCCAGGCGTTTTTTTTGATCGTCATGCCGCTCTCGGCGCCAGGAATCATCGCCACGGCGATCTATTCCTTCATTGGCGCGTGGAACGAGTACATCTACGCCTACACCTTCCTCTCCAAGAACGAGCAGTTGACGCTGCCGGTCGGCATCCAGCGCTTCTTCTCGGAAAATACAACGGACTTTCCGGGCCTGATGGCGGCCAGCTTCATGATGAGCGTGCCCGTGGTGGTCCTGTTCCTCGTCCTGCAACGATATTTCGTACGGGCGCTTACGGAAGGCGCAGTCAAACACTAGGGGAGTTGCCGGTGGCCCACGTGGTCCTTCAAGATCTGGTCAAGACCTATGGCAGCTTCAAAGCTGTCAACAATGTTTCGCTGACGGTCAACGACGGCGAATTCGTCGCGCTCGTCGGCCCTTCAGGCTGCGGCAAGACCACCACACTCAATCTCGTGGCCGGGCTGATCCCCATCACATCCGGCGACATCGTCATCGGCGACCGCGTGGTCAACGACCTCGACCCCAAGGACCGCGACATCGCAATGGTGTTCCAGAACTACGCGCTCTATCCGCAGAAATCGGTCTACAAAAATCTGGCGTTCCCGCTGCAGATGCGCAAACTGCCAAGGGACGAGATCGACAAGAAGGTCAAGGAAGCAGCACGCGTGCTCGACATGACGCAGCTGCTCGAGCGCAAGCCGCGCGAACTTTCGGGCGGGCAACAGCAGCGTGTGGCGCTCGGCCGGGCCCTCGTTCGCGATCCGGCGGTATTCCTGATGGATGAACCACTCTCCAACCTCGATGCAAAGCTGCGCGTGCAGATGCGGTCGGAGATCAAGCGTTTCCACCAGGATCTCCAGGCGACAATCATCTACGTGACGCACGACCAGCTCGAAGCGGTCACCATGGCCGACCGGATGGCGGTGATGAACGGCGGCTACCTGCAGCAGTACGATTCCCCGGCGCAGGTCTTTGCCCATCCGGTGAACATGTTCGTCGCCAGCTTCGTCGGCAGCCCGGCGATGAGCCTTGTTCCGCTCGAGGCATCGACTGCAGGCGGCAACACCGTGTTGACCAGCGCGGAGGGCTGGCGCCTCGAGCTCTCGCCAACCAATGCCCGGAAGGTCGAAAGGGCAACAACCAGGAAAGTCGTGCTCGGCGCACGTCACTCGACGATCAAACTGCACAAGAGTGCGATGCCTGGAAGCATCCCCGCCAAAGCCTACACCGTGGAGCCGACCGGAGACGTCACCTTCGTACAGGCGTTCCTATCCGGCGCCATCGTCAATGTCAGCGTGCCGCCAACCGTTGCCGTCGCGCCCGACGAACAGATTTGGCTCGAGTTCGATCAGGAGCGAATGCATCTGTTCGACGGCGAAACAGAAATGGCCCTCAAGGCCAACTGAGGCCCAGCGGATGCGTGTGAAAAACGAGAGCGTAGATGACGACGAAGCTTAAGATCACGGCGATCAAGCCCTATCCGGTATGGGTCGGAACGCGCAACCAGATGCTGGTCAAGGTCGAGACCGACAGCGGCATCTTCGGCTGGGGCGAGAGCGGCTTGAGCGGTCGCGAGAAGGCCGTGACCGGCGCCGTCGAGCATTATCGCGAGTTTCTCATCGGCCGCGATCCGATGCAGATCGGTCGGATCTGGCAAGAGGTTTATCGCAGCCAATACTTCGAAGGCGGGCGTGTCCTGCAGGCAGCGATTTCAGCCATCGACATTGCCCTTCACGACATCAAGGGCAAAGCGCTTGGGGTGCCGGCCTACGAACTGCTGGGCGGCAAGCAGCGCGACCGCATTCCTACCTTCGCCTCGACCGGTGACGAGGCCGAGGGCGAGGTTGCCATCGAACGAGCCCGCGAACTACGCGCACAAGGGTGGCAGGCGATCCGTTTCTTCCCCATCGGGCAAAACAGCAAGGACATTTTCGAGCCGCGGGAGTCGATCGGCGCGACCGCAGCAATGCTGAACAAGGCGCGGGAGGCGCTGGGCGACGACGTCGTCCTCGGCATCGATTATCATCATCGGCTGTCGGTGGCAGAGGCGGCGAGCTTCTGTAACAAGCTCGGTCGTGGCGTGCTTGATTTCCTCGAGGAGCCGATACGAGACGAGGCACCCGAGGCCTACGAATCCCTGCGCACGATGACCGACATCCCGTTCGCCATCGGCGAAGAATTTGCCAGCAAGTGGCAATTCCTGCCTTACATCGAGCGTGGCATCCATCAGTTCAATCGGCTCGATGTCTGCAATGTCGGCGGGCTCACCGAAGCGATGAAGGTCGCAGGCTGGAGCGAGGCGCACTATGTGGACCTGATGCCGCACAATCCGCTCGGCCCGGTCTGCACGGCCGCAACCATCCATCTCGCCGCCGCGGTGCCGAATTTCGCATGGCTCGAGACAAGGGCGCCCGAAGCAAAGCTCGGCTTCGATAATTCCGACTTCTTCCCCGTGCAGCCACGGCTCGACGGTCCCGACTATCCGGTCAGCGATCTGCCGGGGCTCGGCGTCGAGGTCAACGAAGAGGCGATCAGGGCGGAGAGCTTTCGGTTCTGGGAAGCGCCGCATCTGAAGCGCCGCGATGGTTCTGTCACAAACTGGTAGTTTCACCCACCGGAGCCCAAGATGACGCATAAGCACGACATTCCGCGACCGCCCAGAGAGCTGATCGACGCACTGAAGGAAATCGGCGCCGCGACGGTCTCCGGCACGCTCGGCCACATGGGCTTCCGCAATCCGCACATGGTCGGTCCCGTGCCGCAGAATCGCGGGAAGTCGATCGTCGGGCCGGCCCTGACCCTTCAATTCATGCCGCAGCGGCCGGACCTCTTCACCGAGGGAGAATATGCAGATCCGGAGACGCAGTTGCACCGCCATGTGCTTTATCAGGTGCAGGAGGGCGATGTGGTCGTGGTCGACGCGCGCGGCGACATGAGCTCGGGCGTCTTCGGCGATATGATGTCGACCTATTTCAAAGGCAGAGGCGGTGCCGGCATCGTGATCGATGGGTGCATGCGGGATCGGCCGAATGTCGAAAAGCTGGATCTTCCTCTATGGCTGCGCGGCTGGACGCCCAACTATCATGTGCAGACCGGCATCTATCCCAACGCCGTCAACGTTCCGATTGCCTGCGGCGGTGTGACGGTCATCCCCGGGGACATCATTGTCGCCGACGATGACGGGGTGGTGATGCTTCCAGTCGCGATGGCGCCGAAGGTTATCGAAGAATCGCAAAAGCATCACGATTGGGAGGAGTTCTCGCGAGTGAAATTGATGGGAGGCGGGTCGTTGCAGCGCTACTATCCGCTGCATGACGACGCCCGCGAAGAGTACGAGAAGTGGCGCAAAACAAACCGCTTGGGAACAACTTAGCCATGAATTACCCTTAGTCTGGTGTTCTGAATCTCAGAGTAAACATTTGACGAAGGTCGAGAAAATGCAGCAGCCGTCCACCATGGCTTACAGTCTCAATCAACGCTTCCTGCATTGGGCGATCGCGCTTTTGATCTTCTTCAATCTGCTGTTTCCCGACGGCATGAATGTCTGGCATCGGCTGATGCGCAGGGGCGAGGTGCCGACACCCGAGCAGGTTGCGTCGGCGAATATCCATGCCTATGTCGGCATCGCCATCCTGCTGCTTGCGATCATACGGCTCGGACTGCGATTTACCAGAGGCGCGCCGGCCGAGGTGGTGGAGGAGCCGGCGATCTTCCGCCTTGCGGCGAAGCTTACCCATATTGGTCTGTATATCCTGATCTTCGCCATGCCGCTTACGGGCATCGCCGCCTACTATTTCGGCATCAATCCCGCCGGGTCGTTCCACGCGGACGTTCTGAAGATCATTCTCTGGGCGCTGATCGCGGCCCATGTCGCGGGCGCGCTTGTCCATCAGTTTTATTGGAAAACCAATGTGTTGCGCCGGATGACGCTCGGCTGAGCGCCTGGTCGGTTCAGTTCACGGCGGTGACGGTGAAGCCCTGCCGGCGCAGCAGTTCAACCAAACCGTCGTCGCCGGGCAGATGCGCCGCTCCGACGGCGATCATGGTGCGCCCTTTGTCGAGATAGGGCTTTGCCCGTTCAGCCATGACCTTGTTTCGATCCGTTATCACACGGTTTTCGAATGCTTTTGCAGCAGTCTGATCTGTCGAAACGAACTCCATCAATGAGTAGATCATTCCGACGTCGCCGTGATCGTATAAGTCGATCATCGTCTCGGATATGTCATCCACACCATTGGGAAGCGCCAGAAATTCCCTCAGGTTTTGAAGCATGAGATTGTCTGGGACATCCGACATGGCTTCAAGCTGTTCGACCGGCGTTTCCAGGCCGAAGCGCAAGGAGCGGATCTGAAAGATCGCGGCGCGCTTTAGTTCACCGCAGTCACGGTAAACCCCTGCTGGCGCAGCAGTTCGATGACGCCGGCCTTGCCGGGCAGGTGCAGGGCGCCGACCGCCATGAAGACGTTGCCGCCGTCGAGAATGGGGGCGGCGCGCTCGGCCATCACCTTGTTGCGGTCGAGGATGACGCGCTGTTCGAAGGCGGCGTAGTTGCTGTCTTCGCCTTCCGTCTCCGGCGTCACGGTCTTCAGCATCGGCATGGTCAGGCCGATATCGCCGGAGAGATAGAGGTCGGTCATCGTCTCGACGACGTCACTCATCTTGTCGCCGAGCTCCAGCGTCTCGATCAGCGACTTCAGATGGAATTCGATCGGCAGGTCGGCCATGGCCTGGATCTGCTCGGCAAGGGTCTCCAGCCCCTTGACCTGTTTTCCCTCGGCAGCCGCATCAGCGGCGATTTTCTGGTCGAGGAACTGCACGCCTTTGGCCTTTCGGGCGATTTCGCAGGCCGGCAGGGCGACGGCGCTCGAGATCATCCAGGGCCGCATGCGGGAGACGGCACCGAGCGGAATGCCGCGCTGCTTCAGGCCGGCTTCGAGGCGCTTGTAGTCCTCGGGGGAGAGCAGCTTGTCGATCGTCGTGCCGTCGGTGAACATCGTCAGTTCCGGCTTTGCAAGCAGGGCGGCGGTCGCCTTCCGCTCATCGAGGATCTCGTCGGATTCGATGATGATCGTATTGGCCGCGTCGTGGGCGGCCTGGGCTCGCGGCGGCAGGGCCAGCACGCGCGGATCGGTGACATGCATGCTGCCAAGCAGCCATGAAGGCTGAAGTCCTGCCTTTTCGATCTTCCAGAAGATGCCCTTGCCGTTTGGCGTCGCGTCGGCTTCCTTCAGCGCCTCGCCGTAGCGGGCGGGATCGTTCTGCTGCAGCTCGACCATCAGGTTGCGGCCGGTGCAGGCCGCGTCTTCGGCCGCCGCCGGCCTTGCCGCCAGGAAGGCCAAAAACAGGGCCGCAAGAAGCAGCATATGAAAGGCCGCAATCAGCCAGAGCAGCAGATTGCCGGATGCTGCGAGAAAAGTCCGGCGGCCGATGGATGTCGTCATAATGATGTTCCGGTCACATGCCTTGTGGTTTCAAGCTCTACGCCCGGCTTGCGCATAATCCTTTAAGAGAATGCGTTAACGAAAGCTTAGAGTCTTCCTTGCTCCGGCAGGATGTTTCGATCCGACCAGAAAAGGCTCTACGCGCGCGGATGAGCGCGATCATACACCTCAAGCAGCCGCGATGCATCGACGCCGGTATAGACCTGTGTCGTCGACAGGCTGGCATGGCCGAGCAGCTCCTGGATGGTGCGCAGATCGCCGCCGCCGGCAAGCAGGTGGGTGGCGAAGGAATGGCGCAGCGCATGGGGCGTCGCCGTCTCCGGCAAGCCGAAGGCGCTGCGCAGCTTCTGCATGGCGCGCTGGATGATCGCCGCCTGCAGCTTGCCGCCGCGGGCACCGCGAAACAGCGGCTCGCCGGGCTCGAGATGATAGGGGCAGAGCGTGCGGTATTTCTCGACCGCGTCGAAGACCACGGACAGCAGCGGCACCAGCCGCGTCTTGTTGCCCTTGCCGGTGATGCGCAGCGTTGTGGCGCCCTTTTGCAGGTCTGAGGGAATGAGATCGAGCGCTTCGGAGATGCGCAGGCCGCAGCCGTAGAGCAGCGTCATGACAGCCGCATCGCGGGCGGCGATCCAGGGTTCGTCATGAAGCTGGGCTTCGTTGCTGACGACGGTGATCGCCTGCGTGTCCGACAGCGGTTTCGGCAGCGATTTCGGCTGTTTCGGCGAACGGATCGCGCCGGCGCCGGCGGCATTGACCAAGCCCATTTTTTCCAAATGGCGCAGCAGCGAACGAAGGCCGGCGAGATTGCGGCCGAGCGAGCGGGCGCCGGAGCCTTGCTTGCGCCGTGCGGCCAGGAAGGCGCGGAAATCGGCGGGACGCAGCTCCCTGATATCGCCAAGCGTCGCCGGGCCGGCGAGATGGCCGGTCAGGAAGGTCAGGAACTGGCGGGTGTCGCGCTCATAGGCATCGAGTGTATGCTCGGAAAGACGACGCTCGCGGGCGAGATTTTCGAGCCATGCGGCCCGTTCCGCCATCAGGCGCGGATCGGCGATAACAAGTAGTTCGTTCACGTCGCTGGCCTTGAATTTGCCTTCAAGTCCGCCAATTTGAAACAGGAACGGTTATGGAATTGCTAATGCCCGCCAAGCCTTTGTCATCCTTAGATCATATTCCACTGCGATAGCTTATAGCCCATAGACAGGATCTTTCATGGCACGGCGCGACTCCATGACGGCTTTCGGACAGCTCGCGGAAGCGATCGCTCTCGTTTCACAGGGAAAGCCCGGTCATATCGTCGATACGCTGATTGCCGAACGTGGCCAGAGGATCGTAAAACATCCGCTCTGGCCGGTCATGCGGCCGTTCCTCTACACGCTGCTGCGCTACAACAAGGCGATCGAATTCGCCAATGCCGTCGCCAAGATGCCGGGTTTCCAGTCGTTCGAATATCTGAGCGACGTGCTGAAACTCGATATCGGCGTCACCAACGGCGAACGCATTCCCGATGCCGGCGGCTTCATTCTCGTCAGTAACCACCCCACCGGCATCGCCGACGGTGTCGCCGTGTTCGATCTCCTGAAGACGCGCCGGCGGGATATGATGTTCTTCGCCAATCGCGATGCGATCCGCGTCAATCCGCGGTTTGCCGAGATGATCATTCCCGTCGAATGGCGCGAGGAGCACAAGAGCAAGCTCAAGGCGCGCGAGACGCTGCAATTGACCAACCACGCGGTCAGGGAAGGCAAGGCGACGGTGCTCTTCCCATCAGGCCGCATCGCCTATTGGGCCAACGGCCGGCTGAACGAACGCCCGTGGAAAACCTCGGCCGTCGGGCTGGCGCGCAAATACAATCTGCCGATCCTTCCCGTCCACATGACCGCGCGCAATTCCGGCCTGTTCTACTGGCTGGCGAAGTGGTCGACCGAGCTTCGCGACATGACGGTCTTTCACGAGCTGTTGAACAAGCGCGGCGACCGTTTCGATTTCGTGATCGGCAACCTTATTCCCGCCGAACATCTGGACGGTGATCTCAACGATGTGACCAAGGCGCTGGAGAAACATACGGTGCACGATATGGCGGCGGATGGCGACGCGACCTTCGTGCCTGTCAGCCTCCCGGCTGCGGCAACGCCTCGCGAGCTTGCCGTTCCCGCAGTCTAATAGGTTTTGCCATGTCGGTCGACATCCGCGTGATCCGCGATCGATTGCCGCGGGAGATCGCCGACCTCGAAAGCGAGGCCCGGCGGGAGGGTCATCTCCATATCGCCCGCCTTATAGACGAATGGTCGGCCGGCGACATCAGGTTCGAGCGTGGCGGCGAGAGGCTGCTTGGCGCCTATGCCGGGGAGGCGCTTGCCGGCGTCGGGGGTGTGACCGTCGAACCCGCCCTATCGCAAGCGTTGCGGATGCGGCGTTTCTACGTCAGCCCCGAAATGCGCGGCCACGGCATCGGCCGGCTGCTGGCCTTGGCGCTGCTCAATCATGCGCGGGATTTCTGCAGTGTCGTCACCGTTCATCCGGGCAATCCCGGCGCAGCCAAATTCTGGGAGGCTCTCGGGTTCCGACCTCACGCGCCTGATGGCGATATGCTTTATGTCGAAATTGCCCGCATCCCCTCCGGTCGGGATGTTTCAGGCTCGTTCTTCACGTTTTAAGCTTCAGGCCCCGATCTCTTTGAGACGAATGGCCTGACGGGCCAGCAGCCGCTCGACATCGGCAATATCGGGTGCCGAGAGCTTGGCGCCCGGCTTGCGCAGAGTGGCGGATTTGATGACGCCGCGCTTGGCAAGCACATATTTGCGGGAGGCAAGCCCGATGCCCTGCTGCTGCTCATAGCGGGCGAGCGGCAGATAGGCGTCGAAGATCTCGTGGGCGCGGCCCGGATTTCCGGCTGCATAGGCCGCGACGACGCCGACCATCATCTCAGGATAACAGAAGCCGGTCATGGCGCCATCGGCGCCCCGGCCCATCTCTTCAGGCAGAAAAAGCCCGCCATTGCCGCAGAGGATGGAGATGCGCCGCATGGCGCCGCTATCGCTGGCGGCGCGGAGCGCGGTGATTTTTGAAAGGCCCGGCCAGTCCTCGTGCTTGAGCATGACGCAATTTTGCACCTCGTTGACGATGCGCTCGATCACCTTGGGCGCAATCGTCACATTGGTGGTGAGCGGATAATCCTGGAGCACGAAGGGTGTCTCGCCGAGGGCCTCCCCGACCGACTGGTAAAAGGCGAAAGCCTGGTCGTCGGTCTTGACGGTCCAGGGCGGCGCGACCATGACGCCGGCCGCACCTTCGCCCATGACGGCTTCGGCAAGTTCGCGCATCGGAGCAAGTCCCGGCGCCGACACGCCGACAACGACGGGCAGCCGCCCGTCGAGGCGCTTCAGCACACGCTCGACCACCGTGCGCGATTCCTCGGCGGTCAGCTTCGGGGCCTCGCCGAGCTGGCCAAGCACCGTCAGGCCGGTAACGCCGGCGCCCTCGTAGAAATCGACCATGCTGTCGATGCTGCCGAGATCGAGCGCGCCGTCATCGGTGAACGGGGTTACGGCGATCACATAGACGCCCTTGGCATCTTCGGTCAGTCTGGCCATCGAGGCTCTCCAATTCAAGCGGCCGAAGAACAAAGGCCCCGGCATTTCGAACAATCCTTCCGGCAATCTATGCGGCCAATCGCTCGCCCGGCAAGCTTTTCGTAAGGGTGCCGGCGATCTCCGACGCCACACTCCTTGCCGACGCTCAGCCGTGTCTTTGCGGTTCCAATTGCATCGATTTGCGGGCATGGTCTCGCCCGATGAGCACAGATTCGTCCGACCTCTTTGGCGCGCTTTTCGACGCACCGCTCGCGAACCGAACGGTTCCCGTGCTGGTGCCGATGCCGGCGCCCAAACCCTATTCCTATTCGGTGCCTGAGGGCATGGCGGTCGAGCCCGGCTCGGTCGTGCAGGTGCCGCTCGGGCCGCGGCAGGTGATCGGCGTCGTCTGGGACGGCGGCGAGGATGGAGTGGACCCGAAGAAGCTCCGGCCGATCAGCCATGTCTTCGACTGCCCGCCGCTTACCCGGGAGATGCGCGATTTCATCGATTGGGTTGCGGCCTACACGCTCTCGCCGCCCGGCCTCGTCGCCCGTATGGCGCTGAGAGCCCCCAACGCCTTCGAGCCGGAGCCGATGGTGGAGGGGCTGAAATTCGTCGGCGGCGAACCGGAGCGGACGACGCCGGCGCGCGCCCGCGTGCTTGACACGGCTTCCGACGGTTTGTCCTGGACGCGCAGCGGCCTGGCGCATGCGGCGGGGGTCTCGACCAGCGTCGTCGACGGGCTGATCACGCTCGGCATTTTTGAGACGATATTCCTGCCGCCGCCGCCGGTCGTGGCGATACCGGATCCCGAATTTGCCGCCGCCCGCCTCGAAGGGCCGCAAAAAGAGGCGGCCGCGGAGATCGTTTCCGATGTCCGCAAGGGCGAATTTTCGGTGTCGCTGATCGACGGAGTGACCGGATCGGGCAAGACCGAGGTCTATTTCGAGGCGATCGCCGAGACGCTGAAACGCGGTAAGCAGGTGCTGATCCTGCTGCCGGAGATCGCGCTGACGGCCAGTTTCATGGAGCGCTTCCAGGATCGCTTCGGGGCAAAGCCGGCCGAATGGCATTCCGATCTGGCACCGCGCATGCGCGAAAAGGTCTGGCGCCAGGCGGTGACCGGCGAGGTCCGCGTCGTGGCCGGCGCCCGCTCGGCGCTCTTCCTGCCCTTCGAGGATCTCGGCTTGATCATCGTCGACGAGGAGCACGATCCCGCCTACAAGCAGGAGGACCGCGTCTTCTACAATGCCCGCGACATGGCCGTGGTGCGCGGCCGGATCGGCGATTTTCCCGTTGTCCTGGTGTCGGCGACGCCGTCGGTCGAAAGCCAGGTCAACGGACAGAGTGGGCGCTACAGCACCGTCCACCTGCCGACGCGTTTCGGCGACGCGGCGCTGCCGGACTTGCACCTCATCGATATGCGCCGCCACGCACCTGAGCGCGGCGGCTTCCTGTCGCCGGTCTTGATCCGGGCGATCGGCAAGACGGTGGAGAAACGCGAACAGGCGCTGCTCTTTCTCAACCGCCGCGGTTATGCGCCGCTGACGCTCTGCCGGGTCTGCGGCCATCGCTTCCAATGCCCGCAATGTTCGAGCTGGCTGGTCGAGCATCGCTTCCGCAAGCAGCTGCAATGCCATCAATGCGGCCATGCCGAGCGCACGCCGGAGGCATGCCCCGAGTGCGGCACGCTCGACCATCTGGTTGCCTGCGGACCTGGAGTCGAGCGCATCGCCGAGGAGGTGGAGCGGCATTTTCCGGAAGCGCGGACGATCGTTCTCTCCTCGGATATCATGGGCGGAGTGAAGCGGCTGCGGCTGGAGCTGGAGGCGATCGCCAAGGGTGAGGCCGATATCGTCATCGGCACCCAGCTCGTCGCCAAGGGGCATAATTTTCCGCTGATGACGCTGGTCGGCATCGTCGACGCCGACCTCGGCCTTGCCAATGGCGATCCGCGCGCGGCCGAGCGCACCTTTCAGCTCCTGTCGCAGGTGACGGGCCGGGCCGGGCGCACCGGCCTCAAGAGCCATGGGCTGCTGCAGACTTACCAGCCGCAGCATCCCGTCATGCAGGCGATTGTCTCAGGCGATTCCGATGCCTTTTACGAGCGCGAGATCAGCGAACGCGAACGCGCCATATTGCCGCCCTTCGGCAGGCTCGCCTCGATCATCGTTTCGGCCGAAACCCGCCATGACGCGGAAAACCATGCGCGCGGCATGCGCAATGCAGCGCCGCAGGTATCCGGCATCTCGGTGCTCGGTCCGGCGGAAGCCCCGCTGGCGCTGGTGCGCGGGCGCCACCGCTTCCGCCTTTTGGTGCACGGCCGGCGCAACTCCGACATGCAGGGCTTTTTGCGGGCAATGCTGTCGCAATCGCCGAAGGAGCGCGGGTCTGTGCAGGTGCAGCTCGATATCGATCCGCAGAGTTTTCTCTAAAACGCCACGCCGCCATTTCCTCCCTTTCCGGCCCATGTCATAAAACACTGATTCTTCCGGGTGATTTGGGGCTGATGCATGGAGTTTTATTTTCCGACCGAGCTCGGCGAGCAACTCGCCTTTTGCTCCGCCGCCTTCACGGCGCTTGCCGGCTTCATCATGATGTTTGCACCGGGCCATAGCTTCCGTCTTCTCGGTCTGCAGGCGCAGGAGGGGCGGCCGGAGGGGTATGGGGA
>NZ_JAILYH010000049.1 GCF_019793435.1 Rhizobium redzepovicii | reverse complement strand
TGTGATTAGGCATGGAATAAGGACCCCGCATTTGGGGTGATCGGCGTCCAAACGGGACCCCCATCTGCGATGGGGTTACAACAGCCTCCGGTTTCATCGGAGGCTTTTTGTTTGGATGCTTATTGTGGAAACAATTCTGAAGATACGACGGCTGGCCCATGTGCAAGGCAAGTCGATCAAGGCGATCTGCCGGGAGTTGGGCATATCGCGGAAAGTGGTGCGGAAGGTTTTGCGCACCGATGAGACGGAGTTCAAATACGAGCGAGCCCGTCAACCTCAGCCGAAGCTCGGACCATGGCGCGAACAACTCGATCGGATATTGCTTGCCAATGAGGCCAAGGCTTCCCGCGAGCGCCTGACGCTGATCCGGATATACGAGGATTTACGCGACCTCGGCTATGAAGGCGGTTACGACACCGTTCGGCGTTATGCGAGGACATGGTCGAAAGAGCGCGGGGCCGTGACGGCGGAAGCCTATGTCCCGCTTTATTACGCGCCCGGCGAAGCCTACCAGTTCGACTGGAGCCACGAGATTGTCGTACTGAACGGCGTGACGACAACGGTGAAGGTGGCTCATGTCCGGCTTTGCCACAGCCGAATGATGTTTGTGAGGGCCTATCCGCGAGAGACGCAGGAGATGGTCTTCGACGCCCATGACAAGGCGTTCGCGTTCTTCGGCGGAGCCTGCACGCGCGGCATCTATGATAATATGAAGACGGCGGTGGAGACGGTCTTCGTTGGCAAGGAACGGCAATATAACCGTCGTTTCCTGCAGATGTGCAGCCATTTCCTTGTCGAGCCGGTGGCCTGCACGCCGGCGTCCGGCTGGGAGAAGGGCCAGGTCGAGAACCAGGTCAATCTGGTGAGAGAGCGCTTCTTCACCCCACGTCTGCGCTTCAAATCCTACGATGAGCTGAACGGCTGGCTGCTGGACAAGTGCATCAGCTATGCCCGCGCCCATAAGCATGTCGATCAGACGGAGCACACGATCTGGGAGGTGTTCGATGCGGAGCGGCCGCATATGATCAGTTATCCCGGCAAGTTCGATGGCTTCCACGCCGTCCAGGCCTCGATCGGCAAGACCTGCCTCGTGCGTTTCGACAACAACAAATACTCGGTGCTGTCCACCGCGGTCGGTCGCCCGGCAGAGGTACATGCCTATGCCGACCGCATCGTCATCCGGCAAGATGGCATCGAGATCGGTCAGCACGACCGCTGCTTCGGCCGCGGCGAGACGATCTATAATCCATGGCATTACGTTCCGGTCCTGACCCGCAAGCCGGGAGCCCTACGCAACGGCGCCCCGTTCCATGACTGGGTTTTGCCCGCCGCCATGGAGAAGGTGCGCCGCCGGTTGAAGGCCATGCATGACGGCGACCGGCAGATGGTGGCGATCCTGGAATGTGTCGGTGAGGCCGGGCTTCCCACCGTTGAAGCAGCCTGCCAGGAGGCGCTCGATCAGGGCGTGTTCTCATCCGCCGTCATCATCAACATTCTGGCCCGTAAGCGTGATCCGCAACCGGCCGCCATCCTTTCCATTCCCGATGCGCTTCGCCTGACCCATGAGCCTCTGGCCGATTGCGCACGTTACGACAGCCTCAGGAGGGCAAGCTGATATGGAACGATCCCAAATCCTCGACATGATGGGCACGCTGAAGCTGTTTGGCATGCGCAGCGCATACGACGAGACAATGGCTTCCGGCATCAAACGCCAGCATGAACCGCCCCGTATTGTCGGTGACTTGTTGCAGTCAGAGATTGCTGAGAAGCAGGCCCGGTCGATCAAATACCAGATCGCCATCGCCAAATTGCCGCTGGCCAAGGATATCAACGACTTTGACTTCACCGATACACCGGTCAATGAAGGGTTAGTGCGCCAGCTCGCGACCGGGGCGTTCCTCGCCGAGCAACACAATGTTGTTCTGGTCGGCGGGACCGGCACAGGGAAGTCCCATCTGTCCATCGCGCTTGCCCGTGCTCTTATCCGCAACGGAGCGCGGGGCCGGTTCTTCAATGTTGTCGATCTCGTCAATCGGCTTGAGACAGAAGCACGCAATGGCAAACAGGGGCGGCTTGCCGACTTCATCACCAGGCTCGACTTCGTCATCATGGACGAACTCGGCTATCTCCCGTTCGCTCAGGCCGGCGGCCAGCTTCTCTTCCATTTGATCAGCAGGCTTTACGAGCGGACGTCGGTCATCGTCACGACCAACCTAGCCTTCGGAGAATGGCCCGCTGTGTTCGGCGACG
>NZ_JAILYH010000048.1 GCF_019793435.1 Rhizobium redzepovicii | reverse complement strand
AGCGGCGCGCCATTCGGCCGCTCCAGTGCGACGGCAAGGCCGCCGGCGCCGTTCTCGACGGTGGCGGTCAGCAGGTTCATCGCCGGCGATCCCATGAAGTCGGCGACGAAGAGATTGGCCGGGCTGTTATAGATCTCGGCCGGCGTGCCGAACTGCTGCAGCACCCCGTCCTTGAGCACGGCGATCTTGGTCGCCAGCGTCATCGCCTCGATCTGGTCGTGGGTGACATAGACGAAGGTGGTGCCCATGCGCTGATGCAGCCGCTTGATCTCGGTGCGCATGTCGACGCGCAGCTTGGCGTCGAGATTGGACAAGGGCTCGTCGAACAGGAAGACCTGCGGATTGCGCACCAAAGCCCGGCCCATGGCGACGCGCTGGCGCTGGCCGCCGGACAGCTGGCTCGGCTTGCGGTCGAGCAGATGGCCGATCTGCAGCATGTCGGAGACCTGCTTGATCGCCTTGGCCCGCTCTTCCTTCGGAACGCCGCGGATCTCCATGCCGAAGGCGATATTGCCCGCCACCGTCATGTTGGGATAGAGCGCATAGGACTGGAACACCATGGCGATGTCGCGCTTGGACGGATGCAGGCCGTTGATGGCGCGCCCGTCGATCCTGATATCGCCAGAGGTGATCGTCTCCAGCCCGGCAATGGTGTTGAGCAGCGTGGACTTGCCGCAGCCGGACGGGCCGACCAGCACGAGAAAGCCGCCCTTTTCGAGTTCGAGGTCGATGCCCTTGAGAATGTCGACGGCGCCGAAGCGTTTTCTGAGACCGGAGATTTCCAGGAAGGCCATGACTTACCCTTTGACTGCGCCCGCCATCAGACCGCGCACGAAGTAGCGGCCGGCGAGGATATAGACGATGAGCGTCGGAACGGCCGCGATCATCGCCGCCGCCATGTTGACATTGTATTCGACCACCCCCGTTGAGGTGTTGACGACATTGTTGAGCGCCACCGTCATCGGCATGGAGTCACCGGTGCCGGCATAGGCCGAGGCAAACAGGAAGTCGTTCCAGATATTGGTGAACTGGTAGATCACCGTGACGACGATGATCGGCAGCGAATTCGGCAGCATGATGCGGCGGAAGATCTGGAAGAAGCTGGCGCCGTCGACCTGGGCGGCGCGGACCAGCTCGGTCGGGAAAGCCTCGTAGAAATTGCGGAAGAACAGCGTGGTGAAGCCCAAGCCATAGACGACATGGACGAAGACCAGGTTGACGGTCGAATTGCCGAAGCCGAAGTTCCAGCCGGTGGCGTTCTGCAGCGTCACCCCGAAGCGGCCGAGCGAGCCGAGAATGGTCGCCATCGGCAGAAGCACCGACTGGAACGGGATGAAGCAGGCAAACAGCATCAGCCCGAACACCAGCGTATGGCCGGGGAAGCGCCATTTGGTCAGGATATAACCGTTCAGCGCCCCCATGATGGTGGAAATCGCCACAGCCGGCACCACCATTTTGATCGAGTTCCAGAAGTAGCCCTTGATGCCGGCGCAGGTCAGGCCGACGCAGGTCTCGCCCCAGGCCTTCACCCAGGGATCGAAGGTCGGCGCCTGCGGCAGCGCCAGCATGTTGCCGCCCTGGATCTCGTCCATCGTCTTGAACGAAGTCGTGAGCATGACGAAGAGCGGCATCAGATAGAGGATGGCGAAGATCGTCAGCAGGCCGTAGATCACCAGGCGGCCGATCCAGCGTGTGTTGTTATTTCTGCTGTCGCTGCTTTGTGAAAGCGGTGCGGTCGAAGGTACGGTCGAGGCGGTGACACTGCTCATCGGGCCTTCTCCTTCAGTTCGGAATAGAGATAGGGGACGATGATCGCCGAGATCGTCATCAGCATGATGATGGCGCTGGCCGAGCCGACGGCCATTTCGTTGCGCTTGAAGGTGTATTCATACATGAAGTTGGACGGCAGCCAGGCCGAGCCGCCCGGCCCGCCCGAGGTCAGCGCCACCACCAGGTCGTAGGACTTGATCGCCATATGGGCGAGCACGATGAAGGCGGAGAGAAAGATCGGCCGCAACAGCGGAATGACGATGCGGCGATAAAGCTGCAAGGGCGAGGCGCCGTCGATCTGCGCCGCCTTCATGATCTCGCCGTCGATGCCGCGAAGGCCTGCCAGGAACATCGCCATGACGAAGCCAGACGCCTGCCAGACACCGGCGATGACAACGGTGTAGATGACGAAGTCCTTGTTCTTGATCCAGTCGAAGTGGAAGCTCGTCCAGCCGAAGTGGTGCAGCGTCTGCTCCAGCCCGAGGCCGGGATCGAGGAACCATTTCCAGGCAACCCCGGTGACGATGAAAGAGAGCGCCATCGGATAGAGGAAGATCGGCCTGAGCAGCCCCTCGCCGCGGATCCTCTGGTCGAGCAGGATGGCAAGCAGCAGGCCGAGCGCCAGGCAAATGCCGACATAGAGGAAGCCGAAGATCGCCATGTTGGTGATCGAGGTATACCAGGAGGACGGCGGATCGCTCTCGAAGGTCCAGCGCCACAGCCGCTGATAGGCGCGTGGCCCGGTCAACGCATAAGACGGGAAGGTCTTGGAATTGGTGAAGGACAGGTAGGCCGTCCAGACGATGAAGCCGTAGACGAAGATGAGGGTGATGACGAAGCTCGGCGCCAGCACGATCTTCGGCAGCGCATCCTGCAGCCGGCCCCGCAACGAGATCGCCGTCGAATGCCGCGGCGTCAGAACCGGATCGGTGGTGGCAACTGTGCTCATGGATATCATCTCCCTTCCCGCAGGATCGGCCCGGCAATGATCGCTGCGGAGCCTGAAGCCTCCCCGCGCGATCGCGCGGGGAAGCATATTCATCGACAGATCTCAGCGGTCTCAGCGGGCGTCGTCGATCGCCTGGACGAGTTGCTTGACGGCTTCGTCGGAGCTCTTGATCTGGCCGTGGACGAACTTCGAGACGACGTCCTTATAGGCATTGGCGATCGCCGGCGGGGCGCCATAGCCCTG
>NZ_JAILYH010000047.1 GCF_019793435.1 Rhizobium redzepovicii | reverse complement strand
CGGATCGCCGTCGAAATCCCAACTCCGAAACGAGCCGCAGCCTGTCGAGCCGACATGCCGGCCGCAGACGCTTTCAAAACCCGTATTCGAAGATCATCGCTCAGTGCTTGTCCCATCATCCACCTCTCCGCTGTGGATGTTGAATCAGCTTCGGTCGCTCTCGTCACCTCACAATCGATTCATCAATCGCAGGACATGTCTAGGTCGACCGCGCGCCAGCGCGACCGCGACCATCAGCAGGACAAAGAGCTTTGAAAACAGGAGACAATCGCACATCCCTGTAGCCAAGAGAGAAATGGCGTATCGCACGGGAGACGCTGCGAGCGCCCAGGTGATAGAGCTTCGCCTTGTGGCTGAACAAGCCAACTTCGATCGCGCAGGCCCGCCGCGCCCGACAGCTGGCCAAAAACAGCGCCAGGAGCTACGACTGGGGCCACGCACGTGAGTATGTCGAGGGCATGTCGCGCATGCTGCAGCAGGACAAACCGGATGGCCACGTCTTGGCGACCGGCGAGACGACGAGTGTCGGCCAATTTCTCGAGCGGGCTTTTGCCGACGTGAACATTACTTTGGAATGGAAGGCGTCCGGCGTCGACTGGCTACGACTCCGCGTCCGGTGCCTGCCTTGTTGAAGTCGATCCTCGATACCTCCGCCCGACGGAAGTTGATCTTCTGCCGGTGATCCGACCAAGGCCCGCCAGAAGCTGGGCTGGCAACACAAGGCCCCGGTTCAGGAGCTCGTCGCCGAGATGGTGCGCGAGGATGTCAAGCACTGGAAGGCCCTGAACAGCCGGGAAGAGCTCTGAGTGTACGACTTGTCCAACAAGAAGATCTGGGTTGTCGGCCATCGCAGTATGGTCGGCAGTGCGCTTGTGCGCAGGCTCCGATGCCGTGCTCTGCGGCAGTGGCGTCAGTTAGCGGGTCGAACGAGGAGCGCGGATCGTGAACCCGCGAGCGCGCAAAAATACGGCATTAGCCGATGATGTTCATACTTCCACCAGGTGCCCGGATTGCGGTACCGAGGCTTCGGGGCATATGTTCCTGATGGTCCTGCTTGTCTCGAATATCTCACGCTTGACGTCTAAGCGTTCGCAGATCGAAAGGTGCGGGATGTGTCATCGTGTGGGTCGGTCCGTCATCGAGGGTTAAATAGACGCACCGATCACTGGGCCGCCACCGTCTCTTCGGATAACTTCAGCTATGGGACCATGCTCTTTCATAGCTCAGGGCCATTCCGCTCGATCAAGGTCCCCGATGGCCAATCACTCATTGAGCATCCTATTGGGAATACTACCAAAATTACGTTTTCACAGCGCGTCGGCGGGAGGTTGAGATAAACATCGGCAAGGGTGGATCGCACGCGTACCCCTTCCAAAACCGTCGCAAGACCATTTCGGCAGAGCCTGAGAACAAGGTTGCGCAACGCCTGCCGAACACCGCCGAACGCAAACCGAACGCCAAGTTGCTGCAGCACTGGGTAAACAATGCGCATCGAATTAATGCCGTACCCCTCAAGATCTGGACGCACGCCCCACAATCCAAGCTCGCATACGAGTAGATCGACCTCGCCAACCCGAACGAAACGACGCAACAACCCCATGTGAGCGGCCACACCGTGCGCATCATAGCCTATTACGCGAAGCTCGGGCCTAGCTCCTGACCAACTACGAGCACCTTCGAATGGAAGGGCGTTGTAAGCTCCAGTTGGCCCATAGGTCTTCCGAAAGAAATCTGCGAGCTCCGTGTGGTCAGAGAGCTCCAACTCGTTTTCCCAGCACACTTTCCACCGCACCTGAGGGCTCATACCTAAACCTCCACTTAATACTCTGTCCAGGCGTCGACAGAGCAACTACTTGATACGCACTCGTTGGGGCGCTTCTAATGGCACTGGTATAAGCTGGTGAAATCATTTGTTTGGATGGAACTCATCCGTCCAATGGATGCGTTCCAATCAATCGGCCTGCCATCGGCTGCCGACGCCAGATGAAGCGGCTGCTCCAACTTCTTCGTGAACATGCCGCCTTGTCCATCATGCTGGATCATCTTGATCAGGCATCCAGGACATTGAACTGAAAAGTTGACCATGACTGAGAGGCTCGCTACTCAGGCAGAAGCAAGCCAAAGACGTTTTCGGCGATAATCAGGCAAATTGTCGAGATCACATTAGAACCCTCGGCGGAACCGGGCTGGTCTATCCCGGCGTCGAAAGTCGTCGAACGACCCGACCTGGCGGAGGGGTTTTTTCGGAATGTTCGGTTTGCGACAGTCTGATTCCACACAAAATGGGACGCGGCGATAGGCAGCAGCATTCTCCTGTTGAATCTGAAAGGGGTTCCCCTCGCAAAACGCCCTGGTTCGCTTTGGCTATCGCAGCCCATGGACCGGCACGCTGGGTATCGGCGAAGATTGCCAGAGGACATACTTGCCTGGCGATCCCGACCTCGGGAGAAGATGATGGGTACAGGAATGGATTCCTAGATCAGTGCGTTTCCGGTGCAAGCTTTTAGGACCCCGGACACAGCAAACGCCTCCCAGGACTGGCGAGGCGGCCGCGAGATCGCAATTTTCTCCTAGATAACGGTATGAGGTGATCGTCATACCCTGGTCACCGGTTGCCGATCGTCACGCACATGGTCTGGTACAGAGCCGGCGGCGCCGATGAGCCCCCGAGGAAATACTTAGTGACTGGCACGGTTGTTGCGTCGTCTCACGAAAGACAGCCGTTAACGAGAGGTCACGATGATGGATGTATGCTCGATGGGGATGGTGTTGTGCGGTGGGTACCTTCTTGCTGCATCCGCAGGCAGACTCGGCGGCGCTGAGAATGTCTTATCTGACTCGCCTTTGTCCGCGGCTGATGTATCGAGTTTCGAGACTTTCATAGTTCGCAGCCCACCGACATCACTCAATCTGGATCCATTTTATGCCAAATATGCTGACGCAGCGGGCATACCTATTATTTCGTCAAACAAGGTTCCAGACACGGCACTATTGATCTCACGTGACATTGTCCTCTACATGTTGTCAGAACGCCGTGATGTCCGCGATGCTTTAATCCAGGCTGGAGCGCGGGTGGGCGTCATGGCAATTGACGAGACGACGACTGATATTCCCGAGCAGCGGGATTGGAAGAAGCCTCTTCCCGATGATCCACGTCTCACCCCTGACGAGCGGCGGGATTACGCCAACACGATCGGCAAGATGACTGCCCGAGACTACTGGGCACAAAGGGCGCGCGGCATGGGCGGGCTCTACACGACGGGAGCTGTGGAGAATTTGATGGGCGTGCCGGGCACGCGGTATTACGGCGGGAACATTCTTGTTCACGAATTCTCACATAATATTTTCAACGCGCTGCGCACGGTAGATCCTGATCTCGTTGCACGAGTTGAACGTGCCTATTCGCACGCCTACGAGAAAGGCCTCTGGGCGTGTTCCTATATGGAGAACAACGTCGATGAGTATTGGGCCGAGGGCACGCGATTTTGGTTCAATACGAACTTGGCTTACAGCCGAGGCAATCTCACCATTGCCACATCAGAAGATTTCGAGGCTCACGATCCAAGCCTCTATAATATCATGGCCGAAGTCTACCGCCATGACCACCACATTCTGGCGGATGTCTATTACCGGCATTCGGCGAAGTCGCAGTAATGTCCTTTGGTATTGACTGCCGGCCTCATGCTGCAATCCCGCTGGAGACCCGAACTATCGCTGATCGTCCGTAATTTGTCAGAGCCAGCCATAAATTTGAGTTTCCGTTCAATTGAAGCGCCCATGTTGTTCCCACGGGTGCATACCAAGTACTTCGTGGCCGCTGGAATTGGCTCCTTGTGCAACATCGAGACCAAATGACCTGCCACTGAATTTTCATCCGGCGGCGATTAGAGCCTCGGCGGTCTTTGAAACGCTCCCAAACGTTGGACCACCGGATGCTAGAGTTTTCCGGCTTCATTCAGGGAGGCGGGCTGGTTGCGC
>NZ_JAILYH010000046.1 GCF_019793435.1 Rhizobium redzepovicii | reverse complement strand
GTGCTTAGTGCCGTCTATGACGGCCTACCCTTTGCGGGTTCTACTATGGCTTCAGGCCAGGACGAAACCCGCCCATGGCGCCGGATGCATTTCATACAGCGATCATGAGCCAACGTGTGAGTTGGGTGCTCGATGCCGACCCGTATCCTGCAACTAATGCCTGCGGGCGGGTGCCGCGGTGGACCGACTTGTTCATCACGCAACGATCATTCGAAATGAACGTTGAAAGCTATCGACGACGTTCCACCCATGGGGGTCAAACGCCGGCGCGGCAGGCCAGCCTCATTCGCGACAATCAAAGGCACCGCCAGTTTGTCGCGCGCATTGCCTCGCCTGAACTGCTCCCTGAGAATGGGTTATTGCCTCATCTAAATTGCTCCCGCCGAATCAACCTCGGGAGCTGTGATGAGGAAGGTCAGCATGGCGACACGTGCGGAATTGGTGGCAGCGATCAGTTGTCGCTATGTGTTAGGCGGGCGGGCCGAGAAGGCGAGGATGTTAGACGAGTTCGTGGCGCTCACGGGCTTTCATCGCAAGCATGCGATGCGACTGCTGCGAGGAGAACGCAAACCGGCGAAGGGTGGTCCTCGGCCAGGGCGCCGGGTTTACGGCGACGACGTGCGGGCAGCGCTCGTCGTTGTTTGGGAGGCGTCGGATCGAATTTGCGGCAAGCGACTACACCCCCTGTTGCCAACACTAATCGAAGCGATGGAACGTCATGGACACGGCGATATGAATAGCGAGACGCGCCGGCGACTCTTGACGATGAGCCCAGCGACGATTGATCGGGTCCTCAAGGAGATTAAAGCGAGCGCCACGGGTCCGCGGCGCCGGAAAGGATCAACAGCGATTCGGCGTAGTGTTCCCGTTCGAACCTTCTCGGATTGGGATGACCCCGCACTTGGCTTTGTCGAAGCTGACCTCGTTTCTCATTCCGGCCCGTACCCGAGGGGTGCCTTCTCGCAAACGCTGGTGTTGACAGATATAGCCACGGGCTGGACGGAATGCGCGCCGCTGCTGGTTCGCGAGCAAACGGTACTGATCACTGCGTTGGCCGAACTGCGCAAGTTGCTGCCGTTCCCGCTGCTGGGCTTCGACACCGATAACGACAGTGTGTTCATGAACGAGAGTGTTCATGAGTATTGCTTGCGCGATAATATCGAACTTACCCGTTGCCGCCCTTACCGAAAGAATGATCAGGCATTTGTCGAGCAGAAGAATGGCGCAATCGTGCGCAAGATCGTTGGATACCGACGCTTCGAGGGGCTGCGAGCCACTCGGGAGCTGGCCAAGCTTTATTCGTCAATGCGGTTGTTCGTGAATTTCTTTCAGCCATCAGTCAAGCTGGAAGAAAAGCACCGTGACGGAGCCAAGGTGATCAAGCGCTATCATCGTCCTGCCACACTCTTCCAGCGGCTGTTTGACGACCCACGCACGCCGGAGGATACATGCCTTTGGCTCAAGGCGATGTACCTGACGCTCGAAGACTTTCTTTCTGGCTTACGGATTGCTTGGCGTGGTGGTGAAGTGAAACCGACTGCCCGCTCCAAGCCAGCGGCCAAGCGAGAGCGGCGGAGGCCCGATCCTCTACTCGCCGTCACTGCCGAACTCGAGGAATGGTTCGAGGCGGAGCCTTGGCGAACTTCGCGAGAGTTGCTTGAACGCTTGCAGGTCAAATGCCCCGGCGTGTATCCCGACGGCCTCATTCGGACCGTGCAGCGCCGAATGAAAATCTGGCGCAGTACACAGGCCAATGCGCTGGTGTTCGGGCCATTCGCCGATGCCGCGCGGCAGACGGAAAGTATAGAGGTCGGGCAGTGAGATCATTACCGAACAATACAGGATCGTCATCCGCGCTCTTACCGCCAGGTTGGCCTTCGACAACCGACCCCACCGGAAAACATGATGACCGCCCGCGAAGCCGCCCGCTCGCTACAGCGCTATTGAGAGGCGCGCTCGCGAGCGGCTTCGCTACCTCCGTCACCTGCACCAGGTGCGGGGATACGATCGGAACAACCCGTGAGGCATTCGAAAACATCGAGTGAGGCAACGACATTATTCTCCGGGAACACTCTTGGGTGAGGCAATACGGCGTCTCATCCTGATCGCCGCCCCATAGGTCGCATAACTATCAGGCGTGCAACGGGTTCTGTCAGCAGCTACACCGCAATGGTTCCGTTGCCTGAGGCGGCGAAATCAGAAAGGCCGGCGGAAAGATTGGTTGGAATCGGAAATTCTGACGGCACCCTTCGCGCTGCATGTTCCACACATCACCCGAAACTGCTTAAATGAAGGCCAATTTTAGCGGGCTCCGCATGGCAAGCGGCAAGCTGGCGAGCCTCTCAAGCCATGTGCCGGCCTGATGGTCGAGTGCAGACGATTGTCGGCAAGCCGTCGCCATATGGTGTTCGGCCATGCCTTGAGGGCATGATTGGATCTGGCTTTAGCATGCTGGGCGGCGGTCGGCAGGCATTAGGATCGAGGTTCCAAATTTGAATTTCGGAGGAACGGCATCGATGTACCCAAGACGGAACCCGCCGCGCGATGACGATTCTCGCGAAGTAAGTGGGTGGATCGAAGGCGTGACCGGAGCTTTCGAGACGGACGCCTGGATCGACGACTACTATTCAGAGAGCCGAGACCTGGAACAGGATCCGACCGACTTGCGCCTCGGTTCGCACGATAGTGACGCCGGCGACCGTGTGCCGCGTCGCAGTTCCGTGGGCGGTTCGATGCGAGTGACGCCGCAGTCGCTGGCGCCGGAGAGGGGTTCGGGGCAGCAAGACGTCGATGCCGCAACGGAGACTCACGTGGCCTCAACCAAGGTTCGCAAGCGTGGTCGCCCCGCCGACCGAGACATGCATCCTGATGACGAGACCCGTATCAACCAGTTCGCGGAAGCAGTCCGAAACTACGAAATTCTACCCGACGGTAGCGTCGGCCGAGGGGACGGAAGGGTTCCCGAGGCTACCGTCGAGAACAATTTAGGGATTCTTAGGAGGTTCGCTCGTTGGCTCCGAGCAGAAAACAGAGATTCGATGGCTTCTCGGCTTTTAAACGATCCAGATTCGCTAGCCGGTGATATCGCGGATTACTGGGCAAACGGTGGGGACGATCGTAAGCGTCTTAACTCAGCACTGTCTCATTTCAGGAGGCTCTCGCCTGAGGGGCAAGAACTCCAAGCCGTTGGACCTGGGCCGCGCCTGATGGGCCGCCGAATTCATGATCCTTATCCCGACGACGCCCTCATTATTGAGGCCTTGGCCAACGAAGAGCGGAGTAAGCTCCGACCGGTCTCGACTTCCCGGAAAAATGCCAGTAACCAACGAAAATTTAGCGCTTGGCTCAAAAGGGAGGGCAGGGAGAGCATAGTCAGCCGACTCACGGGTACTGATGAGCAGCAACGGTCGTTGCAGGAGGATTTTAGGAAATTTACCGAGGCCGAGGGAAAAGTGGTCGTGAGTTTCGATCGGCTGCGGCAGTATCTAGGCGCCGAGTCCCAGTTGAAACAGCATAATCCTTATCCCGACGACGCCCTCATGATTGATGGCTGCGCCAACGAAGAGCTGAGCAAGCTCGGATCGGACTCGACTTCCAAGAGGAATGTTGTCCGGATTACGGCCATAAATCAACGGAGGTTTAGCAATTGGCTCCAAAAGAATGGTAGGGGGAGCATAGCCAGTCGCCTGACTGGCAGTGATCAGCAGCAAGGGTCGTTGAAGGACGATTTTAGGGGCTTTACCAAGGCTGAAGGAAGAATAAACGTGGGTTTTGATCGGCTGCGGCAGTATCTAGGCGCCGAGTCCCAGTTGAAGCAGCATGATCCTTATCCCGACGACGCCCTCATTATTGAGGCCTTGGCCAACGAAGAGCAGAGTAAGCTCGGACCGGTCTCGACTTCCCGGAAAAATGCCAGTAACCAACGAAAATTTAGCGATTGGCTCAAAAGGGAGGGCAGGGGGAGCATAGTCAGCCGACTCACCGGTACTGATGAGCAGCAACGGTCGTTGCAGGAGGATTTTAGGGCCTTTACCAAGGAGGAAGGAAAAAAAGTGGTCGTGAGTTTCAATCGGCTGCGGCAGTATCTAGGCGCCGAGTCGCAGTTGAAACAGCATGATCCTTATCCCGACGACGCCCGCATCATTGATGACCTAGCCAAGGAAGCGCTGAGCAAGCTCGGATCGAACTCGACTTCGCAGAGGAAAGTCGTCTTGAATCTGGCCAGCAATCAACGGAGGTTTAGTGATTGGCTCCGAAAGAAGGGTCGGGGGAGCATAGGCAGTCGCTTGACTGGCAGTGATCAGCAGCAACAGTCGTTAAAGGACGATTACAGTAACTTTACCAACGCTGAAGGAAAAAGAATAAGCGTGAGTTTCGATCGGCTGCGGCAGTATCTAGGCGCTGAGTCGCAGTTGAAACAGCATGATCCCCATCCCGACGACGCCCTCATGATTGATAGCTTCGCCAACGAAGAGCTGAGTAAGCTCCGACCGGACTCGAC
>NZ_JAILYH010000045.1:0-2500 GCF_019793435.1 Rhizobium redzepovicii | reverse complement strand
AGGCCAATCAAACTCGGAAATAGCTGGTTCTCCGCGAAATCTATTTAGGTAGAGCGTCGAGCGAATACCCCCGGGGGTAGAGCACTGGATGGGCTATGGGGACTCACCGTCTTACTGATCCTAACCAAACTCCGAATACCGGGGAGTACTACTCGGCAGACACACGGCGGGTGCTAACGTCCGTCGTGAAAAGGGCAACAACCCTAACCTCCAGCTAAGGTCCCCAAGTCATGGCTAAGTGGGAAAGGATGTGAGGATCCCAAAACAACCAGGATGTTGGCTTAGAAGCAGCCATCATTTAAAGAAAGCGTAACAGCTCACTGGTCTAAATAAGGGTCTTTGCGCCGAAAATGTAACGGGGCTGAAGCCATGCACCGAAGCTGAGGATGTGTAGCAATACACGTGGTAGCGGAGCGTTCCGTAAGCTGATGAAGGGAGACCCGTGAGGGCTCCTGGAGGTATCGGAAGTGCGAATGTTGACATGAGTAACGATAAAGAGGGTGAGAGACCCTCTCGCCGAAAGACCAAGGGTTCCTGCTTAAAGTTAATCTGAGCAGGGTTAGCCGGCCCCTAAGGCGAGGCAGAAATGCGTAGTCGATGGGAACCACGTTAATATTCGTGGGCCTGGTGGTAGTGACGGATTGCACAAGTTGTTCATTCTTATTGGATTGGATGGGCAGCGGAGCGGTTCCAGGAAATAGCTCCACCGTATAGACCGTACCCGAAACCGACACAGGTGGTCAGGTAGAGTATACCAAGGCGCTTGAGAGAACTATGTTGAAGGAACTCGGCAAATTGCACGCGTAACTTCGGAAGAAGCGTGACCCCATTTTACGCAAGTATGATGGGGTGGCACAGACCAGGGGGTAGCGACTGTTTATCAAAAACACAGGGCTCTGCGAAGTCGCAAGACGACGTATAGGGTCTGACGCCTGCCCGGTGCTGGAAGGTTAAGAGGAGAGGTGCAAGCTTTGAATCGAAGCCCCAGTAAACGGCGGCCGTAACTATAACGGTCCTAAGGTAGCGAAATTCCTTGTCGGGTAAGTTCCGACCTGCACGAATGGCGTAACGACTTCCCCGCTGTCTCCAACATAGACTCAGTGAAATTGAATTCCCCGTGAAGATGCGGGGTTCCTGCGGTCAGACGGAAAGACCCCGTGCACCTTTACTATAGCTTTACACTGGCATTCGTGTCGGCATGTGTAGGATAGGTGGTAGGCTTTGAAGCGGGGACGCCAGTTTCCGTGGAGCCATCCTTGAAATACCACCCTTATCGTCATGGATGTCTAACCGCGGCCCGTCATCCGGGTCCGGGACAGTGTATGGTGGGTAGTTTGACTGGGGCGGTCGCCTCCGAAAGAGTAACGGAGGCGCGCGATGGTGGGCTCAGACCGGTCGGAAATCGGTCGTCGAGTGCAATGGCATAAGCCCGCCTGACTGCGAGACTGACAAGTCGAGCAGAGACGAAAGTCGGTCATAGTGATCCGGTGGTCCCGCGTGGAAGGGCCATCGCTCAACGGATAAAAGGTACGCCGGGGATAACAGGCTGATGACCCCCAAGAGTCCATATCGACGGGGTTGTTTGGCACCTCGATGTCGGCTCATCGCATCCTGGGGCTGGAGCAGGTCCCAAGGGTTTGGCTGTTCGCCAATTAAAGCGGTACGTGAGCTGGGTTCAGAACGTCGTGAGACAGTTCGGTCCCTATCTGCCGTGGGTGTAGGAATATTGACAGGATCTGTCCCTAGTACGAGAGGACCGGGATGGACATATCTCTGGTGGACCTGTTGTCCTGCCAAGGGCATAGCAGGGTAGCTATATATGGACGGGATAACCGCTGAAGGCATCTAAGCGGGAAACCCACCTGAAAACGAGTATTCCCTATCAGAGCCGTGGAAGACGACCACGTTGATAGGCCGGGTGTGGAAGTGCGGCAACGCATGAAGCTTACCGGTACTAATAGCTCGATCGGCTTGATCGTTCTCATTGACTGTGCTCATCGAACGAAGTTCGATAGTGAGTAGTGAATAGGCAGTAGCAAGTAGTGAAAACTGCTCCGCCTCTTTCCTCACAAGCCTCAAAGACGTGTTCAAAACAAAACACTACCGACTAGTCACTAATCACTAGTCACTCGTGTACCAGCTTCTCAAACATAAAGTTGCGCTTTGCCGACCTGGTGGTTATGGCGGGGTGGCTGCACCCGTTCCCTTTCCGAACACGGCCGTGAAACGCCCCTGCGCCCATGGTACTTCGTCTTAAGACGCGGGAGAGTAGGTCGCTGCCAGGTCTGCAAAACGCAACTTCATGAAATAAAATCTTCTCACACAAAACTAACGGCCCAAAGCCGATCAAAGGGCCGCTCACAAAGCGGCCTTTCGTGTTATAATCAAGCAAGTCAATCAGACTTGCCATGGCGCGGGGTGGAGCAGCCCGGTAGCTCGTCAGGCTCATAACCTGAAGGCCGCAGGTTCAAATCCTGCCCCCGCAACCAAATTCCCTTAG
>NZ_JAILYH010000044.1 GCF_019793435.1 Rhizobium redzepovicii | reverse complement strand
CCCAGGCGCAGATGATAATGGGCTATCAGGGGATCGATAAGCCGCGTCCTGGCGGCGAGATCCGGATCGTTTCGCTGCAAGTCCTGCATTAGCAGCTCATAATCCGTCTGGATATGCTGGTCGCCCAGCCATTCGGTATGGTCGAGCGACAATCCGCTGCGGCCTTCGATCGATGGATCAACCTGCTGCAGCGGCGAAGTTGATCTGAACTCGGCACGTGGATCCGAACGGCCGTCCAGACCGGCCGGTTCCCGGCCACTTGCCTGCTCAGGGGACAACCCCGACGCTGCGTTCGCCTCAACGACTTGCTGGTACTGCCGAAGCCGCTTGAAAGAGATAGTGTGTTTTCCCATGTCTTCGGTGAAGTCTTGGTAATCTTTTTTCAACGACCATTGCTGCTGATCACTGCCGTTGAGCCGGCTCGCTATGCTCTCCCTACCCCTGGTTTGCAGCCAATCACTAAACTTTCGTTGATTGCTGGCCAGTCTCCAGACGACTCTCCTCTGCGAAGTCGAGTCCGGTCGGAGCTTACTCAGCTCTTCGTTGGCGAAGCTATCAATCATGAGGGCGTCGTCGGGATGGGGATCATGCTGTTTCAACTGCGACTCAGCGCCTAGATACTGCCGCAGCCGATCGAGACTCACGTTTATTTTTACTTCAACGTTAGTAGTAAATTCCCTAAAATCGTCCTTCAACGACCGTTGCTGCTCATCACTGCCAGTCAGGCGACTGCTTATGCTCCCCCGACCATTCTTTCGGAGCCAATTACTAAACCTCCGTTGATTGCTGGCCAGATTCAAGACGCCTTTCCTCTTGGAAGTCGAGTCCGGTCCGAGCTTGCTCAGCTCTTCATTGGCGAAGCCATCAATCATGCGGGTGTCGTCGGGATAAGGATCATGCTGTTTCAACTGCGACTCAGCGCCTAGATACTGTCGCAGCCGATCGAAACCCACGCTTATTTTTACTTCAACGTTAGTAGTAAATTCCCTAAAATCGTCCTTCAACGACCGTTGCTGCTCATCACTGCCAGTCAGGCGACTGCTTATGCTCCCCCGACCATTCTTTTGGAGCCAATCACTAAACCTCCGTTGATTTATCGCCATATTCTGGACAACTTTCCTCTTGGAAGTCGAGTCCGGTCCGAGCTTGCTCAGCTCTTCGTTGGCCAAGCCATCAATCATGAGGGCGTCGTCGGGATAAGGATGATGCTGTTTCAACTGCGACTCGGCGCCTAGATACTGCCGCAGCCGATCGAAACTCACGACCACTTTTCCCTCGGCCTCGGTAAATTTCCTAAAATCCTCCTGCAACGACCGTTGCTGCTGATCAGTACCCGTGAGTCGGCTGACTATGCTCCCCCTACCCTCCCTTTTGAGCCAATCGCTAAACTTTCGTTGGTTACTGGCATTTTTCTGAGAAATCGAGACCGGTCCGAACTTACTCAGCTCTTCCTTGGCCAAGCTATCAATGACGCGGGCGTCATCGGGATAGGGATCATGAATTCGGCGGCCCATCAGGCGCGGCCCAGCTCCAACGGCTTGGAGTTCTTGCCCCTCAGGTCCGAGCCTCCTGAAATGAGACAGCGCTGAGTTAAGACGGTTCTGATCGTCCTCACCGCTTGCCCAATAATCCGCGATATCAACGGCTAGTGAATCTGGATCGTTTAAAAACCGAGAAGCCATCGAATCTCTGTTTGCTGCTCGGAGCCAACGAGCGAACCTCCTAAGAATCCCTAAATTGTTCTCGACGGTAGCCTCGGGAACCCTTCCGTCCCCTCGGCCGATGCTACCGTCGGGTAGAATTTCGTAGTTTCGGACTGCTTCCGCGAACTGGTTGATACGGGTCTCGTCATCAGGATGCATGTCTCGGTCGGCGGGGCGACCACGCTTGCGAACCTTGGTTGAGGCCACGTGAGTCTCCGTTGCGGCATCGACGTCTTGCTGCCCCGAACCCCTCTCCGGCGCCAGCGACTGCGGCGTCACTCGCATCGAACCGCCCACGGAACTGCGACGCGGCACACGGTCGCCGGCGTCACTATCGTGCGAACCGAGGCGCAAGTCGGTCGGATCCTGTTCCATCTCTCGGCTCTCTGAATAGTAGTCGTCGATCCAGGCGTCCGTCTCGAAAGCTCCGGTCACGTCTTCGATCCACCCACTTACTTCGCGAGAATCGTCATCGCGCGGCTGGTTCCGTCTTGGGTACATCGATGCCGGTCCTCCGGAAATCAAATTTGGAACCTCGATCCTAATGCCTGCCGGCCGCCGCCCAGCATGCTAAACCCAGATCCAATCATGCCCTCAAGGCATGGCCGAACGCTATATGGCGACGGCCTGCCGACAATCGTCTGCACTCGACCATCAGGCCGGCGTAAGCGCTCTCCCTCTCGCACCTTGACCACTAGGTTTATGCCGTTTCGAATAGCGTCGCCATGTTCGAGACGGAGCTTCGCGCCGATTGCAGTTATGCTGCCCGTTGACCACTGAATGACGTGAGATCGAAATCATTACTTGGTCGCGGCTCATCTGCTACCAGCTCCAAAAAAATCATCCTTAGTTAGCACAAAGCCGATCGGCCGGCCTTTCGCCGATAGGCCGTAGATGTCCAGGTGGATCACTCTGGAAGACACGCTTAGATGAATTAAGCCAAGGCAGCCGCGTTCTCAACTTCGCAGTCAAGGGCTCATCGGTGATTTCAATATCAAGCCGCTTAAAAACTACACCAGGGAAGCGCGTCCCTAGCTTTGCGGGATCGATCTCGTAAACCGTTTAGGATTCCCTTTATCGGCAAAGGCGACAAAGGTGGGTAGCTGACTGTTGTCAACATTATACGGTCGACGACCTTTGGCGATCCGCAGTGTATCGAAGTCAGCGGGTGCCAAACTTCCAACGCTGTTCTTAACACCGAACGTACGCAGTACGTTAAATTCATAAATATTGTAAATTATGCTACCGCTTGGAGGCCTGCGGATCGGCAGGATATATACGGTGCCTTTGCCCCCAAGATCGAAGATCAAAGCCTCGCCGTAAAGCCGCGTGGTGCCCCCATTGCCGATCAGACTCTGTGTCACCTTCGAATAGGAAACTTCCATGACTGATGAACTTTCGACCGGCCGCCCGTCGACAGTGGCCAAAGCGATCACCTTAAAACGGACCGTTGCACTCTCGCCCTGGCATCCCATGAGCGGAAGCGAAACCAATGAGGCAATGAGCGTCCTTCGAGTATACGGCATTGATCAGACGAGGCGCTCCGAGATGGAAGCACACTATTAAGCGATTCCAGTAAGAGATCACTTAACGGCTCAGCATCGCATCCAGCCGTAAAACATCTGTTGCAGTCTTCACCGAGCAGCTTGCATATGCATAGGCGGCGACATCAAGACCAAGGACCATATACTTTAGATTTTTGAATGATCGCTGCGGGCCGACAGACGCCTTTACGCACCTATCACCCTGCCGGGTAATTCCACGGCAGGAGACCCTCAATCTGGCTCTGCTTGTGGCCGTTAACGATGGCGGTGAGCGTGCTGGTCAAATACGCAAACGGATCGACGGCATTGAGCTTGCACGTCTCGATCAGCGAGGCGATGGTCGCCCAATTCTCAGCTCCGGTGTGATGACCAGCGAAGAGAGCATTCTTCCGGTTTAGCGCCGGACCTGAGTCATTGTGCACTCCCTCTTTAAGTATCTGTAAACATTGGAAGCGTCTCCGTGTCGGGAATGCGACACGGGCGGCCCTTTCGGGCTATCGCGGCTTGGACGGTCGCCGAAGTCAGGTCGCTGGCCCGGATTTGATACGGCGCGCCGGGAACCACCTGCTCGGCAGACAACACGTTCGTGTTGATCAGGTGGCGTATTCGGTGGTTGGTCACGCCCAAAACCGCCGCAGCTTCTGTCATGGTCAGCCATTCGCCATCTTTGCCGGCTGATTTGTACGCGTGGATCGCGCGGACGCGCCTTACAGAAGCGACCCGGTGTGCGGTCCAGGTTTTTCCTTGCCCCGTGGGCATTCCCATTCGATTGAGCGAGGCGGCGATATGTTCATCGGACCAGCGTCCTGCCATGCTCCGCATCACTGCCAAAGCATCTTCCGTTGTGGCGCACCCGTGTTCCCCCGTCTGGGGCTTGCGAACCTTGAGCTCCGAATGCTGACCGCCTTTCCAGTGGATGGTCAGCACCACGTCGCGCACCTCATCATCAACATCGACAACGATGTCGGCGATCAATGTACGCAGCAGTTGCTGGCGCACGCGCATGGTGACATCCGGCGACTCCCAGGCCGCCTGCAGATTGTCGGCGAGGTTTGCGAAAGTGCCTGGGTCAACTTCGATGGTTGAAGGACTTTCGGCAGGCCTGCGCACTTCCAGATCACGGACGCGGCGTAGCGCCGTTTCCCAATTCTTCTCAAGCTGTGCAGCTATCAGGCGGTTGTCGGGATCGCATGCCGCATAGCGGCGCTCGGCGAGGCTAGCCTCGTAGCGGGCCTGTTGTCGCTCCAAATCGTGAATGTGGCGCTGGTCTTCCTGTCGCTCCCGATGCATCCGCTCTGCTTCAAAAGTCGCCTCGATCGCTAATGGTTCTACCGCGCGCAACAACTCGCGCGCAACCGCCGCATCGACCTTCGAGCCGCCGAACGTCATGCAACGGGGCAAGCCCATCATCAGATTCTGTTTGTAGCAACGATAGACAGGGCTTTGCGGATTGCCCGTATAGGCAACACTCAGCCGCCGCCCACACCGTCCGCAAGTTAGGAGACCCGATAATAATGCTTTGCCGCCACGGCCCGATTTAGTCCCACCCGAGCGGCCATAATTATTGAGCGCCAGTTGCTGTTGGTTACGCTCGTATTCGTCCCAACTGATGTAACCTTCGTGATGGTCCCGGATCATCACCTCCCAGGTACCGACGGGCTTGCCGTGCCCGTAACTGCGCCGAGCTCGTCCATCGACGATGGCAGTCCGCTTCTCGCTCTTCCCATAGACGTAAACGCCGGCGTAGAAAGGGTTTTTGAGGATGCCGATCACATTGCGATAACGGACTGGGATCCATACGAAGTTGGTCATGCGCCCTTCATCCCTGGGCCGAGGGAAGTGAATCTGATCTTTCGTCATCGACAGCAGCACCTGGCGCGCGCTTCCAAGCTCGTGGAAGCGGGTGAAGATGGATCGGATTACCTCTTGCAGACGCAGATCAGGATCGAGCCCGAGCCCGGCCTCGCGATGCCAGATGTAGCCGAACGGAACGGAAAGTCGCAATTCGCCACGGCGCGCTTTGGATCTGGCGGCATCGAGCATGCGGGCTCTCAGCACGCCCAATTCGAACTCGCTGATACTTCCCTTCATGCCTAATAACAGACGGTCGTTGGGCCGGCACGGATTGTAGACGCCGTCGTGGTCTATGACGCGGGCTTCAACGAGGCCGCATAGTTCGAGCAGATGGTGCCAGTCGCGGCCGTTGCGTGCGAGCCGTGAGGCGTCGAAGCAGAAAACGGCACCAACTTTGCCGGCGCACAGTAGGGCGACAAGACGATCGAAGCCGGGGCGCGCGACCGTTCCGCTGGCAGAGCGACCCAGGTCGTCGTCGATCACCTCGACGTCGCTGAAGCCGCGTTGTCGCGCAATGTCAACAAGATCATACTGCCGTCGCTGGCTTTCCAGATTGGTTATAACCTGCGACTGCGTGGATTGCCGCACATAAACGACGGCCTTGCGCGCGAGCAGCGCTGTCGGAATCAAATCAGTGCTGGTCATCGTTGAGCTCCTCGACGACCAGACCGGCCGCCTGCATCAGCAGGCAAGCCAGAGTTGCTACCGCCTTCTTGCGGTCCTTGTCGCTCACTCCGTCGAGCGTCCGAGGTTTGAATATCAGGTCGAGCTGCCGGCGTGACGCCGGCACCAGCGTATTGCGGGATCTCATCGTCTTCCTCCTGAGTGATTCTACGTCCACCTCGGAAGAGTGCAGGCTTGTCGCCGCCGGTGACCAGCCTGTTCAGTTCGATCAGCGCCGCAAGATCGACACGTGCAAGACCCATGGTCATGACGCCGCACACCACAGGATCAATCATCCAGCCCGAAATCGAGACCACGACACCTGTCGGCCCCAAAACCTTCAGAAACCGACCCGTCGCTCGTTCTTCGACGCGGCGAATTGAAACCCTCTGGCCAAAATACGGATGCCAGCGATAGTGAACCTCGACTTCATCGCCGACATGGGCAGAATGAACGGGGCATTGCTATCGGTCGGATGGTTCTCTCGACACTGTTGTTGTCGATCTCGATGCGGCCGTCAGCCACAAAGATGCACAGGCCATCCCAGTATTTGGCAATATAGTTGAGAGCCTCGCCAAGTGGCGACTTGCCAGCAACACGCGCACGATGATGAGTGAGCCAGGTCCGCATGTCCGCGATCAGCGGTGCTGATCGTTCTTGCCTTCCCGCAAGGCGAGCTTCGGGATTGAGACCGCGCAACTCAGCTTCGATGCGATAAAGTTCACCAATGCGCCTGACGCCTTCCTCAGCAATGGGCGCTGTGCCAGTACGGGTGATCTCGACCAGCTTGCGCCGCGCATGCGCCCAACAATAGGCGAGCTGAATGTTGGGACCGACGCGGTCCGGTGCAGTCAGGCGATTATATCCGGCGTAGCCGTCAACCTGAAGGACGCCCGCGAACCCCTGCAATATCCGTTCAGCATGCTGCCCGCCACGGCCGGGCGCGTAGGTGAAGGCGACTCCTGGTGGACCACCACCGCCCCAGGGTCGATCATCACGAGCAAGCGCCCAGAAGTACCCGATCTTGGTTTTACGGGAACCGGGATCAAGCACTGGCGCACGGGTCTCATCCATGAACAGCTTCGTGGAGCGCTTCAGGTCGGCAATCAAGGCGTCGAAGACCGGACGCAGTTCGAAAGCTGCCCGACCGACCCAATCGGCAAGCGTGGAGCGGTCGAGATCGATGCCCTGGCGGCTCATGATCTGAGCCTGCCGGTAGAGCGGCAAATGGTCGGCGTATTTGGACACCAGCACATGCGCGATGGTCGCCTCCGTCGGCAAGCCGGCTTGGATCAGTCGTGCCGGAGCCGGAGCCTGCGCAACGCCGTCGGTGCAGGCACGGCACGCATATTTGGGGCGGCGTGTGACGATGACGCGGAACTGCGCCGGGACTATATCCAGTCGCTCGGAGACATCCTCGCCAATGCAATGCAGGCAACCGCCGCAGGCGCAGATCAGGCTTTCCGGCTCGATCGCTTCTTCGACACGAGGAAGATGCTTTGGAAGGGAGCCCCGATTGATCGCGCGCGGCCTGATGGCCCTATTCCCGGTAGGAGTATCCGCCTCATCCTCGGCATGAATTGATGCCATGGCCGTTTCCAAGTCTTCTAGTGCCAGATCGAACTGGTCAGGATCACTCTTCTCGGACTTGCGCCCGAAAGCTGCCTGCCTGAAGGCCGCGACCAGCTTCTCAAGCCGCTCGATCCGCTCGTCCTTGCGGGCCATCTGGGCGTCTTTGCCTGCCTCGCGTGCCTTGGCTGCGATCAGCATCGCCTTCAGGGCAGCCACATCATCGGGAAGATCGGCGGTGTTCAGCATGGCCGGAACCTAGCAAATCCCGCACCCATTTGCCTTTGGAATTAGCCGTCCTGAGTCATCGTGCCGCAGCTATTCGATGGTCTCCGGCGTTCTCGTCTTGACGGCATGAACCCGCCGCCAATCGAGGCCTGCAAACAGGGCTTCGAACTGGGCGTGGGTCAGCGTCATCAGTCCATCCTTGATACCGGGCCAGGTGAAGGTGTGCTCTTCCAGCCTCTTGTAGGCCAGGACGATACCGGAGCCATCCCAGTAGATCAGCTTCAGCCGATCTGCCTTGCGCGACCGGAACACGAAGACCGTTCCGGTGAACGGGTCCTTGTGCAGCTCGTTCTTCACCAGTCCCGCCAAGCCGTCATGCCCCTTGCGGAAATCCACGGGTTTGGTCGCCACCATGATCCGTACGCGGTTCGATGGAAAGATCATGCCGTGGCCGCCAGGACACGCGCGATAACGGCGATCCGGGTGGCAGATGCTCCTTCCTCAAGACGGATGGTGACCGCACCGACGACGATCTCGGCACGGGAGGTCTGCTTGGCGGCTGGCGGCTCCGGCGCGGGAGTCTCGACAACCATGGCCGCGAATTCGACTACGTCCTCCGGCTCAGGCAAAACCAACTTGCCCCGCCGCGCCAGTGTTCGCCAGGATGACAGATGGTTGGCCTTCAGACCGTAGCGTTCCGCCACTTCGTTCACCGTCACGCCCGGTCGAAAGCTCTCCGAAACGATCCTTGCCTTGACCTCGTCAGGCCATTGGCGATGAACCTCACGTCGGCCCCGCCGCGTCGTGAGAACCTCCAACGTAGTCTCCATGGAGAAACTCCTTGTCGCTCGTCCATGGAACGTCGATCACAGATCAGGCGACAGCGAGCAATGTGGGAGCAGAACACCGGTTACAAGGCCGGCACATGGCTTGAGAGGCTCGCCAGCTTGCCGCTTGCCATGCGGAGCCCGCTAAAATTGGCCTTCATTTAAGCAGTTCGAGTGATGTGTTGGACATGCAGCGTGAAGGGTGCCGTCAGGATTTCCGGTTCCAACCAATCCATCCGCCGGCCTTTCTGATTTCGCCGCCTCAGGCAACGGAACCATATGCGGTGTAGCTGCTGACAGAACCCGTTGCG
>NZ_JAILYH010000043.1 GCF_019793435.1 Rhizobium redzepovicii | reverse complement strand
CGCTGATCCCCGGGGCGGCAGCCGGCGGATGCGCTTTCGATGGCGCCAAGATCGTGCTGCAGCCGATCACCGACGTCGCGCACCTGATCCATGGGCCTCTCGGCTGTGAGGGCAATTCCTGGGACAACCGCGGATCGGCTTCCTCAGGTCCAACGCTCTGGCGCACCAGTTTCACGACCGACCTCACTGAAACCGAAGTGGTGATGGGGCACGGCGAGCGGAAACTTTTTAAAGCAATCCGCGAGATCAAGGAGGCCTATGCTCCACCGGCGATTTTCGTCTATTCGACCTGTGTGACAGCATTGATCGGCGACGACATCGAGGCCGTCTGCAAGCGGGCCGCGGAAAAATTCGGCCTTCCGGTGGTGCCGGTCAACGCACCGGGCTTTGCCGGCTCCAAGAACCTTGGCAATAAGCTCGCCGGTGAAGCGTTGCTCGATCATGTGATCGGCAGCGTAGAGCCGAACGACGTGACCGCCTACGACATCAATATCATTGGTGAGTTCAACCTATCCGGCGAGTTTTGGCTGGTAAAGCCGCTTCTTGACCGGCTGGGGATCAGAGTAAGGGCCTGCATTCCAGGAGACGCCCGATATCTTGACATTGCTTCTGCGCATCGCGCCAAGGCGTCCATGTTGGTGTGCTCGACAGCACTCATCAACCTCGCCCGCAAAATGGAGGAGCTGTGGGATATCCCGTTCTTCGAAGGCTCCTTTTACGGAATTACCGACACCTCGGAAGCACTCAGACAGATCGCCAAGCTGCTCGTGATGCAGGGGGCGGATCCCGAAATCCTCGAGCGCACCGAGGCATTGATCGCGGAGGAGGAGGCGATTGCCTGGATGAAACTCGCAGCATATCGACCAAGGCTTGAAGGCAAGCGCGTGTTGCTCAACACCGGCGGCGTCAAGTCCTGGTCGGTTGTCCATGCGCTGATGGAGGTGGGCATCGAGATCGTGGGCACCTCGGTCAAGAAATCCACGCCTGAAGACAAGGAACGTATCAAGCAACTCCTGAAAGACGAAAACCACCTGTTCGAGTCAATGGCGCCGCGCGAGCTTTATAACATGCTCGCCGACGGTAAAGCCGACATCATGTTGTCTGGCGGGCGCACGCAATTCATCGCGCTGAAGGCCAAGACACCTTGGCTCGATATCAACCAGGAACGCCACCACCCCTATGCCGGCTATGACGGCATGGTGGAGCTCGTTCGCCAGATCGATCTTGCTATTCACAATCCGATCTGGATGGAGGTGCGGGAGCCGGCACCGTGGGAATGCCAGCATGCGGTGGAAGAAGAACTGACGAATACCAAGAGCGAGAACGAGACTGGGTACGTCTTGCAAAACTTTGTCGGCGCGGTCGCCGGCAGCTTCTGCAAGCGTTGAGGAAAGCCGATGGTTCAAGTCTTTCCCCAGACCAAATCAGCTGCGGTCAATCCGCTGAAATCGTCGCAGCCGCTCGGCGCCGCGCTCGCCTTTCTTGGCGTCGAGCGTGCCGTGCCGCTGTTCCACGGCAGCCAGGGCTGCACCAGCTTGGCGCTGGTACTTTTAGTCCGGCACTTTAAGGAAGCCATTCCCTTGCAGACAACGGCATTGGACGCAGTGGCGACCATTCTTGGCGGCGCAGGCAATCTGGAAGAGGCGATCCTAAATCTCAAGAGGCGCGCAAAACCCAAGCTGATCGGAATTTGCACGACAGCCCTGGTGGAAACCCGCGGCGAAGATTTCGCAGGCGATCTCGCCAACATCAAGCGGGATCGTGCCGATGAGCTCGCGGGTACGGAGGTTGTGCTGGCGAATACCCCGGATTTCGAGGGAGCGATCGAAGAGGGATGGGCGAAGGCCGTCATCTCTATGGTCGAGCGCATCACCACTCCAGGCGAGCAGAGCCGCCACCAAAAGAAGATTGCGATCCTACCAGGATGGCATCTGACAGTCGCTGACATCGAGCTTCTGCGCGAAACGGTCGAAAGCTTCGGTCTGAAGCCGGTGATCCTGCCGGACATTTCCGGCTCTCTCGACGGCACGGTGCCCGGCGATCGTTGGGTTCCGACCACCTATGGCGGTACTCCCGTCGACGAGATACAAGAGCTTGGCACGGCGGCGCAATGTATCGCGATCGGCGAGCATATGCGCCGCCCCGCAGAGCTACTGCGGACCCGGACGGGAGTCCCTTACGCATTGTTCCAGTCGCTGACAGGATTGAAACGAGCCGACCGGTTCGTCTCGTTTCTTTCTGAGATTTCTGGTGCGCCGGTGCCAGCAAACATCCGCCGTCGCCGAGCACAGCTGCAGGACGCCCTGCTCGACGGACATTTCCATTTCGGAGGCAAGAAGATCGCAATTGCTGTGGAGCCGGACCAGCTCTACCAATTCGCTACCTTCTTCACCGGCATGGGCGCCGAAATCGCGGCAGCGGTCACCACGACCGGCACCTCAAAAATACTCGCGGAAATGCCGGCCGAATCGCTCCAGGTCGGTGATCTTGGCGATCTCGAAGAACTTGCCGTCGGCGCTGATCTTCTCGTCACGCATTCGCATGGACGACAAGCGGCGGAGCGCCTTGGGATTCCGCTCATGCGGGTGGGCTTCCCGATATTCGACCGACTCGGCAGCCAGCATAAGCTCACAAGTCTCTATCAGGGAACGCGCGACCTGATCTTCGATGTTTCCAACATCTTCCAGGCCAATCAGCGCGCGCCGTGTCCTGGATCGCTTGATCCCTCCCGCAAAGGAGAACTGCCTAGATGATCGCCGCTCGTCGCCTTTCCCTCGTCCCTGACGGGGTTCACTCGTCAGCTCCAAAACGGAAGGCTGGCGCGTTGCGCGTCGCAATCGCCACTCAAGATATGAAATCTCTCGACGCCCATTTCGGATCGGCAAAACGTTTCGTCGTCTATGATGTGAGTCTCGACGACTGGAAACTGGTGGAAGTCCTGGACTTCGAAGACGTTTCCGACCAGAGCGGAAAGCATCGGAACGAGGACGTCGATCGTATTAACCCGAAGGTGAAGGCGTTGGAAGGTTGTCACTTATTGTTCTGTCTGGCGATCGGTGGGCCATCGGCAGCCCGAGTTGTTTCGGCCAAAATCCACCCAATTAAAGTATCCGATCCTCAACTGATCGAAGATGTTTTGTCGCGAACTCGGGCGATGCTCAGGACTACTCCGCCACCCTGGTTACGCAAGGTGCTAACCGAAGCAGGCGCCATTGAAAAGAAGCCTTTCGATGAGGAGGACTAGGACATGGGTACATTGACAGGAAGTACGAATGGCCCTGCTGTCAACGAAGATGGGGATCTCGCCACCCCTTTTCTCAGATGCCTGATAAGGCTCATCCGCGCTCAGGATGCCCATGGGGCGTGGGAAGGCAAATCGGACACTGACCTGCTGGCCGACTTCATCCTCACCAAGGAGCAGCGCCGTAAGATCCCGATCATAGGCGATCCGGATCCTGATGTGCTGTGGAGGCTACAGAATTTTTACAGTTGCGTGGGGCTTGTGATCGAAGAGTGCACAGGCCTGTTGGCATCGCCGATCATGACGATCGGCCATGAGGGCTTCGGCCGCTTGCTTTTGACGACTGGACGGTTGGTCGTTCTGTCGAAGACCCTGCGCGATGTCCACCGGTTCGGCTTTGAGACGCTAGGCAAGCTCGCCGAGACCGGCACGAAAATGGTCGATGACGCTATTGAAGTTATCGAAACCTATCCCGACGTGGCGCGGGCATCATGACATCAATTTTCGAGGAAAGAGATCATGTCAGACATTGTGGAGCAGCTGAAGAAGGTCCGCAAGCTGCAGTCCCGCGCCGCCGCTGCCAAAATCTCAGCATTTGCAATGGCCAGAACGAGAGTTCGATGGTGAGCTCACTGGCATGATCATGGCTCTCAACCACGCGGCGGTTGCCGCCTGAAGAACTGCCAGACTCTCGTTGCCGCAGACGACATTGCTGCGCAATCTCGCGAACAAATCAGGAGAACGGTGTTGCGTTTCACAATCTTTTGCGGCCTCCTGCTGCTCGTCGTCTGGGCGAAGGCACTAACGAGTTACTTCGTCTGGCATTCCATCCACGAAGTCATCGTTGCAATGGTGGCTAGTTTGTTGCTTCTTCAGTGGGCGTATATCGCAAGCCTGCTCTTTTCCATCTGGCAATCCAGCCGTAATTACAGGAGTCGCCAAAGGGCTAGACGATCCGATCATCGCTAGACTAGAACGTGGTGTCAGCCACAGCCTATCATGAGGGCGAAAACCTCGGCGTTCTTTGGAACGCCTCTCATCAAATCAGATCCAACCATGAGTCAACGGAATTCGAACCTGCCGGATGACGTGGATGCGTCGAGAGCCCTATCGCCGCGCAAGCTCTGCAACCTCGGCCGTGCCATGATGACGTGTAACAGGTGGCCTGCTCATGCCCTATCTGTGGTGGCTCCGACTTCATTCGCGGCGGCGAGACCGTCAGCGAAGTGCTGGACTATGTTCATGCGTCCTTCCGTGTCGTGCATCATGTCCAGCCCCGCTTTACCTGCAAAGCAAAATTGGCCCTTGTTTAGATAGTCGAGGCCGCACTGCCAGAACACAGCGAGGCGATTTTGTCTTGTGGCCAGGTATGTGAAAGACGCTCATGCGAGCCAGCAGCACTGGACAGGAGAGGTCAGCATTTGAATTTAAAAAGGTACCTTGATCCAAAAGTGGATGTGCTCGCTTCAGTAGCTGAATTGGATGGTCTGTACCGCGTCCAGAGGACCATAAAGAAACGTAAGTTATAAGGCTGAGCCTATGAATTTCATGAGAACGGAGCAGGGGCTTCTCTGCGTTTCAATTGCCGTTACCATCCTCCTTGCCTGCATCGGCATTTTGTTCGGGATCATTTCAGGTTCGTTCGCAATCATATTCGATGGTGTCTACGCATTGACGGACGCTGCTATGACTGTCGTAGCTCTGCTTGTTACAAAGCTCATCGCGTCATCCGAAGCGCCCTCCAGCAAAGGAAAACTTATCGAGCATTTCACGATGGGGTTCTGGCATCTTGAGCCCATAGTCTTGGCTCTCAACGGCATTCTCATAACCGGGTCGGCTGTTTACGCACTTGTCAACGCAATCGGCAGCATTTTGCATGGGGGACGTCCGCTCAACTTTAGTCAAGCAATCGTCTACGCCGTCGTAACACTCGGTGTGACAGCCACCATGGGGGTTATTGGTGATCGAGCTAATCGTAAGATCAAATCTGATTTCGTTGCCCTGGATACGAAAGCTTGGCTGATGTCCGCCGGGCTAACGATCGGGTTACTCGTCGCGTTTGCCATCGGATATTTCATTCAGGGGTCTTCTTACGAATGGATCTCGCCGTTTATTGACCCGGTCGCGCTGGCATTAATCTGCATTGTGATCATTCCCATTCCGGCGGGCACGGTTCGGCGAGCGCTCGCCGACATACTGCTTGTTACGCCATTAGATCTCAAACAACAAGTTGACGCGGTCGCCAAAACAATCATCGAACGACATGGATTCATATCCCACCGGGCTTATGTGGCCCGGGTCGGCCGAGGCCGGCAAATCGAGCTACATTTCGTTGTCTCAGAGGACCTCCCGGCGAGGAAATTGCAGGAATGGGATAAGATCCGTGACGAAATCGGGCTCGCGATTGGTAACGAGGGTCCGAGTCGTCGGCTCACCATCGCCTTTACAACCGATCCTGAGTGGGCGGATTAGGATTTTGAACCGAATTTGGAGCCCTGTATCGCAGGCATTCCATAACGGGCGTGATCCTCGAACCGGATGCATAGCTCGGCGTTTTTTCCAGCCACCATGCGTCAATTTCACGGTTCGTACCAATCTTCGATCAATGCGGCCAGTTTCGATGCCGTAGTTTTCCGTTATGCCTCCAGGCGCGATACTCGATTCAGCGAATAGGGTTGGCTGAACCCAGATCGCGCCTTTGCGTTCAAGCTCCACAGGCGGTTTCGCCGTCTTGATCTTGTTGAGATCCTGCCGGAGGCCGATTGTCTCGCGTTCTTTGAAACGAGCGACGCCTATGTCCTTGTACTGGCTCAGGAGGGCGCGGCCCAGCTGCCCAGGTTCCGATAGATGTCATCGCACAGCTGTCGGACCTGTCGATTGAGCTCACCAAGTTGCGCAGGCGTATGGTCGGAAATTTCCAGAAGAGCGTCGCCCAGGCAGCCAGCTCGCGACCTCAGCTCCGGCCCGCGTAACCCGCCGGGTGATGCTGCGGGCGGCAAGGGTCATCAGCGACTATGGTTCCGCGAACGCGACGAGGCGCCCGCGGATAGCCGTCGGCAACATGAAGTCGCCTCGTAGGTCAGACCTTGTGCAGAAAATCGACCACGCCGGTATCGAGATCATAATAGGCGGGCACGATCTTCACCTTGCCTTCCTCGACCAGGCGAGAAACAATCGCACTTTCGGTGAGGATGCGCTCGGCGCCGTTGAAGGCATTGGCATGGACGGTGTTGTCGACAAAATTGTCGCCGCGATCGGTCTCCGCCAAAGCCACGGGCAGGATCGGCTGGGTCATCTTGCCGATTGAGCCATCGAGCTTGGTGCCCTTGGACACGACCTCGCAGGCGGCGGAGACCGCCCCGCAACGCTTGTGGCCCATGACGACGATCAGCGGCGCATGCAGATGTTCGGTGCCATATTCGATCGTGCCGAGCACATCGGTGTCGACCACGTTTCCGGCATTGCGGGCGACGAAGAGTTCGCCGAGCGTCACGCCGCCGAATACAAGTTCCGGCACGACACGGCTGTCGGAACAGGTCAGCACGATCGCCCAAGGTGCCTGGCTCTTGGCGACGTCCTGCCGGCGCTTGGAAATATTGGCGGCGCAGGCTTCCGTGTCGGCGACGAATTTCTTGTTGCCTTCCTGGAGTTTTGCCAGTGCTTCATCCGGCAGAAGGGCGGGAGCGTTCGAGGCGAATGCCGGCATGGTCATGTCAAAGCCTGCAGTCATGACGGCCACGCCTCCGATGCCGGCAAATTTCAGCAGGGAGCGACGGCTGAGTGGGGAGGAATTGCATTCAAAGCACATGGTATCGGTCCTTTTGCAATATCCGGGATGGCTGCGGAGAAATGGCACCTGCTCCAAGTCATGTCCGGCAATTCTCCGGGAATCGGAGAATGGCCGATTGGTTATGCCTTGATATAGCACTCATCAAGCGGAATTTTGACGCATCGGAGGAGCTAAGCCAATACTGGAGTATTGCCCCGGCCGTACGGTAGATCAACCCGGCCCTGACGGGTTCTGGCGAGGGATGCTCATGCGCGGCATATTGGGTTGCAAGGGACCCTTTGGGCGCTGCCTTCTGCTTCTTTAGTGGCTCCGCTGCCGCCGGCGGGATCGCATTCATTAACTCACTCGGGAACCTAGGAGCATTTGTGGGGCCGTTCGTTATAGGGTATCTCCGTAGTCAGCCCGGAGGTTTTTCCACAGGCCTATACGCTTTGGCAATCATGGGCCTAGCCGCGACAGTCATGTTGATTTTCCTCCTGCGCCTCCTGCGCCTCCTGCGCCAAACTCGATAGAAACAACCAGATGTTCTTGTGTTTGTTGTCACGTGAGCCGAGCCGGTTAGGTGCACAACGAGATGCGGCTCGGGTCCGCGAGGAACCAACAGCAAGAGCTCGCAAAATTCCTCAGCGTCACCGGCCGCCGTCTTCGCACCCAAGGCCGAACCCGGCAATGCCGACGATGTGCTGGTGTCGACCGAAGCGATGAAGGTGGAAACGGCAATTCACGCCGAGGAGAACGGCACGATCGCCGAAGTTCTCGTCAAAGCCGGCGACCAGATCGATGCCAAGGACCTGCTTGTAACTATCGCGGCCGGTTCAGCGTAAAGTTCCATAACATGCATTATGCTATTTGGTGTTGTAGAGGCTATTTAGTAATGCGACAGTTGGGCCAGTTAGAGATGCGACAATCTCGCCTCTCGACGACTGGTCAATGCCAATGTCGGGAGCAAGGATGACGACCTTCAGCCTGGTCGAGACCATGAGCGGTCGGAGTCGTCATGTCCTTTATGATCACTATGTCGCAGAAAGAATTGCATCGCCTCGAACTCATCCAGAAGATCCGTGACGAACGCCTGAGCGTTGTGCAGGCCGCCGAACGGCTCGACCTCAGTCGAAGTCAGGTCCATCGGCTGCTGCAGGCCTATGACCGGGATGGTCCGGCCGGGCTTGTTTCCAAGAAGCGATCGCGACCGAGCAACCGGCGCCATAGCGAGGAGTTTCGCAATGCGGCGCTGAATCTGATCCGTGAACGCTATCTGGATTTCGGTCCGACGCTGGCGCGTGAGAAGCTGATCGAGCTGCACCGGATCTCGGTCGCCAAGGAGACCCTGCGGCAATGGATGACCGAGGCCGGCATCTGGGTCTCGCGTCGGGAACGCAAGAAGCGGGTTTTCCAGCCACGCGGCCGACGTGATTGCTTTGGCGAACTGGTACAGATCGATGGCTCGCATCACTGGTGGTTCGAGAACCGTGGGCCCAAATGCGCCCTGCTCGTCTATATCGACGACGCCACCGGCAAGCTGCTGCATCTACGGTTTGCCGGCTCGGAGAACACCTTCGACTATCTGCACGCGACCAAGGCCTATCTGCAGCAATGGGGCAAACCGCTGGCCTTCTACAGTGACAAGCACGGCGTCTTTCGTTCGACCCATGCGTCGGAGAAGGACCGGACGAGCGGCCTGACACAATTCGGCCGCGCGCTTTATGAGCTGAACATCGACATCATCTGTGCCAATACCCCGCAGGCCAAAGGCCGCGTCGAACGTGCGAACCAGACACTGCAGGATCGGCTGGTCAAGGAAATGCGGCTGCGCGGCATGGACACGATCGAGGAAGCCAACGCCTATGCGCCTGAGTTCATTGCGGATTTCAACGCGCGTTTTGGCAAACAGCCGCGTAATCCGAAGGACATGCACCGGCCGTTGGCCGACCACTAGAACCTCGATGGCGCCATGTGCCGCAAGGAAGTTCGCACGCTGTCGCAGGCTTTGACGCTGCGCTATGACAAGGTGCTGTTCATCCTTGATCCGACAGATCTTTCCAGGTCCCTGGCGGGTAAGAAGGTCGTCGTTTGCGACTATCCGGACGGGCGCCTCGAGATCATGCACGAGAGCTTTGCCCTGCCCTACCGAACCTTTGACACGTTACGCTCCGTGCATCGCGCCGAGGTCGTCGATAACAAGCGGTTGGACGACATGCTGTCTGTTGTCGCCGAGCTGCAGGCTGGGCGGGAGCAGCAGCGCAGCAAGGGCGGACCACGGCGAACTGGGCAGACGGACCATATGTTCGGCATTCGCGATGGCAGCACGGGGAACGGCTACCAGAAGCGTGGACGCAAGCCGAGAACGGATTACATGAACGATCCGGCGGTGATCGCACGGCGGGAGAAAGCGTTATTGAGGCAGCCGGCTGCGGAATAAAGGGCGTCAATGCACGCCGATATCGCTTTGCGTATCTGACTCCAATTGCAGGCAGGCGGACCAAAGCGGCGTCTTGTGGAAGGCTCCGTCTTGAAGAAGCGTGAGCCCTTCTCGTGCCTCATAAAGCAGGCCCAGCCAGCACAGGCGCCGCAGGACGCCATATTGGAGATCGAATTTGAGCTCCCAGGCTTCCAGGGTCATTTCGGTGGCGGACAGAGGTGCCGTGTCTGGATAGAGGATCTTCACGACGTCCAAAGGCGTACAGCCTTCTCTCGCCTTGATATTGAGAAGATTGAGGAACATGCGCCACCAGCGTAGGCGCGCTTGCACCTCAGCTTCCCGCTCGGTGGCATGGACATACGAGTAGAGATAGTCTGTGGCCACGAGATCGAAGAAGGCTTGCGGGTTCACCAGAAACTCCCGGCCGCGTCTGGTTGGCAGCAGCACATCCTTTTTCCGGCGAAGCAGCTTCAGATGGCGGGTCATGTCCCGCACGACCCAGAGCGGCGGCATGTCGCTTTCGTTCAGCACTTTGTTCATGCTGTAGAGGTCTTCGGCTGTGAAGTCGGGCCACAGGAAGTTCACAGCGGCCCAATGTACGAATTTGCGGTTCATAGCACCGGTCGCGGTCAATCCTATGCCACCCTCACCGTCAGCATAGGCAACGGACAGAAGCATGCCGCGAAGAAGAGGTGACAGCGCGGCGACATCGACGTCACCCTGCAGCTTGATTTCCGGAAGCATCGTGCAGCTTTGATCCCTACCCGCTCAATTCAGATAAAAGCGAGTATCAGCCGGCGACTGAACAATTGCTATTGAGAAAGCTAAAGCCGAAGAGGTGTTCTTTCACCCGCCCCCGCTCCGCCCTTTCAACCCGGCCCAGCCGGTCGGATCGGGGGCTGATCATCGGTGCCAGTGTCGCGTTTCTAACTGGCCGACAGCGTCGCAGCCCTATTCGGCTTTGACAACTACTGTAGCCGCAAAGTTGAAGTGTCCTGTTTCTGCAAAGTTGGAATGTCACACTCCCCGCGTTTTTCTGACGTGGGAGATTGCAGATGGGATTGGTAGCGATGAGCGAGCGTGATCTGCAGCGGATCGAGGTTTTGTCGAAGGTGATCGCCGGCCGAATGACGATGGTGTCGGCGGCACATGTGCTTGATCTGAGCGAGCGCCAGGTGCGACGCCTGTTGGATCGCATCCGCACGACCGGCGCAGCCTCGATCCGCCACACGGCGATCGGCCGACCGTCGAACAACCGGATCAGCGACGGTGTTCGGGATTATGCGGTGACGCTGGTTCGTGAACGTTATGCGGATTTCGGTCCAACGCTGGCGGCCGAGAAGCTTGCCGAGCGCGATGGATTGCGAGTGTCGCGCGAGACGTTGCGCGGCTGGATGACGCAGGCCGGATTGTGGCTGTCACGCAAGCAGCGGCGGACGTTTCATCAGCCGCGGCTGCGGCGCGAAGCCTATGGCGAGCTGGTGCAGATCGACGGGTCCGAGCATCGCTGGTTCGAGGATCGTGGAGATCCGTGCTCGCTCCTGGTGTTTGTCGACGATGCGACTGGCCGATTGATGCAGTTGCGGTTCGTGCGCTCGGAAAGCGCCTTCAGCTATTTCGACGCACTTGAGCTTTATCTGAAGCAGCACGGGGCGCCGATCGCCTTTTATTCCGACAAGCACTCGGTCTTCCGGGTGACGAAGAAGGAGGCCAAGGGTGGTCAGGGCATGACCCAGTTCGGACGGGCACTCTCGGAGCTAAACATCGAGATTCTCTGTGCAACCAGCCAGGCCAAAGGCCGTGTCGAGCGGATGAACCGGACGCTGCAGGATCGTCTGGTCAAGGAATTGCGACTGGCAGGCATCGACACCATGGAGGCAGGCAATGCGTTTTTGCCTGGCTTCATGGTGGACTACAATGGGCGGTTTGCGATTGTCCCTGCCCGATCCGATGACCTGCACCGGCCGGTAAATCTTGCACCGGATCGGTTGAAGGAGATCCTGTGCAAACGCGAGCAGCGCTATGTCGGATCGCAGCTGACGTTTTCGTTCGAGCGTAAGCGGATCATGCTGGAGGAGACCGACGTGACGCGCGGATTGGCCGGCCGCTATGTCGAGACCTATGCCTATGCCGACGGCCGCCTCGATGTACGATGGAAGGGACATTCCCTGCCCTACAAAACCTTCGACAAAGACCAGCGGGTGACGCATGCGGCGATCACCGAGAACAAACGGCTCGGCGACGTTCTGACTTATATCAAGGAGCGCCAGGACCAGCAGTCGAAGCCGGTGGTGATGACCAACAGCGAGAAGAACGGCTATGTGCGACGGGCTCACGGTCCGGGACGGCGGAAGGATTTCATGAACGATCCGGCAGTGATCGAACGCCGCAAAGCAGCGCTGGCAAAGCTTGACGCTGCGGAGTGAGGCGTCAATCGCATCGTCTCAAAGCTAAAGCCGAAGAGGTACTCCCTCACCCGCCCCCGCTCCGCCCTTTCAACCCGGCCCAGCCGGTCGGATCGGGGCTGATCATCAGAGCCAGCGTCGCGTTTCTAACTGGCTGACAATGTCGCCCCTCTAATCAGCTTTGACAGCAATTGTAACCGCAAAGTTAGAATGTAAGAACGACTGGCATCTATTGCTCGATCCATCTCCACCCTATTGCTGGAAAAGGTAAATGTCGCTCTGCATGCCTGATGGCCCCAGAGTGGCCGTGTAGGGCACACCATGGATACTGAAGTTGGTGGGTTTGTCCGCGCTCGGCAGCAAGTCAAACAAGTACATTGCAGGCAG
>NZ_JAILYH010000042.1 GCF_019793435.1 Rhizobium redzepovicii | reverse complement strand
CAGAATGAACGCCTTCTGAGCGTCCGAAAACTGCGACGCTTTCATCGTCTTCTGGTCCCTTTCCCAGCCAGGAAAATGCACCGGAAAACTCTAACCAAAACTGGTCCAGTTTGAAGGGTTCAGATCAGCATCAGCCGCAACTTTCTACCAGCGCCGTCGCTTATCCGATCCGACGACCATGTCTATTTTGTGGGGGAGAACGGTGTTGCCGGTGGTCATGTTGGCGATCGGTGCTTGTACGTTCGCAGGCCTGTCCACGTTTCAAAGCATATATGCCGAAACGCGCGGACTCTCACCGAATGTCTTCTTTCTGACATTCACCGTCACGACTGTCACATTGCGATTCTCCGTCGCGGGTATGATCGGTAAGTTGCCGCTTGGGCGCCTAGCACTCACCCTCTTCGTGACGACACTGATTGGGATCGGACTTTTGGTTTTGAACCCGGGAAGCGAGCTGCTGTACGTCGTCGCCACCGTTCTCTTTGCGATAGGCTACGGTCTCACTTATTCGACCTTGAATGCGATGGTGGTGAACCTCGCTGGCGAACGTGGTCTGTCAATCTCAACGGCCTCCCAAGTCTTTACACTCGCTTATTTTCGTGGGTTCGTTTCAACATCGCAATCGCCAGTCAGACATTGTGGAGGGCGGTGTAGGAGACAGACGTCCTTCGATAATGATTTCCGTATCGCTGCCCACGTGCCCGCCCAACCAAAGGAAGTGTGTTTATGCAAGTGCTGGATCTCATCGGTATAGGCATCGGACCCTTTAATCTTAGTCTTGCAGCACTCGCGTGTCCGACGCCGCTGCGCACTGCCTTTTTCGAAAAGGAAAGCGGCTTCGATTGGCATCCTGGGCTGCTGCTGCCCAACAGTCGCCTGCAGGTATCTCCGCTGAAGGACTGTGTGACACTTGCAGATCCGACCAGTCCGTTTTCGTTTCTCAACTACCTCGCGGTGCATGGACGGCTGTACAGCTTCGTAAACCGGTGCGACGCGACCACGTCGCGAAGAGAGTTCACACAGTATTTCCAATGGGTTGCGCATCAGTTGCCACAACTCCGGTTTGGGGAGGAGGTTACCGACGTAACCAGATTAGACGAGGGTTACCGCGTGACGACGACTCGAGATCACTACCATGCACGCTCAGTTGCGATTGGCGTCGGTGTCGTTGCAACAATTCCCGAATGCGCCAAACCTTGGCTGGGCGAGAAGGTCTACCATGTGGCGAGCTATCTGGATCGGCCACAAATCGACATCGGTGAACGCGTATTAGTCGTTGGTGGGGGGCAGAGCGGTGCGGAGGTTGTTGAACACCTATTGGGCAGTCCGGGTATCGGTAAAATTACATGGGTGACGTCACGCGGGAACCTGTTCACGAGGGATGACAGCTCTTTTATCAACGTGTCATACACGCCGTCTTACAGCCAGCGCTTTCATTCGCTGCCACTTAAAAAACGTCGCACTATTGTCGACGACGAAAAACTCACCAGTGACGGCATTTCAGCAGAATTGAGCAACCGCATTTACGAAACTATCTATCACCGCAGCGCGACTGGCAATATTGACGATGTCATTCAACTGCTACCCGCAGTCGTCATGAAGGAGTTGTCTCCTCATGCGGACGGTTGGCACGCGCTGTTGGCTTCGCACGGCACCTGTCAGCGACCGACTGTAGTGGCTGATCGGGTCGTACTCGCCACCGGTTTCGAGCCTCGCCCGCTAGCGTTTATCGATCGCCTATTGGCTTCCGCTTCTATGGAAGGCGGTCTGCCGGTCGTGAAGGACGATTACTCCGTTCAATTCGAGGACAACGCCGCCGGCCAGGTATATCTGCAAAACCGATCCCCAGTCCAAAGTGGCTTGCAGAGTGTGAATCTATCGCTCGTCGCCTACCGAAACGGTCGCATCATCAATAGCCTGCTTCGGCGTGAATACTATCTGAACGTCCCAGATCGGCCGATCCTTGGGTGCCTAGGTTTACTTCCCGCTCAAGAGACACAAAACGCAAGATAACACTCCAGTGCAGTGCAGCTCGGGGCGCCTGCTCACGACGCAGCTTTACCAGGCGGCTTTAAATCTAAAAAGGAGTTACACATGTTAACCAAAGAACAAAAATCAACATGGGATGACGTTGGATACATTAGGATTGAGTCATTTCTCGATCTAGAAAGCCGAGATAAACTTTCAGCTCTTGTGGCTGATGTTTCGTGCTGGGAGACAAGTGAAGACAAATGGCTGATATGGTTCGAAAAAACAACTGACGGTAGGAGGATCATTTCGAAGGTCGAGAACTTCCTCGAATTTAACGCCCCCCTGCGTGATTTACTGCTGGCTGACCACCGTATCGAGTCGATCGTCGAAGAGTTACTGGGGGAAGATGCCCGCATGCTCAAAGAGTTGCTGATCTTTAAGTACTCCGACAGCGGCGGCTATCGCCCGCATCAGGACATCTACCATATCCCACATAAGCTACCAGACCGGATGGTGCACGCGATTGTTGCAATAGGCATCGACGATTCCGGCCCAGACAACGGAGGGCTTTTCTTCAGCCCCGGGAACCACAAAAAGGGCGTGTTCCCAATGGACGCCGGCGGCGTAATGTACCCCGAGGTCGCGGACAGGCTGGCCTGGGAGCCCGTAACGTGGAAGGCCGGTGACATTTTCATCTTTGACGACTATGCCCCACATTACTCAAAGCCCAACAAAAGTGAAAATTCTCGAAGGGTGATTTATCTCGTGTTCCAGCGTGCCTCAACTGGTGGGCCAACGAGGGCCGAATACAACAAACTGAAACGCGCCTACAACCCTCCCGAGGGCAAGGTCTCCAACATCGACGAGCTCAAGCCGCCGAACGGCATTTTCTATCGCGATTGAAGGCAGAGGACAGAGGCAAACATGTATACGAAACAGATCGACCGCTCAATCATGCGCCAGGAGTATGGCGTTCTGGTGTGCCGGTTACTTGAGCATCTACCGCAGGCAGTCGCAACGGCTTTCGGCACATCGATTGTGGAGGTGGTACCTGGCGATGCGGTCGATCTTCATTCGCACCCAGAGCACGAACTCTGGGTATTGATCTCGGGCAGCGGCGTGTTTCAATCCGATGGAGAAACCTCCGCAGTCAGTGGGGACACGATGGTCTATATAGCGCCGCACCAAAAACACGCGATCAAAAATAGCAGCCCTCAAACCAGCTTAAAGTTCCTTTCGATATGGTGGGATTGAATTGAGAGCAAACCAACATACTTTTTTTGCCTGCTCGGCGCCGCCGTGCCCGAACGGCAAGCTGCATCTTGGGCATATAGGTGGCGTGTACCTTCTCGCCGACGTGTTCGTACGCTACCACCGCATGGTAGGCAACGCGGCCTATCACGTGACAGGTGCGGACGAACATGGCACTTACACGCTGGTGAAAGCCCGAAAGCTTGGCAGGCCGGTTGATGACGTCGCACACATGCACATTGAAGAAATTCTGCAGTGTCTGCGGTCAGTTGATATTGAACCGGACGTATTTGTAAGGACTTCAAGCGAAGACCACAAAGACCGCAGCTTGGCGATCTACGACCAACTAAGAGCGTCCGGCTACGTTGAGCTGCGCGACGGAGAGCAACTGTATTGCGGGACGTGCGAAGAGTTCGCCGCAGACTCACTCGCGGTCGGAGAGTGTCCAGCTTGTAACGCGCCAACAGATAGTAACCTTTGCGAAGATTGCGGCTCGGCGCTGCAACACAATCTACTACGCAACCCGATTCACACGACATGCGGCCAGAGCCTTATCTTGCGCCCGATTCGACAGGTTCATTTTCAGCTTGAAAAATTTGCTCCGGGGCTCGATCACGCCATTGAGGCGAGCGGATGGCCGGAATCCATAAAGCGCAAAGAACTTGACTGGCTACGGTCAAAACTGATGGCATTGCCGATGTCGCGGCATTTCGACCGTGGTGTGACTTTGAACTCCCCGGTGGAGGTGGCAGGCCAAACTTTAATGACTTGGTTTGAAGGATTGTGGTGCTATGAGACAGGAATCGAACGCCTCTGCAAGCAAAATGGCGCAGATCTCGATGACACTATGCGCAACGCGAGCACGAGACTCGTATTCTTCATGGGTCAGGATAACCGGTTTTATTACACGATCGGCGTTACTGCTAGTTTGTTCTCGCGCGGTTATGCGATTCCATACAACCATGCAATTCAGGACTTTTATAAGCTCGAAGGGGCGAAATTTTCTACTAGCCGTGACCACGCTGTGTGGGCTGACGAGGTGGCAGCAGATATCGACACGAACGTGCTGCGCTACTATTTGGCTAGCATCGCCAAGCCATTTGGCGCAAACGACAACGATTTTCTGATCGAGGGGCTGCTTCAGACCGCGGCTAGAATTCGTGCTTTCGAAACGGCTTTGCGCAAGTACGCCGGATGTAACGAGACGCTGACGGCCGACAAGCTGACAGTCGAGCAGAACCACAATGTTAAACGATATTCCGAAGCGGTGCAGGACTTGCGCGTCTGGGATGCCATGGACGCCATAGACGCCTTTTTCGACGTTGCGTCTTTTTCAAGGGCAGATACCTCAGTCAGCGCAGCGGAAGTTTCCGTATTTCTAAGCCTTCTTAATCCTGTGACCCCGATGCTTGCGGCGCGGTATGGTGCTTTCTTTTTCGGAGCCGGATGGCGGCCGGGGCTCGATGGCGGCACTATCCGGCCAAGCACCGGCTTACGCAAACCGGTTGATTTCCCATTGTTTAGCGACCCGATTCCGGAAGCCTTCATAGAGGCTTATGAAAGACGATTTAGGCAAGTCCGGCCGAATTCTTAGCTTTTAATGACGGCAACCGCTTTGACGATCCCGAGGCGAGTAACGCGGACGCCGACCGGATGACGGCATCTCGATAGCGGAGAACGCAAGGCGGCAGTCGGGCGACCTACTTCGTTCCGAAAGGCCCACGACGGCTTTCTGGCGTGCGACGGCGTCGCGCTTGGCGGCGGGCCTTTCTATTTTTTTAAGGAGCTCGGGAAGTGGGGCCGTATCCAGGATCTGCTCGGCGAGCAGTCTCTTCAGTGTGGCGTTCTCTTCCTCAAGCGCCTTCAGGCGCGTTGATCTTTTCATCACAAATTACTGGCACGCCACCAATATCTTGAACATGCTTCCAAACAGAAGGAGCCCGCCAGTCGATAGCCAGCGTACGGCAAAGCCTCTCCGGTATCGCGATATGATGAACCTACTTCCGCCCATCCGTTCACTAGCATTTCATGTCGCTCGGTGACGCCGCTCCACATCGCCTATTGCTAAGGTGCCATTCGATATTTAAAGTGGATTATCTGCAACTATAACGTCTATCGTAACTATGCGGCCTACTTAATTGATCACCAAACTAACCTAAGCCTTTTCGACGAACCTTCATTGGATCTATGCTGGAAGGTTCTGTACTGGAAAAATCGATTGTTTGGATATAAAATATCCGTTGTTTGGATGTGACTAAAGATGCGTTTCAAGGGCCTTGATCTAAACCTGCTCGTTGCATTGGATGCGCTCACGACCGAGCGCAACCTAACGGCTGCCGCACGTAGTATCAATCTAAGTCAACCAGCAATGAGTGCCGCCATTGGTAGGCTTCGGGACTATTTCCGCGACGAATTGTTTACAATGAATGGTCGAGAACTTCGGCTGACGCCCCGTGCCGAAGGACTTGCCTCGGCAGTGCGTGAAACTCTCTTGCAGGTACAATGCTCAATCATCTCTTGGGAGCCGTTTAACCCGTCGAAGTCTGACAGATGCTTTAGAATAGTTCTGTCCGATTTCATGATGCTGATATACTTCAATAAAATCATTGAGCGAGTTGCTCGAGAAGCGCCCGCAGTCAGCTTTGAGTTGCTGCCTTTGGATAGTGATCCGTACGAGATGCTTAGCCGCGGTGACGTCGACTTCCTCATCGTGCCTGAATTTTTTCTCTCGGGCGCACACCCGAGCGCAAAACTGTTCACAGAGAAGTTTGTATGTGTAGCCTGTTCGACAAATGTGGACCTACCTTCAGCGCTGACGATCGAGCAATATGTCTCCACGGGACACGTCGCTGCCGCGTTTGGGCGCTTTTTGAAGCCATCGGTCGAGGGCTGGTTCTTGCTCGAGAATGGTATTCAGAGGCGGGTGGAGGTCGTCGTGCAAGGGTTTAGCTTAATACCACCAGTCCTGCGTGGCACGAACCGCATAGCTAACCTACCGCTTCGCTTAGTCGAGCATTACGAAAGTACTTTCCCTTTGCGGATCATCAACCTTCCGTTACCGCTCCCCGTCTTCACAGAAGCTGTTCAATGGCCAGCGCTCCATAATGCCGATCCAGGGAGCATCTGGTTCAGGGAGATATTGGTTGAGGAAGCTTCCCGTATGATGTCCTCCAACGCACCTAAAATACATGGGTTGCTACAACAATCCGGTTCCTGACCAAGGTTCCTGCTTGAGTAAGATCCGCCCGAGCCCGAATAAGTTCAACAGCCACCAAAGAGGCTTTTCAAAGGTATCCATCCGGGGAAGGCCCGCTGACCTTGCCCCCAAGTTTTATCCAGTTTTGAGTTCGCTCCGACGGTTTTGGGTTGCTGTATTTGCGGCGGTAGCGGCGGGTTGCGGTGCGGAGCAATTGTGGTCCCCCAGCACCCTTCGATTTGCCGCCGAAGGTGCTAGACAGCACGTCGCGCAATCGTCCGAAGGGCGGCCGATCGGCGACGGGCGTAGCGCTCAGCTTCGTCGATAAAATGGCCTGCGGGTCACTCACAGGTGGTGCCGTCTTCAGCTAATCGGCCGCGTCGCGGGTCGTCGCTCCCAATGCAGCCCAGCTTCCTAGGTTTCAGGATGGTCACGGCAATCGCGCTGCCTCCTGAACCATTATATCTCGCATCCAGATATTTGCCGGATCTTTGTCGTGAAGTACCGGCCATTGGACTGCCTCGGTGAATGTCGGCAGCGCTATCGGGGGCGCAGTCATCCGCAATGGTATCGTGTCCTCAAAAAGCCCAACTAGTCGTAACGGAACGGTTGCGATGCGATCGGTGCCCATTAGGGCGGCGGGGATCATGCTAAAGCTTGAAACAACGACTTCGACCCGCCTCTTGAGGCCATGCTCCTGCAAGAAGCAATCTTCTATGGTAGGCTGCTGCGTCCGACCGAACCTAACTACCGCGTGCCCCATTGAAGAATACTCCTCGGCAGTAAGGGCTTCCTCAAGTTGTTTGTTATTACTGCAGCCGACGCAAGTCAGTCGTTCCTGAAATAGATCTATCTTAGGGTGCGCGCTCGACATGAATAGCGGTGGGCTAATAAGGAAGTCTACGTCGCCGCGTCGCAAAAGCTCGTCTGGATTGTCAGTAAGAGGCAGCAAGTCAAAACTAATGCCGGGTGCTTCCCGCGCAAGACGCTCCAGTATCTTCTGAAAAAGAACAACTGTAACGAAATCGCATAAGCTTACTCGGAAATGACGATCTGATTGATCAGGAGTAAATTTATCCCAGGGTATGATATTGAGCCGAATATGCTGTAAAGCCTCACGAATCGCAGGCGCGAGGTCTTCCGCACGCGGAGTTGGAACGAACTCACGACCACGCATCGTAAATAGTTCATCGCGGAAATAGGAGCGGAGCCGGCGGACAGCTGCACTCATTGCGGGCTGGCTCAGATTAATGCTACGTGCCGCCGCAGTAAGGTTGCGCTCAATCATTAGTGCATCGAGCGCGACAAGGAGATTTAGATCGAGGCCCTTAAATCGCATATCTTTTAACTATCCAATAGTGCAGCCCATTCCACAATGGCTGTTCCTACGGCGATGGCTGAATTCGCCTTGACGCTCCTCAATCGATTTGAGGGCGCGGCCACAGAGACTTAATCTCTGTGATCGGAAAGCAACCTGAGGCCAGTCCAGATTAAGCCATAACTCCAGAGTGAACGCTCGTTGCAGTGTAATAGGAAGCCTCCAATGGCAAATCACCAAACGCCAGCTGGCAAAGAAGATAATTAGCACCTGCTTCCTCGACATGATCGAGAAGATCTTGCCTAACTGAAGCAGCAGTACCAACTACGCACAACTGACAGTCTACTGCTGCATCAAAATCCGGCGGGAGGTTCTGAGGAGTCTGTATCCCGTTAATCTCGTACAGAAACCTAAAGCTCCGAAGCCACCGTTGATAAGCCGGGGCCGCGAGCGAAATGGCATGCTTCGTCGTGCTGCCGGCCACCACCATTCGGACCAACCCAAGGAACGGCGCCCGTTTCCTGCCCCCGGCGGTACGTCTCTCGTGTGCTCGGTAGGCATCAGTGATCTGGCGAACAGCAGAAGCAGGGCCCCCGCAGGCAAGATTTGTATCGTTCTCAGCCGCCCAGCGCGCAACCTCAGGACGACTGGTTGTAATCCATGTCGGAGGCTGAGGACGTTGGTGTGGCCGCAACATCAACGGGACTTTGTCTAGTTCAAAGTGGTCGCCTTTGTAGGAAAGAGCCTGAGCTCCTTCCTTCATCGCTTGGATGACGATCTCGCTGGCTTCGAGATAGCGCGATGTCGCCACCTCCTCATCAATACCGAAAAAGCTCCATTCGATTGGTAAGGAGCCGCGCCCCATGCCCAACTCGAGCCTGCCACCGCTCAGATGATCCAGCATGCAAATTTCTTCAAACGCACGTAACGGATGATAAAGGTTCAACAGCATAACCAAAGGACCGAGACGAAGATGCTGCGTGCGCTGAGCTACGCTTGCTAGAAATAGATTCGGCGAAGGTCCTCTGCCGTGGGGAGTACAGTGGTGCTCTGCGACGTGATATCCATAAAAGCCAAGGCGATCGCAGACCTCTGCCAACTTCATCCGATCTTCATACTGGCGCCCAATCTCCCTTCCGTCTTCGTCCAAATGGTCGAAGATACCAACCATCAGCTTTGCGGGAAGAGAGTTTGTCATTTAAATGTCTCCAAGTTTGGCGGCGAATTTTCGGTGACCAAGACCGGAGGGTGGCCCCGATGTCTTTCGCCAGGAATCATCGAAAAGCTGCTGGTTCTAAAAAACGATGCTGACGCCGATGAGCTAATCATAATGCTCACGTTGAAATGACATTGAATCATTCGTATTCATGTATGACTTCGCGGTGGGTAACACCCCATCTCGCATACCCACAGCTCCGTTCACTTTTGAGAAGCCAAGGATTGGCAAGATCGGATAGTGGTTGTTCAGCTTTTGTGGCGACCCAAATGTGTTAAAGCTGGTATTCGGTTTAATGCGACGAGGCTCCTGCAGTAGGCGAAGAAAGGACCCAGAGCTATGTCTCGGCGCTTGATTGGCAGACGAGAGCGCCTTCTGCAGTTCCACGTTGGCCATGTTCGTCTCCATTTACCGGCCAGGTCTGTGACCTTGCCCTCGGCTGCTCTCGGTGGAGCAACATCATGGGGTCCCCAATTCATAATCGAGGTGTTTAATAACATCCCATGGCTTCGTAAAATTGATTGTTTGTATGGCATTGATCCACCAGGTGAATAACCAGGAATCTTCACCGTCAAAGGGTTGCTGATCGAACTAGCATACGGTCGACCCAGGCGAGATCACGGCCCCTTCCGAAGGTGGAAGGATCAGGAGCCAGTGCGGTTTTGGCCGCAGCGCAACAGCGCCGATACCAGAAATAGATGTGACGCAGTTGGCTTCCGCGTCTTTCGTGCACGCTGTTGTATGTCCTTAACATTCCCCATCTTAACTTCATAGGATCACAGGTTTTACGATAGGGAAATTGCTCTCAACCCTTCAAACTGGACCAATTTTGGTTAGAGTTTTCCGGTGCATTTTCCTGGCTGGGAAAAGGAACGGAACACGATGAAGGCATCGCAGTTTTCGGACGCTCAGAAGGCGTTCATTTTGAAGCAGGGTGATGAGGGCGTCTCGATCGCGGAGATTTGTCGCAAGGCGGGGATCAGTCAGACGACTTACTTCAACTGGAAGAAAAAGTACGCCGGCATGTTGCCGCCAGAGATGAAGAGGCGCAAGCAGCTTGAGGACGGGAATTCGCGATTGAAGAAGATCGTCGCGGATCTGACGTTGGACCGTGAGATGCTGCAGGACGCCATCCGCCGAAAGCTCTAAGGCCTGAGGGGTAGCGGGAGGTGGTGTCATGTGCCGCGATTGGGCGATCTCGATCCGGCGTGCCTGTGGCGCGTTGAACTTCGATCGGTCGACCGATCACTACATCTCTCGCCGCGCCGAGGCCGGTCTAGACCTGTGAGCGCGGGTGCGCTACGGCTATCGTCGCGTGCATGTGCTTTTGGAACGCGAGGGTTGGGGCACCAACATCAAGCGAACCTATCGCATTTACAGGGACTTGGGACTGCAGCTGCGGAATAAGACTCGGAAGCGCCGTGTTAAGGCGAAACTTCGCGAGGATCGGCAAATGGCTGTCGGACCAAATGACGTGTGGGCGATGGACTTCGTGCACGACCAGCTCGCAACCGGAAAGAAACTGCGGGTCCTGACGGTGGTCGCCACCTTCTCACGCTATGTTCCCGCGCTTGATCCGCCTCACAGCTATCGAGGTGAAGATGTCGTGCAGACGTTGGGACGGGTGTGACGATTTTCGTTATAGTGCGCACTATGAGTCCGATTACGCAACATACGTATTGAACCCTCATTCTCTAATCGAGGCGCCGTTACGTGGAACCGCATTTCCTTTCCCGAAGAAATAACCTACCTCACGGCATCTCTATGAAAGGTGACGAGGCGTTAGGTTTGACTGGCCCGTCCACGCGTCTGTAACGGCTGCCCGATCTTCCAAAGCATGCTTGTGTCGATCTCAAGCTCGACTCCAACCTTGCCCGCACCTGTGACTACGGTAGGATAAGAAAAAAGGGCGGTGTCGATCAGTACAGCGATCTTCTGGAGACCGAATGGTGATACGCTTCCTGACGGGTAGCCGAAGAGATCGAGTACCTGTTCTTTCTGAGCAAGCTCGGCTCGTTTCCATCCATACGTGCCAGCAACCGCTTTCATGTCAATCTTTGAAGGTGATGGCAGCAAAACGGCACAAAGGTGGCGCGCAGGATGAGACCGGCGCATCACATCGTTCGCTTTCTGCTCGGCAATAATCATCGTCTTTGCAACGCGCCCCACGGGAACGCCGATAGCGGAGGCTAAATCGGAAGGAGATGTAATAGGGGTGGCGAACTCACTATAGCGCCACAATCGTACCGTCGACGCTCCGATCTGGTGCAGTTCAGCAAGTACGTTCGGATGAACGTCCAACATAGTCGTTTCCTTCCGGTTCACCTGGTAGGACGATCGAGGATAGCTGTTTCAGCGACTGCGAGTACAGCCCTCTTGCGAGTAAGTTTCAGGCGGTTCGCTCCAAAAGCTGCCTAATGCGGCGGCGACCCTCGTTCCCAAAAATACTGAAGTAAGCCTCCAGGCACTTATCGCTATCGAGCATGAAAGGAGCATCATATTTGGTGATATGCCGAATAGCCAAGGCTGGAACCGTTGTGTCGAGCGGTCGAAACATCCTGTTGTGCAAACCGGGCTCCGGGCAACCTGGATAAAATTCACCGATCATGAAACCTTCCTGAATGAAGTCGGGCTTCAGCCGTTTTTGCAGTTGACCAATCCTGATAATCTCTCCTTCATCCTGTATTCCAGGAAGGGCAATGATAATGGCCTTATAGATCCAGTCGCCCGTTCGATCGTTGAAGGACTTTACGGGTTTCATCTGGCTGAAGACGGCGAGCATACGCGCCAAATCGTTTTCGATTTCGTCAACTGCAACAGCTTGCGACGCGGCAACCCGTAAAAGCCCCTTCGTCAGAGCCTCGGGAACGAAAGGGCAAACGCTCCCGTCCCGACCTAAATGAGGATGTGGATTGGAGAGGAATTCTGAGGCATACCGAGCAAATTTCTGAAGAGCTGCGTTTGCATACTCATCATAGGCGTTGTATCCCGCATCAATATTCTTTTCCAGAATTTCGCCCACTGTCATCAATGGACCAATCGTCCCGAAAGGTTGGCTGTAATCTTTCCAAATTTCTTTATTCATTTCGGATCCCTGGTTCGAAAAGCCACGTGCAAAACGGAAGGTCGGGCTCTTGCATGCCAGCTCGGGCGGCGGGCGAGCTGGTCGGGGGCCAATCAAGAGACCGACCTTCCATCGGAAGCGAAGCTCCCGAATTTTTGGTAGCACTCGTAGTTACACTTGTGTAACTGTTTTTTTAAATGGATGTGAAAACAAGAGCGGGGGCTCGTGCACGATGAAGGTTAGTCTCACGACCGCCCGCAAATTCTTATATTCGTCATAGTTATGAAGACATACATATGATAAATGTCGCCGCGATGGGATCCGGTAACAGGCTTTTGGTGAAAACAGAACGACCCATTGCGCAGAGGCGTGGCCGTGGCGAAGACAACACGAAGAGAAATATATACGCCAGAACAGATCGACGTCGGCGTAAAGCATAAGCTTGAGAAAATTGACTCGTTTTTGTCAGATCTCGTTAGCGAAAATTCCGAAGAAAAACTATTCCTGAGGAATATTCTTGGATTGATGCTTAAAGTATATCATATGGACGCCAATAACAAACCCATGACGAAGATGCAGGCGTGTCGCTATCTGCCTTTCAAAAACCAGACTGTTTGCCAAAAGTATGTCGAGGCAGCGCATTTGCGTGGGTTCATCGACATCACTCGGGATAAAACGGACAAACGGCGTCTGATTGTTGTTCCAAAGGAGCCGTTGGTTGTCTATGTCAATGAATATATAGCTGACTTCCTTGATGACTGCCGTAGAGCGATTGACAGTGCCGCTCAAGTAGCTACGCTTCCTGAGGAAGGGATGGCAACGGCAAGTTCTTCATCTATTGATAAATCGCCAGCGTCTTCTGGGGCACCTGTGGGTTCCTCTCAAAAGAGAGTCGATCGAAAAGCCAGGAAATTTTAGCGAGTTTTATTGTGGGAAAGCAAAAGTAAGAAGCCGGTCTCGCGCGCGTTTATCCTTTCATCAATCAAATGTTTCCTCCGTAAACAAGCTTCATCGAGGTAACCCGCTTCGCTTAACCGGCCTGACGGCCGGTGCAGGCGCTGCTAGGGGGAGCGGCTGTATCGTCGTTTCGGCCAAGAAACTGCGCGGGAAGTTCGGCGGCATCCTCAGCCTTATCACCTTGGCATTTACGCTATCTTTTTAGGCGAGGCGGAAACCGCTGACGCGGTCCTCCATCTCTTGGTCGAGACAGTGTGACCTGCCACTGAATTTTCATCCGGCGTCTGACCTGCCACTGAGAATTTCTGAACCGCTCCCAAACGTTGGACCACCGGATGCTAGAGTTTTCCGGCTTCATTCAGGGAGGCGGGCTGGTTGCGCCTCCCGAATTCACCAACGAGATCGGCACCTTGTTGCCGATCGCACCATGAGG
>NZ_JAILYH010000041.1 GCF_019793435.1 Rhizobium redzepovicii | reverse complement strand
TCCCCTGCCCTTGTGAGTTCCACCCGCCTGGTCGAGCGGATGAACAGCGCGCAGCCAAGTTCGCGCTCCAGCGCCTGCACATGATTGCTGAGCGCCGGCTGGGCGATGCGCACCTTGGCGGCCGCCCTGCCGAAATGCAGTTCCTCGGCCACCGCGACGAAGTAGGAGAGCTGGCGTAGTTCCATGGGTTCCACGATCGATGCGAGGGTGGGTAGCGCCGGCATGACCGTTGCTCAATTTTGTAGAGTATACTCCGTAGTGGAATATTCTACAAGAGGTTCTCTCGTTGTCATGGAGATACGCGAGACCTTCGCTCGAAATTTGAGAACTCTTCGACAGGCGAGAAAAATGTCGCAGGAGGAGCTCGCCCATCGTGCCAGCGTTGATCGGACCTACATCAGCTCTCTAGAACGGCGCGTGTACAGCCCAAGTATTGAGGTGCTGGACCGATTAGCTGCCGTGCTGGGTGTTGAACCTGCTGACCTACTTAGAAAGCCAAATAAGGAATAGCGAGCAACCGTGCGGCGACCTAGGTATTCTTAACGGGATCGCTGCCCTAACCTGTTGCGAAAGTTGGCTTTCGCGGCGTAAGCAGATTTATGGAACAAGAGCGCCGGAATGCCAACCTATGCCACTGCCGTCGTCCGCCGCGGGGCACTCGTCTCGCGCAGCTGGAACTGATCGATCAACTGGAGGAGTATCCTCGTCTCGTCTGCGAGTTCCTTCGTCGCTGCGCTGGTTTCTTCGACCATGGCCGCATTCTGCTGCGTCATCTGATCCATCCGGTTGACGGAAGAATTCACTTCGTGGAGCGCGTTGTACTGCTCTCTGCTCGAGCGAGCGATGACGTCCATCTGCTCAGATGCGGTGACCACCTTTGCCGAGATGCTTTCAAGGACTTCGCTCGTCTCGCGGACGACTCGCGCTCCGTTGGTAATCTCTGTCTGCGAACGTCCGATGAGCTGTTTGATCCTTTGGCCGGCCTCCGCGGAGCGTTGAGCCAAATCGCGCACTTCCTGGGCCACGACCGCAAAGCCTTTTCCGGCCTCGCCGGCGCGGGCCGCTTCGATGCCGGCGTTCAGGGCAAGCAGGTTTGTTTGGAACGCGATTTCATCGATGACGCCGATGATTTGAACGATCTCGTCGGATGCCGCTTCAATCTTGCTCATCGCGTCGATGGCGCTTGCAACGACCTGGGACGAGGAATCGGCCACCTGTTTGGTGTCCGTGATGATCTGGTGGGCATCATCGGCGCAGGCCGCAGACGAACGAACCGTGGTGGTGATCTCTTCGATGGCTGCGGCTATCTCTTCGAGTGCGACGGCCTGTTGCTCGGTGCGCTTTGCAAGATCGCTCGCGGCAAGATCCATCTGACCGGCGTTCCCTTCGATCATCCGGGTGTTGGTGCGGATCTGGTCGATCGTTTCCTGCAGCCGGAGGAGCGACGAGTTGAAATCGTTGCGAAGCTGCTCCAATCGACCGAAGAAGGGGGTTGCGATCGTCTGAGAAATGTCGCCCCGTGCCAGACGTCCGAGACCTTCCGCCAGCGCCGTAACCGCGAAGTCTATCTGCTCTTCGACCGTGCGTTTTTCTTCATCACTGCGATGCCGTTCCTCCTCGGCCTTCGATCGCTCGACCTCGCTGCGCTCCTCGATCTGGATCTTGGCGATGGCATTATTCTTGAACACGCCCAGCGCGCGGGCCATATCGCCGATTTCATCGGCTCGGCTGTCACCGACGATAGATGTTTCGAGTTTGCCGTCCGCCAGGCGCCTCATAGCCGAAGTGATCTGATTGATCGGCCCCTTGAGCGTAACGGTCAGCCCGACGCCTGCGAGGATTGCGATTACCACGCCAAGGATCGTCGTTCCCAGAGACATCGAATTGGCGTCCGTGCGTTCGTCAGCCGCATTCTGCCGCTGCATTTCGGCGAAGGCCGTCAGCTGAGACCACATCCGGTCCACGTCGGCCGCGGCCAAACGGAATTCGTCCTGGCGCTGGGCGCTGATGCGAACGAGGTCGGTGGCAGCCTTCTGCATCTTGTCCAGCGCCGGCGGAAGCTTGGCTTTGAGATTATCGAATTGGGTGACACCGCCGGCATTGGAAATCAGCGTGTCCAGACCCTTCCTGACGGCCGTGATTTCCTGCGAAAGCCGCTGGAGATTGGCGTCCGTTGGCGCCAAGGTAAGTTTCGCCATTATGATCTGAATCACGTAAGCCGAGGTCGTGAGTTTCTGGCCGTCTCTCTGGCTGGTTTTGGCGCGCTCGACCGTTTTGGCGGTCTCGGCCGCCTTATCCGTTACCGCCTTCACGCGCCGTGCGGCGACCTCCTGCAATTCGGGCAGCCTGCCGACGATATGGCTCGTCGCATTCCTGAGACCGGCTGCATGCTCCTCGGTCTGGCCGGAGGCTTCGACAAGCGGCTTCAACGAAGCAATGGCATCGTCAATCGCCTTTTTGGCTTCCGGTGCCTCGCCGCCAAGGGCCATTCCCACGATGCGCTGCTGCCGGGCGAGTTCCTCCATATCGGGGCCGCTGATAGGGTCGGCGGCTTGAACCTTGTCGTTTAACGATTGGGCGAAGGAGGCGAAGTCTGAAATGCGCTGTGCATCGCCCAGTGTATTGCGGGCTTCATCTTCCTGCATGTCGGCGGCCCGCTGGAGAACCTTGGAGCCTTCAACGATATCCGTCTGGGACGACACGACGACGCTCTGCGCCTTCTGGAGATCGGTAAGGAGCGCCGACCGAGTTTCCTGAAGCTGCCACAGTGTATCCATGCGAGCCGAAATTCCATCGATGGAAGACAGCGCTTGCTCCAGTTCCTGCTGACCGCTGCGATCCGCGGCGAGCTTGTCGATGCCGGATTTCAGAAGAACGCGCTGATCGGCGAGTTTGCGGGCGACGACATCCCGGTTTTCTTGCGTGGCATTGGCGAGGAACTCGCCCATCGCGGCCGACAAATCCCGAAATCCGCTTAAGGACTGCAGGACGGAATTGGAAATATCCATCCGCCCCTGAAGCAGGCTTGACGCATAAAAACCGGTCGCGCCCACGGCCATGATGCTGAAGACGAACGGAACGATGAATACCATCACCTGCGTCTGGATGCGAACACGTGACAACAGTCTTCCCAACATGACTCCCTCCTCGGCTCACAGCGTCTCGTTTCGGCGCTTGGCGCAGGGGCTGTTGCAGGTCGCCTCCCTTCGAGTGAAAACCCTCCTTCCGCCTGAGGCGGCAGCCACACAGGTTTGCTCGTAACCAGCGGCTGCTCGCCCTCCTTCCTATCGACCTTCAGAAATTCGTAGATCCGTCGGAAGGAAATGGCTTGAAGAAGAACAATCAATCTCGGGTGAAGATACCGGTCCCCTCGAACCGGCTCTGCACATAATCCCTGCCGTACGCATGACGCATCAGTGGAATAAACATTTCATATCCCGCCAATGGTGAAATATTCGTTTCAATATTGGAAGCGAGTGACGTTAAGGAATAATGTCGTTCCCCAGGCCCTCGCCACGGTCAGGACCCATCTGGCAGGTGCACCAATAGCTTGATGAAGCTCCCGGCACCCCCGAGTCAACGCCAGCAATACGAACCGACTTCTCGGAACGTTCGCAGCTCTCGAGCAAGTACGAAACGACAGCAGTCGGATAAGCGTTCTCGTCAAACGCAACATATCTAGTGGCTAGAACGCTGCCCTCGACGTGACGTCAGTTTCGGCGTCGGTAGTTCAACAAAGTTGCATCGACATAGCGAAGCAAAAGAAGGCGGTGACGGCCACACCGATTAGCAGGATTTCCATTCTGCGACCCTTCCTGATGTTTTCAGAAGCGCCAGAGCCGAGCACCGACCCTGGCGTCTCTACGATCGTTTATTAGGCGTTGTTCTTCTTCCACTCTTCGTAGCGCGCCTTGTTTTCCGCATTCGCGGGGTATAGCCCCGGCAACGCCGCACCCTTGTTGACTTCCTGCATAATCCAGCCTTCGAGACGCTCCTGCTCGGTAGCAGCGTCGAGAATGTCGTCGATCATGGCAGCCGGGATGACAACGGCACCGTCGTTGTCGATGACGATAACGTCGTTAGGGAACACGGCTACGCCGCCGCAACCAACGGGCTGGTCCCAGTCAACAAACGTCAGGCCAGCCACGGACGGAGGAGCGGCCGCGCCAGAGCACCAAACAGGAAAGTTCGTACCGAGTACGCCGTCGAGATCGCGTACCACGCCGTCCGTAACGAGCGCCGCCACGTTCCGCTTAGCCATACGCGCGCAGAGGATGTCGCCAAAAATGCCGGCATCCTTGATGCCCATGGCGTCGACAACCGCGATGCATCCTTCCGGCATCGCTTCGATAGCGGCGCGGGTGGACCTCGGGGAAGACCAGGATTCCGGGGTAGCTAGGTCTTCGCGGGCCGGGACAAAGCGAAGAGTGAACGCACGGCCGACGATGCGACCCTGACCCGGCTTGATGGGCATGGCTCCACGCATCCAGACATTGCGCAAGCCCTTCTTTAAGAGGATAGTCGTGAGCGTAGCGGTGGTGACTGTCGCGAGCGTGGATTTGATTTCTGAATCGGTTGCCATTGGCATTACCTCTCGTTTTTTTCGTTATCAAATACTGGCAATCATGCCGCCGTCGATGCGGACGATGCTTCCGGTGATGAAAGAGGCGCGGTCGCTCGCCAGGAAGGCTACCGTGTCTCCGTATTCTTTCGGCTTGCCGTAGCGTCCCACCGGGATGGTCGCGGTGCTTTCGGCAGCAACGTCCTCGACTGAACGTCCTTCCCGCTTCGCCTTTTGCTCATCGAGGAAGGTGATCCGCGGAGTTGCTATGCGGCCTGGCAATACGATATTGGCGGTAATGCCTGCGCCGCCGACTTCCTTAGCCAGCGTCTTTGACCAGCCGACAAGCGTGCTGCGCAACGCATTGGAAAGCCCAAGGTTCGGGATCGGCGACACGACCCCCGAAGATGTAGACGTGATGATGCGCCCCCAGCCCGATGACTTCATTCCGGGGAGAACGCGGTCCGTCAGCGCGATTACCGAGAGGACCATCGACTGGAAGAATTTCGACCACTGCTCAGGTGCCTGACCCGAAACCGGGGTCGGCGGCGGGCCACCCGTGTTGTTGATCAAGATTGACACGTTGCCGAAGCGACTCTCGATGAGAGAGACGTTCTGGTCGATCACGGAGAGATCGCTGATGTCCCACTTGATCGAAAAGGCTTCGCCACCCTTGGAGGTGATCGACGTAGCCGTCTGTTCGGCGGCATCCAGATCGATGTCCGCAACAACGACCTTCGCGCCCTCACCAGCCAACGCTTCGGCGATCGCGCCGCCCAGGCCTCCGCCAGCGCCCAGGACCAGTGCGCACTTACCTGCAATTCCCAAATCCATTGCTCATTCCTCGCTATTTACTTGAGCGACGCGCATGCGTCTGCGATCCTCTCGCAGGCATCACGAAGTCGATCCGTCGATGTCGCAAAGGAAATTCGAAAATACGGCCCGAGGCCAAAAGCCGAACCCGGCACGACGGCAACGCCGACGGACTCCAGGAGGTACGTCGCGAAATCGACGTCGGTCTCAAGCACCTTAGCATTCGGCATCTGCTTGCCGATAACGCCAGCGCACGATGGAAAAAGGTAAAAGGCACCATCGGGCGTCTTGCAGCTCAAACCATCGATGCCGTTGAAAGCGGCGAGGCAGAGATCGCGACGTTCTTGAAAGACCGCATTGCGTTCGGTCAGGAAGTCAAGCGGACCTGTGAGTGCCGCCACAGCGGCGGCTTGCGACACCGAACTCGGGTTTGTCGTGCTTTGGGACTGGATGGTCGCCATGGCCCTGATCAAGTCAACCGGACCGCCTGCGTAGCCGATGCGCCATCCGGTCATCGCGTAAGCCTTTGACACGCCGTTACAGGTCAGCACCCGTTCGCGCAGCCGGGGCTCGACGGCCGCAATCGTCTGGAATTCCCAGCCATCGTAACGGATATGCTCGTACATATCATCGGTCATCACCAGAACCCGATGATGACGAAGCAGAACCTCGGCGATAGCCTTCAGCTCCGCGGCGGAGTAACCCGCTCCTGTCGGGTTGCTGGGCGAATTGAGAACCAGCCATTTTGTGCGCGGCGTGATCGCGCCCTCGAGCGCCTCGGCCGTAAGTTTGAATCCGGATTTTTCGCCGCACGAGACCGTCACCGGAACACCGCCCGTGAGCAACACCATATCGGGATACGATACCCAATACGGGGCCGGAATGATAACCTCGTCACCCTGGTCGAGAGTTGCCGAGAAAGCGTTGAAAATGACCTGCTTGCCTCCCGTGCCGACCGAAATGTTGGCCACCTCATAATCAAGCCCGTTTTCGTTCTTGAACTTGTCGACGATCGCACGCTTGAGAGCTGGTGTACCGTCGACGTCGGTGTATTTCGTTTCGCCGTTGTCGATGGCGTTTTTGGCGGCGATTTTTATATGGTCAGGCGTATCGAAGTCGGGCTCCCCCTGTGAAAGCGGAACGATGTTCTTTCCGTTTCGACGCAGCTCTGCGGCAAGCCTGGTGATTGCGATCGTTGGCGAAGGTTTTACCGTCTTCAGCCTTGCGGAAAGGCTTTCACGGTTGAATTGGAGAGTCATCGTATTCCCCTAGGTCGAAAGATCGAGGAGAGATTGACATTAACTCCGACATTAGAAAATATGTGTTTTCGTGATTTTGAAACACAGGAATTCTTAATTTGGAGACCCGGTTCCTTAAGACGTTCCTCAATGTCGTCGAGCTGACGTCGGTTGCTGCCGCCGCTCGAATGGAGTCGTTGACCCCGTCGGCCGTAGTTCAGCGGATCAGGGCTTTGGAGGCCGATGTCGGGGCGGTGCTGCTTCGACGATCAGGACACTCGACGCGGCCGACCGAGGCGGGGGTAGCGATACTCGAAATGGCCCGCAAGCTGATCGAAGGAACGGAGAGCCTAAAGGCGATCGCCACCCGCAACGAGGAGGTGGGAACGATACGGGTCGGCGTCATTCATTCGATGATCACGGGGCTTCTGCCGGAAATACTGACCGCTATGAAGGAGACACGTCCCGGAATCCTGGTCGAGGTACAACCTGGTCAGTCTGTTGATCTCTATCAGAAAGTGCTGGACGGTACGCTCGACGCGGCAATCCTGGTGGAACCCCCTTTTGCCATATCCAAAGAGCACGTCTGGCGGGAACTTCGGCGCGACCGGTTGATCGTTCTCACGAGTTCGACGGAACAGGAGACGGATGTCCTGACCATCTTGCGGCAGGCTCCGTTCATTCGCTACGATCGCAAGCATTGGGGCGGACGCACCGTCGAAAGCTATCTTCGGCGGGAGAAACTTTCTCTCCTGGATCGCTACGAACTCGACTCCCTGGAGGCCATTGTGGTCCTTGTGGGCCGCGGGCTCGGGGTATCGCTGATCCCGGATTGGCTGCCACCCTGGCCTGAGGGACTTCAGTTACGGAAGATCGCCGTCGACGGGGCTCCGACTCGAAATGTCGGGGTCATCTACAGGCAGCTTTCATCGAAGGACAGGCTGGTCGAGGCCTTTTCGCAGGAAGCCTGCAAGGCCGCAAAGGCGAAAGAGCTCACGTTGCGGCTTTGAGTCGACGGAGTGGGTTCAGGCGACGAGTTTCGTTGCAGAGACCAGGTTGTCGTAGAGGCGTTCGCTTGTCGTGTTGATTTCGCTCATGGCGGAGTATGCCTGCCGGAGGAATTTCTCGTAGGAGCCCTTTCCTTTGTGGGCCTCGAAGAGGTCGATGTAGCCGGGGGTTTGCGTCCACGCCATTAGCGATTGCGCGCCGCACTCCGAATGAAACTGCGTCGACAATGCGTGTTCGCCGACGGCGAGGACCTGTATGGGCGAAACTTCCGAACTGCCGAGAATTTGTGCGCCGGGTGGCGCGTCGGAGACTTCGGCCATATGCCATTGGACGACCTTGTGACGTTCGGAAAGCCCCGCCACCAACGGGTTGGGATTGTGCGGGATATCGATATTGAAGACTCCGTGCTCGCCGACGTCCGAAAGGCCGACCTTCCCACCTAGCGAGTCTGCCAGGAGTTGGTGACCGAGGCAAACGCCGAAGTATGGTTTTGCCCGTTCTGCGACCCATTCCTTGATCGCCTGTTTTTCCATGCGCAGCCATGGATATTTATCCTCTTCCCACACATCCTGCGGCCCCCCAAGCACGAACATGAGATCATGGGACGCAAGGTGGGGAACCTCTTCGCCCGCCCACAGCCGAACCGTGGTTGGCACGAAGCCGTCCCTCGCGAAGGACTCGAGATACTTGCCGGGAGAGTCCCGGTCCACATGCTGAAGGATGAGAACGCTTTTCATGGAAACTGGCGCGGCCTACAGTATCTGCTTCAAAAAGAGCCGGGTGCGCTCGTGCTGCGGATTGTCGAAGAATTCGGCCGGCGAATTCTGCTCGACGATCCGGCCCTGGTCCATGAAGATAACGCGGTGCGCTACCTGGCGGGCAAATCCCATTTCGTGGGTGACGCAGAGCATGGTCATGCCTTCCTCGGCAAGGCCCACCATGGTGTCGAGCACTTCCTTGATCATCTCGGGATCGAGCGCCGAAGTCGGCTCGTCGAACAGCATGATCTTGGGGCTCATGCACAGCGACCGGGCGATCGCCACACGCTGCTGCTGGCCGCCGGAAAGCTGGCCCGGATATTTGTTGGCCTGCTCGGGGATCTTGACGCGCTTGAGGAAGTGCATGGCGACCTCTTCCGCCTGCTTCTTCGGCATCTTGCGGACCCAGACCGGCGCTAATGTGCAGTTTTCGAGGATCGTCAGGTGCGGGAAGAGGTTGAAGTGCTGGAACACCATGCCGACTTCGCGACGCACCTCGTCGATCTTCTTCAGATCGTTGGTGAGCTCGGTGCCGTCGACGATGATCTGGCCCTTCTGATGCTCTTCCAGTCGGTTGATGCAGCGGATCATCGTCGACTTGCCCGAACCCGACGGGCCGGCAATGACGATGCGCTCGCCGCGCATGACCTTCAGGTTGATGTCGCGCAGCACGTGGAAATCGCCGTACCACTTGTTCATGTTGACGATTTCCACTGCGACATCGGATGCGCCGTCGAGCGCCGCTTGTTTTGGTTCCGCCATAGTCACCGCTTGTGCCCCCTGTGCAATCTTCTTTCGGTATACTTCGCATAGCGGGACATGCCGAAGCAGAACACCCAATACATTAGCGCCACCGCGAGATAGCCTGTCGCAGCGGATGTCGGAGTGGCCCATTTCGGATCCCGCAACGTGGTCTGTACGATCCCAAGCAGGTCGAAGACCCCGATGATCAGCACCAGCGTCGTGTCTTTGAAGAGACTGATGAAGTTGCTGACGATGTTCGGGATGGAGATTTTGAGAGCCTGGGGCAGGATTATTTTTATCATCATGGGCCAGTACCGAAGACCAAGGGCGGTTGCCCCCTCGTACTGTCCTCGATCGATCGCCTGGATGCCACCGCGAACAACCTCCGCCATGTAGGCCGACGAGAAAAGCGCTACTCCGATCAGCGCGCGGAGGAGCTTGTCGAACGACATGCCCGGCGGAAGGAAAAGCGGCAGCATCACGCTCGACATGAACAGCACGGTTATCAGTGGAACTCCGCGCACGATTTCGATGAAGCCGACCGAAAGCGTCCTCACGAAAGGCATGCTTGACTGCCTGCCGAGCGCCAACACAATCCCCAACGGCAGCGACGTTATGATCCCAACAACGGCGACGATGAGCGTAACGAGAAGTCCGCCCCACTGGGCAGTGTCTACGGTCGAAAGCCCGAAGTCGTAATCCAATGCCGCCATGCCGGCGAACACCGACGCCGACACCGCAACCAGGGCGAACCCCTGGCCCGAACTCATCTGGCGTCGCATCGCCAACGCCCCAATGGAGATGAGGCTCGCGGCAACCGTCACGCACACCGCGATCAGGCCCGAAACGGAACCGAGCACAGGCATCGTCGAAACTGCTGCCAATACGGCGGAACATAGGCCAGCAGCCAGCGCGATCCCGGTGGCAAGTACACAGAGCCGATTTGTTCTCAGGACTTCTTCTATCCCGGTTGACGCTAATGGCACAGCCACGGTCATCAACAACAGGCAGACTGCGACGGTGATATAGGACCCCGGTCCGAACGCGAGGTTGCCTCCGGAAAGGAGGATCACCACACTCAGCGGGAGGGCCGTCACCAAAAGCAAAGCGTTTACGCGCTTGAACGGCAACGCCGGGACGAGCATGGGTATGCCCACCGCGACGAGGAGCGCGAAACAGACGTTTGCCCGCCAGCGCTGATCGATCGGGTAAAAGCCGTATATCCACTGGCCGATTTTTTCCCTCACCAAAGGCCAGCAAGCACCCGTCGGGCTGGCAAGACAAGCGTTACGATCAACGCCGTCCCAGATGCCCGCGAGGACCGCGAATTTCAGCACGGTCCAGGCAAACCACAGCACAGTCGCTCCGAACAACAGCGTCAAGACGGTCTGGCCAGGTCCTGCGAAGAGATTGAGCCGAAGCCAGCCCCAGATACCGGAAGCGCTGGGCGGAGGCGGCAAACATGGACTGTCTTCGGTTCTGACAAAGGCGGCCATCAGCGTTCCACCAGTTTGGAGTTTGCGTTGAACCAGTTCATCAGCAGCGAGGTTGCGAGGCTCAACGATAGATAGACAACCATCCAGATTGTAACAATTTCAATGGCTTTTCCCGTCTGGTTGAGGATCGTGCCCCCGGTTGCAACGAGGTCCGGATAACCTATGGCGACCGCGAGCGAGGAATTCTTGATAAGACCGAGGTAGGTAGTGCTCAACGGTGGAATGATGATGCGCATTGCCTGTGGGACGACGATAAGCTTCGTCGTCCTGAGGGGGCCAAGCCCGAGTGCGGCGGCCGCCTCCACCTGTCCCCGGTTGACGGCCATGACGCCTGCGCGCACCGCTTCGGCGATGTAGGTCGCCATGTATACCGAGAGAGCGAACAGCAAAGCGATCAGTTCGGGAATGATGGTAATGCCGCCGGAGAAGCTGAATGCCGTTTTCGTCGGCGCCTCCAGTTCGAATGGTCGACCCATGACCAAGACAAGCAGCGCTCCGATGGCGAGAAAGAGGAGGGACAGGCGCAATCCCGTTTTCGTTTTCGCACCCTCGTCCGCGTAAACCAGCCGCGAGATGATCAGGATCGCAACCCACGCCAGGGCGATTGCCGCCAGGAGCCAGATGACAGCGCCTTTGTCGGGTGCTTCCGAAAGCGACGGGATCATCAGCCCGCGGTTGGAGATGTAGGCATAGCCGAAGACAGTCCAAGCCTCACGCGGGGACGGAAGCGTCTGGACAATGACGACCGAGTACCAAACGAACACCTGAAGGAGCAACGGAATATTTCGAAAGAACTCGATGTAGGCAGCCGCCACACGTGACACGATCCAGTTCTTCGAGAGCCCCATGATCCCGACTGCAAAGCCAAGGACGGTCGCCGCGACGATACCAAGAACGGAGACCAAAACCGTATTCGCCAGACCCACCAGCAATGCACGCCCGTAGGTGGAAACGCTTTTGTACGGAATCAGGGTCTGGGAGATCTCGAACCCCGCGGATCTGCCGAGAAACCCGAAGGAGAGCTGTTGGTTCAGCTTTCCCAGGTTCGCGGCGGTATTGGCCGAGATGACACAGACGAAAAGAAACAAGGCCAACCCGAGTGTGATCTGGAAGGCCTGGGCACGGCGCTTGGGATTGCGCCAAAACCCGCCGTCGCTGCCGCGGCTAATCGTTTTTACGGACGTCACTGGATTCACCTGTGCGTAGTGGAAACCTGACAGGCCCGATGCGGCGGCCAGAGAGGGCCGCCGCACTGGCGGTTACCGGATCGGCGGCGCGTACTGCAGCCCGCCGTCCTTCCAGAGCGCGTTCTTCCCACGTGCGATTTTGAGGTCCGACTTGTCGCCCAGGTTCCGGTCAAACATCTCCCCGTAGTTCCCGACGCCCTTCACGATGTGTACAACCCAGTCTTCGTCGACGCCGATACCGCCACCGAAGCCTGCGGCGGTGCCGTCGGCGTTTTTCACGCCGAGCAAGCGCTGAATTTCCGGGTTCGTGGACTTCAGCATCTCGTCCACGTTCGAACTTGTGATGCCGTCTTCTTCAGCGGTCAGGAGGGCGAAGTAGGTCCACTTTACGATGTTGAACCATTGGTCATCACCCTGACGGGTCGCCGGACCGAGCGGCTCCTTCGAAATGATTTCGGGAAGGACAACGTGATCGTCCGGCGCTTTGAGCTGAAGACGCTCGCTGTACAGCACGGACTGGTCGCTCGTCAGCACGTCGCAACGGCCCTCCTCGTACGCCTGGCGCAGTTGGTTGGAGTCGTCGATCGCAACGCTCGTGAACTTCAGGCCTTTGGCATTAAAATAGTCGGAGACGTTCAATTCGGTGGTCGTACCCGTACCAGCGCAAACTGCCGCGCCGTCAAGCTTCAACGCCGAGTCGATTCCAAGGGACTTCTTCACCATGAAGCCTTGCCCGTCGTAGTAAAGCACGCCCGCAAACAACAGGCCCATCGACGTATCGCGGCTCATCGTCCACGTAGAGGTGCGCGAAAGTATGTCGACCTCGCCCGACTGAAGGGCGGTAAAGCGCTCTTTCGCGGAGAGAGGTGTGAACTTGACCTTTTTCGGATCGTTGAATACCGCGGCGGCCACCGCGCGGCAAAAATCGACGTCCATTCCGGTCCAGTTGTTCTGCGCATCCGGCAGCGAGAAACCGGGGCTGCCCTGGCTTACGCCGCACTGGACAAAGCCCTTCTGCTTGACGCTCTCCAGCGTTGTGGCGTTGGCTGGCACCGCGCCCAGCATTGCCGCAAGCGCACCGATCAGTAGTCCGGTATTTCCGATAATCTTCATCTGCTGTTCCCTCCGGTTTTCTATTCGATGTCCAGTCCATACGATTGTGCGAGAACCGCGGGTGTGCGTTCGGCTCGCCAAAAACGGACGACTTCTGACTGTCAAGGAGAGGGCACCGCCTGCTTGAACACCCAACGTCAAAGACCCGTGCCTCTCGAAGGCGCAATGTGACACAGCAGTGAAAAACGATAAACGTATCCTTCCTCGGCTTCGAAAAGCGAGAAAGCTTAACTTCGAGGGATTCTTGCGGGTTCTGACGATCGCGTCGCTGCGCAGGCTCTGCTCGGGGTGGCGTAGCGACTTCAGCGACGCTATTCATCATCAAAATCTCTGCATCGTCCCCGGGGCGACATAGGCGTGTAACTGGTCCGCGTCAAAGAGGATGCTGTCTCCGGCGGACAGTTTCAGAGGTTCGTAATGAATGGTTTGCAACTCGAGATCGCCCGTTGTCGCGCGCCTCGGAATCCTGCTCCGACCACCCAAGCGATCAAAGCCCCAGGAACAGGACCGCGACAGGCAGGAACAACGCTTCCGTCGCCACTCGCCAAGTTGAAATCGCACCAGGTGGCGTGATCGATCCCGGCGGAAGCTCTACGCCGTCCCAGTTCTTTCCCAAGGCTCTAGATGTGGAGCCTCAACAGGTTGTCCTGGGTAAGAGCGAGCCTAGTGATTGGTGGTTTTGAGTTTAGACTTCCGTGAGGCCTGTGCCAATTGTAGCGATGAAGCCATCGTGGCAGTTCGGCGGCG
>NZ_JAILYH010000040.1 GCF_019793435.1 Rhizobium redzepovicii | reverse complement strand
ATGCGCGCCGCCGAACTGCCACGATGGCTTCATCGCTACAATTGGCACAGGCCTCACGGAAGTCTAAACTCAAAACCACCAATCACTAGGCTCGCTCTTACCCAGGACAACCTGTTGAGGCTCCACAGCTAGCCACCGCTCTGGGGAAAAATACGTCTTCGTCCTCACCTGCGAATCTGACGTCGCCTTCAGACCAAGGACAAAATTGAAGTTATTTTCGCTGCCGGCTTCGCGCGTGAAGCTGAGATAGGAGCCGAATCGCTCGTATTCGACATTTCGAAGGTTTTGGATCGACGCAAGAGTATCCTCGAAATCGCGCCAGCACGCCTGCTTCACGATGATCTCGAAAATGCGCAGGACGGCCGGGGCGAGGTGCCCCTTCGCGTCTGTCGCCGGCCCAATGATCTTGGCGCGGATATCGACAACATCGCCGGTTTCATTTCCACGAACCTTGACGAAGGTGGAACTGAGGGGACGCACCTCGTCCCGTTCGTAGATGCGCTGAAAATAACATTCATAACTGCGATTGCGCATCGATGCGGCTTTCCAGTCGCTCATCTCGATGCCGGCCCCTCGAAGAGCACCGCACATATTCGGGCCCGAAACGCGCCACATCCGCAGAAATTGACTTGCCCATTCCGGCTTCGGGACCTCGATCAGCGGCAGCGATATAGACATCGGCGGGAGAGGAGAAGGAGCCGCCGTGCCGGGGCCGATGGCCATGGGCGCTGATTGGACAGCCGTGTCGAGAGCTCCATCGTCAGAGAGCCCGACCGGATCGTCGAGGTCGTGGAGTTCACGGTAAAAGACAAGCGTACTTGCAAAAAGCAAACCGGATATCAAAAGTATCGACCAAAGCAGCCAGCGGCTGCGGCTCCGCAATCTGGAGTTCCAGCGCCGATGGGGGATGTCGGGAGGAGGATCGACTGCTGATAGCGTTTTATCCACGGCGACCTCACAAGCAAAATCGGAGCGGATGCGAGTTTGAACCCAATCAAGCTCGATCCCGTTTGCAACCAGCCGCTGTCGGTCGGCGCGTCAGCCAATGCCCCTGCTGGCGGCTCTTTCTGAGGTGAGCAACGCATGTGCAAAACGGTACAGTCTGTCCGACTCACCTTCGACACTTTTGAGTGTGAGGTCGCCTCTGTGGAGCGTCAAGCAGCAAGCCTGTCGGACGGCATTCACCCCCTCAAAATTGGTGGGAAGAGCGCATTGGCCGCCTCAGGACACCTACATCAGACCGCTTCGCGACAACTGCGCTGACCCCGCATTGTCAGCCGCCCATTGATCTTCATACACTCGGTATCGCGTTCGCGGCAGACCGATCCGCCTACGGTTCGCGTATTGCGTTATCCAGGCCCCGCAGCAACGGATACAGGAAATAGGAGATCACTGTGCGCTTGCCGACCTTAATCTCCGTGGACACGGTCATGCCGGGAAGCAGCCGCACTGGCACGTCCGACGCATTCAGCCTGGTGTCGGCGAGCAGGACGCGAGCCTTGAAGAAGGGAGCAGCCGACTGGCTGGGGGTGGTGGTTTGATCCTGCTGGCCGGTCAGGAACGTGTCCTCGCTGATGGTGCGAACCTTGCCGGAGGCCGTGCCGTATTTCTGGAAGGGATAGGCGTCGAGCTTGATACGCGCTTCCTTGCCGACGGCCACCCGGCCGATGTCGCGGGTGTTGATCGAAACTTCGGCTTCGAGCGGCACGTTGATCGGCACCAGGGTAACGATCGGTTCGGCTTCGCGCACCACAGACCCGATGGAGCGCTGGGCGAGATCCAGCACGACGGCGTCGGCGGGTGCGGTCAGCGCCACCATGTTGCGGCGCAGCTTCATCTTTTTCAGTTCCTCGTCGGCCATGTCGCGCTGGCCGCGCAGTTCCACCAGTTGCTCCATTGCGGCGCGGCGGAAGTCCTCGATAAAGGCTTGGCGGTCGGCTCGGAGCTTGGCAAAGGAGTGGGCGGCCTCGTCGGCCCGGCCGCGGACGGCAGTTAGATCGGATTCGACGTCGAGGCGGGCGTCGCGGGAGCCGAGCAGCGTGATCAGCGAACCGCTCTGGTTGTCATAGAGCCTCTCCCGCGCTGCTTCGATCTGAGAGAGCCCATCACGCCTGTCATTGAGCACCGCCTCCTGGTTTTTGCTCGCCACAAGAGCGGCGGATTGGCCGGCGATCTGCTGATCGAAATTCTGCAACTGCGCCACGTAAAAGGCCCGTCGCTGGCCAAAGAGCTGCGCCTGCAACATCTGGTCGGGCGTATCTCCTGCCATCTTCGTATAGTCGTCGCCGGCAAGCTCGGCCTCGATGCGCCTTACCTGGGCATCGAGTGCGGAGAATTTCGCCTGCTGCTGGTCGACATCGGCTTGGCTGAAGGTGGCGTCGAGGGTCGCGAGCGTCTGACCGGTATGCACGACCTCGCCGGCCTTCACCTCGATCGTGCGGATGATCGAGGTTTCGAGCGGCTGTACGACGATGGTCGGCTGGGTGGTGACGAGCTTGCCTGGCGCAATCACCACCTCATCGATCGAGGAGACCGAGGCCCAGGTGATCGCTGCGGCAAGCAGCGCCGTTACGCAGTAGAGCGTCATGCGCGCCACCCGCGGCGGGGCGCGTTCCTCGAGCTCGACAGCATCGGACTGGAATTCGGCAATTGCCGGCGGCAGCGGCGGGCGGGCAGTTAGTGCCCTTCCCTTATCAGGAGCCTTGTCCGAGGCGCCCTTGTCTGAAGGGACCGGCAGGTTTTCACTGGGTTTTCTGGCGTGCGCGTTCATGCGACCTGCCTCATTTGCTGGGCCCACAGGTGGCGATAGGTCATGCAGCGCGATACGAGCTGATCGTGCCGGCCGATATCGGCGACCTTGCCGCGATCGACGACGAGAATGGCATCGGCATCGACGAGCGTCGAAAGCCGGTGCGAGACGATGATGACGGTGCGGCCGGCAGCGATGCGGCTCAGATTCTCGCGGATGATCGCCTCGCTGTCGGGATCGAGCGCGCTCGTCGCCTCGTCGAAAATCAACAGCTTCGGATCGGTGATCAGCGCGCGAGCGATGGCCAACCGCTGCTTCTGGCCACCGGAGAGGTTGGAGCCATTTTCCTCCAGCATCGTGTCGAAGCCGCGCGGCAGACGCTCTATGAACTCCTCGGCGCCGGCGATGCGGGCGACCTCCATGATCTCCTCGATGCTCGCATCGGGCTTGGCGGCGGCGATATTCTCGCGAACCGAGCCGCGAAACAGGAAGTTATCCTGCAGCACGACGCCGATGCTGGTTCTTAAGTGCACAAGGTCGATCTCGCGGCTGTCATAGCCGTCCATGCGCACCAGCCCTTCCTGGCTCTGATAGAGCCCCTGGATGAGCCTTGTGATCGTCGTCTTCCCCGAGCCGCTCTTGCCGACCACGCCGAAGACGCAGCCCGCCGGAACGGCGAAGGAGACATTGTCGAGCGCCGGCGCGCTGTCCGGAGCGTAGCGGAAGGAGACCCTGTCGAATTCGATGCGGCCCTGCAAATGCGGTCGCACGCCACGCCCGCGGCCTGCCTGCTCCGGCCGCTGGTTCATGATCTCACCGAGCATGCGCACGGAGAGCGCCACTTCCTGATATTCATGCGCCATGGTAACGATCTGGACGAGCGGACCGGAGACACGGCCCGCGAGCATGTTGAAGGCGACAAGCGCTCCGATGGTCATCGCGCCGCTGAAGACGTCTAGCGCACCGAGGCCGATGATCGCGACACTCATTAGCTTCTCCAGCAGCCCGGTCATCGCTTGGGCGATGGTCGAGATCTTGTCGACCCGGAACCGCACGGATATCGATTGCGCCGAATAGTCGTCCCAGACCTTGCGCTGGCGCGGCTCCAGCGCCAGCGATTTGACGGTGCGCATGCCGTGCACGGTTTCCACCAGCAAGGCCTGACGGTCGCCTTCCGCCTGGTAAAGCGCCTGCAGGCGGCGCTGGAACGGCCCGACGAGCATCATCACCACCAGCCCGACAAGCGCTGCAAAACCCAGCACAACCAGCGTCAGCTTGACGCTGTAGAGAAGCAGGATCGGCACGAAGACCAGCAGGGAAACACCGTCCAGAAGTGTGAGGAACAGCCGCCCGGTCAGGAATTCGCGGATGCGCCCCGTCTGCTGCATATGCTTGACGAGGACGCCGGCCGAAGCCTGCTCGAAGAGCGCGATCGGCAGATTTAGCAGATGGCCGAAGGTGCGTGTCGCGACGCGGATATCGATCCGGTTCGTCGCGTAGAGCAGCAGATAGCGCCGCAGGAAGGTGAAGGTCGCATCGAAGACGAGTGCGATCGCAATGCCCGCTGTCAGAACCGTCAGCGTCGCATAGCTCTGATGCACCAGCACCTTGTCGATGACGAGCTGAAAGAAGATCGGCGTCGTCAGCCCCAGGCCGTAAAGCACGAAAGCTGCGAGCGCGACATCGCGGAAGAAGCTGCGCTGCTTGATGATTTCGGGGACGAACCAGCGGAAGCCGAACGGCCGGTCCTCATCGGACATGCGATAATTGCGCTTCAGCAGGACGACAGATCCGAGCCAGGCCTTGGCGAATTGCTCTTCGCTCAGCATCATCACTTCGGCGCGTGACGCGAGCGGATCGAGAACGCGAATTCTCTCATCCTCGCCGCTCCCGACAGCGCCAGCGATGACCACCCAATTGCCGTTCGTCAGTTCCGCCAACGCCGGAAAGGCCTCGCCCAGTTGAAACAGCGATCGCCAGTCGAGCGTCAGATGCCGGGCTCTGAGACCGGCATCCTTGGCCATGCGCAGCAACTGCCGCACGGCAACCGGATCGTTGCCGACGGCATAATCATGCTGCAATCTTTCAGGCGCGAGATCGACGCCATGATGACGCGCGACGAGCGCCAGACAGTGCAGGTTGGTATGCAGAAAACCAGTCATGGCCCACCCGAAACAATACGAGACCGAGTCAATATTCGTTTTTTCAGTTGAAGTTCGGCGAAGCGTTCGACGCGCCGGCCTGCTGGATATCGGTCGCCGCCGCCGCCGACATATCGCCGATACGACGGACCGCACCCGCCTCGACCAACCCACCGAGCGCCTTCTGCATCAGATCGACCGCGTTGGCGAAAGCATCGACAGGCATGATGATGCGCTGGCGGAAGACCGGCTTCGGGTTGTTGTTATCGTCGCGATCGGTTGCCGAAAGCGACATCAGGTCGATGCGCACGATCGTTCCCGTAATGGTGATTTCGCCGATGCCGTCTGCGTAAAGTTCGTTGCTCATTGTTCTCTCCTCCGTTGATAATCAATACGTCTTCACTTAAGGCGCTTTACGTTCCATATGACACTCTAACTATTTGAATACGCAGGGATATGTCCGTGCTGCCAAGCCGGAAACGGATCGCGAATGCCGACGGCGGTCTGCGGATCGAAACCCGTCTCCTCGCCGATCAGGCAATAACCGAGAGCCGCGCGGATCGCTTCCTCGTCGAAGCCGGAACCGATGAAGACCAGCTCCTGGCGGCGGTCGCCCCAGACATCATCCCAATGCCGGTCGATGAGCTGGCGGAACTGCGGAAAGCGCGGCCATTGTACCCGCGGCACCGAGGCCCACCAGTAGCCCCTGGTTTCGATGCGGCACTGGGAGCCGGCAATCGACAGAAGGCCGATTTCATCAGGCCTCGTCGCCAGCCAGAAATGACCCTTTGCGCGGATGAGGCCCGCCCATTTCCGGTCTAGGAAATCCTTGAGCCTAAGGGGGTGGAAGGGCCGGCGGCTGCGATAGACGAAGCTTCTTATGCCGTATTCCTCGGTCTCCGGCACGTGATCGCCCCAGCCGAAGAGTTCCTTGTGCCAGAGCGGATGACGGGCGGCCTTCGCCTCGCTGAAGAGGCCGGTATCCAGGATCGCGCCAAGCGGCACCTGGCCGAAGACCGCCTCGACGACCTGCGCCCCCGGATTGAGCGCCGCGACGACCCGGCGAACCTCGGCAAGGTCGGCGCACGGCACGTCGCCTGCCTTGTTGATGATGACGACATCGGAAAATTCAATCTGCTCGACGAGCAGTTCCACGAGCTTGCGGTCATCATGCCCGTCACGCCTTTCGCCGCGATCGGCTAGGAACTCGGCGCTCTGGTAGTCGGCGAGGAGATTGACCGCATCGACGACGCAGACCATCGTATCGAGACGCGCCACATCGCAGAGGGCCGCCCCGCTCTCGTCGCGGAAGGAGAAGGTGGCTGCAACAGGCAGGGGCTCGGCAATGCCGGTGCCCTCGATCAGCAGATAGTCGAAACGGCCGGCGGCTGCGAGCCGGCGGACTTCGCTCAGGAGATCGTCGCGCAGGGTGCAACAGATGCAGCCGTTGGTGAGCTCTACCAGCGTCTCGTCGGTGCGCGAGAGATCTGCTCCCCCCTCGCGCACGAGCTCCGCATCGATGTTGACCTCGCTCATATCGTTGACGATGACGGCAACCCGGCGGCCCTCCCGATTGCTCAGGACATGATTGAGGACAGTCGTCTTGCCGGCGCCGAGAAACCCGGCGAGAACCGTTACTGGCAATCTGTTGTCTGCACCCATCATCGATACTCTCACTCTTTACAGCATGCCCGGCCTTACATCCTCGCGGGCGTTACGCCGCGAGCTGTGGTTTGAAGGCCACATCCACATAGTAGTTCGTGCTGTTATAGCTGGCTGTCGGGAACAACCCGCCCGCCCCATAAGCATAGACGCCGTTGCTGCCGCCGAGCGCCTTGAGATCACCGTTCGTCACGTCGCTGGCAAAGTAATTGCCGGTCGCCGAATAATTGCCGTTGGTCGAGTAGGAGACGACGTAGGTCGTATCCGCCTGGATGGCGATCTGCTGGGTGAGCTGCGCAGTCTGCCAGCCGCTCGCCGTCTCGTTGTTGAAGGTGACGCTGCCGAGCAGCGTGCCCGAGGCGGTCCAGAGATAGCCGTTATGCGAGCCTGTATTATCGGCACCCTTGTAAAAGCGGATGCCGGTGATCCAGCCTGACGTATCGGCCTGGAATTTCATGCCGAGATTGACCTGCTGGTTGTCGTTGACCGAGACGACCGAAGGCGTCGCGTTGGCGGCAAAGAGATTCTGCTCCGGACCGGCCGTCCCATTGCTGATGGTAAGCGCCACCTGCGCCGAGGCCGTGCCGCCCTTGCCGTCCGAGATCGTGTAGCTGAAGCTTGCTGGTCCCGAATAGCCTGCCGTCGGCGTAAACGTCGCCGTCTGGGCCTGGGCGTTCCAGGCGACCGAGCCGTTGACCGCGGTGCTGACCCCAGTGATCGTGAGCGGATCGCCATCGCCATCGCTGTCGTTTGAGAGCAGCGCCGAGGCCTGGATGGTGATCGGCGTGCCGGTATTGGTCGTAAAGCCGCTGTCATTGGCGGCGACCGGAACCGCATTCTGCGCACCGCCCTGCTGATAGACGACGTCGACCCAGTAGTTGCTCGCATTGTAGGATGCCGTCGGAAACAGGCTGCCCGAGCCATAGGCATAAAGGCCGTTGCCGCCGCTCGTCGTACTCGACGGAGCCGTCAGCGCACCATTCGTATGGTCCGTCGTGAAGTAGTTCGCCGTTGCCGAATAGAAGCCGTTCGAATGGTAGCTCGCCACATAGGTGGTGCCGCCCGTCACGTTGATCGGCTGGGTGAAGGTAACCGTCTGCCAGCCACTCGCCGTCTCGTTGATGAAGGTCGCCTGGGCCAGAAGCTGGCCGCTCGCGGTCCAGAGCGAGCCGACATGCGTGCCGGTATCCTGAGCGCTCCTGTAATAGATGAGCCCGGTGATCTGGCCGCTGGCGGACGCGATGAACTTGACGCCGAGTTCGACCGAGTTGGTGTCATTGGCGACGGCAACCCCCGACGTATCCGCACCGGTAAACAGGCTTGACGTCGTGCCTCCGCCGGGCGGCGTGCCGACAGTGAGGCTGACCGTGGCCGAGGCTGTTCCGCCAAACCCATCCGAGATTGAATAGGAAAAGCTTGCCGCACCCGTATAACCCGCCGTCGGCGCGAAAGTGACGGACTTGGTCTGGCTGTTGAAGGTCACCGTTCCGTTGACCGCACCATTGACGCCGGTGATGCTGAGCGGATCGCCATCGGCATCGGTGTCGTTTGCAAGCAGGCTGCCTGCGGCAATCGCCAGCGCGGTGTTGGAATAGGTCGAGTAGCCATTGTCATTGGCGGCGACCGGCAGCACGTTGCTTGTCTGGTTGTAGAGGACATCCACCCAGTAATTCGACGACTGGTAGCTGGAAGTCGGGAAACCGGTGCCCTCGGCAAAGACACCGTTGCTGCCGGCAAGCGCCGTCAGCGCGCCGTTGGTATGGGCTGAGGTGAAATAGTCCGATGTCGCCACATAGGAGCCTGTCGTGTGGTAGGAGGCGACATAGGTCGTGCCGGCGGCGATATGCACAGGGTTGGCGAATGTCGCGGTCTGCCAGCCGCTCACAGATCCGCTGTCGGCGAAGGTGACGGTCGCGACCAGCGTGCCGTCGGCCGACCAGAGAGAGCCGGTATGGGCGCCAGTATCGCCGACCACCCTGTAGTAGCGGATGCCGGAAATCATGCCGCCGGACGAAGCGACGAACCGCATCCCGAGTTCCAGCGACTGACCGTCGTTGAAGCTTGCGCCCGTCGGCCCTTCGCTTGATGTAAACAGTGTTTCGCCGGTAGGGCCCGGGTTCACGGTGAGGCTGACGCTGCCCTGATCCGTGCCGCCGCGCCCGTCCGACAGCGTATAGGTGAAGCTTGCGGGGCCCGAATAATCGTTGGTCGGCGTGAAGATGACGGTGCCGTTCTGCTTGTTGAGCGTCACCGTGCCGTTGACGGCATTGCCGACGGCCGAAATCGTCATCGCATCGCCGTTGGGATCCGTATCGTTTCCGATGAGCGAGGTGATCGAGATGACGACGCTGTTGTTGCGGGTGATGGCCAGCCCGGTATCGTCGGTCGCAACCGGCGCGCTGTTGGGGCCGGCATCGAAGACCACGTCGACCCAGTAGTTGGTGCCCGTGCCGGGGCTCTGGCCGGGGAATGTGCCGGCATTGTCGCCATAGGCGTAGACGCCGCCGCCGTCGACGGCCTTCAGCGCGCCGCTGGCATAGGTGCTGCCGAAATAATTATCGGTGGCGGAATAGAAGCCGTTGGTGTGATAGGAGGCCACATAGGTCGTGCCCGCCGCAATCTGGATCGGACTGGAGAAGATCACCGTTTGCCAACCGGAGAGCGACTCGCCGACCGAGACACCCGTTGCCAGCAAGGTTCCGTCGGCTCGCCAGAGGCTGACGACATGGTCGCCGATATCGTGGAAGCCCTTGTAGAAGCGGATGCCTTCCACATAGCCTGCCGTCGTCGCCTGGAAGCGCAGGCCGAGCTCGACGGAATTGGGATCGATCGCCATTTCGACAGTGGGCTTCTCCGCCAAGGTCCAGAGGCCCTGCGTGCCCGGCAGGGTGACGGTGACCTGCTTGCCGGCCGATGGCGCCTCCATGTTGACGCTGTCGTCGACGGCGCGCGACAGGACCGTATAGGTGCCGCTTGCCTGGACGACCCAGTTATAGCTCCAGCTCTCGCGGCCGGTGGCCTTGAACCAGTGCTGGCCGCCATCGGTCGAGACCTCCACGCCAGCAATGATGCCGCCGCCGAAATCCTGCGCCGTGCCGGTGATCGTTACGTGCTGCCCTTCGATAAAACTTGCGCCGACGATCGGTGACGAGATCGACGAGGTCGGCTTCAGGGTGTCGGTCGATTGTGTGGCTAGAATCAGGCTCGCATCCAGCGTCGTCGGCTGGATGCCCATGTCCGCGAACATGTTGACCATCGCCTGCTGGACGTTGCGATCGGTCGACGTGGCCGGGCCCTGATGATTGTCACTCAGCCCCCAGGACCAGAAGACAGTGCCGGCGCCGAAGACCAGCGCGCCGCTTTCCGCCCGGTACATGGTGAGGCTATGGGTCGCCACCGCATCACCGACCGTCGTGCCGTAGTCGCGCAGATAGGTGCTCACGGCGATGGAGGAGAGCGACAGGTCGATCAGCCCATCCGGGCGAAAGCCGTTCTCGACGTCGGAATCCCATTCGTAGCCGAGCAGGTTCTGCACCAGATTGTAGGTATCACCCTCCTGCAGCTCGGCGACATCCGTGTTGCGCCAGAAGCGCAGGTTGGAATAATCGTAGGGGATGGAGATCGTGTCCTGGCGGTAGCTGTCCACTTGGAACATCGTGCCGGTCAGCGAATTTTCCGGCTCCTGACCGGCATCGGCATAGCGCGGATCGCGCCAGGTTCCGGTGCCGATATTGCTCGGATCGGTGCTCGTGCCCCAGGTTTCCTTGTAGCAGACCATGGTGCGATAGGCCTGGCCGCTGCCGTCGATGCTGCTTTCCCAGCGGACCTTCCAGTAGCACTCGTTGCCGCTCCAGAAAGCGAGGTCGACGCCGGCATCGCGGGCAGCCTCGACATTGGCGCGCTGTTCGGCAGACCAGTATTCGTCATGGCCGACAGAGAGATAAGCATCGTGGTTGAGCAGCAGCGTGCCGCTGCGCGCCGCATCGACGCCGGATATATAGGAAACGTCGTAGCCGTTCTGCTCCAGCCATGAAATGGCGGAGGATTCGACGCCGAAGATGTAATCGTGCGAGCCGCCGATCGGGCTCGTATTGGTGATGATCGGCCTGTTGTAGCTGACGGCCGAGGCGCGGCCGATGGCGGTCAGGCCGCAGCTGCAGTTCGGCGGCAGGTAGCCGATCATGGCGGCCGGATCGACAGGCACTTCGCCGTAATACAGGCTGGCGCCGCCCCAGGCATTATAGGCCTGCCAGGTCGTGTCCGATGTCTGGAAGACGATATCGCTGGTCGAGGCATCGTCGCGCACGACGAAGGGGATGATGCTTGCATCCTCGGTCCCATCCTCGCGCACCAGCTTGGCGAAGTAGACGCCGGAGACGGCGTCACTAGGAATTTGCCAGCTCGCCGAAACCGACCAGTTGCCGCAATCGATGAGGCCGAGCGACATGTCGACGATCGGATGCGGCTGGATCTGCGCCGTGGTCAGCTGCTGCTCGATCGAGTCGACCTTGCGCGCGCCGGCGCCGCCGTAATAACCCATGCGGTAGATGTCGATGCGGTAATGGGTGGAATCCGTGGCGATCTTGAAATCGACGGTCTGGCCGATATTGGTGCTGATTTCGGTGGCGAAGCCCTGGATGGTACCGCCGCCATCGCCCTCCAGACCCCACTCGCTGATCGGGTTTCCCTGCTTCAGGTTTTCGAGCGCGATCTTGTTGGGCGTCACTGCTGCCGCTGCAGCCGCCGGCGCCACCAGCGCTGTCGGGGCGGCGGTCGTCTCAGCGGAAGCGTCCTGGCTCGGCTCCACCGAGATGGATGCGATCGAGGCCTGAAGGCGCAACGAAGCCGTGCCGACACTGGTGGAAGAACTGACCGGCGCCGCCGTCTTGGCGCTGCCGGTATCGACATCGCTGGTAACACCCGTAAGCGCGGGGGCGGCAGGCAGTGCCGCCGCCTCCTCGGCCGGATCCGGGCCAAGCACGGTGCGCTCAGATGTCGAGGACGGCGTCTGGAAGACCGTCGCAGCCGACGCCGTCTTCGTGGACGTGTCCTGCGCGCCGCCGTCGGCAGCAGGGGCCGGCATCGCCGTCGACGATGCCGGGGACGATTGCATGTCGCCGGAGGATATCAGGGAAGATGTGACCGTGCCGGTGAAGGAGGATTGGACGGTTGCGCTGCCCTGATTGGCAAAGCTCGGAGCGCCGTCCGTGCTCCTCGACGACACAACTGTCGCGGAGGCAAGGACTGCGCTCCAGGCAGAGGATGCACGAAGGACACTCAACGCTCCACCAAATGTACACAGGTACTCACGATTACTGACATGAATTCTCCGCATCAGCGGCGTCCCCTTCCGCATCGGCCGGCCCTTCGACCGCTGTAGCAAGATGTTCATTCTGGCACCTTTGCGAAGGGAACGTACGACAGCAATCCGGGGTATGTGGGAGGTAGCTCCTACTCCAATGTGATGACCCTCACCCCATACCGGACGACAGGGCCCCAAAGTTGCCGACGGCTCCTGGCAAGTGCCTGACGCTTGAAAAGGAATTCTAGTTCGGTCCGGCTGGCCTAGCCGGTCAACTCGAGCGTTGTCCTGCGCCGCTACCAGGCCGGAAACGGATCTTCGAGGCTAGCCCAGTCGCGCGGATCGGCGCTGGCGAGGCACCCGTCCAGCGCGGTCCGCACACCCGTCTCGTCCATATCAACGCCGATAAAAACCAGTTCCTGCCGACGGTCGCCCCAAGCGCTGTCCCACCGGCTCTCGAGATGCTGGCGAAATTGCTGATGGCTCGGCCAGTCCTGCCGGGGCACGGCTGCCCACCAAAGTCCCATGGGTTCGCAGCGCCGTTGGATCCCGGCAGCCGACATCAGCCCCACATGACGCGGGCGCGTGGCAAGCCAGAAATGGCCCTTGGCGCGCAGGACCCCCGGCCAGGGCTCGTCCAGGAATGCCCGAAACCGTGTGGGATCGAAGGGACGTCTGGTACGATAGACAAAGCTCGAAACGCCGTATTCCTCCGTTTCCGGAACATGCTCATCCGGGCTGTACAATTCCTTGTGCCACAGGGGATGCGCAGCCGCCTTTGCTTCGTCGAAGAGGCCTGTATCGAGGACGGTTGAAAGAGAAATCTTGCCGAAATCCGTCTCCAGCTGGAGTGCATCCGGGTTGAGAGACGTTACGATCTTGCTCACCTCTGCTCGGACCTCGTCGGTCGCGTCCGAGATCTTGTTGATCACGACGACATCGGCAAACTCGATCTGATCGACCAGCAGGTCGATAAGTGTGCGCCGGTCTTCACCGTCGCGCTGCAGGCCGCGGTCGGCCAGCAGATCGGCACTGCTGTAGTCGGCCAACAGGTTTGCAGCGTCGACCACGGTGACCATTGTATCGAGCCTGGCAAAGTCGGCGAGCGAGACGCCGTTCTCGTCGCGGAAGGAAAAGGTTGCCGCAATGGGGCGTGGCTCGGCAATGCCGGTGCCTTCGATCAACAGATAGTCGTATCGCTGCTCTTCGGCCAGCCGTCGTACTTCCGTCAGGAGGTCGTTGCGCAGGGTGCAGCATATGCAGCCGTTGCTGAGCTCGATCAATGTCTCGGTTGTATGCGACAGGTTGCAGCCGCCGTGTTGAATGAGACTGGCGTCTATATTCACTTCGCTCATATCGTTGACGATGACAGCGACCCGCAGCCCCTGACGGTTGTTGAGGATGTGACTGAGGAGCGTCGTCTTGCCGGCGCCGAGGAAGCCGGCCAGCACGGTTACCGGGAGCCGCTCAATCCTGTTCATCGGCATTCCTTGAGGGCGGTCGGTCGCAGCGCCTTCGCCGCGGCCAGTATGTGCGTCGTGTTAGCCTCATTCGAAAACCGGTCCATAAGCTTTGCTTCATCCGGCGAGCTGCGGGCGGAAGACCACGTCGGCATAGTAATTCGCAGAATCGTAGGAGCTGGTCGGGAAGAGACCTGTGGTGGCGGATCCGCCATAGGCATAAACACCGTTGCCGCCGGCGACCGCGCTTGATTGGGCCGTCAAAGGACCGTTGGTGACGGCACTGGCGAAGAAGGCGTCAGTCGCCACGTAAGCGCCGGTCGTGTGATAAGACGCAATATAGTTGGTATTGGCAGTAATCGTGACGGGGGTTGAGAAGTTGACCGTCTGCCAGCCGCTGCCGGTGGTGCCGGCAAAGGTGGCGGTGGCGAGCTTGGTGCCCGTCGTGGTCCACAGGTCGACAACGTTCTGGCCGT
>NZ_JAILYH010000004.1 GCF_019793435.1 Rhizobium redzepovicii | reverse complement strand
CGATCCCGCCGGTGATGATGTTGTCCAAGGCATTGCCCGTGCCGACGAAGTTGACACTGCCGGTGAAGGTCAGCCGCTCGACATTGGCGTAGCCCGCGATGCTCAACGTCCCCTGCGCCGTCTGCACTGTGTCGTCGCCCTCGCCCGCCGCTTCGACGACGGAGACGCCCTGAACGCCGAGGATGTAGACGTCGTTTCCAGCCCCGCCCTGCAGCACATGTCCTGGCACCGCCGAGACCAGCGTGTCACCATAGGCCGAGCCGATCGCCTTCTCGATGTTAACATAGGTGTCGCCGGCAGCATCGCCGCCGCTGCCCGTATTGGTCCAAAAGTCGACGTTCACCGCAGCCGCCGAGGTCGAGTAGTCAACCGTGTCGACACCGGCGCCACCATCCAATCGGTCCGCCCCTGCGCCGCCGATGAGGATGTCGTTGCCTCCGAGGCCGGAGATCTGATCATCTCCGCTAGTGCCATTCAAAGTATCGTTACCTGCCGTTCCCGTAATGACTGCCATTTTAGCCCCCTGTCGATTCAAATGTGGAAAAGAAATGATGTTGGTCGTCCCGAGACACGTGCTCGACGTGGTCGCTGATTGGCTTCAGGAAATAAGGGAGGACCATTCGATCCGTCCTGCGAATGAAAACCTGCGTGGACCGGTAAGAGCTTGAGATCGCGAGCTTTTGCCGTTCGTCTTGAGATATCGTCTGAAATCACAGCAAAGGCGTGTTTTGTCAGCGCACCATCAACCACTGCAGCCATGCGTAGCATCACGTGCGAGCGAATGACCTCCATCAAGAGTCCTGTTGCGAGGAGGATTGGGGCGATCAGGGCCGGAACGCTCTTGCTCAGCATCGCCTGATCGCAGACCTCGACCATGAAAATCGGTTTGGTGAGCTCCAACTATTGATTAGGCGTGAAAAGAGAAACACGCCACCTGAAGCGGCAAGGCAACTCCGATACTCCTGAGGCTGTTTCCTACCCAGCACCTGCATCCTTCTCGCCGCTATAACTCCCCATGAGATCGTTAGGATGACAGAAATTCAGGTGCAACTTTTAATTTAAAATCTTGACATAAGGCGGAACTCATGCCCGCTATAGTGTTAAACCTCGGATGTAAGTATCTATAAAATATCTATTTTTGATTGAATTCAATCTCTTAAGGTAACATTCGAATTCAATGAAAAAGAAATTCGAATAGCTGCAAATCGAGTCATCTCCGAGAAATTATTCCACAACATTTCAGAGCACGAGCCGCGGCCTCAGAAAGCGCCAACGAACGACGCATAGGAATTGCGACGACAAGGCGGACGGAGCTACTTCTCTCCCGTCTTCGGAGCTATTTGAAAATGATCGAGGTCGGAATAATGCCGAGCGCAACGGCGAGATAGCCGGCATGACGCGGCCCGCGCGCATCGAGTTTTTCCGTGACGGAATTCAAGACAGCTCGCACGGCGGTGCCCGAAACCGAACGCATATCGCCAATCTGTTTGACTTCGTGGCCGGCGACGTAAAGCGCCAGATAATCGGTTTCCTTGGCGGTCAATGCGGAAATGCGAGAAGCCTGCGCTGCGGGTTTTGTCTCGATCTCAGCCGTCCTGACCTGAATGGCTTTGCCGATCTGAATGAGCGATGGCAGAGTACGGCCCTTGAACGTCGCCCAATCGTCCCCCTCGAGATTTGATGTGACGCTGAACAGCGCCCGCCCGGCCTGGGCATCGACAAGAGGTATGGAGACGCCATTATTGCCGACGCCATGGCGCTCGGCTTCCGCGAAGAAGGACGCGGTTTCCTTCGACACAGACTTCAAGTGGCTCCAGTCTAACGGTTGAGATGCTTTGCGTGCGGCGATCTCGATGGGGTCGGTGCGAACGTAATTTTTCGACTGATAGAGTTTCTTCCACCTGTCGGAATAGGTCTCTGCAACGAGCCGTTCATTGGTCACCCGGCCCGGAATGAAAAGAGCTTGATAGGCAAGATTGGCAGCCCCGACCAATGCTCGCAGTTGGTGGACAATTGCTGAGAGATGGCCAATTTCATGGAGGTTGCGGATGCAGTGGAATGCTTCCTGCAGGATACGCTGATCGACAGACATTTTCTTCCGAAATCAATATTTCTAATCAGCAGCAGGCCGAAGCGGCCCGCATGCTTTTGATATACATTTATTACACGCGGATTTTACAGTTTGGGTTGTATTTATCCAGTCTGCATTATTGCGATGCAGAATTGACAATTGTCAGGCGACACTGCGGAGGGAATCTTAAGCATTCGGACAGCTGTCCATCCAGCACGGCTAAACGAACGTGAGAGTTCCCCCGGCTGTGCCGGGGTGGCAGTAACAGTTTGACATTTGCTGGAGCCCACCGCGACTTTTCCTTTGTGAGCCGCCAAGCACACGAAAGGTCAAGTCACGATGGACGAGTTTGAAAGTTTAAGCCACAGCAGATGGGAGTGCAAATATCACGTCGTTTTCATCCCGAAATACCGTCGCAAGACGCTTTACGGCGAGTTGCGGCAGCACCTTGGCGAGATATTCCGGAAACTGGCTGAACAGCGTGAAAGCCGTGTGGAGGAAGGGCATTTGATGCCGACCATGTGCATATGATGCTGTCGATCCCGCCAAAATACGCGGTCAGTCAGGTTGTTGGATACATGAAGGGCAAGAGCGCCATCCACCTTGCGCGGGTTTACGGTGAGAGAAAGCGCGGCTTTACCGGGCAGCACTTTTGGGCGCGTGGGTACTTCGTGTCTACCGTCGGTCGTGATGAGGAGACGATCCGCGATTATATCCGCAACCAAGAGAAGGAAGACCACAGGCTTGAGCAATTGAACCTGTGGCGTTGAACGGCCACCTTCAGGTGGCGCATTGAAACCGGGGCCGCGTCAGCGTCCCCATCCAGCCGCTTTGAGCGGCTCACATCTTAAAGCCCCCGGCTTTGCCGGGGGATACTTACTCGTGAGATCCTCATGCACCATGACGCATTCATCATGCGTCACTCGTGCCGCAGCGCCTCGATCGGGTTCAGCTGTGCTGCCCGTCTCGCCGGGAAATAGCCGAAGATCATGCCGATTGCGGCGGAGAAGAGGAAGGCGACGGCGACCATCAGGGGGCTGAAGACGAAGGGGACCTTCATCAGGGTCACCGCGCCGAAGCCGAGGCTCAAGCCGAGCACGATGCCGGTGATGCCGCCGAAGAGCGAGAGCGCCACCGCCTCGACCAGGAACTGGGTGAGCACCTGGTTTTCGAGTGCGCCGATCGCCAGGCGAATGCCGATCTCGCGGGTTCGCTCTGTGACAGAAACCAGCATGATGTTCATGATGCCGATGCCGCCGACGAGCAGGCTGATCGCGGCAACCGCGCCGAGCAGGCCGGTCAGCAGCGTCGTCGTGCCGGTCATCGCCTCGGCGATCTGGGTCATGTCGTTGACGTTGAAATCATCCTGCCGGCCGGGGATGATCTTGCGGCGCTCGCGCAGCAGATCTTCGACATCGGACTGCACCTTGGCGGTGGAGACCCCGTCGCGGGCCGAGATGATGATCTGCGGCACATTGCTGTTGCCGCTGATGCGCCGCTGGAACACCTTGACCGGCATGATGACGACATCGTCCTGATCGGTCCCCATGCCGGACTGGCCACGCTTGGCGAGCACGCCGATGACGGGGCACGAAACCTTGCCGACGCGGATCTGCTGGCCGATCGGGTCGGCGGCGCCGAAGAGCTGCGAGCGCACAGTCTCGCCGATGATGCAGCGGGACTGGCCCCGCTCCTCGGCGGGGGTGAAATTGCGGCCGAGCGCCAGGTTCCAGTCCTGCGCGACGAAATAGTCGTTGGTGGTGCCGGAAACGCTGGTCGAATGGTTCTGGCCACCTGATATCACCGTCGCTGTCGACTGGTTGAGCGGCGCGACCGCCCTCAAGCCGCTGATCTGGTCGCGGATGGCGGCGACGTCCTTGACGCTGAAGCGCTTGGCTTCCGAGCTCGCCCGGCCGGGACCGAACTGGCCGGGGCGGACGAAGAGCATGTTGGTGCCGAGCCGCGACAATTCCGTCGAGACCTGCGCGGTCGTGCCATTGCCGATCGTCACCAGCGCGATGACGGCGGCAACGCCGATGACGACGCCGAGCACGGTCAGGAAGGAACGCAGCATGTTGCGGCTGATGGCGCGCAATGCCAGTTTCAGCGTCTCAAAGAACATGATCCGCCCTCCTCCGGTGCTCGACTTCCGTCTCCAGCTTGCCGTCGACGAAACGCAGCAGCCGCTGGGCATAGGCGGCGATATCGGGCTCATGGGTGACCATGACGATGGTGATGCCCTGCTCGCGGTTCAGCCGCGTCATCAGATCCATGATCTCGACGCTGGTCCTGGTGTCGAGATTGCCTGTGGGCTCATCGGCGAGGAGCAGCGCCGGCTCGGTAACGATGGCGCGAGCGATAGCGACTCGCTGCTGCTGGCCGCCTGACAGTTCCTGTGTCTTGTGATGTTCGCGCCCGGTGAGACCGACCAGCGCCAGGGCTTCGCGGGCCCGCTCGCGCCGCTCGCGCACCGCCATGCCGCGATAGATCAACGGCAGTTCGACATTTTCGACGGCCGAGGTGCGCGACAGGAGGTTGAAGCCCTGGAAGACGAAGCCGAGCATGTGGCGGCGCAGCAGCGTCAGCTGGCTGCGGTCGAAGCCGCTGGTCGGAATGCCTTCGAAGATGTAGTCGCCGGCGCTCGGCACGTCGAGGCAGCCGAGAATATTCATCGCCGTCGACTTGCCGGAGCCAGACGGCCCCATGATCGCGACGAATTCATGGGCGTTGATCGCCAGGTCGACGCGGTCGAGCGCGCGGATCGCCGCCTCGCCCTCGCCGTAGATTTTCGAGACCTGCCTGAATTCGATGAGCGGCGGGCTTGCCATCCGTCTCTCCGCCTAGTTCGCACGCGTCGTGGCGTCGGTCACCAAGGCGTCGTTTTCCTTGATTTCGCCGGAGACGACCTGGGTGAACTGGCCGTCGGAGGAGCCGACCTGGATGACAACAGGTGCGGGCCGGCCGTCGCGCAGCACCCAGACGCGCCGCTCGGCGCCCGTCAATGCCTGACCTGAATTGCCGCCGCGCTGGCGCGGCGGGCCGAAGATGCCGAAAATGCCGCGGCCGCGCCTTTCCGCCTGCGCCGGGGCGTAGCGCAGCGCAGCGTTCGGCACCATCAGCGTTTCCTTGACGGCTTCCACGGTAATGTCGGCCGTCGCCGTCATGCCAGGGCGCAGCAGCAGATCGGCATTGTCGACCGAGAGCACCGCCTTATAGGTCACGACATTGTTGACCACTTCGGAGGCGAAGCGGATCTGCTCGATCTCGGCCGGAAAGCTGCGGTCGGGATAGGCGTCGACCGTAAACTTCGCCTTCTGGCCGACGGCGATCTGGCCGACATCGGCCTCATCGACATCGACCTGCAGCTCCATCTTCTTGAGGTCGCCGGCGATGGTGAACAGGATCGGCGCCGAAAGCGAGGCTGCGACCGTGGCACCCGGATTGACGGCGCGGGTGAGGATCACGCCGTCGATCGGCGAGACGATCTTGGCCTTGGCAAGATTGACCTCGGCAAGCTGCAGGTCGGCCTCCGAGGCGAGCACCTCGGCTTCGTTGATCTGTTTGGCGGCGACGGCGGAATCATATTTGTAAGTGGCGTCGTCGAGGCTCTGCTGGGTGGAGACGTTGCTCTTGACCAGGCTCTTCAGCCGCTCGAGCGAGGTGCTTGCGGATTCCAGATCGGCATTGGCCTTGGCGACGTTCGCCTTGGCAGAATTCAGCTTGGCGCGCGAACTCTTCACATCCGCCTCCAACTTGTTGGTATCGAGAAGCGCCAGCACGTCACCCGCTTTGATCGTGCTGTTGTAATCGACATTGACGTCGCGGACCGTGCCGGAAAGCTCGCTCGATATATCCACCTGCTCGGTCGGCTGCACCGAGCCGGTGGCGGTGACGAGCACCGTCAGATCGCCGCGTTTTGCCGGCTGAGTGGCATAGCTCACTTCTCTTTGCCCGCGGCCCATATAGAAATAGGCGGCGCCGGCTACGGCAGCGACGAGGATCAGCAAGATGAGCAGGCGTCCACGCCAGCGGCTGCGCTTGCCCTGACGTCCCGATGCGGCAAGCACCGCTGCGAGATCGGACGCGCCGCTTGTCTGTGGCCCGGTCTTCTTGCCGGTTCCTGTGTCGTTCATGTCATCCTCGATCAGTCATTGGCCGTCTCGGCCCTTGCAGCGAAATAAGCATAGCGCAGATGAACCGGGCATTAGCGTTGCCGCCGAAGTGGCACGGAATTGCGGATGGGGGAAATGAAATATTGGTAAGAAAAGTCAAGTTTTGGCGCGGAAGCGCTCGTCAGTCGGCATCGCCGGCGGATTGCCCCGCGCCCGGCAGCGGATTCAGCCAAGGTTCGCGCCGCGTGATCCAGATTTCATGATCCGGCGCGAGGTCAGTCGGTGGGCTGTCGAGCGAACCGAGACGGAGTTCCGCCGCCTCCTCCCGCAGGCAGAAAAGCCTGCTGCCGCAGGCGGGGCAGAAGCTGCGGCCGGCAAACGTGGCGATCTCGCCGCTATGGGCAAAAGCCCGGCGCGGCCAGACCGCGAAGAAGACGAAGGCCGAGCCGCTCGATTTGCGGCAATCGGCGCAGTGGCAAAGGCCGACGCGAAGCGGCTCGCCTTCGACGCGATAGCCGACTGCCCCGCACAGGCAGCTTCCCGTCCGGATCCGCATGGCGGCCGTCAGGCGTCGAGACTGGTGGGCAGTCCCGGCGGGCGGCGCTTGGCCGCCATCAGCAGATCGAGTTCGGTGGCGGATGGGCCAAACTTGTCGTAGAGGCGTTTTGCCTCCTTGTCATCCAACCGGTATTTCCTGGCAAATTCGCCGATACTGTAGGGGCGGCCACGCAACACTCTTCGCGCCGGGGTCGCCGTATTCGGTGCGTCGGTCATGGGTTTCTCCTTTCATTCCATGCCCTTTAAGTTAGAGCGATGGGGTCGATTGGAAAGAGCCGACGAGCTGGAGCGGGCTTCCGGCGTAGATCGATCGGGCTGATCGCGGAACCTTCCTGCCGCCAGACGCATTGTCGAATCGAGGTTGCGGGCCGCGCCAAGCGGACGCGGCGGCGCCGGAGAACATCGGGATTTTTCCGCTTTCTCCCGATGGCCAACGAAACGGCAGGCGAGCTCCCTACCCGCCCGGTCCGCTTCCTCATTCCTCATTTCGAGACGATCACGAAATATTAAAATGTGGAACGCATGCGCTGGAGCGAGGTTTTTCTTTCGAGGTCGACGTGGCCTCGTTCAAACCCAAGGAGAACCGAATGGCAAACCAAGGTGGAACGCATGAACAGCACGTCAAAGCCGGGCAGCAGAGTCACAAGAACGACGCCAATGCCCGCAGCTCCTCTTCAGGTGGCCGCGACGCGCAGTCCAGCGGATCCCGCGGCGGCAGCCATGAACAGCATGTAAAAGCTGGTCAACAGAGCCACAAGAATAGCCACTAAAGCTGTCTTGATGTGAAAATTCGGCCCGCGCCTCCATTCCGGCGCGGGCTTTTTCTTTTAATCCGTGCCACTTGGTTTGCACCACGCGCTTCGGAGCAGAATGTCAGCAGATCAGGACGTTACGCCCTATAGTGTTCGCGGGGCCGTCTTGAACATCGATCAATACTTCGGTAGCATTGAAACTGAAATTCAATACGTGCGGGAAAAATGACTAAAATTAACCTCAACGCGCCTCAGATTGACTTACTCTTTCAATCCTTTTCTGGGCCGCCTTGGTATTTGCTATCTCGTCGTGCCTGGTTTTATTAATTTATTTTATATTATTCTATAGCGAAAGCGATTTCCGCCTTCTGTATGTATTCCTAATCCTCGCTGCTCCATCGTCGCTACTCGCATGCATTTATTTCGCGGTCGGGCTGTGGTTGCGGAAAAGAATCTCCGATTAGCCGTCTTGGCGGCGGAGAGACCAAGCTCAAATGAAGACTTCCCTGTCAACATCAATCACAGCTCAAAACCCCGGACGTCCCTGAGCGTCTCAGGACAGACGCCTTCCGTCCTCGCCGAAGAGGTGCAGCACGGCGGGATCGAGATGCAGCGGCAAGCTGTCGCCCGATTTCATCCGTCGCTGGCCGGCAAAGACGGCGATAAGCTTCTTTCCACATGCGTCGGCGTGGACGACGGTCTCCGAGCCCAGTTCCTCGACGAGGAGGATGCGGGTGTCCAGCTTGCGCGCGTCAGTCCCATCGGCAAGGGTGATGTGCTGCGGGCGGATGCCGATGCTGACCCTCTTGCCGATTAGGCGCGTTTCCTCAGCAATAACGGAAAGGCGATGCCCGCCGACGGTTTCGACCTCGGTGAGATTGCCGTCATGGCCGATAATTGCGCCCTCCAGGAAATTCATGTGCGGGGCGCCGATGAAGCCGGCGACGAAGCGGTTGGCCGGCTTGTTGTAGAGCTCCAGCGGCGTTCCCACCTGTTCGATCCGGCCACCTCTGAGCACGACGATGCGGTTTGCAAGCGTCATCGCCTCGACCTGATCGTGGGTGACATAGATCATCGTCGCCTTCAGCCGCGCATGCAGGGCGGCGAGTTCGGCGCGCATGCTGACCCTGAGCTCGGCGTCGAGATTGGAGAGCGGCTCGTCGAGCAGGAAGGCATCAGGCCGGCGGACGATGGCGCGGCCGATTGCGACGCGCTGGCGCTGGCCGCCGGAAAGCTGGCCCGGGCGGCGCTGCAGGAAGGGCTCGATCTCCAGCATGCGGGCGGCGTCAGCGATGCGCGCTTCGATCTCGGCCTTGGCCACCTTGGTATTCTCGAGACCGAAGGCAAGGTTTTCCCTGACGCTCATATGCGGATAAAGCGCATAGGATTGGAAGACCATGGCGAGGCCGCGGTCGGCGGCGCCGATCTCGGTGACATCCGTGCCGTCGATAGCGATGCTGCCGCCTGTTGGCTTATCGAGGCCGGCGATGAGGCGCAGCAGCGTCGATTTTCCGCAACCGGAGGGGCCGACGAAGGCGACGAACTCGCCGTCCTTGACCTCAAGCGAGACATCGCGGATGACCTCGACGGAGCCGAAATTCTTGACGATGTTTCTGAGCTCGAGCCCGCTCATGCACTCTCCTGTATTTTTGTAGCCTGGCCTATTTCAGGCCGGAGCCGGCGATGCCTGTGGTGATGAAACGCTGCAGGAAGACGAAGATCAGCACGACGGGGATCATCGAGACGACGGTCATGGCGAGGATATAGTGCCATTGCACATTGAGCTCGCCGGCATAGACGTTGAGGCCGACCTGCAGCGTATACAGTTCCTTGCGCGAGAGCACGATCAGCGGCCAGAGGAAATCGTTCCAGCGCCAGACGACCGAGAAGATCGCCAGCACCGCAAGCGCCGGCGCCGACAGCGGCAGGATGATGCGCCAGTAGATCTGCCATTCGCTGGCCTTGTCCATGCGTGCGGCGTCGATCAGCTCGTCCGGGATGGTCAGCATATATTGGCGGAGCAGGAAGACACCTGTGGGGGTGGCGACCGTCGGCAGGATGACGCCCCAGAGGCTGTCGAAAAGGTTCAGTGTGCCGATGACGGAATAGAGCGGCACGACGATCACCGAGAGCGGCACCATCAGTGTCGCCAGGATCATCAGCATGACGGCGGTGCGGCCGGGGAACTGGTATTTCGACAGCGCGAACGCGGCCATGGAATTGACGAGCAGCGTGATCGCCGTCGCCACAACAGTCACGAAGACGGAGTTGCGCAGGAACAGGAAGAAATCGAAGCGCTGGAACGGTTCGGTGTAGTTGCCGGCAGCGAATTCCACCTTCCGCACCGAGGTGCGGTCCTTGATGTTCGCCTTGACGATCTCACCCGGCTGTTTCGGATCGACCATCTGACCGACAATGCCGATGCGGCGGACTTCGGCGAGCATCCGGCTGCTGCCGTCCGGCATCGTCACGTTATAGAGCGGCAACGGCTTGTCGTAGCCCGGCACGACTGCCTGTTCGGTGACATAGGGCAGGAAGGACGGCGGGAATTCGGCAAGGGCGGCCGGCGTCTTGAACGAGGAGAAGACCAGCCAGACGGCCGGACCGAACATCAGGAAGACGCCCGAGATCAGCCAAATCCAGGTGACCACGTCGGTCCAGTGCCAGCCGCGGCCGCGGCGGCGAAGGAGAAAGGTGCCGACAGCACTCATTGGCGTTTCCCCTTCTTCTCGTTGCGGCTGCTTGCGGCAAGCTGAATCAGCGTCAGAATGACGAGCACGATGCCCATGAGGATCGAGGCGGCCGAGGCAAGCCCCGGATTGCGCAGCGAACTCGCAAAGCCGGTCTCGTAAATATACTGGGTGATGTACATGGTGCTGGTGCCCGGCCCGCCACCGGTCAAGACGAACACCTCGTCGAAGATCTGCACGGCGCGGATCAACGCCAGCACCAGGACGACGATGAGGTTTGGCATCAGGAGCGGCAGGGTGATGCGCCGGAAGATGCGGGTGGGGCTCGCCTTGTCCATCGCCGCCGCCTCATAGAGATCCCTCGGGATTGCCTGCAGACCGGCGAGCAGGATCAGCGCGTAAAAGCCCATATGCGCCCAGACAGAGACGAAGACCGCGAAGAAGAAGGCCCAGAAACGATCGCTGAGCCAGGAGAAGGGCTCGAAGCCGAAGGGGCTCAGCGCATAATTCAACAGTCCCTGGCGCTGCAGGATCCATTTCCAGATCAGGCCGACGACGACGGGCGAAAGAAGCACGGGGAAGAAGAAGACGGCGCGCCAGAAGCCGCGATTGGAAAGCTCGCGATTGAGGATCAAAGCCGTCGCCAGCGCGGCGACCAGCATCGCCGAGACCTGGAACACAACGAAGACGGCAGTGTTGCGCACGGCCGCCCAGAATGTGTCGGCAGCGCAGGTCGAAGGGTCGAGATAAGAACCGCAATCAAACAGGATGCGATACTGCTCGGCGCCGACATAGGTCCTGTTCGGCAGGAAGATGGCGCCGCCGCTCGTCGTCGAATAGATGAAGTTGATGACCAGCGGCAGGAGCACGAAGACCGTAAAGATCAGCATGTTGGGCGCCAGGAAGACGCCCGCCATGCCGTTCAGCCCGGTCAGCTTCTGCCAGCCGCGCATGGGAATATCGACGATACCCATGAAGAGCCGGACAGGTGCCGAGAGCGCCTGCCGCAGGCCGGCTTTCGCCGGCGGTTCGGAAGAAACCGTCTTTCCCGCCATCTATTCGTCCGTCAGTTGGCGCCGACCTTGGCCTTGATGTCCTCGTCGATGCGGGCATAGGCGTCAGCGAGCTTCATTTCGCCGGCGATCACCTGGCTGATGCGGGCGACGATGGCGCTGTAATAGGCATCCGACCACTTCCAGCCCGGAAGCTTCATGGCCGGCGCCGCCGTCTGACCGGCCGCGGCGACGAAGGCCTTCAATGCCGCCTGCACATGCGGATCGTCGGTCTTGAAGTCCATCTGGCCAGCGGCGACATCCTTATGCGCCGGAATGAACAGGCTGCGCTCGGCGAATTCCTTCTGCACGTCGACGCTCGCTAGGTAATCCATCACCTTGGCGACGTCCTTGGGGTTCTTGGTGTATTTGACGGCGACGAGACCCGCGCCCCCCTGCATGCCGGTGCAGGCCGCCGTGCCACAGGGGCTTCCGGCCATGACCCAGTCGAAACTGTCGCCGATCTTCTGGGCGAAGCCGGAAATCTGCCAGCTGCCGGAATAATAATAGGCAAGGCCGCCATTGATGAAATCTTCGGCGGCGGCGCGATAGGTGGTGCCGGCAGCGCTGACCCAGACATCCTTGTTGACGATGCCCTCCTCGTTCCACTTGACGAAGCGGCTGAGGAATTCCTTGGCGCCCTGATCGATCGGCGCCGGCTTGCCGTCGGCGGCGATATAGTTGGCGCCATAGGAAATGTTCGGGCCGGAGACGCGATGGCCGGAGCGGTCGATCGCCATGGCGAAGACCTTCTGGCTGTCGGCGACCTTCTTGGCGGCCACTGCCCAGTCGTCCCAGGTGGCCTTCGGGCCAGGAATTTCGACACCGGCCTGATCGAACAGCGTCTTGTTGACGAAGCCGCCGGTCAGGGTGATCTGCGTCATGAAGCCGGTAATGGCGTTCGAGCCGTCTGGACGCATCCAGTCAGCCTGGGCGCCGAAGTTGTCGTCCCAATATTTCGCATCGGCAAGGAGCGGGCGTAGATCGAGCCAGTGCTGCGCCTGCGCCTTCAGATTGGTGACGCGGGCTATGTCAGGCCCCTTCCCGGCTTCGAGCTGCACCGGCAGCTGTTCCTTGACGACGTCGTAGGAGACTTCGTCGAGGATGACGTTGACGTCGGGATTGGCCTTCGAGAAGCGCGCCAGCAGGTCCTTGATGACAGCGCCTTCGCCGCCGTCGGAATACCACATGATACGCACGTCGCCGGCATGGGCGGCAACGGAACTCAAGAGAACCGCAGCCAAGGCCGCGCCGATCGATTTCATTCTGGTCATTTTCTCCTCCTCCTGACGGATGAATGCGTTGCCCGGCCGGGTCCTCCACCTGCCGGGCATGTCGTCTATGAGGCCGCGCGCCGAGGCTGCCTGCCTGGTATCTCAAGATGTACCGCGTCTCCCCGCACCGACCAGTCCGACGGGCGAAGAATGCGGCCTTCAGCGCGCACGGTGCCGTCCTCTTCGAAGACGATCTGACCATAATCCGGATCGATGACGATCAATGCGCCCTCAATGTCGCGGCGGGCCGCGAACGTGGCGAAACGCGCCCGCATGCCGTCGAGGCCGCCCTCGCGCCCACAATCGGAGAGACGGACGATCCAGCAGCCCTTGCGGCCGGACAGGCGCAGCTCGACATCCGTCGTCGGGCCGTGTTTCACCGGTTCGAGCGCGCCATTGCCGATCAGCATCGCAAGCCCGTTGCCGGCGCGGGCGAGCGCCAGATTGCCATCGACCACCGTGTCGTCGAAAGCTTCGATTGGGAACCAGGCATGAGTGAAATCCGGCTGGCCCTCGTGGATGTCGAAATCGAGAATGGCGAGATCACGATATTGATGGACGCGCGGCAGCGTTCCGCAGCCACCCCAGAAGCTCGGCCGGCCGTAACCGAATTGAATGGTCTCGCCGGGATGATTGATCCAGACCTGCGCTTCCGGCCGGTCGCCGAGGCGCAGGTGCAGCACCGTCTCCTGATAGCCCCATGCGCCAGGGCGATAATGGGCGATGGTGCCGAGCGCGGTGTCGCGCGTCTTGTAGTGATAGAGGGCGGCAAAACGGTTCTCGCCCTGGGAAAAGGTCCATTCCTGCGCGTCGTCGGCGTCATGCGCGGCGATCGCGGCAAGGGATTCGGGGAAATGCAGGCCGTGGTCGCGGATGCAGACGGCAAGCTGCGGCAAAGCGTGGACGCGCCGGCCATACCAGCCGCGGCCCCAGAGCAGCCGGGCGATGCCCGAGAGTTCGACCGAGCGGCCGGGACGCAGCGTATGTTCGTAGGAGCGGCCCTGGCTGCCGGTCAGCATGCCGTGATGGGCCGAACGGGCGACGATCTCCATCAGGCGGACGATGCTGGCATTGGCGCGAGCGCGGATCATCTCATCGGGCGCGCAGGCGGCAAGCGCCGTCAGGCCCTTGAGGTCGATCGGGAAATAGGGAACGGAATTCCACTCGGCCATTTCCCAGCGCTCGAAATGATCGAGCCAGGCGCGGACGCGCTCTTCGCCGACCTTCATCTGCTCGGCGCCGGTGCGGCCGGAACGGATGAAGACGGCGTCGGGGAAAAGCCTGCCGCCGAGATAGGCGGCGGTATGGAAGAGCAGCGCGTGGTTTTCCGAAAAATACCACTGAACGTCGTTGCCCGGCTCGTCCATCCAATAGCGGTAATTGAGAACGGCCTGCTCGATCCTGCCACGCAGTTCCGCTGACAGCAGATCGCTCCAGCGCGTATAGGCAAAAAGCAGCGGCACCAGCACGAAATCGGCGCAGTCGTGGCAATCCTCGATGACCGGCAGCATGGCCGAAATCATTGACTCGGTCTGCTCGCCACCCTGCCCCAGAGCCAGACGCGCAAAAGCACAGACCGTGTCGGGCTCGGAATGGGCGGCGACTTCGGCAAGCGCCTCGGCAACGCGGTCTTCCAGCACAGCCGGCGCTTGCCCCTGGCGCTGGGGATGACAGATCTCGACGCCGAGCGTGCGGCCGACCGACAACTCGCCGGTTTTGAAGGTGATGCGGAAATGGCGGAAATCGGCGGGCATATCAGCCGAGGTGCCGAGTTCCAGCTTGGTTGCTCCCGCTTCCAGCGCGAAGTCATAGTCGAAGCGCTCGACCGACATGAAGTCACCTTCGATCTCGACATGACAGCTCAGCGCCAGTGGCAGCGGCGCGGGAAACAGGATCGTCACATCCTGGCCGAGATAGGCGGTGCGGTCGAAGCGCATGCCTTCGAGGATCGTCTCCAGCGCATCCGCAGCAGCGGCGGCCACCGGAACGGGGACAGCGGTTTCGACCTCCGGCCCGTCGAGATAATCCAGCTGGAAATAGAAGCGGGCGTCACGCTCGGCGAGATCGTCGAAATAGATGCTGATCTCGTTGAGGCCGGCTGAAAGTTCGACCTCGAAGATCTGCTGGGCTTCCAGATTGCGCTCGTAAGGCGCCATGAAGCCCTGCTCGCGGCCGTTGACGAAAAGGATGGCGCCGCCGCAGGTCGACAGGCGAAGCGTAGCAGATCCGGCCGTGCGGGCATCGAGGAAGGTGCGCGCCCAGCAGCCGATGCGCGTCGGGCGAAACCAGAAGCCGGAAAGATCGACGCGCGGCGAGGCAAAGGGAAGCCACCAGCGGATGGGTTCGAAGTCGTCGGTCGGTTGTGGTCTTTGGCCGGAGAATGATTTTTTGAATTCGGTGCGGCAAGGATATTCATGCGGGATGAAGTTCTTCGTCTTGGTGACGAAGAAAAACGGATCCATCCTGCCTTCCATCGGCCGGTCGGCGACATCGTAGCGCTTTTGTGAGAGGTGGCCGAGCTGCCAATAGACGATCTGGGTCTGTTTGCCGGTGGCGCGGCGAAGATGGGATTTATCAGCGGTCATGTTTCAACTCGCTCGAGCCCTGAGACGTTGGAAACGCCGACGCGTGGATGACGGTCAAGCCGCATCTTCAAAGCCTCCCTGCTCTGCCGCTTGTCGCGGACTCCTCATGTGCAATTGTGCATAGGCATTCCGTTTGCGCAATCTGAAAGATTTTTGCATAAGAGTAGGTGAACGAGGAGAACGACATGTCAGCGGAGGAGAAAAAAGGCAGGCGCACACGTCTCGACGACATCGCCGCCCGCTGCGGCGTCTCGATCAGCACAGTCTCACGCGCCTTGGCGGGCGAAAAAGGCGTCCGGCCGGAGATTCGCAAGCTGGTACTGGAAACGGCAAGCGCGGTCAGCTACGCCCTGCCGGCGAGCGTCGCCGGCAAGAAGGTTATGCTCGTCGCCTCCGGCGCGGCAATGATCGACTATGTCCGCAACCAGTTCACGCTCCATGTGCTCGAAGGCTTGAATGCCCGCGCGGCCGCCCTCGGCATCGAACTGGCGATGCGCCCGGTGGCCGATAAGGCCGATGAAGCCCGTGTCGTCGCCGAGATGCGGGACGACCCAGGCTTTGGCGGCATGCTGATCCTGACCGTCGACGAGGAAGATATGCTGGCGGCAGCCGCCGGTCTCGGCAAGCCCGTCGTGCTCGTCAACAGTGACGATCCCTATATGCGGCTTTCCAGTGTGACGCCCTGCAACCGCTCGGCCGCCTTCATCGCCGCCGAGCGGCTGATCGAGGCCGGGCACCAACGCATCCTGTTCATGCTGCGCCCGGGACGGCGGACGATCGAGCGGCGGCTGGAGGGCTGGCGCGATGCCCTGCAGCATCACGGGCTGCAGGCCGATGCCGATCTGGTGCTCGAGGTCGACGACTGGCTGCCGGAATTGGCCGCCGAGGCGGTCACCCGCCTCGTCCGCGACAAGGGTCTGTCCTTCACCGCCATCCTGACGGCGGGCGACAGCCTCGCCAACGGCGCCGTGCGCGGATTGCAGGCGATGGGGTATGCCGTGCCGCAAGATATCTCCGTCATGGGCATCGACGACCTGCCGCAATCGGCCTTTCTCAATCCGCCGCTCTCGACAGTGCATATTCCTATGCGCGAACTCGGCGCCACCGCGCTCGATCTGTTGCGCGACATGATGCTCGGCCTGGCGACGCCGCGGCGGCGTGTCGAGCTTTCCTGCCATCTCGTCGAAAGAGGCAGCGTCGCGGCCGTCAGCGGCGCAGCAGCGCGAAATATCAGGCCTCGATAAAGCTCGCTTCGAACAGTTCGCGGGCATAGGCATCATGTGTCACGCCGGCCTGCAGATCCTGTTTGGTGAGTTCGTCGACGAAACAGCCGTTCTTCATGATCAGCACCCGGTCGCACATATGGGCGATGACCGCGAGGTCGTGGCTGACGAGCAGATACGTCAGTCCCTTTTCGTCACGCTGATCAGCCAGCAGGTTAAGGATTTCGGCCTGGACGGAGACGTCGAGCGCCGATGTCGGCTCGTCGAGAAGCAGGATGGGCGGCGAGAGGATCAGCGCCCGGGCGATCGCCACGCGCTGCCGCTGGCCGCCGGAAAGCTCATGCGGAAAACGATTGGCGAAGCTTGCCGGCAGGCCCACCTGGATCAAGGCCTTTTCGACCTTCGACCAGATCTCCGAATGGCCCATGGCGCGCAGCGGTTCGGCCAAGGCGGTGCCGATGCGATGTCGCGGATGCAGGGATCCATACGGATCCTGAAACACCATCTGGGCAAATTTCAGCTCCTCGCGGGAGCGATGCTTGCCGATCGGTCTGCCGCCGAGCTCGATCTGACCGGTCCACCCGGCCTCCATGCCGGCGAGGCAACGCAGCACCGTCGACTTGCCGCAGCCGGATTCGCCGACAATGCCGAGCGTCTCTCCCTGCTTGACCTGAAAACTGATGCCCCTGACGACATGGTTGCTGGACTTGCCGGAGGCAAAGACGACATTGAGGTCGCGGACATTGATCATTGCGCCGTCTCCAGATCGAGTTTCGCCCTGTCGAGAACCGCCAGCCGGCGCACCGGGTTCTTCGGGTCCGGCAATGCGGCTATCAGCCCGCGGGTATAGGGATGGCGGGCCTCTTCCAGACTGGTCAGCGTCTCGACGATACGGCCGGCATACATGACGATGATCCGCTCGCAGAAGGCCGCCACCATGCGAATGTCGTGGCTAATCAACAGCAGGCCGGAATTGTGCTCGCGCACCAGCTCATCGAGCAGCAACAGCACGTCCTTGCGGACGCTGACATCGAGCGCCGAGGTCGGTTCGTCGGCAATGACCAGCTTCGGCCGCGCCAAGAGCATCATGGCGATCATCACGCGCTGACCCATGCCGCCCGATATCTGATGGGGATAAAGCGCCATGACCCGATCCGGATCGCTGATGCGCACACGCTCCAGCATGGCGCGGGCGGCGTCTTGCGCCGGGGCCTTGCCGAGACCGAGGTGAAGGCGCGCGGCCTCGGCGATCTGCTTGCCGATCGAGAGCACCGGATTCAGCGAATAACGCGGATCCTGCATGATCAGCGCGATGTCCTTGCCGCGAAGCGCGCCCATCTGCCGCTCGCTCTTTGACAGCAGGGGATCGCCGCCGAGATCCAGGCGTTCGGCGGAGACCACCGCTGCCGGTGGCAGCAGGCGCATGATGGCGCGCCCCGTCGTCGATTTGCCGGAACCGGATTCTCCGACGATGCCGACCCGTTCGCGCCCGACGTCGAAACTGACATTGGAAACGGCGGGCACGGCGCCGCGGCCGAAGCGGACGGTCAATCCTTTGACGGAGAGAACGGGTTGAAGATCACGATCTCTCATTTCACGATCTGGCATGGCGGGGATCCAGAATGTCGCGCAGAGCATCTCCGGCGATGTTGAAGGCAAGGCTGGTGAGAAGGATGGCGATACCCGGCATGACGGCGACCCACCAGTAATCCAGCATGAATTTGCGGCCGTTGGAGATCATCGCGCCCCATTCCGGTGCCGGCGGTTGCGCGCCAAGGCCGAGAAAGCCGAGGGAAGCCGCCGTCAGGATGATGCCGGCCATATTGAGGGTCAGGCGAACGATGACCGAAGGAACGCACATCGGCGCAATATAGAAAAGAAGAATGCGGATCGGCGAGGCGCCGTAAAGGCGGGCGGCGACCACGTAATCGGCGTTTCTGACGACAAGGGCCTCGGCGCGCGCCAGCCTGGCGATCGGCGGCCATGCGGTCAGCGAGATCGCGATGATTGCCGTGGTCAGGCCGGCGCCGAGTGCGGCGGCAAAGGCCAGCGCCAGGATCAGCGACGGGAAAGATAGGACGATATCGGTGGCGCGCATCAGCAGCGCGTCAGTGCGGCCGCCGAAGAAGCCGGCGACGACGCCGATCAGCAGGCCGATCGGACCGACGATTAGGGAGATCGACAGCACGGTCTGGATGGTGATGCGCGTGCCGAAAATCAGGCGGCTCAGAATGTCGCGGCCAAATTCGTCGGTGCCGGCCCAATGCGCCAGGCTCGGGGCCTGCAGGGCATCGCCGAGCGATTGCACGACCGGATCATAAGGCGCCAGAAGCGGCGCGAAGATCGCGATCAGGCACAGCAGGCCGAGGATGACGAAGCCGGCAAGGCCAAGCGGTTCCGCAGCCAATTTGCGGCCGGCGCGCGCAAACGAGGCCGCGACGCGGGTCGAGACACTTGGTGGGCGGATCTGAATGTCAGTGCGGATGGCGTCGCTCATCGGGCCGCCTCCCGCATGCGCGGATCGAAGACGGCATAAGCCACGTCGGCGAGGAAGTTTAACAGCATGAAGATGAATCCCACGATGATGGTGCCGGCCACGATGGCGTTCATATCGCCGATCATGAGGGCGTTCGTCATGTACTGGCCGATGCCCGGCCAGGAGAAGACGATCTCGGTGACGACAGCGCCTTCCAGCAGCCCGCCATAGGAAATCGCCAGGATGGTGATCAACTGCACCGCGATGTTCGGCAGGACGTGGCGCCAGATCGTGCCGAAGGGGCTCACACCCTTGGCACGGGCGGCGATGACATAGTCCTGGCTCAACTGCTCCAAGGTGAAGCTGCGAGTCATGCGGGTGATATAGGCCATCGCCGCATAGGCGAGGATGATGGCGGGCAGAATGATATGGCCGAGCGCATTCCAGAAGATTTCCGTCTCGCCCTGCAGCAGGCTGTCGATCAGCAACAGGCCGGTCTGCGGCGTGACGAGGCCTTCATAAAAGACATCGATCCTGCCGGGCCCGCCGACCCAGTTGAGGCCGGCATAGAAGATGACCAGCCCGACGATGCCGAACCAGAAAACCGGGATCGAATGCCCGACGAGGGCCACCACCCGGGCTATCTTGTCGATGAAGCTGTCGCGAAACAAGGCCGCGACCAGGCCGAGCGGCACGCCGACGAATGTCGAAATGATCACCGCCAGCGTCGCCAGTTCGAATGTCGCCGGAAATGCCTGGGCGAGGTCTGAGGAGACGGGATTGCCGGTGAGCACGGCAGTGCCGAAATCGCCATGCGCCAGCCCGTTCAGATAGAGGAAGAACTGCTGGTAAATCGGCAGATCGAGCCCGAGGCGGGCCCGCATCGCCGCATAGGCGGCGGGATCGGCGAGCTCGCCGACGATCGCGCCGACCGGATCAGTGGGCAGGACGCGGCCGATCACGAAGGTCACACAGAGGAGAATGAACAGGCTGACCAGCAAATGCGCCAGGCGTCGGCCAAATTCGGCTACGGAGAGTTCCTTCATGATCGGCTGTCCTCCCGAGTCTTACTGGGTTTCGACCTTGGTTACGTTCTCGAGACGCGTCATTTGAGACGGATGTCCGACATATCCCTGGACCTTGCCGGTCAGGACGATCGGCTCAAAGCGCTCGAACATCGGCAGCACCGCCGGCTTCTGTTCGACGAACATCTTCTGCATCTGCACGTAGAGTTCGCCGCGCTTCTTGGCGTCCGGCTCCATCGATGCTTTCGCCGTCAGCGCCGTCAACTCGGGAATATCCCAGGCCGACCGCCAGACGAAATTGCCGGCATTGTTGGCCTCTTTCGAGTTGTCGGGATTTGAGGAAAACTGCTCCATCGAGCCGAGCACGTTCGGCATGTAGGCGCTGGTCTGCGGGATCAGCAGATCGAAATCCCGGGCGCGATGGGCGGCGATGATTTCCGAACCGTTGCCCTGCTGGATGTCGATCTTGATGCCGACCTGGGCAAGGGAAGCCTGAATGGCGGTGGCAAGATCGATGCGCGGTGTCTGGGCGATTGTCTTCAGCGTCAGCGAGAAGCCGTCCTTATAACCCGCCTCTGCCAGCAGCTGCTTGGACTTCTCGACGTTGAGCTGCCAATCCGGGCTCGGGATAGCATATTCGAAATTCTCCGGCACGGGCACGGTTCTCGCCCGTCCGTAGGGGCCCATAATCGTCTTCTCGATGCCCTTGTAGTCGATGCCGTAGGCGATTGCCTCGCGGACCTTGGGGTTGGAGAGGAATTGGTTGCCGGCATTCATCGACAGCACGTAGAAACCGCCTGTCGGAATGCGCTGGATGGCAAAACCCTGCTTGGCCTGGAATGTCGCGAGATCGGAGGCTGTCAGCGCACTGGCAATATCGATATCGCCGCGCTCCAGCATCAGCCGCTCGACCTGGCTTTCCGGCACATGGCGGACGATGACGCGACGCATCTTCGGAGCGCCGTCGACATAACCCTTGTTGGCGTCGAGAATGACCAGCTCGTTCGGAGACCAGCGGTTGAGGGTGAATGGACCGGAACCGGCCGAATGCGTTCGCATCCAGGCATTGCCATAGTCATTGTCGACGGCGTGGCTTTCGACCTCGACGCTGTCGACCACGCTGGTGGTGGTCGTCGTCAGCCGGTAGAGCAGAAGCTCCGCCGTCACCTGGTCGGAAAGATCGATACGCACCGTCTGGTCGTCGACCGCCTTGACGAGCTTGTCGACATTGTTCTTGTCGTAGCCGACGCGCTTGAGGTTGGCGGCTGCGGCCTGATCCATCTTCAAGAGCCGCCCCAGCGAATAGACGACGTCCTTCGAAGTCACCGGGTTGCCGGACGCGAAATTGGCCTTGCGCAGCGTAAAAGTGATGCCCTTGTCGTCAACCTTCCAGCTTTCCGCCAGCTGCGGAAGGATCTTGCCGTCCGCCGTGCTGGCGACCAGCCGGTCGTAAAGATTCGACATGATCTCAACGGCTTTGCCCTCGGTCGCCTGCTGCGGATCGAGGGACAGAACCTGGGCCAACGACGTTCCCATCACCAGCTGGTCTTGCGGCGTCGCAGCCTGCAGCTGCGGGGCAGCCATGGTCAGGGCGCCGAAAACGGCGCCGAGGAACAGGCCTTTAGAAAAATGCTTCATTGTCACTCCTCCATGAATTACTATAGAAGACATATTATGTCGACCGTATGTCGTATTATGATCTATCGAAGTCAGATACGATTGACAAGGCCCGAACGGGAGACTTGAGTGCAATGGGATTGGGGAACAGAAAATGACGACACTCGGCCGTGGCCGGCAAAGACTGGCGCAGCAGGTCATCGATCAGCTGCGGGCGCAGATCGAGGCTGGCATGCTACGGGTCGGTGACCAGCTGCCGACCGAGCCGCAGCTTGAAGCGACCTTCGGCGTCAGCCGCACCGTGGTGCGCGAGGCGATCGCCGATCTCAGGTCGGCCGGCTTCGTCAAGCCGATCCAGGGCAAAGGAGTGTTTGTCGCGGATCCGAAATCTCAATCGGTGCTGCCATTGACGCCGGTGGAAATCAAAAGCATCCCCGAAACCCTTGAGTTGCTGGAGTTTCGCATGGCGGCCGAGGGTGAAGCGGCGGCGATTGCCGCCTATCGCCGCACCGCCGAGCAGGAGGCGGCGATCCGTGAGGCCAACCGCCGGATGGCGAACTTGATCGAGACCGGGCAGCAAACGGTGGAGGCGGATTACGCCTTCCACATGGCGATCGCCGCCGCCACCAACAACCGATTCTATGTCGATGTGCTGCGCCAATTCGGCCCCAAAGCGATCCCCCGCGGCCAGTTTCCGACGCTGCCGGAGGCCAATGACCGCGACTATCTGCAAAAGGTCTATGCCGAGCATGTCGAAATCCTGTCGGCCATCGCCGATCAGGATCCGGAGCGCGCCCGCCAGGCGATGCGTGCGCATATGATGGCCAGCCAACGTCGCTATCGGATGCTCTCCGAGCAGCAATAGGGCTCGACTCTCTTCGAAATTCATATTATGTCATATGACATTGTGTAATTTCGAAAGAGACTCAAATGTATCTGGGAACACAGGTCGCCGCGCGGGATGACGACGATTATCGTATCTTCGCGCAACTGGGTGTGAAGCATATCAACGCCGATCCGCCGGGAGAACCGAGCAGTTGGACGCTTTCAGACCTCGAGCGCCATCGCGACAAGGTCGAAAGCTTCGGCCTGATCCTCGACATGATCCAGCTGCCGCTGCCCTCGCAGCCGATCGAGAAGGCGTCCTATCCCGATATTCTGCTCGCCGGCCCGGAGCGCGACAGGCAGATCGACGCCGTCTGCAAGCTGATCGAGAATACCGCAGCGGCCGGCATTCCGGCGGTGAAATACAATCTCAACCTGATCGGCATTCCCCGCACACCCGATGAGCCGGGACGCGGCGGCTCGATGAATGCCAGCTTCCGCTGGGACAAGACCGATCAGCAGGCAGCACCCGGTCTTGCCGGCGTTCTCTCCGAAGACGAAAACTGGGAACGGATCGACTATTTCCTCGAACGGGTCGTGCCGGTCGCCGCAAGCAACCGCGTCAGGCTCGCCTGCCATCCGCATGATCCCTATACGCCACCCGGCTTTCGCGGCGTCACGCGGGTGCTCGGCACCGTCGAAGGCCTGAAGAAGTTCGTGCTGATGCGGGAAAACCCCTATCACGGCCTCAATTTCTGCCAGGGCTCGATCGGCGAGATGCTGGAAAGTCCCGGCAAGGAGATCGACGACGTCATCCGCTGGTTCGGTGAGCGCAACAAGATCTTCAACGTCCACTTCCGCAATATTCGCGGCGGCAAGCTCTCCTTCATGGAGACCTTCCCCGACGAGGGCGACATGGACATGGTCCGCTCGGCCAGGATCTACAAGGAAGTGGGCTTCAAATACATGCTGATGCCCGACCATGTGCCGACCGTCAGCGGCAAGGACCCTTCCGCCACCGCATTCGCCTATTGCTACGGCTATATCGCGGCCCTTCTGCAGACGCTCGAAAGCGCCTGAGACCGCCAATTTCAACAGCTAAGGAACAGGACTTCATGATGAACCCGATTGAATTGAAGAAGGCCGTCGGTAGTGGTCTCCTCTCGTTTCCGGTGACGCATTTCGACGATCAGCTCACATTCGACGAGCCAAAATACCGTCGTCATGTCGAATGGCTTTCGGGGTATGACGCGGCTGCGCTGTTTGCCGCCGGCGGCACGGGAGAGTTCTTCTCCCTCAATCCGGCCGAAATCCCTCAGGTCGTCCGCGCCGCCAAGGCCTCGGCCGGCAAGACGCCGATCATCTCGGGCACCGGTTACGGCACATCGCTCGCCATCGAAATCGCCAAGGCGGCGGAAAAGGCCGGCGCGGACGGATTGCTGCTTTTGCCGCCCTACCTGATGTTTGCCGAACAGGCCGGCCTGATCGCACACGTGAAGGCAGTCTGCCAATCGGTTGGCATCGGTGTGATCGTCTATAACCGCGACAACGCCGTCCTGACGGCCGAAAGCATCGCGCGGCTCGCCGACGAATGCCCGAACCTGATCGGCTTCAAGGACGGCGTCGGCGATGTCGACAAGGTCATCGAGATCACCACCCTGCTCGGCGACCGTCTGGTCTATGTCGGCGGCATGCCGACCCACGAGGTCTATGCGCAAGCCTATTTCGCCGCCGGCGTGACGACCTATTCCTCGGCCGTCTTCAACTTCGTCCCGGCGCTGGCCCAGCGCTTTTACGGCGCCCTTCGCACCGGCGACCAGGCAACCGTCGATGAAATCCTGAAGAGCTTCTTCTTCCCCTTCGTCGCCTTGCGCAACCGCAAGAAGGGCTATGCCGTCTCGATCATCAAGGCGGGTCTTCGCGTCCTCGGCCAGAACCCCGGCCCGGTTCGCCCGCCGTTGACGGACCTCACCCCGGAAGAGCTGACACTCTTGGAAAAGATCGTCCAGGCCAACGGCGTCTCGCGGATCGCGGCGGAGTAGTCGCGGGTTACCTTTTCAACGACAAAACCGCCGGGCTTGCTCGGCGGTTTTGTCGTTGTCAGCCATCCGTTAAATCACGCCCACAGCCTATCGCACAAAACGCGCGCAGCAATCAAAGCGCCACGCCACTGCCGCGGTCGAAAACATGCACCTGGTCGCTGGCGATGCTTGCCTCGAACACCGCGCCGTAGCGGGCGGGGTATTCACCGTCGACGATGGCGGTCACCTGCTGGCCGGCGAGATCGAAGACCACATGGGTCTGGGCGCCTGTGGGTTCCACCAGCATGGTGCGGCCGGCAAGCGGCGTGCCGGCCGACAGGCCGGGAACGAGATGTTCGGGGCGCAGGCCGATGGTGACGGCCTGGCCGGGCCTGACCCGGCGGTCGGGCGCAATAAGGATCGCTGTGCCGTCTTCGAGGCGGGCGGCGGGCGCGCCGTTTTGACCCTCCACCGTGCCGTCGAGCATATTCATCGCCGGCGAGCCGATGAAGGCGGCGACGAAGAGGTTGGCCGGCTTTTTGTAAAGTTCGAGCGGCGTGCCCGACTGCTCCACCCTGCCCTGATTGAGCACGACAATGCGGTCGGCGAGCGTCATCGCCTCGATCTGGTCATGGGTGACATAGATCGACGTCGTCTTCACCTTCTGGTGCAGCGTCTTGATCTCCGAGCGCATCTGCACGCGCAGTTTCGCATCGAGGTTGGACAGCGGCTCGTCAAACAGGAAGACGGCCGGATTGCGCACGACGGCGCGGCCCATGGCGACGCGCTGGCGCTGGCCGCCGGAAAGCTGGGCCGGCTTGCGGTCGAGCAACTCGGCAAGATCGAGCATGCGGGCAGCCTCGGCAACGCGGGCCTCGATCTGGGGTTTGGCAACGCCGGCGAGCTTCAAGTTGAAGCCCATGTTTTCGGCGACCGTCATATGCGGATAGAGCGCATAGGACTGGAAGACCATGGCGATGTTGCGCTCGCGCGGTGTCATCGCGTTGACGATATTGCCGCCGATCGCGATCTCGCCATCGGTGATTTCTTCCAGGCCGGCGATCATCCGCAGCAGCGTCGACTTTCCGCAGCCGGACGGACCGACCAGGGCGACGAATTCGCCATCCTCGATATGAAGCGAAATGCCGTGGATAACGTCGACGGCGCCATAGGCCTTGGTTACATCGTGCAGTGAAACGGATGCCATGATTGCAACTCCAATAGTTCGGCTCAGGACTTGACGGCGCCGGCGGTCAATCCGGCGATGATGTGCCTCTGGGCGACGAAGAAAACGATGATTGTCGGCAGGATGGTCAGGGTGATGAAGGCCAGCACCAATTGCCATTCCGTGCCGTATTCGCCGCGATAGACCATGATGCCGAGCGGCCAGGGATATTTCGATTCCGAGTTCAGCATGATCAGCGGCAGGATGTAGCTGTTCCAACTGCCGACGAAGGAGATGATGCTGACGGTCGCGACGATCGGCCGGGAGAGCGGCAGCGAGATATGCCAGAAGAAACGGAGATAGCCGCAGCCATCGACGAAGGCCGCCTGAAACAATTCTTCCGGAAGGTTGCGGAAATAGTTCCGGAACAACAGGATGCTCATGCCGAGGCCGAAGGCGACCTGCGGCAGCACCACACCCCAATAGGTATTCAGCAAGCCGAGATCGCGGATGCGGATGAACAGCGGCAGGATCGCGGTCGCTGCCGGAAACATCAGGCCGAGCAGGAAATAATTGAGCAGGAAGGACGAACCGAAGAAGCGCACATGGGCAAAGGCGAAGGCCGCCATCGACGAGACGATCAGCGTCAGCAGCACGGTGAGCGCTGCAATGATCAGCGAATTGCCGATCTGCAGCCAGTAGCGCTCGCCGAACAGAATGTCGGTATAATTCGCCCACTGCCATTCCGTCGGCAGGCCGAAGGGATTGGTGCGCAGGTCGCCCAGCGTCTTGAAGCCGCCAAGCGCCGTCGTCAGCAGCGGGATCAGCACGATGGCGGCAATCAGGGTCAGCGACACGTAGAGGTAGATGCGGGTCGATGCGCGCATGCGGATGGAAGAGCTCGTATCAGTCATGGCGCATGAAGATCCTTTTGTAACCGAAGGCGAGCGTTACGCAGATGATGAAGAGCACGACGCCGACGGCGCTGCCGAGACCCACCTGCATGCGCATGACGCCATAGGTGTATAGAAAGGTGACCATTGTCTGGGTGGAGTTGGACGGGCCGCCGCCGGTCAGCGGCATGATCATGTCGAAAAGCTGCAGCGAACCGACGACGGCGAAGAAGATGGACAGGCGCAGGGTCGAACCGAGCAGCGGCAGCGTGACATAGCGGAATTTTTGCCAGCCGGTGGCGCCATCGATTTCGGCCGCCTCAAGCACGCTCTTGTCGACCGATTGCAGCCCTGCGATAAACAGCATCATGTGAAAGCCGAAATATTTCCAGACGATGACACCGAGCACGGCATAGATCGCCAGGTCCTTGTCGGCGAGCACATAAGGATTGGCGAAGCCGAAGAAGTTGGAAATGGCGGCAAACAGGCCGTAATCGCCATCATAGACGAAGCGCCAGATCAGGCCGGCGGCAACGTCCGCCAACACATAGGGCAGGAAGAAGATCAGCCGATAGCCGACGACGCCCGGAATGCGGTGGGCGAGCATGGTCGCAAGCCAGATGGCGAGCGGCACCTGGATGCAGATCGAGATGACGATGATCAGGCCGTTATTGACCAGCGCCTGGGTGAAGGCCGCATTGCGGAACAGGACCTGGAAATTGCGGAGTGCGATGAACTCGGTCGGCGTGCCGTAGCCGTTCCATTTGTAGAGGCTGTACCAGGCCGCCTCGCCCATCGGCATGATGACAAAGAGCGTGAAGAGCAGCAGCGCCGGCGGCAGAAACAGCAAGAGCACCGCCAGCCGGTCATGGGCGACCGAACTTCTGCTGTTTGCGGCTCTTCGTGCCGGCCTTGCGGCAGTCGTTATCGAGGGAACTGAAATATTGGCCATGGTCCTGCTTTCGTTCGTCGGCAGCAATGCCGGCGCTCCACTGGATCTGGAGCGCCGGGAAGGCTCTGCGGGCGCCGGTTATTGTTCCAGCTCGAAAGCGTCCTGGATCATCTGGGCGCCGTCCTTGGAATTCATCTGGCCGGAGACGATTTCCACCGAGACGTCGTTGACGACACGGCCGACGGCCGCACCGAGATCCTGATCGAAGAAGTTCTGATGCCAGGTCGAACCGGCAAGCTGTTTGGCCGATTCGGCCAGCAGCGGATTGACGACGCCGTCATCGGCGCCGACGGCAACGGGAAGCAACATGCCGGCCTTGGCCATCGCCCGTTCATTCTCCGCGCTCGTCAGGAAAGCGAGGAAATCGATCGCTTCCTTGGAGGCCTTCTTGGTGACGGCCCAGCCGTTCAGGCCGCCGAGCGTATCGGTCGGCTTGCCGGCGCCGCCCTCGACCGTCGGGAAGACGAAACGGCCGATATTGTCCGGTGCCAGCCCCTTGCCGTCGCCGGCATTCTTGCGCTGGTTGGCCTCGGTGGCCTCAAAGCCGAGGATCATCGCCGCCTTGCCGTCACCGAAAACGCCGAGCGTCTGCGGCCAGGTGGCGCCGAGATAACCGGGCTGGAAAGGCTCGAGCTTGCCGAGTTCGGCAAGGTCGTCACCGGCCTTGATGATGGCGGGGTCGAGGAAGCCTTCGCCCTCGCCGTTCTTGGCGGCGTCGAAGACCTTCTGGCCGCCTTCGCGCATGACGAGATAGCTCCAGTAGAAATGGATCGGCCATTTCTCGCCGCCGCCGCCGGCAATCGGCACGATGCCGGCCGCCTTGATCTTCTTCACCGCAGCGAGGAAATCAGCCCAGGTCTTGATGTCTTCGGCCTTGACGCCAGCCTTGGCAAACAGCGCCTTGTTGTAGAAAAAGCTGACCAGACCGACCTTGTAGGGAATAGCCCAGGTCTTGCCCTCAAAGCTCAGGCCGTCGACCGAGGCCGGCGTGTAGGCCTTGCGCAGCTTGCCGCCATCGGCATCGAGCGCTGCCGTCACATCCTGCAGCGCGCCGGTCTCGGACTGCTGCTTCAACACGCCGCCGCCCCAGCTGAAAAAGAAATCCGGCACGTCGTCGGATTGCAGCAGCGTGGGAAGCTTGGCCTTGAAGGCCTCGTTTTCGAGGAACTGCATCTGGATGTCGACGTCCGGATGCTGGGCTTCGTATTTCTTGACGATGTCTTCCCAGGCCGCGACGTTCTTCGGGTCGAGCTCGAGATGCAACCATTTGACCACCGTCGTCGCGGAGGCAGCACCCGCACCCGCCAGCAACATGCCGGCTGCCGCGGCCATGGATACGATGCGCCTGCCGCCGAAAGCGGCGTTCTTCAGCATAAAATTCATGATTTTCCTCCCAGGGGACCTATCCTCACAATTTTTCCCCAATGCGGATTAATTCACCGGAGCTTTTGCCGGATGTCAACCCAATTGCCGCTATTTTTACCAAATGTGCTTGACAGGTCCGTGGGATTGCCTGCTATTTATTTCGTAACCCGTTAAAAATATTGGCTTCCGCCCAACGAACGATGCCGGCTAGTTTTTCATGAAGACCGCAGATCCAGAATTGATGCGCGCGATCAATCGCTTGAACGTGCTCGACACCATCCGGCGCCATGGTCCGATCTCGCGCATCGAGATCAGCGAACGCACCGAACTCTCGACCACCACGGTTTCCGCCATTACCGCCTCGCTGCTCGACGACGGGCTGATCCTGCCGCGCCACGAAGGCGATATCCGCAACGAGGCGGTGCGCGGCAGGCCGCGTGTGGCGCTGGAGCTCAATCCCGACGCCGCCCGCGTCGTCGGTGGCAAGATCGCCGCCAACCGGATGGTCTTCGTCGTCACCAATTTCCGCGGCGACGTGCTGTCGAAACTCGCTTTGCCGATCCGCCTCGACCGGCAGCCGATCGGCGTCATCGCCGATCTGGTCGAGGACGGCGTGCGGCGCTGCGTCGTCGATGCCGGGCTGTCGCTCGAAGATGTCGACAGCGTCTGCCTCGGCTTTCCCGGCGTCATCGAGCACCGCACCGGCTACATCAGAAGCAGCCCGATCTTCCGGGACACCAATGTCGATTTCGCCGCCGAGATGTCGACGCGGCTGTCGACGCCGACCATCGTCGAAAGTGACGCGCATGCCATCACGCTTGGCCATCACTGGTTCGGCAAAGCGCGCGATCTCGAGGATATGGTATTGATTTCATTGGAGCAGACGCTGGGCCTCGGTGTGCTGCACGGCAACAGCCTGTTCCGCGGCGCCGGCGGTCTCAGCCACAATCTCGGCGACCTCGTGCTCGGCATGGGGCCGAATGGCGTGGTGCGGCTGTTCAGCCAGGCCGGCGAAAGCGCCATCCTCGGCGAACAGCAGGCCGACGGGCGTTTTGCCGAAGCGATCCGGCTCGGGCGCGGCATGACTCATGCCCAGGCCCTGATCAAGGCCGATGACGACCGGCTGATCGGCGCCGCCATCCGCGCCGGCGAAGCGGTGGGATTGACCATCGCCAATATCGTTACGCTGTTTGCGCCGCCGCGCGTCATCCTTGTCGGGTCGAGCCTGGCGCTCGGCGAACCCTTTTTGAACAGCCTGCGCGATGCCTATGCGCTTGCCATTCCGCCCTCACTGAAGGGCGTGAGCGAACTCGTCTTCGACGATTCGAGCGATGATTTCTGGGCTCAGGGTGCCGCTGCGGTGGCGCTCTACGAACTCTACGAATCGCCCTGGAGCACCACCGGGCCGGCACTCTGACGGGTGTCACAATCACGATCAGATGGAGGAATTCATGGAAAGAGTCGGTATCGGCATCATCGGATGCGGCAATATTTCGGGCGCCTATCTCAAAGCGATGGCGTCCTTTCCCATTCTCGACATCCGCGGCGTCGCCGATCTCAACCGGGAACTGGCGGAAGCCAAGGCGCGTGAATTCAATGTTCCCGCCAGAACGGTCGAGGAGCTTTTCGCCGACCCCAAGGTCGAAATCATCGTCAATCTGACGATCCCCAAAGCCCATGTTGCCGTGGCATTGCAGGCGCTCGAGGCCGGCAAACATACCTATTCGGAAAAGCCGCTGGGGATTAATTTCGCGGAAGGGAAAAAATTGGCGGAGGCCGCCAAGGCCAGGAATCTGCGCATCGGCGCAGCCCCCGACACCTTCCTCGGCGGCGGTCATCAGACGGCGCGCGCGCTGATCGACCAGGGCGTCATCGGCCAGCCGGTCGGCGGCTCGGCGAGCTTCATGTGCCCGGGCCATGAGCGCTGGCATCCGAACCCGGCCTTCTATTACGAATTGGGCGGCGGGCCGATGCTCGACATGGGTCCCTATTACATCACCGACCTCGTCAATCTTCTCGGGCCGGTCGCTCAAGTGGCGGGCTTTGCGACGACGCCGCGGCCCGAACGGCTGATATCAAGCGAGCCGCGCAACGGCGAGCGCATTCCCGTGCACGTGCCGACCCATGTCACCGGCATGATGGCTTTTGCAGGCGGTGCCGTCGTCCAGATCGCCATGAGCTTCGACGTCGCCGGCCACAAGCATGTGCCGCTCGAGGTCTACGGCACCGAGGGCACGCTTATTGTGCCCGATCCCAACAGATTTGAAGGCCCTGTCGAATATCTGCGCAAGGGCGGCCAATTCGAGGATCAGCCCCTCACATCTCCCTATGCCGATGGCAATTACCGCTCGCTCGGCGTCGCCGACATGGCGCATGCGATCCGCTCCAACCGGCCGCATCGCGCCAATGGCGATCTGGCGCTGCATGTGCTGGAGGTCATGGAAGCGTTCCACACTGCGTCTGAGACCGGCCGGACGGTGGCGATCTCAACGGCGGTGGAGCGCCCTGCCCCCATATCGCAATCCATCGTCGACGGACGGCTGGCGAAATAATTTCAGGAGGAATGACTATGCGTGAAGCACTGATCGTCTGGGGCGGCTGGAGCGGCCACGAGCCGCAGGAATGCGCCGAAATCATCAAGGGGATGCTCGAGGAGGACGGCTTCAAGGTCTATCTCGAACACGGCACCGAGGCCCTTGCCGACCCTTCCGTTCATGATCTCAGCCTGGTCGTGCCGATCATGACGATGTCGAAGATCGAGAAGGAGGAGGTCAAGAACCTCGCCGCCGCGGTCGAAAGCGGCGTCGGCATCGCCGGTTATCACGGCGGCGCAGGCGATGCCTTCCGCGACTCCGTCGACTACCAGTTCATCATCGGCGGCCAGTGGGTGGCCCATCCCGGCAATATCATCGACTATACCGTCAACATCACCCGGCCGGACGATCCGCTGATGGAGGGGATTGCCGATTTCCCCTATACGTCGGAGCAATATTACATGCATGTCGACCCCTCGAACGAGGTGCTGGCGACGACGAAATTCACCGGCGAGCACGCCTACTGGATCGACGGCGTCGTCATGCCGGTCGTCTGGAAGCGCAAATACGGCAAGGGCCGGGTTTTCTATTCCTCGCTCGGCCATCAGGCCAAGGAGTTCGACGTGCCGGAGATGAAGACGATTTTCCGCCGCGGCGCCAATTGGGCAGCGCGATAGTTGTTCGGTTCGCGGGGAACAAAGACCCCTCCCCACAAGGGGGAGGGACTCAGATGCCGCACCGCTTCACATAAACTCTATCGTATCAATCCGTCGAACGGCACCAGCCAATACGACCTCTGCTTTCGGTCGCCGCCGGACACCACAGCTTAGCCCCTCCCCCTTGTGGGGAGGGGTTTTTGGCAATCTCAACGCAGGATCAACGCCGTCTCATAAAGCCCCAGCGCAAACACCGTATGCGCCAGCAGATTGAAGCACCGCACCTTATTCGGGGTCGGATGTTTGGAAGCGGCCCAGCCGATGCCGAGGCCCGGCTGCAGCAGGAACCACCCTGCCCCGACGGTGATGATGCCGAATATCCAGGCGGGGAGAAATGTCGGGACGGCCAACCAGCCCTGCCCCATGATGAGCGCGAAGATAACGCCGTAGAGAATGCCGACGGCGTAGTGGCTGATCCAGCCGAGCGCCAGTTCATTGGCATAGGGCTCGGCATCGGCGATGCTGTCGTGAAAGACCTTGCCGCGGCGGAGATGCCAGAACCAGCGGCCGACCGGCGCCCAATTGGGCGCCGTCTGGCCGAAGACCTTGGTGAGCACGATCGCCCAGAGGTCCATCAGGATGGTTGCGCCGGCGCCGATCGCCAAGCCGCGCCACAGAATATCGAACATTGGGAATCACCGGAGAGCGTTAAATTGCAGAGACGCCAGCAAACCATTGCAGGCGCGTCGGCGCAATGGCTCCAGTGAATTCCTCGCGCATCCGGGGATTATATGACAGTGCCCCGCCCTCTGGGCGATGGCCGATGCTGCATCATCCGCAAAAAGGCATCGGTGCGGGCGCAAATTGATGCTTTTCGCGTGCAGCGATATTTCCTACTCACTGTCGAAACGGCAATGAGAGGCGCGGCGATGGCAATGCCATTTTACTGGAACGAACTGAATAGCTCCGATTTCGCCGGACTTTCGCCCGACACGACCATTGCCATCCTGCCGATCGCCTCGACCGAACAGCACGGTCCGCACCTGCCGATCGCGACCGATGTGGCGATCGCCAACGGCATGCTGGCCGAACTGCGGAAACAGAAGCCCGACGACCTCGATTTTCTGGTCCTGCCGACGCAGGAGATCGGCAAGGCGAACGAACATATCTATGGGCCGGGAACGCTGTCGCTCGATGCTGAGCTGCTCATTCCCGTCTGGACGGCGATCGGCGCCAAGGTTGCCGAAGCCGGCATTCGCAAGATGGTCATCGTCAATTCGCATGGCGGCAATGTCGACATCATGAGCATCGTCGCGCGCGAGTTGCGCGTCCGCTGTCAGATGGCCGTCGTCTCAACGCAATGGGGCCGCTTCGGTCATCCCGAAGGCATGATCGGCGAAGACGAGTTGAAATACGGCATCCATGGGGGCGAGGTCGAGACCTCGCTGATGCTCTATTTCCGCCCCGATCTGGTGCGGATGGACAGGGCGCAGAATTTCACCTCCAAGGCCGAATGGATGCGCGGACAATCGAGATATATCCAGCCGCTGCCGCCGCATTCGCTTGCCTGGATCGCCCACGACCTCAATCCGCACGGCGTCGTCGGCGACGCCTCGCGCGGAACGGTGGAGAAAGGCGAAGCGATCTGCCGCCATCAGGTCAAGGGCTTCATCGAGTTGCTGTCCGACCTGAAGCGCTATCCGCTTTCCAGCCTCTATTCACAATAACGCCGGCGAAAGCGACCAAGAGCATTAGGCCGAAAAGTGTGTGCGGTTTTCGGACGACATCATGCTCTAACCCTTTAATTTAGAACAGGATTCATATTTAGGTCGACCCCTAGAATATGAATCCTGTTCTAAGGTGCGACAGGCTTTTCCATCACGATATGACCTTTGGCCTGCAGTTCCTGCACGAGGCCGGCAAGTTCGGCGAGCAGGTATTCGACGAACAAGCTGGTGGCTGAATCGAGCGGCGCGCGGGCGCGGGCAAAAAGCTTCATCGGCTGCTGGCGCGCATGCGGTTCGGCGATCGCCCGGAAAACGAGCTCGCCCTGCCTGCATTCGGTGATGACGTCGAGCGGATTTAGTATCGTCAGCCCCGCCCCCGATTTGACCAGCTTCTTCAACATCTCCGACGCATTGGTCTCAAGCACCGGCTCGACATGCACGTCGAGGCGCGCCAAGGCCAGATTGATCACATCACGCAGGCTGGTGCCCTGCTGGGCCAGCACCAGGCGCTCCTGGACGATATCCGCCAGATTGATCGGGCCTGAACCGATCAGGTGATGGCCGGGCGGCAGCACCACGCCGATCGGGATATCGAAACTGCCAAGCGTTCGGATGCCCGGTGTCGCCGGAATGTTGAAGCCGAGGCCGATATCCACCTCGCCCGACAGCACCGGAGTGACCGTCATCGTGCCCGCGTCATTGCGCAGCTGCATGAAGACGCGCGGATGCTCCGACTGGAACCGAGCGATGATGTCAGGCAGAGGGCCGGCGGCAAGGCCAACCGTGGTAACGATGCGGACCTTGCCGGCCTGCTGCATCTTCAGGCTGCGGATACGCCCTTCCAGCCGCTCGTAATTCTTCAGCACTTCGCGAATATGTTCGATGCAGAGTTCACCGGCCGCCGTCAGCCGCAGGCCGCGCGGCAGCCGCTCAAAGAGCGGCGCGCCCATTTCCTCCTCCAGCGCGAGAATCTGGCGGTTGATCGCCGATGACGCCACATTCAGCCGCGCCGCCGCCTTGCGGATCGAACCGGTGCGGGCGATCTCATTGATGTAGATGAGCTTTCGGGAATGCAGCATGGCAACCTCGTTGCATGAAAATAAAGCAGACGCACAAATTAGGCACAGGCTGCCGTTGAGATGCCAAAAAGGCATCGTTGCGCACGAAATTTGATGCTTTTCAAAGAGCAAAGCAATCGCTCCAATGAAGAAAATCCGACGTCATCACAGGCGTTGCGAACTCAAAAGGGGAACGCTGATCATGCCCAATGCACTGAAGAATACGGTCTTTTCCGCCCTTATGGGTTTTGGTGGCGCGCTCGTCGCTACTGTTGCGGCGCATGCGGCCGACAAGGTCAGCTACGGAACGAACTGGCTGGCGCAGGCCGAGCACGGCGGCTTCTACCAGGCGGTCGCCGACGGCACCTATGCGAAACACGGCCTCGACGTCACGATCGTGCAGGGCGGCCCGAACGCGGCCAACAGCGCGCTGCTGATTTCCGGCAAGATCGATTTCTACATGGGTGGGCCGCAGGGTGAGATCTCGGCTGTCGAACAGGGCATCCCGCTCGTCGATGTCGCGGCGATCTTCCAGAAGGATCCGCAGGTCCTGATCGCCCATCCGGATACGGGTATCGACAAATTCGAGGATCTTGCCAAGCTCAAGACCTTGTTTCTCGGCAAGGACGGTTACCTTACCTATTTCGAATGGATGAAGGCGAACTTCAAGGGCTTCAAGGACGAGCAGTATAAGCCCTACAATTTCAGCCCCGCGCCCTTCCTTGCCGACAAGGAATCCGCCCAGCAGGGCTACCTCACTTCCGAGCCCTACGAGATCCAGAAGCAGGCCGGCTTCGAACCGAAGGTCTTCCTGCTCGCCGACAACGGCTATTCGCCCTATTCGACGATGATCACCACCACACAGACGATGATCGACAGCAAGCCGGATGTCGTCCAGCGCTTCGTCGATGCCTCGATCGAGGGCTGGTACAACTACCTCTACGGCGACAACAGCAAGGCGAATGAGCTGATCAAGAAGGACAATCCTGAAATGACGGATGGCCAGATCGCCTACTCGATCGCCAAGATGAAGGAATACGGCATCATCGAATCCGGCGACAGCCTGGACAAGGGCATCGGCTGCATCACCGACGCGCATTACAAGGCGTTCTTCGACGAGATGGTGGCGATCAAGGTGTTCAAGCCGGAGACCGATTACGGCAAAGCCTTCACGACGAAATTCGTCTGCAAGAGCATCGGAATGGCGATGAAGAAGTAGGCACCTCCGACGTCGGCCGATGGTCCGCCTGTGGTGGCGGACCGCATACTCCCCTGGTGAATGAGACAGGCAATGCCGTTAGCAAAGGCCCAGGCCTTATCCCCGCAAGAGACGCGCAAGCGGCCGCTGGTCGTGATGCAGTCGGTCTCGAAGGTCTTTTCCAGCGGCACTGTCGCCCTTTCCGACATGTCGCTCACCGTCGAAAGCGGCGAGTTCGTCAGCCTGCTCGGCCCTTCGGGCTGCGGCAAGTCGACAGCGCTGCGCATCATCGCCGGCCTTGGCGACGTGACGTCGGGGGCGATTGACTGGCCGAGTTCGCGCATCAATGCCAGGGGCCTGCCGGAGGGCGATATCGGCTTCGTCTTCCAGGAGCCGACGCTGATGCCGTGGAAGAACGTGTTCGACAATGTCCACCTGCCGCTGAGATTGAGGCGGGTTTCGAAGGCGGCAGCGCATGGAGAGATCATGCAGGCGCTGACCACCGTCGGCCTCCAGGATTTCGCCAAAGCCTATCCACGCGAACTTTCCGGCGGCATGAAGATGCGCGTCTCGATCGCCCGCGCGCTGGTCACGAAACCGAAGCTGCTTTTGATGGATGAGCCCTTCGCCGCGCTTGACGAAATCACCCGCCAGAGGCTGAACGACGACGTGCTGCGGCTGTGGAAGACGACAGGCATCACCGTCATCTTCGTCACCCATTCGGTCTATGAATCCGCCTATCTTTCGAACCGCATCGTGGTGATGAAGGCAAGGCCCGGCCGTGTGCATGCCGATGTTCCGCTGACCACCAGCCTGGAACGCGACGAGCATTACCGCACCTCGGAAGAATACCGGAAGGCCTGTGAGACGGTCTCCCTTTCGCTGATCGGGGCAATCAACGCGGCGGGAGAGCATTGATGCATGACGAAACGGATACGCCGCCGCGGCTCCTTCATCTTTCCGTAAATGCAGCAGGCGCAAGACGCCGCGATCTCGCGCTGCGCATCGCCATCCCCTTCCTCGTTATCGGCCTGCTGGTCCTGATCTGGTATGCTTATGTGAAGCTCTCAGGCGTGCCGCCCTATATCCTGCCGGGTCCGGCCGCCGTCGCAAACGCCTTCGTAACGGACTGGGATACGCTTGCCCCTGCCCTCTGGGTCACCACCAAGATCACCTTGCTGTCGCTGATGCTGGCCCTTGTCGGCGGCGTCGGCTTTGCGATCTTCCTGGTGCAGTCGCGCTGGATCGAGCTTGCCTTCTATCCGCTTGCCGTCATCCTGCAGGTGACGCCGGTCGTGGCGATCTCGCCGCTGATCCTGATTTATGCACCGTCGACCCAGGTGGCGCTGCTAATCTGCGCCTTCCTCGTCGCCTTCTTCCCGATCCTTTCGAATATGGTCCAGGGGTTGAAGAGCGTCGACCACAATCTCATCAATCTCTTCGAGCTTTACGGCGCCTCGCGCTGGCAGACGCTGCTCTTCCTCAAACTGCCCGCCGCCCAGCCCTATTTCATGACGGGCCTCAGGATCGGCGGCGGCCTGGCGCTGATTGCCGCCGTCGTCGCAGAATTCGCGGCCGGCTCGGCGGGCGCCGGCTCCGGCCTTGCCTTCCGGCTGCTCGAAGCACAGTACCGGCTCAACATTCCGCGCCTCTTCGCCGCGCTGCTGATGCTCTCCCTGCTTGGCGTGGCGATCTTCGCCGTCACCTCGTTCATTTCCTGGCTCGCCCTGCATCGTTGGCATGAGAGCAGCCTGAAACGGGAAAACTGATGACCCATTCCTTCATTTCGCCGCCCAATGCCGGCCGCTTCGTGCTGAGCAATGCGACGCTGCCTGCCGTCGCCATCGAGGGATTTGACGCGCCGGCGATCGAGGGGCTGGTCAAGGCGGATATCGTCATCGCCGATGGCGTCATCTCCGCGCTGCTGCCGGCGGGTGCAGCCCCGGTGGAATTGCCACGATCCGATCTGAAGGACGGCATGGTCTGGCCCTGCTTCACCGACATGCACACCCATCTCGACAAGGGGCATATCTGGCCGCGCAACGCCAATCCCGACGGCACCTTCACTGGCGCCCTGGACGCGGTGCGAGCGGACCGGGAGGCGTACTGGTCGGCAGCGGATGTCGGCAAGCGCATGGAATTCTCGCTGCGCTCGGCCTATGCGCACGGCACCAGCCTGATCCGCACGCATCTCGATTCGCTGGCGCCGCAGCACCGCATTTCCTTCGAGGTTTTTGCCGAGATGCGCGAGGCCTGGAAAGACAGGGTCGCGCTGCAGGCGGTGGCGCTCTTCCCGATGGAGAATATGGTGGACGCGGCTTATTTCGCTGACCTGGTTGCCGTCGTGCGCGAAAAAGGCGGGCTGATCGGCGGCGTTACCCGGATGAATCCCGATCTCGACAGCCAGCTCGATGTGCTTTTCAGGGCTGCCGCCGATAAGGGCCTCGACGTCGATCTTCATGTCGACGAAAGCGACGATCCCGCCGCCGAGACGCTGAAGGCGATCGCGCAAGCCGTGCTGCGCAACCGGTTCGACGGCAAGGTGACGGCAGGCCATTGCTGCTCGCTCGCCAGGCAGGACGAGGAGGCGGCAAAACGCACGGTCGAGCTCGTCGCAAAGGCCGGCCTCTCCATTGTCTCGCTGCCGATGTGCAACCTCTATCTGCAGGACCGATATCCCGGCCGGACCCCTCGCTGGCGCGGCGTGACCCTGTTCAAGGAACTGGCGGCCGCCGGCGTTGCGACAGCGGTGGCCTCCGACAATACCCGCGATCCCTTCTATGCCTATGGCGATCTCGACCCGGTCGAGGTGTTGCGTGAAGCAGTCCGCATCCTGCATCTCGATCACCCGCTGGACACGGCCGCGCGCGTCGTCACTACCTCGCCTGCGGATATTCTCGGCCGGCCCGACAAGGGGCGCATCGCCGCCGGCGCGCTGGCCGATCTCGTGCTCTTCAGCGCCCGGCGCTGGGGCGAATTTCTCTCCCGTCCACAGTCCGACCGCGTCGTGCTTCGTCGCGGCAAGGTGATCGACCGCAGCCTGCCGGATTACCGTGAACTCGATAACATCGTTGGAGCCTGACATGCCGGATTATCAAACGATCAAAAAGGAACTCGAGGGCATCGCCATCGAGGACAATCCGGCGCTGGTGCGCCAGAAGAGCCGCGATTTTTACTGGTATTCGCCGATCCTGAAAGCGCAGCTCGACAATGTGACGGCCGATCTCGTCGTCACGCCGAAAAACGAGCAAGAGGTCATCCAAACGCTGAAGGTCGCCTTCGCCCATGGCGTGCCGGTGACGCCGCGTGGCGCCGGCACCGGCAATTACGGCCAGGCCATGCCACTTTCCGGCGGGATCGTGCTGAACCTTGCCGCCATGGACAGGATCAAAGAAATCCATCCCGGTCGGGTGGTCTGCGAACCAGGCATCGTCATTGCTCAACTCGACAAGCAGACCAAGGCGCATTCCGGTCAGGAACTGCGTTTCCATCCGTCGACGGCGCAGACGGCAACGGTCGGCGGCTTCGTCGCCGGCGGCTCCGGCGGCGTCGGTTCGATCACCTGGGGCGGACTGCGCGATCTCGGCAATATTCTGCGTCTGCGCGTCGTTACCATGGAGGCCGAGCCGCGCGTGCTCGACCTAACCGGCTGGGATCTGCAGAAGGTCAGCCATGCCTACGGCACCAACGGCATCATCACCGAAATCGAAATGCCGCTCGCCCCTGCCTATGATTGGGTCGACGTGCTTGTCGGCCATGACGACTTCATGGCTTCGGTGCGCTTCTCGGATGCGCTGGCAAAATGCAACGGCATCCTCGTCAAGGAAATCGCCCCGATCGCGGCACCGATCCCGCACGATTATTTCACCCGCCACAGACCCTATATCCGCAAGGGCCAGTCGGTGGTGGTGCTGATGATCGCGCCGCATTCGATGGATGCCTTCCTCGCCTTTTCAGCCGCCCACAAGGGCGAGATCATCTTCCGCTCCGACACGGTCGAAAGCATGAAGGGTATTCCGCATGCCTATGAGCTTGCCTGGAACCACACGACGCTGCGTGCCTTGAAGGTCGATCCCGGCTTCACCTATCTGCAGGTTCAGTATCCGGGCCCGGATCACGTCGCCAAGGTCGCCAAGATGGTCGAGATCTTCGGCGACGAAGTGCCGGGCCATCTCGAATTCATCAGGTTCGACGGTCAGATCCAGTGCTCCGGCCTGCCGTTGGTGCGCTATAGCACGGAGGAACGCCTCGAGGAGATCATCAAGATCCACCAGGATCACGGCTGCCCGATCTTCAATCCGCATCGTTATACGCTTGAAGAAGGCGGCATGAAGCGCACCGACAAGGTACAGCTCGCCTTCAAGCAGGAAACGGACCCGAGAGGGCTGTTGAACCCCGGCAAGATGATCGCCTGGGAAAATCCCGATTTCGATTTCAATGCCGGCAAGAATTATCTCTTCCCGGGGCTCGCGAGCGTCATGGAGGCCTGATGAGAGTTCTGGTTCTTCACTCGCATCCGGTCGAGGAAAGCTACGGCAAGGCGCTCTACAAACAGACGCTGGAGAGCCTGCAAAAGGCCGGTCACGAGGTGGATGCGTGCGATCTCTATGCCGAGAATTTCGATCCCGTGCTCTCCCGACACGACCGGCTCGCCTATCACGATTATCCCGGCAATACCGAGCTGGTGAAACCCTATGTCGAGCGGCTGAAGCAGGCCGAAGCGCTGGTGCTGGTGACGCCGATCTGGAATTTCGGTTTCCCGGCGATCCTGAAGGGCTATTTTGATCGCGTCTGGCTTCCTGGCGTCTCCTTCGAACTGGTCGACGGCAAGGTGGAATCGCGGCTGCGCCACATCAGGAAACTCGCGGCGGTGCTGACATACGGCGCGACGCCGTTTCGCGCCTTCGCCGCCGGCAACCCGCCGAAGAAGATCGTCAAGCGTGTGCTGAGGGCGCAGATCAATCCGCTGCGGCCGGTCACCTTTCTTGCCCATTACGACATGAACAACTGCACGCCGGAAAGCCGGGCCAGTTTTTTGGAGAAGGTGAAGACGGCGATGGAGCGGTTTTAAGAGCCCGCAGCGTCCTCGTTGCACTGAGGAACGGCCTATGAAGAAGATTTTCAATCCCCCGTCCGTCCGCCGTCCGTTCGGAAATTACAATCACGGGCTGCTGGTGCCGCCGGGCGCTTCGCTGCTCGTGACCTCAGGGCAGCTCGGCATCGGTCTCGACGAGAAAGTGCCGGAGGATATCGGCGCTCAGGCAGAACTTTGCTTCGAGGCCATCAAGGCAATTCTCGCCGAAGCGGAAATGAGTTTTGCCGACGTCATCCGCATCTCAGGTTTTGTGACGAAACGTGAGGATTTCCCCGCCTATATGGCCATGCGGGATCGCTATACGCTCGATCCGAAGCCGGCCTCGACGCTGATCATCGTCAGCGGCTTCACCCGCCTAGAATTCCTCGTGGAAGTCGAAGTCACCGCCGCCAAACTGTTTTGCTGAGGCGAGCCCTCGGGACGCACCCAGGGACGCACCCTCGTCACCCGCCCGCTCCCTGGGACTCTGCCACGTTACCGCCGGTATCATCGCCGATATCCTCTGCAAACTTCCGCATCAGCCGCACGAGCTCATTGAAGTCGTGCTCGTCCCAGCGCTCGAAGATGGCGCGGCCGATCCTTTCACGCGCCACGTCGATGCGATCGGTCATCGCCTTGCCTTTCGGGCTGATGACCGCCTCGCGCACGCGGCGATCGGCGGCACTTCCGCGACGCTCGACCAGGCCGAGGCTTTCGAGCTTGGCAACCTGACGGCTGACGGTGGTGTAGTCGCGCCCGGCGCGATCGGCGAGCTCGACCACACCGATCGGGCCGAGGCGTTCCACCGTGACCAGCAGCGGAAACAGCGCACGATCGAGTGATATCCCCGCCTCGCGCACCATCTGCTCGTCACGCTGCGGCCGGTTCATGACGCTGACAATCTCGATCAAAGCCCCATGCAGTTCACGCAGCCTTTCCGACATATGTGTATTATGCACATTATTTCTTGACGGCATATCGATTCTCCTATTATGTGCATAATACACACATGGAGATGGCAATGACACAGAATTCTACGGTGGACGTGCTAATATCAGGTGCCGGTGCAGCTGGCCTGACGCTGGCGATCGAGCTGGCGCGGCGCGGCGTCAGCTTTCGTCTAATCGAGAAATTGAACGACCCGTTCCGCGGCTCGCGCGGCAAGGGCATTCAGCCGAGAACGCAGGAAGTCTTCGAGGATCTCGGCATCCTCGACCGGATCGTCGCGCTCGGCGGCGCCTATCCCCGGCAGCGGGAATATCGCGACGATGGAAGCTTCAGCGAATCCGACGCCGTCCTGCGCGAGGAGCCGACGCCTGCCGAGCCCTATCATTTTCCGCTGATGGTGCCGCAGTTCCAGACCGAGGGCGTGATGCGCGAGCGCCTCCTCGAACTAGGGTACCGCCCGGACTTCGGATGTGAACTCATCGGCTTCGAGCAGGATGATGCGGGCGTGACGGCGCGGCTCCAGGGTCCGTCCGGGCAAGAGACGATCCGCGTGCGCTGGCTGGTCGGCGCCGATGGCGGGCGCAGCTTCGTGCGCCACGCGCTTGATATCGGCTTTCCCGGCAAGACGCTCGGCGTGCGCGCCATCGTCGCCGACGTCATGCTGACGGGTCTGGATCGCGACGCCTGGCATCGGTTCGGCGAAGGCTATATGCAGCGGCAGATTGGGCTTTGCCCGCTCGCCGGAACGGAGCTGTTCCAGATCCAGGCACCGATCCCGCTCGAAGGTGAGATCGATCTTTCCGCGGCGGGTCTGACCGCGCTGGTGGCGGAGCGCACCGGCCGCGACGATATTCACGTCCACTCGGTTTCCTGGGCGTCGGCCTTCCACATGAATGCCCGCCTTGCCGATCGCTACCGGCTCGGCCGCGTCTTCCTGGCCGGCGATGCCGCCCATACGCATCCGCCGACCGGCGGCCAGGGTCTGAATACCAGCGTGCAGGACGCCTATAATCTCGGATGGAAGCTGGCGGCGGTCGCCGGCGGCGCGCCGGATGCGCTGCTCGACAGCTATGAGCAAGAGCGCCGCCCGATCGCGGCGGCGATGCTCGGTCTTGCCACCGGTCTTCTCGATGCGCTGAAGCGCGGCGATCTCAGGCGTGGCCGCGAGGTCCATCAGCTCGATATCGGCTATCCCGAATCTTCCCTCTCATTGGAAAAACCGGCCCGGCGCGGCGGCCTGCTGGCAGGCAACCGTGCGCCCGATGCACCGCTCATGGCTGCGGCCGGCCAGCCGAGACGTTTGTTCGAACTGTACAAGGGCACGCACTGGACGTTGCTCGGCTATGAGGTCGACCAGGCAGCCGTGCCATCGCGCAAGGGATTACATATTCACAGGATCGGCGGGAGCGGCGACCTCATCGATCAAAGCGGACACTTCCTTAACGCCTACGCCCTGACGCCGGGCGACTTCGTGCTGGTGCGTCCGGACGGTTATATCGGCGCAATTGTCGCATCCCGTGAAGCTTCGGCGCTGGAAGACTATCTCGCCCAGTTGGGCCTTGGCCTGACGGCGGGAGAACGGTCATGAGGCGATAAGCTGACCGCGCCTTTATCGGTCACAGCGCATTCCCGGCTCGCTGACCTCGCATTCCCGGTCGTTCAATTCCGGCTGCGCAACCAGATATGAGCGAAACATGGTCGTCAGCTGCCTTTCGGCCTCAAGACCATCGGCCGCGGACAAAACGCGGTGGCAGAAGGGCGGGACGGTTCCGTAAAGCGCTGCCGCCAGGGTTTGAGCAAGCAGGCCCGGATCGGCGAAACGGCCGTCCGCCGATGTGGACAGCATCGCCTCGATGGCCCCTGCGCTCCGCCGGACCGCCGCCTCGATCAACGCGCGGACGTCGAGTTCCATGGCGATGCGATAGAGGGCTGGGGAAATCTCAGCCTGCGCCAACTGCGTTTGAAGATAGGCCTTCACCACGGGCTCGGCGATCAACTCTTTCGCAGCGCACCGGTTTTGATCACGCGCTTTCTCGATGGCGCCGGCCAGCATTTCGAGGTGTCGCTCCAGCACCGCGAAGAGCAAGGCCAGCTTGTTCGGGAAATACTGGTAGAGCGTTCCCACAGAAACGCCGGCACGGCGAGCCACTCGCGTGGTGTTCAGACGGATGAGGCCATCGCTCGACAAAACCTGAAGGGTTGCCTCGAAAATGGCGTCGACAGTGGCGATGGCTCGGCCCTGACGCGGGGATTTCCGGGGGGTTAGCGGTAGCGGAGAGCCCGTTCCCATAAGCGAATCCAAAAGCTGAAGGATGTTTCATATATAACTTCCGGCCCCGCTGCTCCAGCAATCCTGCACGCCATGCCGGGTCTTCAGACGTAAATTGGAGACGAATGTGGGTAAATTGGACGGTAAAATCGCAGTCATCACCGGCGGCAACTCGGGAATGGGACTGGCGACAGCCAAGCTCTTCGCACGAGAAGGCGCAAAACTCGTTATCACTGGCCGCGATCAGGCGACGCTGGATGCGGCGGCGCAAAGCATCGGCAATGGTGTCGACGCCATCCGCAGCGATATTTCCAGGATTGCAGATATCGATGCGCTTCGCGACCATCTCGAAAGAAAGTATGGTCGCGTCGATATCATCTTTGCGAATGCCGGCGGGGCAAAGCCAAACCTGTTCGAATACATGTCGGAGGAAGAATTCGATTTTTCCATCGCCAACACCTTTAAGGGAACCTACTTCACAGTGCAGAAACTCGTTCCGCTCATGCACTCCGGCGGCTCGATCATCCTCAACACCTCGACGCTCAGCAGACAAGGCCGCCCCTATGTCAGCGTCTACTCCGCGGGGAAAGCCACCATTCGTTCGCTGGCACGCTCGCTGACCGTGGAACTGAGCGAGAAAGGGATTCGCGTGAATGCCATGGCTCTGGGCTACATCGATACCGATCAGGCGCGTAAAGCAGGCATGAGCGAAGAGATGATCGAGCAGACGAAGGTGCAGGTGCATGCTCAAATTCCGATGCACCGCAGCGGCACGGTCGATGAGATCGCCAAAACAGTGCTGTTTCTCGCCTCCGATGACTCGGCCTACATCACAGGCTCTGAATTGTGCGTCGACGGTGGCTGGGCGCAGATCTGACAACGCTTTCGGCGGCTCTCCGTGAGGCGCGGCCTGAAACGGCGGGAGGCCCTCTCGTGTCAGAGGGCGTCGCGCTTGTATCGCGGTGTCCAACCGCGGGTCATTCCGCGGCTCATCGCCCGCTCCGCCAGGGCCAATTGCTGGCGGAGATGTTTGCAGTCGTCGAGCAGCGAGCGGATCGCCGCCTTAGCATTGTCGTCATGCCAGGCCAGCACGGCTTCGACTTCCCAAGCACGATCGGGCCAAGCAGCATCGGGCCAAGCAGGATCAGGCAAGGCCAGATTGGGCGACATGGGATCGGGCTCCTGGATCTTTGCCGGCTGCATCAGTTCAGCGCCAATGGCAATTGAACCGGACGCGGCAAGGGCGGCAGCGGCCGGCTGAGTTCGACCTTTCTCTGCCAGGCGGCGCGGCGCAACTGATCGCGCTCGCGCGCCGCACGCGACGCTTCGACAAGGGCTAGGGCGTTGGCGATCACTTGTTCCGTATGCGTCATGACCATCTCCAATGTTCCTGTTTTGTTCTAATTTAGCCTCTCGGCCGAAAATGTCAAGTCGGGCGGATCTGGCGTTCAGGACGATTGGATCAGGCGGGTGTTCAGTCCGCAGCCTCAATGACGGCGATGCCGGCTTCCTGAGCAGCCCGGATAAAGGATGCCCGCACCTCTTCCGGCGGGAGATCGCCGATAATCGCATCCAGGCAGGACTTCACGGCTTCGAAATAGTCTTCGCCGTCATCGACCGGCCACTCGTGCAGAAGCGTGCGCGCAGCGTCCCACACAGAGTTAATAACGGCATAATGGCCAAGCCCCATTGAGGCCAAGCCGACCGGTCGAAAATTTGCCGTCTGTCTCACTTTGCTACAGCTTTTCCAATTTCGGTGAGCTTACGAGTTAAAGATGCAATTTGCGTGCCGTGGGGTAGGCGGGAGCGGACATTCTCCTCGCCCCCTCCAGCAGGCGCTTTGAGAACATGCAACGCTTGAAGTGCTCTGATCGGCGTCGAGAACCCCGCAACTGGTTATCAAACGGCTGATTATGGTAAATATCAGGCTTCTCCTGCCGAGCCTACTCATTAAAAGCCGGCCTTTGCCGAGTATTCTATAGAATTTACAGCAACGCATCGAATTCTCCGGAAGCAACAGCCTTTATATTCATTCATTGATTGTGCCAAAGGTGGACGCGAAAGCGTCCAGATCGTAGAATGCCATCGCTTGCACGCAACGGATCTGGGAGGACACGCGATGCCTATCTTCATGGATCGGCACTTTCTCGAGGGAACGTCGGCGGCCGACGTTGCGCAGGCGCATCGCATGGATCTGGACATCCAAGATCGCTACGGCGTCAAGTTCCTGACCTATTGGTTCGACCAGCGCCGCGGGACCGCCTTCTGTCTCGTGGATGCCCCTGACATGGAAACCGCCCAATGTGTGCATCGCGAGGCGCACGGCTTCGTCGCTGGCGAGGTCGTTGAGGTCGCTTTGTCGGCTGTCGAGGCGTTTCTCGGCCGCATTCATGACCCCGATCCGGCGCCTGGCCAATCCTCCGCCGAAATAGATCCCGGCCACCGGGCAATCCTCTTTACCGATATCGTCGGATCGACCGAGATGACCGCGCGGCTCGGCGACCGCATCGGGACTGAAATGGTGAGAGCCCATGACGCGATCGTGCGCCGATGCCTCGGCCAAAATTCCGGCCGCGAAGTGAAGCACACCGGCGACGGCATCATGGCGGCCTTTTCCGCGACCACTGCCGCCGTCGAATGCGCCATGGCAATCCAGAAGGAATTCCAGCTTTACAACGGCGGAAACACCGAGCCGATCCATATCCGCATCGGGCTGGATTGCGGCGAGCCGGTCGAGGACAGTAACGATCTGTTCGGCTCGACCGTACAGCTCGCCGCACGCCTCTGTGCGGCCGCATCAAGTGACCAGATTCTCGTCTCAGAGAATATTTTTAGGGAATACGGCGCCGCCGATCTCTTCGGTCACGCCTCGCGCCGGCGGCTCAAGGGCTTTTCGAAGCCTGTGATGGTGTTCCGCTGCGACTGGGCGAATGACAGCCTTGCTTGAAATTCCGTCGAGCCTGCGACCACCGGAGGACATCTGTCTCTCGTAGTGAGTGTCATGACGCTTTCTGGCGAAGAATAGGCGGCCGCCGAGCAGCCTGAACGCAAGACGCGCCGCACATGACGTGACGGCGCGCCCCCTGCCTACTCACTATCATCAGGCATTCCCGATATTTCGATCCCCCATTAGTTGCTCGAATTTGGGGGCGCCCTCGACTTTGGCGAGCACACCCGACATCTTCAGAAAACGCCGGAAATTCTCGCGCGCAGCGCTCAGCGGGAAACGGCCGCTGGCCGTGTCCCTGCACGCCTTCAACAGCGTGTCATATGCCAGACCTCGTTTGTCCTGCGGCCATTCATCCAGAAAATCGAAGATTTCATCGAGACATGTGATCTCCGCGATGAAATGCTGACGATGAAGCAAAACCGGATCAAACCGAGTTTCCGCCATAGTATCCTCCCATTTATATTACTTTTTTATGGGATAATATTACTGAAAAACCTTGATTTATTCAAGACAAAATCACCTGCCTTTAGCCAAAAGCATCCGCAACTACTTCCATAACGGCAGAATAGCCCGATCAGCTTATCTTGAGTGAATTGGTCAGCGATCTAGGTTCAAAAGCACCAAGATCTAGATTGATTGATCCATCGCACACGTGTTCAGCCAAATATGATCAATCGCGCCGTAAGTTTGGTATAGGCTCGTGAGCGGCATGGCAGAATGCGACCAAGATCAACTCCGCAAGGGAGAGCCCAGATGAACCGATTTCTGACTTTCGTAGCCGTCGGCGCACTGCTTTGTGTGTCCGTGATCACATCTTCCTGCACCTCGCCCGGCAAGCACGATCGTGAAGATTTCCAGTATCAACGGGACACGTCGATCAACCCGGCTTGCGCAGGTGGTTTCAGACCCGGCAACGCCCGCTCGTGCAGTTATTGAAGGTCTGGGCCGCAGACCTTCGTTCAGCGCCTCGCTGCGATTGCCGGACCGCCGAAGCAAGCTGCTGCCGGGCCCCGCCTTGCGGGAGAGCAGCCGTGGCATCACTGCGTCGAGGAGAAGCGCGAGACGGCAGTAGGAATGGTTAGGGAACCGCAAGCCCCGCCGGGCAGTTAAGCCAGCGGGTCACGGTTGGCTCAATTCAAACAGGAGAGCGTTCCCAATGAACAATTTGATCTGGCTTGTCGGCGCTGTCGTCATCGTGCTCGCAATTTTGAGCTTCTTTGGCTTTCGCTGATTTAAGACCTTACCGATGTAAATTGTGGCGACGGGCCTTCTCTCCATTCAGATGGAGATGGGACCCGCTGGCGCCAACGGATCGATAAGCTTCGGAGCGACTTGTCTCTGTTGGCTTGACGTGACTGGGCCTATTTGCGCGCCTTGTCCGCCAAGGTCGATCTAAGATCCGCTGCCCTTTCATCGACAATCCACCGAATGTCTGTCGGATAGGCTACATCACCCCCGCCGGCGCGCTTCCCAGAGCCGACTATCTCGCCCATTCCTTCAGCCAGGCGCGCCCCTGGGAGGCTTTCGGCATCAGCCGCCGGACATGGGAGCGCCGCGGCAAACCCGTGCCGGGGACCGAGGCGATATCGGATTGCGGTTCGATGCCGCTGGCCGCTTAGACTAGGCCGCAATCTTTTCGGCATTAGCCAGGTGGTCCGAACCAGGTCGTCATCGCCTCGTGGAGACCATCCGGCTTGCCCTCGCCCACCCACGCCACATAGCCGTCGGGCCGGATCAGCACTGCGGCTGGGGCAGAGACCGCGCCCAATGCCGGCAGCTCCCATGCGCCATCATAGCTGGCCTCAACCAACTGGACGCGGGCCGACCACGGCGTGATGTCAAGGCTGCTGGGTGTGCCGAAATTCAGAAGCGCTGCCCGCGCATTTCGGAGCAGCGCATTGACGCGCAACGGGCCATCGGGCGTGATGAGGTCGAGGTCGGGCATGCGGCGGCCGAGCAGCGGGTGGCCCTCGCCGAGATCGTAATGGATGGCCAGTCCGGACATTTCGGCGGCGATCTTTTTGCGCGGCTCGTCCATGGCGAGGAGTTCCAGGACGATGTCCCGCAAGGCTTCGCTGCGGTCATCGGTCCGTTGCAAGGCGACCTGCGCCATCGTCGTGCGCAGCACGCGGGCAGCCACCGGATGGCGCTCGGCGTGATAGCTGTCGAGCAAGCTTTCCGGCGATATTCCCTTCACCACCTGCGCCAGCTTCCAGCCGAGATTGACGGCATCCTGCACGCCGGTGTTGAGGCCCTGCCCGCCCACTGGAGAATGCACATGCGCGGCATCGCCGGCCAGGAAGATGCGGCCCTTGCGATAAGCCTCCGCCTGCCGCGACATGTCGGTGAACCTGGAAATCCACCTCAGGCTATGGATTCCATAATCCGTGCCGCATGTTTCGATCAGGGCTTGCCTGAAATCGCTGAGCGTCGGCTCGGCCGTGCCGCCGGCACTCTTTTCCGTCACCATGACATTGACCGGGCCTTCGCTGGCAAAGACGACCTTGCCGTCGCGAATTTCATATTCCTCGCGGCCGAAGGCGTGCAGGCCGAGCACTGTGCGATGGACGCCGAGCGGCGGCTCCACCTCCATCTCGGCCTCAGCGAGAATATTGCTGGTGGTCGCATCCCATCCCGGAAATTCAATGCCGGCGATCTTGCGAACCAGGCTGCGGCCGCCATCGCAGCCGACGAGGTAGCCTGCCCTGAGCTTGAAATCATCGGAAAGTTCGACGGTGACGCCGGTGTCGTCCTGTACGAATCCGGTCAACTCGCAGCCACGATAGATCGTCACCGGCAGTTCGCCGACCCATCCGGCCAGAATGCGCTCGATATGCTTCTGCCGCAGCGCCAGCCCGTAATTGTGCCGGGTCGGAAAATCGCTGATATCGAGCCGCGTGACCGCAAACCCGGTAACCTGGGCGATCTGCCCTTCCGCGAGGAACCGGTCGACCACGCCGCGCTGATCGAGAACCTCAAGCGTGCGCGCGCTGAGACCGCCGGCACGCGAACCGACGATTTCCTGGTTCGGCCGGCGTTCGACGATCGCGACGTCGACACCTACCAGGGCCAATTCGCCCGCCAGCATCAGCCCCGTCGGCCCTCCTCCGGCAATCACGACAGCATGTTCTCTCATCCGCAAACTCCTCGGTTTGGATGTCCAGGCGCGATATAGGAGTTCAGGTGCTACCGGGAAGCCAAACCGATCGGGCTGGCCTGTTGTCGGTTTTGCCTGTCGCAGGTTGTTCCCTATCAGGCTGGCTCGTGAGCCCGCTCACAAAGCCATGCGCAGAGTTGCCTGGGCGCGAGACGGGAGTCGTCGGCGCGCATCAACGCGAAATGCCAGGCCGGCCCGGTCAACACATATTGAAAGGGTGCGATCAGCAGTCCCTTTTCCAAAAGCGGTCGAAACAAGGACGGCGACAACAGCGCCACGCCGACACCTGCCACCGCCGCACTGGCATCCAGTTCGTGCGTGGGATAGTCGACCATCACGAACCGCAGAGCCGGCGGCGTCTCGCATTGAGCGCCCCTGAACCAGGCATCCCAATCCGGGTGCGGCAAAAGCTCGAAATCGGCCAGCTCATTCGGCCTATTCAGGGTTCTTGTTCCAAGCAGAGAGGGCGCCAGCATCGGAGTTGCCTCAACCGGCGCGAGCCGATACTCGTCAAGCCCTTCCCATCCGCCACGCCCTGTCCGTATGGCGACGTCAAATGCGCTGGGATCGCGAATATCGGCGGAGACATCGACCTCGATCGGTGATGTTCCTCCTGAGTGATATCGTGACAGCCGGGGTGCGAGCCAACGCGAGGCGAATGTCGGAGGCGCTGTCAGCCGGAGCGGCGGCATGGCCGCCTGGAACTCATCAAGCGCGCCGGCAATGCCATCCAATGACGTCCGAATTCGGCCCGCCAGAACAGTGGCAGCAGCCGTCGGGACAACGCGGCGCCCGGCGCGCTGGAACAGCGACTGGCCAAGGTCGGCCTCCAACGTACGGATACGCAGGCTGACTGCCGCTGGGGTAAGGCATAAACGCTCTGCCGCGCGGGCAAAGCTGCCGACAGAAACGCACGCTTCCAGAATTCGCAAGGACTCCAACGGCGGCCGCATAATCTCTTCGCTTTTCATGAGTTTTTCTTGTGATGCTCACAAGCAAAGCGCGTTTTGGCGACAGAGCGCTTGCGGCTAGGGTTGAAGTCAACGATAGGCGATCTGACATGACCCTGCAATCTCGGCCCTTATTCAGACTTTTCATGACACTTCAGCCGGCCCTGGAGCTCGGCCAGACGCCGGCCGGAGGCCGCCGCATATTTTCCGTTTCCGGTGGATATTTTGAGGGCGAGCGCCTGAAGGGCGAGGTGTCGCCGCTGATTGGCTCCGATCTGCTGCTTGCGCGCGCAGACGGCACGTTTCAGCAGGATGTCAGGCTCCTGCTCGTCGCCGATGACGGCGATCTGATCTTGATGACCTATCGCGGCATCAGGCGCTCCACCGCGGCCGTTGATGAGCGTCTGGCACGCGGCGAAGCGGTCGACGCCTCCGAATATTATCTGCGGACAACTCCCTGGTTCGAGACGGCCGCGCCACGGCACGCGTGGCTCAACCAAATCGTCGCGGTTGCGCAGGGCGGACGGTGTCCGGGCGGCGTTGAGTATGACGTATTTGAAATTCTCTAGATGTGCTCCTAGGCCATCGGCGATGGGTAAACATCAAGCCGCAACGGCTTCTTTCAGCGGAGGCTGATTCCGTGTCGCAGGTAATTCTCCCTATAAATAAAGACCCTACTGGTTGGAACGACTTGCGACAGGGGTTTCTGCCCTGCTTTCCAAAGCCATGTTGCTTGCCGCTTGCTGCCTTCTTGCCGTGGAACCCGGACTTTTCAACACGACCAGACCGGGTTGGAAGCCCGTGTGGCAGGCACTCTCCCGGCCACCGTTTGTTCTCGAGGGGCGATCAATCAAATAGTTGGTGTGATGTGCCTCAATGCGGAGCCGCGGTTTTTTGCGGAATCGTCTCAGCCGCTGGTCGCTCGGACGGATCGGCGGGATGGCCATAAATCGTGTAGGCGGCGCCCGCCAGAACGCCCAAGACGAGAAGGGCGAGTACGTACAACATCATTCCGCGGATGGCTGTTTTCGGTGTCTTGTCCATTGGGATCTCCAGGATTGCTCAGTGCTCAAATTCACTGCGCGCGCTTCTGGTTCCGAGAATGGAGGTCTGTCGATGATCGCTTTTCTCACATGCCAGGTTGCGCTTCATCGAAGGCGCGACCGGCGCGCACAAGCCGCCGGCGAATGCCGGCGGCTTGAGATAGGCGATGTCTCTCTGATTACCAGGGCTGGCGGCCGTACCAGTCGTCTATGTCTCTCTTCGCACGGTCTTTTTCGTAACCGTAGCGCTCCTGGATCTTGCCTTCGAGCTGATCGCGCTTGCCAGCGATAACGTCAAGGTCATCGTCAGTGAGCTTACCCCACTGCTCCTTTACCTTGCCCTTCATCTGCTTCCAGTTACCTTCAACACGGTTCCAATCCATGGGTATTTCCTCCTATCGTTGGAATAGAAGAACGGGGATGGAGGTTAAGTGTTCCGATCCATAAATGGACAACCCGAAAGATGCAGTCACCCGGGAACAATCAGATCCAGATCCAGTTTAACGTGCACCCTTGTCCGTAGCGGAGGCGACGATGTGGGCAATCCTGATCGGTGCGGCTCTCATAATTGGAGGACTTCTTTTTCTCTTTCGGTCGACGCTCAGCCGAAGGCCGAGTGACTCGCGCCAGATGCCGCAAGGCGGCAGCACACTGGAACCGCGGCACCAGGGCCTCAGGTTCCTGGGCGTATCGCAAAATTGGCCGGCCCTGGCTGTGATTGCGGTTGGCGTGCTTCTATTGGCTTTTGGCGGATATTCATGACCACCGGCTATGTGTGTCCCACCCCGCACGGTTGAACCAGGCGACCAGCAGCGCCATGAATCGGTCGACCAATTAGACCGACCGTGCGACTTTGCGGTCGTCGCAAAAGCCGCACGCAACACCAGTATCTAATTGATTTTATGGTGAGAGCGTCGGGGTTCGAACCCGAGACCTACTGATTAAAAGTCAGTTGCTCTACCGGCTGAGCTACGCTCTCCCTCTCCGCGGGTGAAGCACCCCGGCTGGAAGTGGGCGGAACATAGGCAGGCGACCCATTGCGGTCAACCGAAAAATTCAGCTTTTTCCGGCAGTCGGCACATTTCTTGCGGACGCAAGGCACATCCTTGCGGACGCAAGGCACATGACGAGAAAATCGGCGGTGAGCTTGTCATCGAATCCTTGGCGATGCTCTGCGACCCGTGAGAAAACCGCAAGATCGGTCGAGCGCATCAGGCCGGCCTGCGCTTAGTTGATGCTGCCACGGAGAACAGACGGATGAAGGCGGCGCTTCAAAACTACCATGCCCGGATGCAGCGGGTGCTTGACTACATAGACCGCCACCTGGACGACGATCTGGACCTGGAAACGGTGAGCGGCGTTGCGGCATTCTCGAAGTTTCACCTCCACCGGCAGTTCACGGCGACCTTCGGTCTGTCTGTGCATCGCTATGTCCAGCTTGCCCGGATGAAGCGCGCTTCGCACCGGCTGGCCTACAGGGATGCGCAAAGCGTCACCGAGATAGCGATGGATGCCGGTTACGACGCACCGGATGCCTTCGCCCGCGCCTTTCGGCAACGGTTCGGGCAATCGCCTTCGTCGTTCCGGAAGTCTCCCGAATGGGAGCCGTGGCTTGCGGCCTTCGGGCCTCTCAATAACGCTAGGAGCAAGCGCATGCAGAAGAATTTTACCACTGACGACGTGACGATTCGATATGTGCCGCCGACGCCGGTGGCGATCATCGAGCATCGGGGCGACCCGACGACGCTCGGCGCCACCATCCAACGGTTCATCGTCTGGCGCACGGCCGCAGGCCTGCACCCCAGGACAAATCCGACCTTCAACGTCTGGCGTTCCGAGCGGCGTCCCGCCTCGCCTGCAGATTATAGCGTGGACCTTTGTGTCGGGACCGATCAGCCGATCGCGGCGAACGGCGATGAGATCAAGGCCGGCGAGATCCCCGGCGGACGCTGCGCCGTGCTGCGCGTCGTCGGCAACACCGATAATCTGGAGCCCGCCGCGCTCTATCTCTATCGCGACTGGCTTCCGCTGAGCGGCGAAGAAACTCGCGATTTCCCGATCTATTGCCAGCGGCTGAGCTTCTTTCCGGAGGTGCCGGAGCATGAGGCGGTTGCGGAATTGTTTCTGCCGCTGAAATAGCGCTCTCTGGTGGCGGCCTGTCGCTTCTGATCGCAAGATACGGACAGGCCGCTATCCCCCCATTTGCGGCTCAGGGCTCGCCAAACGCAAAAAGGTGATTGGCAATCCACGGCCTGCAAAGCTAGGAACATCATGCAGATTGCAGCCGGAGAGAATGCGTGTCGATTGCCGATATTTCCCTGTGGAGCGCGCTGATTGCCGGGGCGCTTTCCTTTCTGTCGCCCTGCGTGCTTCCCCTCGTCCCACCCTATCTCTGCTATATGGCCGGCATTTCAGTCGAGCAGTTCCGCGGCGGCGGTGCGGTTGCCGTCTCGCCGGACGTCCGACGCGGCGTGTTGTTTTCCGCTCTGCTCTTCACGCTCGGTTTTGCCACCGTCTTCGTGGCGCTTGGCGCCGGCGCCTCCAGCATTGGCATGGCGCTTCGCCAGCATCTCGACCTGTTGTCGAAGCTCGGCGGTCTGATCATCATCGTCATGGGGCTGAATTTCCTCGGCCTTTTCCGAATCGGCATCCTGGCCCGCGAGGCGCGCTTTCAGGGTGGCGGCAAGCCGGCGACGTTGACGGGGGCCTATATCATGGGCCTTGCCTTCGCCTTCGGCTGGACACCCTGCATCGGCCCGGTGCTCGGCGCGATCCTCGGCGTCGCCGCCTCGCGCGAGACGGTCGGCTCCGGGGCCGGGCTGCTCGCCGTCTATTCGCTCGGCCTTGCCATCCCCTTCTGGATCGCCGCCGGCTTTTCCGGTGCCTTCATGCGCTTCCTGTCGCGCTTCCGCCGCCATCTCGGCACGGTGGAAAAGGTGATGGGCGTCTTCCTCGTGCTGACCGGCCTCGCCTTCCTGTTCGGGTGGGTCAGCGATGTGGCGATCTGGTTTCAGCAGACCTTCCCGATCCTGATGCAGATCGGCTGAAGCGCGCCCGGTCGGTCGATCCGCGCCGGTTGTCCGACGCCGGTACCCTGCATGACAGGACCTATGCCGTGGTATAGGCCGCCCTCTCCCTCGACCCATCCGCCCTTACCTTCGACCCAATCGATCGAAAACACGCCTCGATGTAGCGTCGTCGATGCCGTGTTTAAGCGGCGGTCAGAAGGAGACAAACATGAGCCTCGCGACAAATATGAGCCTGGAAGACACCTCACATCCCGGTGGACCAGGGCCCGGTGAACTGGTTCCCTCGCGCTACGCAGTGCAGATCGGCGAGATCGAGGTGCTGGTGATCAGCGATGGAGTGCTGCCGCTCCCCACCACGATGTTGGCGCACAATGCCGAGCCTGCGGTGCGTGAAGCCTGGCTGAACCACATGTTCCTGCCGCAAGACTCGCTGGATTGGCCACTAAACGTGGTGGTGGCGCGCAGCGGCGGGCAGACCATACTTCTCGATGCCGGGCTCGGCCTCGACCCGGACCTGCACTTGCCGCGGGCCGGGCAGTTGATCAAACGACTGGAGGATGCCGGCGTCGATCTTGCATCCGTGACCGATGTGGTGTTGACCCACTTGCACATGGACCACATCGGCGGGCTTCTCGTGGACGGGGTGAAGGAGCGGCTGCGCCCCGACCTCAGGATCCACCTGGCGGCGGCCGAGGTGAAGTTCTGGGAAGCGCCCGATTTCTCCCGGACCCGCATGCCGCCGGGCTTCCCGGATGCGCTTCGGGCGACCGCCAAACGGTTCGTGAACGAGTACCGCAGCCACCTGCGGCTATTCGATGACGAGTGCGAAGTGGCGCCAGGCGTCGTCGCCCGCCGCACCGGCGGCCACACCCCCGGGCACAGCGTGGTTCGCCTGGCCTCCGGCGGCGACCGGCTGACCTTCGCCGGCGACGCGGTGTTCGCCGTCGGCTTCGACCAGCCTGACTGGCATAACGGCTTCGAGCATGACCCCGAGGAAGCGGCGCGCGTCCGGGTCGCTCTCCTGCGGGAACTGGCGGCGACCGGCGAACTACTGGTGGCCACCCACCTGCCCTTCCCCTCCGTCTGCCATGTGGCGGTTGAGGGCGAAACCTTCCGCTGGGTGCCGGTCTTCTGGGATTACTGACCGCTCTCTGGTCAGGTCTGCAACAAAAGGCGCCCCGCCTGTAGAGCGTTTCCGTCTTTCCCTCGAATGACGAAAACGCTCTATCGATTTGTTTTGCACAACTCCCGAGACCAAACCGCTACACAGTTTCGCTGGAATTGCTTAAGTCAGATCCTGACCCGCCGATCCCCGCGCACTGGAAGACCTCTTGGCCGATATCCTCAGCCTGCTCCTGCCGTTCTTCGGCCTGATCCTCATCGGCTATGCCGCCGCCAAGGCGACGAAGCAGCCGGCCGAAGCGCTGGGATGGCTGAACACCTTCATCATCTATGCCGCCCTGCCCGCCTTGTTTTTCAAGCTCGTCTCGCGCACGCCGATCGAAGAGCTGACGCGCATCGATTTCATCGTCACCGATATCGCCGCGACCTATGCGGTGTTCACGCTGCTGTTCGTCATCGGCCGCCTCGTGCGCCGCAATTCGCTTGCCGACTGCACCATCCAGTCCTTTGCCGGCGCCTATGGCAACATCGGTTATATGGGGCCTGGTCTGGCGCTGCTGGCGCTCGGTGAAGGTGCCGCCGTGCCGGTGGCGCTGATCATCTGTTTCGAGAACGCGCTGCATTTCATCGTGGCGCCGGCGCTGATGGCGGCGGCCGGCGACGACAGGCGTTCCGCCGGACGGCTTGTCGCCGATATCGCCCGCAAGGTGGCGCTGCATCCCTTCATCCTGTCGACGGCGGCAGGTTTTGCGGTCGCCGCCCTGCATCTCGACCAGCCGCTGGCGTTTCAGCGCCTGGTGGATTACCTCGCCCAGGCGGCCGCGCCCTGCGCTCTGTTTGCCATGGGCGTGACGCTGGCGCTGCGGCCGCTGAAGCGCATCCCGGCCGAAATCTCATATATCGTGCCGGCTAAGCTGATCCTACATCCGATCGTGGTGTTCCTGGCGCTGACTGCCGTCGGCGGTTTCGAGCCGGTGTGGATCCAGGCCGCGGTGCTGCTCGCCTCGCTGCCGACGGCGACCAATGTCTTCGTCATCGGCCAGCAATATGGCGTGTGGCAGGAGCGCGCCTCGGCGACGATCCTGATCACGACGGTGCTTTCAGTGGCGACGGTTTCGCTGTGGCTGATCGCGATCCGCTCAGGCCTTCTTCCGCTTCAGCTTTTCCCGTAGCGCATCGGGAATATCGCGGAAGCCCCGGCCGGGCTCGATGCCTTCGCGCATCACGATGCTGCGCAGCGGCGGAATGGCCGAGAGGATATGCAGGCCGGCGGCCCGTAGCATCTGCACCGGCAGGAAATCCGAGAGCAGCGAGCGGTTGAGAAGATCGACGCTTGCCGTGCGCGTCATGATGTCGGCACGGCGCTTGTGGTCGAAACTTTCGCCGGCATCGGCTGGCACCGGCAATTCCGCCCTGTCGCAAAGGATGTCGGTCAGCGCCATGATATCGCGCAGGCTGAGGTTCAGCCCCTGCGCCCCGATCGGCGGGAAGACATGGGCGGCCTCGCCGATCAGCGCGATGCGTCCCTTGCCGAAACGATGCGCCATCATGCCCGACAGCTGCCAGAGCTGGACGCCCTCCTCCACATCGACTTTGCCGAGCATGGACTGCATCTGCGCCTCGACAAGCCGGCCGAGTTCGACAACCGGCAATTCCATGCGGGCGGCCGCCTCAGCCGGATCCTGCACCCAGACGAGGCTCGAGCGGCTCCCCGGCAGCGGCACCTGGGTGAAGGGGCCGTGTTTGGTGTGGAATTCGCTCGAGATGTTCTGGTGCGGCAGGGAATGGGCGAAATTCAGCACCATGGCCGATTGCGGATAAGACCACTTGCGCACGCCGATCCCGGCCGTCTCGCGCAGTTTCGAGCCGCGACCATCGGCGCCGACGGCAAAATCGGCGAAAAGCGTCTCGCCGCCGGCTAGTGCGATCGACACTTTCTCGGCCGAGATCTCGATCGATTCGGCCATATCGGTGAAGCGGGTGATATTGCCCTCGTCGGCCGTGGCCTGTTCGAGGATCGCGGTCAGCGCCTTGTTGGGGAAATTATAGCCGAAGGCATCGAGGCCCACTTCGGCGGCGCGGAAGGTGGTGGTCGGCGCGCGCAGCAGCCGGTCGGTGCCGTCGATGATGCGCATGCTGGCAAGAGGTGCCGTCGCCGGGCGGAGCTTGTCCCAGAGCGCCAGCCGATCGAGAAAGCGGATCGACTGATCCATCAGCGCCGTGGTGCGCCGGTCCTCCTTTGCGGCAACGGGCGCCACCAGCGCCACGCTGCGGCCGCCGCGGGCGAGCGCGATTGCCGCGATCATACCGGCGAGGCCGCCGCCGATCACCGCCACTTCGAATGTCTTCATGCTACCGTTCCGTCATCGTGAAAAGACGGAGCGGCCGCTTATGCGGCCGGCTTCGCCTGACGGCGCCAACTATAGCCCTTGCCGGCTTCGGCGTCACGCACCGCCGGCTGATAATGATGGGGAATGGCGGGAAGACGGTTTTCGGAAAGCCGCTTCAGCGCCGTGGCATTGCTGACAGCAAAACTGTCGATGCCGACGCGCTGCATCAGCGGCACCTGATCGATCAGCACGTCGCCGACGGCGCGCAGCTCGTTGGTATAGCCGAGACGCTGGCGCAGCAGCGAGGCATGGCTGAAGGCGCGGCCGTCGTTGAACGCCGGAAAGGCGACGGCAACGATGTCGAGGCGGGATAGATAGGGCTCTAGCCGGCGCACGTCGTCGGCCGGCTTGATCAGCACGCCGAGGCCGACATCATTGCTTTCGTCGGCCTTGGCGATCAGTTCGTCGAGGCCGAGCAGCGGCTTCTGCTGCCCGCTCGCCTTCACCTCATCGGTCTCGATCACCCAGGGATCGTTCTCGACAAAACCGGTCTCTCTCCAGATCTTCGTCATCATCGCCTCCTTACGCCGCTTCCGCGGCGGCGCCATAGAGCGCGGTCTTGAAAGGCTGCGGTCCGACGCGGCGATAGGCAGCAAGGAAGATTTCGGACGGATCGAGGCGCAGGCCGAGATAGGTGTCGACGATCGTCTCGATCGCGTCCGTCACCCGGTCCGGCTCGAAGCCGCGGCCGATGATTTCACCGATCGAGGTATGTTCGTCGCCGGAGCCGCCAAGCGTGATCTGGTAGAGTTCGGCGCCCTTCTTCTCCACACCGAGCAGGCCGATATGGCCGACATGGTGATGGCCGCAGGCATTGATGCAGCCGGAGATCTTGATCTTCAGCTCGCCGATCTCGGCCTGGCGTTCGGCGCTGCCGAAGCGGCGGGAGATTTCCTGCGCCAGCGGAATGGAGCGCGCATTGGCGAGCGCACAGTAGTCCAGCCCCGGACAGGCAATGATATCTGTGATCAGGCCGGCATTGGCTTCCGCCAGATCGATAGCGACGAGACCGCGATAGACGGCTTCGAGATCGGCCAGCGCCACATGCGGCAGGATCAGGTTCTGCTCGTGGCTGACGCGGATTTCGTCGAAGGCATATTCCACGGCGAGATCGGCGATCGCATCCATCTGCGCGTCGGTGGCATCGCCCGGAATACCGCCGATCGGCTTCAGCGAAATCGTCACCATGCCGTAATCGGGGTTCTTGTGCGGCTGCACATTCTGCTGGACCCAGCGGGCGAAAGCCGGATCGGCCTTCTTCCAGCGGGCGAGGTTTTCCCAGCCCTCGGCGCGCTGAGGCAGGTCAGGCAGCGCGAAATAGCTGGTGATCGCCTCGACATCCTGTTCCGGCAGTTTCAGCTCACTATCCCTGAGCGAGGCGAATTCGGCCTCCACCTGGCGCGTCAATTCCTCGGCGCCGGTTTCGTGCACCAGGATCTTGATGCGGGCCTTGTATTTGTTGTCGCGGCGGCCATGCAGATTGTACACGCGCACGATTGCCGTGGTGTAGGAGAGCAGATCCTCCTCGGACAGGAAGTCGCGGATCAGCTTGGCGATCATCGGCGTGCGGCCCTGGCCCCCGCCCACATAGACGGCAAAGCCGATCTCGCCCTTGTCGTTCTTCTTCAGGTGCAAGCCGATATCATGGACCTGGATGGCGGCGCGATCGCGCTCGGCGCCGGTGACGGCGATCTTGAACTTGCGCGGCAGGAAGGAGAATTCCGGATGGACCGACGACCACTGGCGGAGGATTTCGGCATAAGGCCTGGGATCGGCAATCTCGTCGGCGGCTGCACCGGCGAAGTGATCGGCGGTCACGTTTCTAATGCAGTTGCCCGAGGTCTGCAGCGCATGCATCTCGACGCTGGCAAGATCGGCGAGCGCATCGGGGATTTCCGACAGCTTCGGCCAGTTGAACTGCAGGTTCTGGCGCGTGGTGAAATGGCCATAACCGCGGTCATAGGTGCGGGCGATATGGGCGAGCATACGCATCTGGCGCGCGCTCAGCGTGCCATAGGGAATGGCGATGCGCAGCATATAGGCATGAAGCTGCAGGTAGACGCCGTTCATCAGGCGCAGCGGCTTGAACGCATCCTCGGCAAGCTCGCCGGCAAGGCGGCGCTGAACCTGGTCGCGGAACTGCTCGACACGCTCGCTGACAAAGGCATGGTCAAATTCGTCGTAACGGTACATCGTCTTCCTCAGACTGCAATGAATTCGGGATCGGCCGGAGCGTAGCCCGGTGCATATTCCATGGTCGGACCTTGCGCACGGATGCGCTCACGAAGGCGAAGCGGCCAGAGAATACCGTCAGTTTCCTGAACGTCGACGACGGCGACGTCAACCACCTCGTTGTCGGCATAGGACTTCTTGCCGATCGCCTCCAGCGCTTCGACGGCTTCGTTATGACGGGCGACAAGCGCCTCCTGCAGCGAGGTGGACCATTTCCCGTTCGCATCCAGCCAGACGGCAATGCCGTCCGTCAGCCGGTTGGCCGTCAGAACCTTGTCTACCATATTCAGCTCCTTGCAAGTTCCTCGAGCCGGGCGTTCGCACGCACCAGCGGCTCGGACAGTTCGAAATTGGCGCCGGCAACCGCATCGCCGATAATGACCATGACTGGTCCCGTCAACTCGTCACGGTGCTGCAGATCGGGAAGATCGGCAAGCGTGCCATGCAGCAGACGGCGCTCCGCGCGGCTGGCATTTTCGATAACGGCGACTGTGGTCTCGGAGGGAATGCCGGCCTGCATCAGCCGCTCGGCGACCGAGGCGGCAACCGTGCGGCCCATATAGACGGCGATCGTCGCGCCCGAGACAGCAAGGCTTGCCCAATCGGGTAGCACGTCGCCGGTGAGATCATGGCCCGTGGTGAAGACGAGCGAGGAGGCAACGCCGCGTAGCGTCAGCGGCAGCTCGAAATCGGCAGCAGCGGCGAAAGCCGAGGTGATGCCGGGCACGACCTCATAGGTGATGCCGGCAGCGCGCAATGCGGCCATCTCTTCGCCTGCCCGGCCATAGACCAACGGATCGCCCGACTTGAGGCGGACGACGCGCTTTCCCTGGCGGCCGAGCTCGACCAGAAGCTCGTTGATCTCTTCCTGCGATTTCGAATGGCAGCCCTTGCGCTTGCCGACGGAAAGCCGCTCGGCGTCGCGGCGGCCCATATCGACGATCGCCTGCGGCACGAGCGCGTCAAAGACGATGACATCGGCTTCCATCATGACCCGCTGGGCGCGCAGCGTCAGCAGATCCTCGGCGCCTGGGCCGGCGCCAACCAGCCAGATATGGCCGGCGACCTTGTCGATAGACCTTAGCAGCCGGTCGGCGGCATGACGGGCCTGCGGCAGGTTGCCGTTGGCGACCGCATCGGCCACAGCGCCTGAGAAGAAGCGGCGCCAGAAGACGCGGCGGGAAACGCCGCGTGGCACCAGTTGTTCGACGACTTTGCGGTAGCTCGTTGCGAGTGCAGCAAGCCGCCCGAGCGAGGGGGAAAGAAGCTGATCGATCTGCGCCCGGATCATCTGCGCCAGAACCGGCCCTGCCCCTTCGGTGCCGATCGCTACAGCGACCGGGGCGCGATTGACCAGCGCCGGGGTGAAGAAATCGCAGTAATCGGGCTGATCGACGGCATTGGCCGGAATTCGGGCGGCGCGGGCGGCATCGACGATCTCGCGATCCTCGGCTTCATCGCCGGTGGCGGCGAAAACCAGTGCCGAATCCGCGACCTGCTCGGCGGAAAAGCCGGCGCGTACGGTCTCGATGCGGTTGGCAATCAGGAAGGCGTGATAATCGGCTTCCGGCCTGTCGGCATAGGCAACGATCCGCGCCCGCGTGTTGAGCAGCAGCCGCACCTTGGCGAAAGCCTCGTCGCCATTGCCGAAGACAGCCGTCTTCTGGCCTTCCACGCGAAAGAAGGCTGGAAATACCGAAAGCTGCTCAGTCTTGGGAGACATCATCAATCCACTTCGAAGTTGCCAGAATATGCCCGTGATCGACAAGGGATTGAAGGAACAGAAATTCGAAAGCCCCAGCAAGCGCGTATTCTTTTGCTCGCGTCGTCGGCGATTTGAGAAAAGTCACCCGTGCTGACGAAAACCACCTGATCCCACTCTCTTTGCTGCAGCGCAGTATAAAGCCTGTGACAAACGGCGTCCACCGGCGTTTGGCGCATTTCGCTCGCGCCGCCAAGACGATAGACTGAGGGAAAACCGGAGACGCCAATGCCTGACAAGACGATCGCCGCCCGCCTGCTTTCGGTCATCGAGAACGATATCCTGCCGCTGACCGAGCACGGCGTTTCCCTGGGCAACAAGGTGTTCGGCGCGGCGATCCTGCGCAAATCCGATCTGTCGCTCGTCGTCGCCGAGACCAATAACGAGTTGGAGAACCCGCTCTGGCACGGCGAGGTGCATACGCTGAAGCGCTTCTACGAACTTGGCGAGAAGCCGGCGACCAAGGATCTGATCTTCCTGTCGACGCACGAACCCTGCACCATGTGCATGTCGGCGATCACTTGGGCGGGCTTCGACAATTTCTATTATTTCTTCAGCCATGAGGATTCCCGCGATGCCTTCGCCATTCCGCACGACCTGAAGATCCTCAAGGAGGTCTTCGGACTTGAACCCGGCGGCTATCGCAGGCAAAACGGCTTCTGGAATAGCTTTGCCATCGCCGATCTCGTCGAGACCGAAGAGGCTCAGCCGAAGACCGCGCTCATGGCGCAGACCGCGCGCATCAAGGCCCGCTACGACGCGCTTTCCACGACCTACCAGTCGTCGAAGAGCGCCAACGATATTCCCCTTAACTGAGTCCCGCTCAACTGAGGCACCATGGAACCTTCCAAAGATATTTCCCGGCTGATCGAGATCATGGCGGCATTGCGCCATCCCGAGACCGGCTGCCCCTGGGACATCGAGCAGAATTTTGAGACGATCAAACCCTATACGATCGAGGAAGCCTATGAGGTCTCCGACGCGATCGAGCGCGGCGATATGGACGATCTCTGCGACGAGCTGGGCGACCTGCTGCTGCAGGTGGTATTCCATGCCCGCATGGCCGAGGAGGCCGGCGAATTCTCCTTCGGCGACGTCATCAACGCCATCACCACCAAGATGATCCGCCGCCACCCGCATGTCTTCGCCCGCTCGGCAGCCGACACGCCGGACGCGGTGAAGATTCAGTGGGACGAAATCAAGCAGGCGGAAAAACGCGATCGCGCCGAGCGCCGGGCAAGGCGCGGGATCACCGAAGATTTCAAGGGCGGCTTCCTGGGATCGGTGCAGCGCAGCTTTCCGGCTTTGACGGAAGCGCTGAAGCTGCAGGAACGCGCCGCCAAGGTCGGTTTCGACTGGTCGGCGCCCGAGCCGATCCTCGACAAGATCGAGGAAGAGATTGATGAGCTGCGGGTGGCGCTGAGAGACGGTGATCGGGCAAAAGTCAGCGACGAACTCGGCGACCTGATCTTTGCGGTGGTCAATATCGGCCGGCATGTGAAGGCCGATCCAGAACAGTCGCTGCGCGGAACGAATATGAAATTCCGTCGTCGTTTCAATCACATCGAGAATGTTCTTGATGCAGCAGGCGAGACACTGGAAGCGGCCAGCCTGGAGCGGATGGAGGAGATCTGGCAGGCGGCGAAGGCGATTGAGCGGGCTGTGATCTCGGGCACTGAGTGAGCACTCGGCGGCATCGCCTCTCGGCCCATCTGACACGGGATATTCACTTGCTTTGAAAAGAGTGATTCACCGCGCAGACGCGCGGTGGCTGGATTCCTGTGACAGGCACAGGAATGAGGGAGGGTGAGTTTGGCGCCTTCCAAGTCCTTGAGCGCGAACGATTCAGTGGCTGGAGCCCAGAGAGAATAGGTGCCTTACCGCTCCCAATCTTCCTTCGAAGCCTTCGGCCCACTGCCGATGCGGCGTTCGAGTTCGGTCGCTTCGGTTTCGGAGAGGCGCAGATCGAGCGTGATCGAGCCGTCTTCATTGTCCTCGCGGCCGTCGACGATCGCGTGGTCGTAGAGCCAGGGCAGCAGCGCCAGCTTATCGACGGGAAGGCGGACTGTGGTTTCGGTCATGACGCCGGAAAGCCGGCGGCTGATCTCGTCCATCAGCGTGTCGACGCCCTCGCCGCTGACGGCTGAGACGGCTACGACATTGCTGGCGCCTGTTGATTTCTGCACCATGGTGTCGTGCACCTCTGGCTCCAGCCGGTCGATCTTGTTCCAGACCTCGATCAGCCGCTTCGCCGCTTCGGCCTCGTCGATGCCAAGATCACCAAGGATGCGCATCACGTCGGAGCTTTGGGCCTGATTGTCGGGATCGGACATATCCCGGACATGCAGGATGAGATCGGCTTCCAGCACCTCTTCCAGCGTCGCCCGGAAGGCGGCTACCAGATGGGTCGGCAGGTCGGAGATGAAACCGACGGTGTCGGACAGGATGACGGTGCGGCCGTGCGGCAGCTTCATCCGGCGCAGCGTCGGGTCGAGCGTGGCAAAGAGCATGTCTTCGGCCAGCACGCCGGCGCCGGTGATGCGGTTGAACAGGGTCGACTTGCCGGCATTGGTATAGCCGACGAGCGCCACGATCGGGTGCGGCACCTTGCGGCGCTTGGCACGGTGGAGCTGGCGGGTGCGCACGACCTGCTCCAGCTCGCGTTCGAGCTTGATGATGCGGTCCTGAAGCAACCGCCGGTCGGCTTCGATCTGGGTTTCGCCGGGGCCGCCCATGAAGCCGCCGCCGCCGCGCTGGCGTTCAAGGTGGGTCCAGCTTCTGACCAGCCGGCCCTTCTGATAATTCAGATGGGCGAGATCAACCTGCAGCGTGCCCTCCTTGGTGGAGGCGCGGCGGCCGAAGATTTCGAGAATGAGGCCCGTCCGGTCGATGACCTTGGCGTTCCATTCCTTCTCGAGATTGCGCTGCTGCACCGGTGTCAACGGGTGATCGACGATTACGAGACCGGAATCGCGCTCATCGAGCAGCGCCTTGATTTCCTCGATCTTGCCGGTGCCGAGCAATGTCGCCGGTCGCGGGTCATTGACCGGCACGATCGAGCCGCTGACGACGTCGAGGTCGATCGCCTGGGCAAGGCCCGTCGCCTCTTCGAGGCGGCTTTCCGGCGTGCGGGTCGAGGCCGATTCGGTCTGACCGCCGCGGCTGCGCGATTTCAGAACCGGCACGACGACGGTCGCGCGCATGTCGTCCCTGTGCTTGGCGGCCTCAGGGATGATCGAATCGTTCTTGGTATCGCGTGTCGAAATGACGGCTGATCCTGTTAGGACGCTGCTTCTTCGCTCTCGAACATCTGCATGGGCTGGCCCGGCATGATCGTCGAGATCGCATGCTTATACACGAGCTGCGAATGGCCGTCACGGCGAAGAAGAACACAGAAATTGTCAAAAGACGTAACAACGCCCGTGAGTTTCACGCCGTTGATCAAAAAGATTGTCAGGGAAATCTTTTGCTTGCGAACAGTATTAAGAAATAGATCCTGAAGATTCTGAGAACGTTCCGCCATCGCGCCGCTTCTTTCTTTATTGCCGACCTGAGCTGGCCGGTGGAGTATCAATCAATCTCACCATGAAAGACCGGTGGCACCCTCATTCCACCCGTCCAGCAAATCTTGGTATCAAATCGCAATCTTTTCCGCAACGTCGAAAAAGGCTTCGCGGACTTTCTGCGAAACGCTGCCCGGATGACCGTTGGCGATCGTCTGGTCATTGACGGAAACGACCGGAAAACAAATACTTGTGGCTGCGGTGAGGAAGACCTCGCGAGCCGCGAGCATCTCGGCAACCGAGAAATTCCGCTCGGCGATTTCAAGGCCGAGCTTGGCTGCGACATCTATTAAGGTGGTGCGGGTAATGCCGCGCAGGATGCCGTGTTCGGCCGGCCGCGTCACCAGCATTCCCTCGGAATCGACGATCCAGACATTGGTCGCCGCTCCTTCCTTCACCATGCCGTGGCCATCGACATAGATGGCCTCCTGGGCGCCGACCTCCTTGGCCTGCTGGCGGGCCATGGCATTGGGCAGCAGGCCGACGGACTTGATATCGACGCGGTCCCAGCGGTTGTCGGCGAGCGTGATCGCCTTGATGCCATTGGCGTTCTTGGCGGCGATGATTTTGGGATCGGTGCTCTTGGCGGTGATGACAAGCGACGGCGGCGTCCCCTTGGCCGGGAAGACATGATCGCGCCGCGCGACGCCGCGCGTTACCTGCATATAGAAAAGCCCGTTGCGGACATGGTTGCGGCGCAGTGTCTCGCGGATGACCTGTGTCAGCGCGGCCCGGCCCATCGGCCAGGCGATGCTGAGCTCACCCAGCGACCGGTCGAGACGGTTCAGATGGCGGGTGAGATCGACGATATAGCCATGGCGGACCTCGCAGACCTCGTAGACGCCGTCGGCGAACTGGTAACCGCGATCCTCGATATGCACGCTGGCATCGGAATGCTTGACGTAACGGCCATTCACATAAGCAATTCTCGGCATGGGAAACCCGGTCTTGCAGAAAGCGATAGAGGGAATGTGGCGCGGCAATGCCCGCGCCGGAAAGATCAGACGCCGAGCGACTTCAGCTTGCGGTGCAGTGCCGACCGCTCCATGCCGACGAACTCGGCAGTGCGCGAGATATTGCCGCCGAAGCGGTTAATCTGGGCGATCAGATAGTCCTTCTCGAACATCTCGCGGGCTTCGCGCAGCGGCAGCGTCATGATGTGATAGTCGTTCTTGGCGGACACCTTCGGCAGCATGTCGCCGAGATCGGTCGGTAGCATGTCGGCGGTGATCGGCGCATCCGGTCCGTCGGTGCGGGCAAGGATCATCAGCCGCTCGATATTGTTGCGCAGCTGGCGGATATTGCCCGGCCAGTCATGGGCCTGCAGCACCGCCATGGCGTCGTCGCCGATGCGGCGCGGACGGATGCCGGCCTGCTCGGAAATCTGGCGCATCAGCTGATCGACGAGGAAGGGAATATCCTCGCGCCGTTCGGCCAGCGCCGGCACGCGCACCGGCACGACGGCGAGGCGATGATAGAGATCCTCGCGGAACCATCCCTCAGTGATGCGGCTTTCGAGATTATAGGCGGTAGAGGAGATGATGCGGACGTCGACCTTGACGCGCTTGGAGCCGCCGACGCGCTCGAACTGCTGATCGACCAGCACGCGCAGGATCTTGTTCTGCGTTTCGCGCGGCATCTCGCCGACTTCGTCGAGATAGAGGATGCCGCGATGGGCTTCCTCGAGCGCGCCGATCTTGCGGGCCTGGCCGGGTGTGCCCTCGGTGCCGAACAGCGCCACCTCCATGCGATCCGGCGTGATGTTGGCGGCGTTGATCGCCACGAAGGGGCCGTTGGCGCGCGTCGACTTCTTGTGGATCATCCGCGCCACCAGCTCCTTGCCGGAGCCGGATGCGCCGAGGATCATGATGCGGCTGTTGGTCGGCGAGACCTTCTCGATCGTCTGGCGCAGCTGCGACACGGCGACCGAGGTGCCGATCAGCTCCAATGCGTCGCCGGTGCGGCGTTTCAGCTCAGAAACCTCGCGCTTCAGCTTGGAATTCTCCAACGCCCGTTCGGCGATCAGGATCAGCCGGTCGGCCTTGAAAGGCTTCTCGATGAAATCGAAGGCGCCGCGCTTGATCGCCGAGACGGCGGTCTCGATGTTGCCATGGCCTGATATCATCACGACGGGCAATTCCGGATGGCGGGTCTTGATCTCGTCGAGTAGCGACAGACCATCGAGCTTGCTGCCCTGCATCCAGATATCGAGGAAGATCAGCCGCGGTACGCGATCGGAAATTGCCGCCAGCGCGCTGTCGCTGTCATGGGCGGTGCGCGTCTCGTGCCCTTCGTCGGAGAGAATGCCGGAAACGATCTCGCGAATATCATGCTCATCGTCGACGACGAGAATATCAGAGGCCATAAACGCTTTCCTTGTCATTGGCTGCGGGGGCAGCAGGCGTCGGATCCAGGCGTGGCAGATGCACGCGGATCATGGCCCCTCTTCCCCGGTCAAAATCGGCGGGCGCATCATGCAGCTCGAGCTGCCCGCCATGTTCCTCGATGATCTTCTTGACGATGGCGAGGCCGAGGCCGGTGCCCTTCTCGCGCATCGTCATATAGGGTTCCAGAATGCTGTGGCGGTTCTCCACCGGCAGCCCGCGGCCATTGTCGATCACGTCGACGGTGAAGCGGTCGCGGTCGGCATCGAGTGCGGCGCGCACGAGAATTTTGCGTTCGTCCCGCTCGTCGCTCGGCACCGCCTCGATCGATTCCACAGCATTCTTGATGAGATTTCCGAAGGCCTGGCCGAGCATGCGGCTGTCGAACAGGCCCTCCAGCGGCTGGTCGCCGAAATCCTGCTCGAAGGTGACGTGATGGTTGCCCATCTCACGCAAGAAGATCGCGTCGCGCAGGATATCGCGCAGGTCGCTCGGCTCCTTGGTCGGCTTCGGCATGCGGGCAAAGGCGGAGAATTCGTCGACCATGCGGCCGATATCACCGACCTGGCGGATGATCGTATCGGTGCACTGATCGAAGACGGTCCGGTCGTTCGGGTCGATCTGCTTGCCGTAACGGCGCTGGATGCGCTCGGCGGAAAGCTGGATCGGGGTCAGCGGGTTCTTGATCTCATGGGCGATGCGCCGTGCCACGTCGCCCCAGGCGGTCGAGCGCTGGGCGATGACGAGGTCGGTGATGTCGTCGAGCGTGATCACATAGGATTCGCTCATATCGCGCACTTCTTCGCGGGTGACCTGCACGCTCAGTGTGCGCACCGTGCCGCCGCGCACCAACGCGATCTGCTTGCGGAAATCGCCGCGATGACGCGACGCCGCTTCGGTCAGCACGTGATCGACCTCAGGCGCGATATCGGCCAGCTGCTTGCCGAGCATCTGATCGGCCGACAGCGACATCAGCGTCTCGGCCGAACTGTTCACAATGGCGATACGGCGGTCCTGCTCGACGCCGATGACGGCGGCGGTGACGCCGGACAGCACCGCCTCGATGAAACGGCGGCGGTCGTCGACCTCGTCCTTGGCTTCGAGGATCTCGTCGCGCTGGGTACGGATTTCCGAGATCATCTTGTTGAATGTGCGCGACAGATTGGCGACGTCGCCATCGACGGCGTGCACCGGCACGACGATGTCCATATTGCCCGATGCGACGCTATCGGCTGCGGTGATCAACAGCCGGATCGGCCGGACGATGCGGTCGGCAACGGCAATCGCGGTCCAGATCGCCGCGAGCAGCACGATCAGCGCGAAGCCGATATAAAGCACCGCGAAGGCGATCTGCAGCGAGAAGCGATTGGCTTCCATCGACCGATATTCGGTGGCGTTCTCCTCCATCATGCGCATGGCGCCCATGACCTTGGGATCAACGGCGCGCACCGTATAGAGGAAGGTGCCCGGGATGGCATCGAGCTTGATGATGGCGCCGACGAGGTTGGTGACGCCTGGCGGAATGAGCGTCGGCTGGCCGGCCGCGGCCTTCTCCAGCGCGTCCTGCGGGATTGCCGGCAACGGTTTTTCAGTGGTGATGTCGGCCTGGACGACGACCGAGCCGTCGCGCTCGACGAGGAAGGAGCCGAGCAGGCCGCGACCCCTCGCCTGGCGCGTCATCAAGTCGGCAAAGCCCGTTCTATCCAGACTGTAGAGCGCGCGGTTGCGCTCCAGGTCGTTGGCCATGGAAACCGTCTGCCCCTGCAGGTAGCTGGCGTTTTCCATCATATAGGCCTGGCCGATATTGCGCGACGAGCTGACGATCGACTGGGTGCGCAGCGCAAACCAGCGGTCGAGGCCGGCATTCAGCGTGATGCTGGCAAAGATGGCAACGAGGATCGCCGGCGTGATCGCGACGATCGAGAAGAGCACGACGATGCGGATATGCAGGCGTGCAGCCGCCCGGCCGCGGGTGCGCGCCTTGAGCAGCCTTGCCACCTCACGGGCGATCAGCGCCAGCAGCGTCAGGACGAAGAAGGAATTGACGATGACCGAGGTGATGACGACATGCGACGTCGGCGCGATCGGCGTGAGGCCGAGCAGCACGAACAGTGTCGCGGTGGCGCAGAGAAGCGCGCCGCCGGCAAGTACCAGGCCGGGCACGGCGAAAAGGGCGCGGCGATCGGTCACCGTAGTCACCGCCTCGCCCGCCGCCGGCGATACCCCATCCTGCGTCATTCGGCCTCTCTTCAGACGGCACCCGCCGCCCGCGCCATCCGATCGAAACCAAAGAACGCCGGCTCAAGAAAGCCAGCGCTGGAACGACTCGATCGGGAGCGAATGTCCAAAACCCTGCGTGACCTTTAAGCAACGCATTGTGGCGAAAATGCAACGCACTCCGTCACATTGTCAAGCCGCGGATGAACGTGGTCCGTCACTCACGAGAATGGAAGTTCGATGGGTGATCCCGCTCCTGCTGACCTGAGCATGCCGCGGTCAGCCCATGCGCTCCGACGCGTAGGAGCCGGGTGAAGCAGGAAAGACGACGGTCTGGTTGCCGTTGATGAACACCCGGCCATGGATGTGGGCGTGGATGGCCCGGGCCAGCACCTGGCTTTCGACGTCGCGGCCGAGGCTGACATAGTCCTCGCCGCTCTGCGCATGGGTGACGCGGACGATGTCCTGCTCGATGATCGGGCCTTCATCGAGGTCTGCGGTGACGTAGTGCGACGTCGCGCCGATGAGCTTCACGCCCCGTTCGAATGCCTGCTTATAAGGATTGGCGCCCTTGAAACTCGGCAAGAAGGAGTGGTGGATGTTGATGATCCTGCCGGACATCTTGCGGCACATGTCGTCGGACAGGACCTGCATGTAGCGGGCCAGCACGATGAGTTCGGCGCCTGACTCCTCGACGATCTGCATCTGCTTCGCCTCGGCCTCGGGCTTGTTTTCCCTAGTCACCTTGATGCAGTGGAACGGGATGTCGTGGTTCACGACGACCCGCTGGTAATCCGTGTGGTTGGAGATCACGCCGACGATGTCGATCGGAAGCGCCCCGATGCGCCAGCGGTAGAGGAGATCGTTCAGGCAGTGGCCGAAGCGGCTCACCATCAGGATCACCTTCTTCTTCTCGCTCTCATCGAAAAATTCGGCGCTCGCCTCGAACTTCCCGGCGATCGGTTCGAAGCCCTGACGAAGCTGGTCAAGTGTATGTCCGTCATGCGGCTGGAAACTGATCCGCATGAAATAGCGTCCGGTGTCGGCGTCGTCGAATTGCGCGCTGTCGGAGATGTTGCAGCCGTTCTGGGAGAGATAGCCGGCGATGGCGGCTGTCACGCCGCGGATCGACGGGCATGCGACACGCAGAGCGTAGCGAGGGGCCGTGATGGTCATGTCTATTTCCTTGTTCGTCGTCTCAGGCCGCGGCAATCATCGCGTGATGACGGCGGAATGCGGCGAGCGTGTTGGACAGCAGGCATGCGATCGTCATCGGGCCGACGCCGCCCGGCACCGGCGTGATGGCGCGCGCGTGGCCGGCTTCGCCATATGCCACGTCGCCGACGATCCGTGATTTTTCGCCGTCCTGGATCCGATTGATGCCGACGTCGATCACGACGGCGCCGGGTTTGATCCAGTCACCACGAACCAAGCCTGCCCGACCTGCCGCGACGACAAGAATGTCGGCTGTCCGGCAGAGCTCCGCCGCGTTCCTTGTCTGCGAGTGAACGACCGTGACGGTACAGTGGGCATTCATCAGCATCTGCGCCATCGGCTTTCCGACGATGTTGGACTTGCCGACGATGACGGCATGAAGGCCGGAGAGGCTCTCGCCGAGCGTATCCTTAATGAGCATCATGCAGCCGAGCGGCGTACAGGGAATCAAAGCCGGGTTGCCGGTGGCAAGGCGGCCGGCATTCGATACATGGAAGCCGTCGACATCCTTGTCGGGATTGATGGCCTGGATCACGGAGTTCGGATCCAAATGCGCCGGCAGCGGCAACTGAACAAGAATTCCATGTACTTCTGCATCGTTGTTAAGGTGATGCACGAGGTCAAGAAGTTCGCCCTGCGTGGTTTCCTGAGCAAGCCGATATTCGAAGGACCGCATCCCGGCGGCAACGGTCTGACGGCGCTTTGAACTCACGTAGATTGCGCTTGCCGGGTCGTGCCCCACCAGAACGACGGCCAGACCGGGAACGGTTCCAGTCGTTGCCTTGAGCGTTTCGACATCGGTCTTGATGCGCTCGAGGAGCCCTGCTGCGTACGCTTTGCCGTCGATGTTTGCGGCGCGTGTGAATCTGTCCATTCCCATGGTGTGCTCCATTGCATCCAAGCTCCAACCGGCAAAATGCCGCGCCTAGCGATGTGGGCGGGGCATTTCCGCATCGTGGGTACGTTGCCTAGTGGCCGTAGACCGGGAACTTCTCGGTTAATTCCGCGATCTTCGCCCGGGCGGTTCCGACGATCTCGTCGGTCCTGCCCTCTGTTTCGGCGTCGATGAGATCCGCGATGACATGGCCGAGGACCCGGAATTCCTCCTCCTTCAGGCCGCGCGTCGTCGCAGCGGACGAGCCAAGGCGCATGCCCACCCACTCCGGAGGACGGGGACTGTCGCCGGGGATCGGGTTCTTGTTGGATGTGATGTTCGCCTTGGCGAGCAGCGTCTCGGCCTGTTTTCCAAGCAGTCCCTTGCTCGACAGATCGAGCAGGATGATGTGGGTGTCGGTGCCGCCGGAAACGATGCGAATACCACGATCGGCAAGCGTTTCGGCGAGGACTTTCGCGTTCGCCACGACCTGGCGGGCATAGACCTTGAAATCGTCGCGGAGGGCTTCGCCCAGGCAGATCGCCTTGGCGGCCAGGACGTTGCTGTGCAGCGAGCCCTGGACGCCGGGAAACACTGCCGCTTGCAGCTTCTTGTACCATTCCTCGTTGTTCGTGAGGATCAGGCCGCCACGCGGACCGCGCAGCGTCTTGGTCGTGGTGCAGGTCACGATGTCGGCATGCGGGAACGGCGAAGGATGGACGCCGCCTGCAACAAGGCCGGCGATATGGGCCATATCCACCAGGAAGTGGGCGCCGACCTTCTTTGCGATCTTCGACATGCGCTCGAAGTCGAGTTCGCGCGGATATGCCGAACCACCGGTGATCAGCAGCTTCGGGCGGATCTCTTCGGCGATGCGCTCCATCTCATCGAGGTCGATGACCTCGTTCTGCGGGTTGACGCTGTAATTGTTGGCGTCGAACCAGCGGCCCGACAGGTTCGCCTTCATGCCGTGCGACAGGTGGCCACCGGCCGCAAGGTCCAGCGATAGCACCTTTTCGCCTGGCTTCAGCAGCAGGAAGAAGACGGCAAGGTTGGCCTGCGTCCCCGAATGCGGCTGGACGTTGGCGTAGCCGCAATTGAACAGCTGCTTGGCGCGGTCGATCGCGGCCTGTTCGGCAATGTCGACGAACTGCCCGCCACCGTGAAAACGGTTGCCCGGATAGCCTTCGAGCGTCTTATTGGTGATCTCGTGCCCCAAGGCGTCCAGAACCGCACGGCTGACGATATTCTCCGAAGCGATGAGCTCAATCTGGTTCTGCTGGCGGGCCCGCTCGGACGCGAGGGCATCGGCGACGAGTGGATCAGCCTCCTGGACGGTGGTGTTGAAATGCACCCTTGCAGCGTTGGTCATCTGAGTTCTCCAATTCCTCGAATTCGTGAGGCGGACCCTAGATCGATCGAAACACCAGAAAAAGTTAATAATATTTGCTTATACGTTCAGACATGCTAATGATTTCGGAGCTGCGAGGAGGTCGAAATGGATGTCGGACGTCTGCGGGCGCTGCGCGAACTGTCGATCCGCAAGACCATGGCCGCGGTGGCAGAAGCCTTGCACGTCTCGCCGTCGGCCGTGTCGCAACAAATTGCGCTTCTTGAAGAAGAGGTCGGCATACGGCTCGTCGAGCGACGCGGCCGGGGCGTTGTCATGACGCCCGCCGGCCAGCAGCTGGTGCTGCGGGCAGAGAAGATCCTCATCGAAATCGAATCGGCGAAAGCAGACATCGCTGAATTGAAAAGCGTCGTTTCCGGCGAACTTCGGGTGGCGGCGTTTCCTTCCGTGGCCGCCGCCCTCATTCCGAAGGTCGTCTACGATCTCGCCGAACGGCACCCTCACCTCACCGTCCAGTTCGAAGAAATGGAGCCGGGCGAAAGCGTTGCCGCGCTGCGCAGCTGGCAGACTGACGTCGCGATTATCGATGACTTGAACATACCGACCGGCGCGCTCGATCCCAACATCGAGACGATCTTCCTGATGGAGGACGTCTTCAACGTCATGGTCTCGAGGGATCACAGGCTGTCGGAGCGGCCGACCGTCGGCCTGCATGAGCTTCGGGATGAGCGGTGGGCGATCGACACCGCGTCCGACACCTATACGAGGATGCTGGTGGAAGCCTGTCAGGAAGAGGGCTTCAAGCCCAACATCGTAGCGAGATGCAAAGGTTTCGAAGTGACCATCGCGCTAATCCGGCAGAATTACGGCATCTCGATCCTGCCTGGCCTGCGCGCCAGCTACGATCTCGAAGACGTCTGGGTCTGCAGGCTCGTTCCGGAAATCCGCCGGAGGATATTTATCGCCTTCCGGACAGAGGAAAAGCGCAGTCCGGCCCTTCAGGCGTTCCTCGACCGGATGGCCGAGAAGCCGCCCCTCTCCTGACGCCGGGTGCCGGCGCACCGAGCACCACCCCGATAAACCTCACGGGGGCATCGGGGCAAAACCAACAGATTTCCTAATGTATCACCTCAGGAGAATTAAGTAGATTTGAAGAGACCCCGCTCCTACTGTCCATCTGCCAATTGATGGGACTGGGAGCGAGGATCGCACGCAGACCTTGGCCAATAATGGGAACGACGTATTCAGAAAGGCGATAACGCCTCCAGCGTCTTACCGGACTTTCGATCGAGCCATTGCTCATTGATTTGGCGTCACCGTCACTATGCGATCCGAAAGGGGAACTTCGATGAAACTACTCAAAATCCTGACTGCCGGCGTTTTCGCAGGCGTTGCGTTCACGGCGGCCAATGCTTCCGCTTCCGTTCTCGACACGGTCAAGCAGCGCGGTGTGCTCAACTGCGGCACCGATAACACCGCTCCCGGCTTCGGGTATCTCAATACCACGACCGGACAGATGGAAGGGCTCGATGTCGACTTCTGCAAGGCGGTTGCCGCCGGCGTTCTCGGCGACGCCGCCAAGGTCAAGTTCATCACGGTGACCGACAAGAGCCGCTTTGACGCAGTTCTCACCGGCCAGGTCGATGTCGTCTTCGCCCACACCACGATCAAACCGGCGCGTGAATCGTCAATCGCGATCGATTTTCTGCCGATCAACTTCTACGACGGTACCGGCCTCATGGTGAAAACTGATGCCGGGATCAAGGAATTCGCAGACCTCGATGGTGCAACAATCTGCACCACCCAGGGATCGGCCACCGAGACGGTTCTGGCTGCTGTCTTCAAGGCGCGTGGTTGGAAGGACTCCAAGGTCCTGACCTATGAAAACCTCGAGAAGCTTTTCTCCGCGCTCAACTCGGGTCGTTGCAATGCGATGAGCACCGACAAATCAGCTCTTGCCGCCTGGGCGGGGAATGCACCGAAGCCAGCCGACTATCTGATCCTCCCGGATACGCTGGACAAGTCTCCGTTCGGCGGCTTCGTGGCTGCCAACGACTCCAAGTGGCGCAATGCGCTGCGCTGGATCGAGTACGGCCTCTTCCAGGCCGAGGAGTCCGAGATCACCCAGGCCAATCTGGCCGAAAAGCTGAAGAGCGAGGATCCCTTCATTCAGAAGTTCCTCGGCAGCAATGGCGGCGGCTACGGCAAGGACTTCGGCCTCTCCGACGACTTCATGGCTCAGGCGATCAAGGCCGTCGGCAACTACGGCGAGGCCTATGATCGCAACCTCGGTCCGAAGACCAAGATGTATCTCGACCGCAGGGGCACGCCGAACGCCTTGTGGACGCAGGGTGGCGCAATCTACTCGCCGCTCTGGAACTGACGCCGGCCGGGGGTCGGAACCATGTCGTTCCGCCCCCCAAGCACTTGGAGCCTGAACATGACAATCCACGAAACGAGTGCGATCCACGGCATGCCAGACAACGATAGGCTGAGGTCGCTGCGCCTGCGCAATCGCATCCGGCACGAAGCGATCCAGCTGGGAATCGTCGCTCTGGTCGTCGTGCTGCTCGGCATCCTGGCATATGCGGTCAAGGCGGGGCTTGCCGAGAAGGGCATACGGTTCAGCTTCTCGTTTCTTGCTAACACCGCCGGCTTCGATATTAGCGAAGGATTAACGCTGACGTCTGTTGAAGGCTTCGTCCCCAACCTCGCCCAGTTCTCTTCGGAGATGTCGATCGCGTCGGCTTTCGTCACAGGCATTTTCAACACCGCCAAGATCGCACTGCTGGCGATCATCCTCAGCACGATCCTCGGAACGATGCTCGGCGTCGGCCGTCTGTCGACCAACTGGGTGGTGAGAAATCTCTGTTTCTGGATCGTCGAATTCGTTCGCAACACGCCGCTGCTCATACAGCTTGTCTTCTGGTATTTCGCGGTCGTACTGCACTTTCCGCCAATGGCGTCTGCAGCAAAGCTCTACGGTGGCCTTATCGTCAGCCAGCAAGGCATATACCTCCCCACGCTGTCCTGGACCGGCGGCGCATCCACCCTTTCGCTGATCCTGGTCACCGCCACAGGAGTGTCGGCGCTCGGCGCAATATTCGACCCCATCCGTGGAGCGCGGCGGATATGCGTCGGCGCGGCGGTCGTCTGCCTCGGGCTGCTGGTCGCGACCGGCGGGATGATCGTGAATTTCCCCGTCGCCAACAAGTTCAAGGCCAGCGGGGGAACGAGCATCAGCCCGGAGATGGCAGCCCTTCTCGTTGCCGTCGTCGTGAGCAGCGCTTCCTTCATCGCCGAAACCGTCCGCGGCGCGATCGACGCTCTTCCGAAGGCCCAATGGGAAGCCGCCGGATCGCTGGGGCTCAGCCGGCGCGACACCGTCAACGACATCATCCTTCCGCAAGTGTTCCGCGTCGTTCTCCCCTCCTTCGGCAATCAGTATATCAGCCTGACCAAAAACACCGCGCTCGGGATCGCGGTCGGATTTCCGGATCTGTTCAACATTTACGGGACGATCGCCAATCAGACCGGCCACAGCCTTGAAGGCATCATCATCGTCATGGCGTCCTACCTGGTCCTCAGCTGGATCATCAGTTCGTCGGTGTACTGGGCGAACCGCCGTCTTAACCCCATGGGAGTGTCGCAATGATCGCCACCTCAATAAAATGGACCCGCCACAACCTGTTTGGAAAGCCTTTCGACGTCGCCCTGTCGCTGCTGGTCATTCCGGGCGTTCTCTGGATTGCCTGTTCGATCCTTGACTGGGCGCTCACCACGGCAAGGTGGGATATCATCGTGCAGAGCCTGCGGGTGCTGATGATCGGCGTTTTTCCAGCCGATCAGGCGTGGCGCGCATGGACGGCGTCGGCGATCATGGCAGCGACCCTCGGCGCCGGTCTCGGCTGCGTGTTTTCGTTCAAGCCTCACCATGGGCTGGTTCTCGCTCTCGTTCCCTTGTTGATTTTGATCGTCGATCATGGCGATCCGCAGAACGCCCTGTCCGCGGCAGGCATCGTTGCCGCAACCTCGCTGGGATGGGTGCTGACGTCGTATGTGCCATTGTCCAGGAAGGCGATGCCTGCTGCGGCGTTTACGGGCTTCATCGTCGTCGTTGCGGTCATGGCCCCTCCGGGCGTGGAGCTCTGGGGCGGACTTCTTCTCAGCGTCCTGCTGACGCTGGTGACGTCGGTCCTGTCTCTGCCGATCGGCATCCTGCTCGCGTTCGGACGGCAGAGCCGGCACTCAAGTCTCAGGATCATCTGCACCTGGTACATCGAAGTCATGCGCTCGGTGCCGCTCATCCTCGTCGTTTACTGGATCTGGATTCTCATGCCGGTCCTTGCACCGCAGTTGGGACTGGCCGACGTCGCGCGCGGCATGATCGGCTTCACGATCTTCTACTCCGCCTATGTCGCCGAATATGTCCGAAGCGGGCTTCAGGCGGTTCCGCGCGCCCAGACCGAGGCGGCAAGGTCTCTCGGCATCAGCGAATTCGACATCAACCGCTCGATCGTTCTGCCACAGGCGCTCCGGGTCGTGGTGGCGCCGCTGGTCGGCAACGTGCTCGACATCTTCAACTCCGCGCCGCTCGTCTTCATCATCGGGCTGACGGATTTTCTCCGCGCGGGGCAGATGATCCTGGCGAACCCGCAATATGGCGACCGGACTTTCGAAGTCCTCTCGTTCCTGCTCGTCACCTATTTCCTGGTCGGCTCGATGATCACCTATGCCGCCAGAAAGCTCGAAGACCATATGGCAACGAGTGCGCGCTGAGCTGTTCCAACACGGAGACATCACGATGAACGCCATCGTCGAAATGAAAAGCATGAACAAGTTCTACGGCGCCCACCATGTGCTCAAGGACATCGATCTCGCCGTCACACGCGGTGAAGTCATGGTCATCCTCGGGGCCAGTGGCTCAGGAAAGTCGACCCTCATCCGCTGCGTCAACGGCCTCGAAATGTACCAGACCGGCAGCCTCGTCGTGGACGGCTATGACATGCCGGTCGAGGCCGACCGGAAGCTCGGCGGAGAACGCGAACTCGCGGCGATCCGTAAGGGCGTCGGCATGGTATTCCAGCAATTCGGCCTGTTCCCGCACAAGACGGTGCTGGACAATATCGCCATCGCGCCGATGCGGGTCCGCAAAAAGTCGCGGGAAGAAGCCGAAGCGACCGCCATGAAGCTCCTCGACCGCGTCGGCCTCAAGGCGCATGCGCACAAATATCCGGGCCAGTTGTCCGGCGGTCAGCAGCAACGCGTGGCCATCGCGCGCTCGCTCGCCATGGAGCCGCATTTGATGCTGTTCGACGAGCCCACCAGCGCGCTCGATCCGGAAATGGTCGGCGAAGTCCTCGACGTCATGCGGGAACTGGCCGCCGAAGGCATGACCATGATGGTGGTGACGCACGAAATGGGTTTCGCCAGAGAGGTCGCCGACCGCGTCGTTTACATCGACCAAGGCTCGATCATCGAGGTCGGGAAGCCGGACGAGTTCTTCGAAAATCCGAAAAACGACCGGGCTCGCTCTTTCCTCGCCCGCGTCCTGAGACACTGACCAACCGCAGCCCGGCTCACGAATGGAAATGTCCATGAACACGATACTCCCCAGTGATCCTGCTCGCGATGATGTTCTCGCAGGCCGCCCCACCCTCTGGCTCAATCCATCCTATCGGAAACAGGCGATCGACACCTCGGACCTGCCGGTTTCACCGGCCGACGTGCAGAGCGCGCGCCAGAACTGGCAGCGCTTGGCGCCGGTTCTTGCCGAATGCTTTCCGGAACTGAAGGATACGGGCGGCGAGATCCGCTCCGAACTGGTGGAACTCAAGAAACTCCGCGAGGCGCTCGGCTACCGAACGAGAGAGTTCGGCAACGTCTTCATCAAGGCCGACAGCCACCTGCCGGTTGCCGGCTCCATCAAGGCGCGCGGCGGCGTCTACGAGGTTTTCCTCTTTGCAGAAGGCCTCGCCCGTCAGAAGGGACTGCTCGGCGCCGGCGAGGATATCCGGAAGCTGGCAACGGAAGAGGCCCGCTCGTTATTTTCAGGCCATACCGTGGCGGTGGGCAGCACCGGCAATCTCGGCTTGAGCGTCGGCATCGCCGCGCGCGCGCTTGGCTTCAAAGCCACGGTCCACATGTCGTCCGACGCCAAGGCCTGGAAGGTCGAGCGCCTGCGGAAGCTCGGCGTCGATGTCATCCAGCACGAGGCTGACTATACGACCGCCGTCGAAAACGCCCGCGACATCGCCGACACCGACCCAACGATCTATTTCGTCGACGACGAGCAGTCTCGGCACCTGTTCCTCGGCTACAGCGCGGCGGCGTCAGAGCTGGCAACGCAGCTCGACGAGCGCGGGATCACGATCGACGAGGAAAATCCGCTTTTCCTCTACTTGCCCTCCGGCATCGGCGGCGCACCGGGGGGCGTCGCCTTCGGCGCCAAGGCGATCTTCGGCGACAATGTGCACGCCTTCTTCGTCGAGCCGGTGCAGTCGCCCTGCGCCCTCGTCCACATGATGTCGGGTTCGCAGGAGCTGGTGTCGGTCTATGACGTCGGCCTGACCAACAAGACCGAAGCCGACGGCATGGCCGTCGCCCGTATGTCGGCCTTCGTGGCCAAAGTGATGCGAGAGATGCTCGCCGGCGTCTACACGACCGCCGACAATGATCTGTTCAAACTGCTTCGCATGGCGTGGATCACCCAAAGGCAGAAGCTGGAGCCTTCGGCCGCCGCCGCCTTGCTCGGGCCCGACTTCCTCTTGCGCCACAGCGAAGGCCGGCGTTTCCAGGCTGAACAGGGCGTTGCGGAGAAGATGTCGCGAGCGACGCACGTGCTCTGGACGACAGGCGGCTCGTTCGTCCCGGAGGAGCAGTTCCAGAACTTTCTCCGTCAGGCGGAAGCCCTCGCGTAGTCCCGCATGCCGAATGGTGCCACAGGCGCGGGTCGGGAACGATCCGCGCCTGTCGACCTGATGCCGCAGCCTTTAGGTCTCTATTTTCATGCAGGTCGTTAGCGCAAAGTCTCGCGCGACAGGTTCTAGAATCGACGCGGGGCTTCCGGTTTGTTTCCGACGATCCCATCGATCCGGTCCAGTACCTCAGGCGTCATCTTCTGCCTGTGGGACAGGGCCGCAAGATTGTCCTGCAGCTGGCTGGCGCGCGAGGCGCCGAGAATGACGGTGGAGACGTTGCGGTTGGCGAGGCACCACAGCAGGGCGAGATGGGTGATCGACAGGCCGATCTCGTCGGCAAGCTTGGCGAGTTCGCCAACCTGTTTGAGCTGGGCGCGGCCGGCATCGCTGGACCACTTCTCTTTCAGCCATTCGTAGCCCGGCAGGTTCATACGGCTGTCGGCCGGCACACCGTTATTGTATTTGCCGGTCAGGACGCCTGAGGCGAGCGGAGACCAGATCGTGGTGCCGAGGCCGATGAGGTCGTAGAGCGGCAGATAATCGGATTCGACCTTGTGGCGTTCGAAGATATTGTACTGCGGCTGCTCCATGGTCGGCGGCGTGATGCGCAGATCGCGGGCCACGGCATAGGCTTCCGTCAGTTGCTGCGCCGACCATTCCGAGGTGCCCCAATAGAGCACCTTGCCCTGGGCGACAAGATCGTGCATCGCCCGGACCGTTTCCTCGACCGGCGTGTCGATATCCGGGCGATGGCAGAAATAGAGGTCGAGGTAATCGACCTGAAGTCTCTTCAACGCGGCATGGCAGGCATCGGTCACGTGCTTGCGCGAAAGGCCGCGCTGCGTCGGCTTCTGGCCTCCCCAGAACACCTTGCTGGAGACGACGAAGCTGTCGCGGCTCCAGCCAAGCGATTTCAGCGCCTCGCCCATGACGATCTCGGACTTGCCGCTTTCGTATCCTTCGGCATTGTCGAAGAAGTTCACCCCATTGTCATAGGCAAGCTTCATCAGGTCGACGGCGTCGCCACCATTGACCTGCTTGCCGAATGTCACCCATGAGCCGAAGGAGAACTCGCTCACTTGCAGACCCGACTTTCCCAGACGACGATATTCCATCATGCAGCTCCTGAAAAACGTGCCGGCCGCTCGCCGGCATTGCGCGATCGATCGACGACCGACTCGCGTAATCTATGGCATGAACGTCGATATGCGAGGAGCGGAAAGCAAAAGGGCGCTCGACGACATCAGCCGGAGCGCCCGTTGCATGCAATCGACGACGTTTGCGGCGGAGGTCGACAGCAGCTGAGGCAGATGACGAGATTCGGAACGGATTGGCAACATGCAAGTGGAGTTGCGGACGTTATCGCCCGCCGATCGCCCGGGTCATCCACCTGTTATCCACAGCCTATCCACAGGCACGGCGGCTACGACCACAGCAACTTCAATGACATTCGCCGGGCGGCAATCCGCACGTCGCAAATGCTCTGTGACCGTTGAATGACACTGCGCTTTTGTTTGTCCGCCCGGATATAAACCGCGACCCGGCTCAGCTAGATTCAATTCTCTTCCCGACCGTGGCGGCGGACGCCGGGAGGAAGTGGGCGGTGGGCAACATGAGGGCCCGCCGCCCTCTTTTCATTCAGCCAGTTTTCATTCAGGCGGTGCGCGAGCTTCTATAGACCGAGACACCAAGCTCCCTGATTTTCTTGCGCAGCGTGTTGCGGTTGAGGCCGAGAAGATCGGCCGCCTTGATCTGGTTGCCGCGCGTTGCCGTCAGCGCAGCGAGGATCAGCGGATATTCCATTTCCGTCAGCACGCGGTCGTAGAGGCCGGGCGGCGGCAGGTTTTCGCCGAAGCCCGAGAAATAGGTGCGCATATTCTCCTCGACGGCCTGGGCAATCGTCATCGAGCCGCTGCGCATCGGACCCTTGTCGATCGGGCTGTCGGGCACGTCGGAGCGAAGTTCCGCGTCGATGATCTCGCGGGTGATGACATCCTGAGGATAGAGCGCCATCAGGCGGCGGATGAGGTTTTCCAGCTCGCGGACATTGCCCGGCCAGGCATAGGCCTTCATCAGTTCCAGCGCTTCCTGATCGAAGCGCTTGGAGCCGAGTCCCTCCTTCTCCGCCTGCTGGATGAAATGGCGCACGAGATCGGGAATGTCCTCGGCGCGGTCGCGCAGCGGCGGCAGGCGCAGCGGCACGACGTTGAGGCGATAATAGAGATCCTCGCGGAAGAGGCCTTGGTTGATCGCCTGTTTCAAATCTTTGTTGGTGGCGGCGACGATGCGCACGTCGGTGCGGATTGGCGTACGGCCGCCGACGGTGGTGTATTCGCCCTGCTGCAGCACGCGCAGGAGCCGGGTCTGGGCGTCCATCGGCATGTCGCCGATTTCGTCGAGGAACAGCGTGCCGCCTTCGGCCTGCTCGAAGCGGCCGGTCGATCGGGTCTGCGCGCCGGTGAAGGCGCCCTTCTCGTGGCCGAAGAGTTCGGATTCGATCAGGTCGCGCGGGATTGCCGCCATGTTGATCGCGACGAAGGGGCCGTTGCGGCGCTTGCCGTAATCATGCAGGGCGCGGGCGACGAGCTCCTTGCCGGTGCCGGATTCGCCGGTGATCATCAGCGTCAGGTCGGTCTGCATCAGCCGGGCGAGCACGCGGTAGATTTCCTGCATCGCCGCCGAGCGGCCGACGAGCGGCATGCCATCCTGCATGTCCTCTTCGAGCTTGGCGGGCTTGCGCTTCGGCTCGGCGAGCGCCCGGCCGATAATGCCGATCAGCTCGGTGAGATCGAAGGGTTTCGGCAGATAGTCGTAGGCACCCTTCTCCGAGGCCTTGATGGCGGTCATGAAGGTGTTCTGCGCGCTCATGACGAGGACGGGCAGATCGGGACGCGCCTTTTTGATACGCGGCAGCAGATCGAAGGCATTTTCGTCGGGCATCACCACGTCGGTAACGACGAGATCGCCCTCACCCGCCGAAATCCAGCGCCAGAGGGTAGCGGCGTTGGAGGTGATGCGAACGTCATAGCCGGCGCGGCTCAAAGCCTGGTTGAGCACGGTGCGGATGGCCGCATCATCATCTGCAACGAGGATCGTAGCTGTCATCGAGAAGGTCCTGTCGAGCTTGCGGAAGAGGCGTCTTCGAGCGAGGCGTCCTTCGACGCCGGCATAAGGACGCGGAATGTCGTGCGGCTATTCTGGCTGTCGCATTCGATGATGCCGCCGTGATCGCCGATGATCTTGGCGACCAACGCCAGGCCGAGGCCGCTGCCGTTAGTCTTGGTGGTGATGAACGGATCGAAAAGATGCGGCAGCAGATCGGCGGGAACGCCAGGACCGTTATCGTGGACGCAGAACTCCAGCGGCAGCGAGATCTTTTCGCGCGTGCCGGCGACCGAAAGGCGGATGCCCGGGCGATAGGCGGTCGTCAGCATGATTTCGCCGTCCGGCCGGTCACCGACCGCTTCGGCAGCATTTTTCACCAGATTGAGGAAGACCTGCACGAGCTGATCCCGATTGGCATAGACGGCCGGCAGCGACGGGTCGTAACTCTCGGTCACGCGGATGTTGCGGGCAAAACCCGCCTTGGCGACGGCCTTCACGTGATCGAGCACGGAATGGATATTGACCGGCATGCGGTCGACCGGACGCTCGTCGGAAAAGACTTCCATGCGGTCGACCAGCGAGACGATGCGGTCGGTTTCATCGCAGATCAGCCGGGTCAGCGCCCGGTCGTCGTCGATTGCAGACTGTTCGAGAAGCTGGGCGGCACCGCGGATGCCGGAGAGCGGGTTCTTAATTTCGTGCGCCAGCATCGAAGCGAGGCCGGTCACCGAACGGGCGGCGGCGCGATGCGTCAGCTGCCGGTCGATCTTGTCGGCCATCGAGCGTTCCTGAAAGACGATGACGACGGCGCCGGGTTCGCTGAGCACCGGGGCGACGTAGAGGTCGACAAGCTTGTCCTGGCCGAGACGCGGCGAACTCAGGTCGACGCGATATTCGTTGACCGGGGCCTTGCGCTCCCGCACCTGGTCGATCAGGGCGAGCAGCGGGCTGCCGAAGGGAATGAAGGTCGAGATGCGGTAACGCGCCAGATGCGAGGCGCTGGCGCCGAAGAAGGCCTCCGCCTCCCAATTGGCGAAAACGACGAAGCCGGATTCGTCGACCATGACGACGGGGTTCTGGATGGCGTTGAGCACGGCCATGGCGACGGTCCCGCCGGCCTGATCGGGCGGAGAAGTCGTATCCTTCGTCATGCCGCCTCCCGGCTGTCGACAACACCCGATGCCAATGCCTCGTAAAGGCGCGCGGCCACCTCGCGCGGATCGCGCGAGGTCATGATCACAGCCTTGTCGCCGCCGGCGAGATCAGCGGCGAAACGGTCGAGATACCAGCCGAGATGCTTGCGGGCGTGGCGGATCGCCACCGCCTCTCCGTAGAAATCCAGCATCATCGTGTAATGTTCGACGGCGATATCGGCGATCTCGTGTGGCGGAGGCTCCGCTGCACCGGCAAGCACACCGGCATGCCACGGCCTGCCTTGGCAGCCCCTGCCGATCATGACGGCATCGGCGCCGGAGCGGCGCAATATTTCCTGCGCGTCCTCGGCCGTTTCGACATCGCCATTGGCGATCAGCGGAATGGAGATTTCTTCACGGACGGGACGGATCGCATCCCAATCGGCGCGGCCTTCATAGAATTGCATGCGGGTGCGCCCATGAATGGTCACGAGCTGTATGCCGGCCGCCTCGGCGCGGCGCGCAATCTCGGGCGCGTTGATGGAGCTCTCGTCCCAGCCGAGGCGCATCTTCAGCGTCACGGGAATATCGACGGCCTTGACCGTCGCCTCGATGAGGCCGAGCGCGTGATCGGGATCGCGCATCAACGCCGAGCCGGAGTAACCGCCGATCACCTTCTTTGCCGGGCAGCCCATATTGATGTCGATGATATCGGCGCCATGATCGGCAGCGATCTTCGCCGCCTCCGCCATCCAATGCGCCTCGCGGCCGGCAAGCTGCACCATATGCGGCCGGAAGCCTGCGGCTTTGAGCCGCGACCAGGATTCGGCCGTGTCGTTGACCAGTTCGCGGCTCGCCACCATTTCGGTCACGACGAGGCCGGCGCCGAAGCGCCAGGCGAGTTCGCGGAAGGGCATGTCCGTGACGCCGGACATCGGCGCCAGAACGACGCGGTTCCGCACGGATACGGATCCGATTCGGAAAGGCGCTGCGAGGTCCTTGGAAATCAAATGATTATCTTTCGGGCACACTATAGAACTGCATGATTTTTAGCCATTGTTCCCCGGCTTGCCAAGGGGGCTAAGATCGAAATCGATATTTTTCGGGCAGATGCTGGAAAAGGCCAAAACAAGACGTTAGAGCACTCGGGTCAATTCCGCATAATTTAGGGGATTTATGCTGCAAATGCCTTCTAAGCAACCGATATCGGCTGGAATTGTCATCGTCGCCGCCGGCCGCGGCGAGCGTGCAGGCTCCTCCGAGGAAGGCCCCAAGCAGTATCGCCTGATCGGCGGCAAGCCGGTTATCGCTCATACGCTTGAAAACTTCATGACGTGGGGGCCGACGACCGAGATCGTCGTCGTTATTCATCCTGATGACGAGGCACTGTTTGCAAAGGCGTTGCGCCACATCGTCTCGGCAACCCCGATCGAAACCGTGCATGGCGGCGCGACCCGGCAGCAATCCGTGCTGGCCGGGCTGAGATACCTCAAGAGCAAGCAAATCAGCCATGTGCTGATCCATGACGCGGTGCGGCCGTTCTTCGACCATGCGCTTCTCGACCGCATCGCCGAGAACCTTGGCGACGGCGCGCAGGCAGTGCTGCCGGCGATCCCGGTCACAGACACGCTGAAACGTGCCGACAGTGCCGGCACCGTGCTGACGACGGTGTCGCGCGACCACCTCTACGCCGCGCAGACGCCGCAATCCTTCGCCTTCGAAACGATCCTCGACGCGCATGAAAAGGCGGCGGCGAGCGGGCGCAGCGATTTCACCGACGATGCCTCGATCGCGGAATGGGCGGGCATTCCGGTGACGATCGTCGAGGGCGCGGCCGATAACGTCAAACTCACGGTGAAGAAGGATATCGCCATGGCCGACGACAAACTGTCGACGTCGCTGCTTCCTGATGTGCGCACCGGCAATGGCTACGACGTGCACCAACTCGTAGCGGGTGATGGCGTCACACTCTGCGGCGTGTTTATCCCGCACGACCAGAAGCTCAAAGGCCACTCGGATGCCGACGTCGCGCTGCATGCGCTGACGGACGCGCTGCTCGCCACCTGCGGCGCCGGCGATATCGGCGATCATTTCCCACCCTCCGACCCGCAATGGAAAGGGGCGGCGTCGCGCATCTTCATCGAACATGCCGCCCGGATCGTGCGCGAGCGCGGCGGCACGATCATGAATGCCGATGTCTCGCTGATCGCCGAGGCGCCGAAGGTCGGCCCGCATCGCGAGACCATGCGGATGAGACTGTCGGAGTATCTCCGCATCGATATCGAGCGCTGCTCGGTTAAGGCGACGACCAACGAGACGATCGGCTTCGTCGGCCGGCGCGAAGGCATCGCGGCGATCGCCACGGCGACCGTCGTCTATCGCGGGGGGAATCGATGAGCCTTTTTCCCGAGGAAATTCTGTCGGCGGCGCAGACGATTATCCGGGACTTCACGGCCGCGGGACTGATGATCTCGACCGCCGAATCGTGCACCGGCGGGCTGATATCAGGCGCGCTGACCGAGATATCGGGTTCATCCGCCGTCGTCGACCGCGGCTTCGTCACCTATACCAATACCGCAAAGATGGAGCTGCTTGGCGTGCAGGAGGCAACGCTTTTGCGCTTCGGGGCGGTCTCCGAGGAAACGGCGCGGCAAATGGTGCATGGCGCCCTCTTCCGCTCGCGCGCGGCGATCGCCGTCGCCGTCACCGGCATTGCCGGCCCCGGCGGCGGATCGGCGGAAAAACCGGTCGGCCTCGTGCATCTCGCCGCCCAATCGCGCGCCGGCGCGCTCGTCCATCGGAAAATGCTCTATGGCGATATCGGCCGCAGCGAGGTTCGGCTGGCAACGGTCGGAACGGCGCTGGAGATGGTGCGCTCCCTCCTTGACGGACGCCGGCAATCGCCGCGTCAGGCCGGCGCGTAGATCCTGCTCGCCCTAGTCTCGAAGGCTTCCGTGAACATGCGGAAGGCGCGGTCGAACATCGAGCCCATCAATGCCCCGAGAATGCGGCTCTTGAACTCGTAGTCGATGAAGAAATCGACGGTGCAGCCGCCGGTCGGCGTCTCGGCGAAATGCCAGCGATTGTCGAGGTATCTGAACGGGCCGTCGATATATTTGACCTCGATGACGTGCTCGGCGCGGTTCAGCAACACCTGCGTCGTGAAGGTTTCGCGGATCGCCTTGTATCCCACCGTCATATCGGCAACGAGCAGGATCTTGCCATCGCGCTCTTTGCGGCTCCTGATGGCGAGCGCTTCACAGAGCGGCAGGAATTCCGGATAGCGCTCGACATCGGCAACGAGGTCAAACATCTGATCGGGCGTGTGCGGGACGGGACGATGGGTTTCGAATTGCGGCATAGGCGGCAATTAAGCGGGCCGGGCGAGAAGATCAAGAAGCTCACGCATCTGACGGCGGGATTTTAGCTGGAGCACGGGTACTTCAGGGCCATGTTCAGCAATGCCGGCGGTGATGCGCGGTGCGATTTTCTCCTCGAATGTCCAGATGAAGCGCAGGAATTCCAAATCGATCTTCTCGGGACAGCCCGGTGCCATTTCCGGGCGGTTGCGACCGATCCATTTCGCCCATCGGCTGATTGCGCCCCAGATACAGAGAAGTCGCGGCATTCGGACCCAGAGGACGAAATCGGTCCGCGGCATCCGAATGTCCAACGAGGACGGATTGCTGCCATCCATAATCCAGCGTTCTTCGAGGATGCGGCTGGCGATGATATTTCTCTGCTCTGCCCTTTCGCGCACCACCCAGCCGGGAAGCCAGAAAACGTCGCGATCGAGCGAAATATACGGCAGCCCGAAGCGCTTGGCGATCTTCAGCGAAATAGTTGATTTTCCACCACCCGAGCAGCCCACGACGAGGATGCGTCCGGCTCTACGGATATGCTCCGCAGCCTGTTCGATGTCGGTGATCGTCTGATGCGGCGGCAGCTCTGCTCTCTGGTCCATCGTGTCGTCCTCGGTCCGTCCGCGCCAAAGGCTGCCCCTCACCCTAACCCTCTCCCCGTAAACGGGTAGAGGGGACGTGCCAAACGCAGCGTTAAAGTTGAGGAGGCGGGTGCGGCATATCCCCTTCGCCCCGTTTACGGGGAGAAGGTGCCGGCAGGCGGATGAGGGGCATGCGGCGATCGCGAGGGCGAGGATATTCTCATGTCGCGGAGCGCGAACCCTTACTCAGCTGCCATCAGCAGCTTCTTTTCGCGCGCCGCTCTCAGCCTTGCGAAATCATCGCCGGCGTGGTGGGAGGAGCGGGTCAGCGGACTGGAGGCAACCATCAGGAAGCCCTTGCTGTAGGCGACCGTCTCGTAGGACTTGAACTCGTCCGGCGTGACGAAGCTTTCGACCTTGTGATGCTTGCGGGTCGGCTGCAGGTACTGGCCAATCGTCAGGAAATCGACGTCGGCGGTGCGCAGGTCATCCATCAGTTGCAGCACCTCGTTGCGCTCCTCGCCAAGGCCGACCATGATGCCCGATTTGGTGAACATCGTGGGATCGAGTTCCTTCACCCGCTGCAAGAGACGGATGGAGTGGAAGTAGCGGGCGCCGGGGCGAACCGTCAGATAATTGCCGGCGACCGTTTCCATATTGTGGTTGAAGACGTCGGGTTTGGCGGCGACGACCCGCTCCAAGGCACCCGGCTTCTTCAGGAAGTCCGGCGTCAGGATCTCGATCGTCGTTGCCGGCGAAGCGGCGCGGATCGCCCAGATCACCTTTTCGAAGTGTTCGGCGCCGCCGTCCTCCAGGTCGTCGCGGTCGACCGAGGTGATGACGACGTGGGATAGGCCCATTTCCTTGACCGCCTTGGCGACGTTCTCCGGCTCGGCCATATCGAGCGCGTTCGGCTTGCCGGTGGCGACATTGCAGAAGGCGCAGGCGCGCGTACAGATCTCGCCCATGATCATGAACGTCGCGTGCTTCTTGTCCCAGCACTCGCCGATATTCGGGCAGCCGGCCTCCTCGCAGACGGTGACGAGCTTGTGCTCCTTCACGATCGCGCGCGTTTCGGCATAGCCCTTGGAGGTCGGCGCCTTGACGCGGATCCAGTCCGGCTTGCGCATGACCTCGGTATCGGGCCGATGCGCCTTCTCGGGATGGCGCACGCGCTTGGCGTCAGGATTGATCGTATCGAGAATGGTCACCATTGCAGTATCAGCTTTCCGCCGCCCCTAAGCGGCATCATCTCTTGGATCTAAAGCGCATCGCGATCTTTCAGATTCGCTCCTCGCGCTTTAGCTCTTTGTTTTTCCGCACGTCGTTGCCGCAAAACCGCTGCACACTTTTGCGCGACATACTTTAGCGCCGCACCAGCCGCGCAAGGAATATCAGCAGGCAGGCGCCGAGGAAACCGGTCACGAAATAACCGAGCCGTCCGCCGGCAAGCTGGACATGGAACTCAGCGAGGATGGCAGTGGCGACGACCGAGCCGACGATGCCGAGCACAATGTTCAGGAAAATCCCATACCGCGCCTCCATCAGCTTGCCGGCAAGCCAACCCGCAAGCCCGCCGATGATGATTGCCGAAATCCAGCCCACGCCTTCCATGCCTGCCCTTACCCTTAAGCGACCGCCCTGGCGATCAGCACCACGATGATGGCGCCGACGGTGGCGTGGATGATCTGCACGACCAGCGCGTTTTCAATGCCCAGCGAAATGCCGAGCGCGCTGAACAGATAACCGCCGACGAAGGCGCCGATGATTCCGCTCAGCAGGCATCTGATCAAGCCGCCGCCACCGACGACCAGACTTGCTAGGAAGCCTGCAACCAGGCCGATCAGCAAAAACACCAACAACGCCTGCGTCTCCATAGACATGATGATTTCCTTTCGTTTTTTCCAGCCCCCGATGGATGGCCTAGGCCATCCCGTAGGATGGCTTCGCCGCCTCTGCGGGACGGCTTGCCGCCCTGGGATAGAGGGCAGCCCTGGAAATTATCAAGCGTTCAGCACGCGGCCATAGGCATCGAGCACCGCTTCCTTCATCGTTTCGGAGACTGTGGGATGCGGGAAGATGGTGTGCATCAATTCTTCCTCGGTCGTCTCCAGGTTCATCGCAACGACGAAGCCCTGGATGAGCTCGGTGACTTCGGCGCCGACCATGTGGGCACCGAGCAGTTCGCCGGTCTTCTTGTCGAAGATCACCTTCACCATGCCCTGGTCTTCACCGAGCGCGATCGCCTTGCCGTTTGCCGCGAAGGAGAAGCGACCAACGCGAATGTCGCGGCCGAGTTCCTTGGCTTTCGCTTCGGTGAGCCCGACGGAAGCGACCTGCGGATTGCAATAGGTGCAGCCGGGAACCTTACCCTTATCGGTCGGATGAACGTTCGGCAGGCCGGCGATCCTTTCGACGCAGACGACACCCTCATGCTCGGCCTTGTGCGCCAGCATCGGCGGGCCGGCAACGTCGCCGATCGCATAGATGCCGGCGACATTGGTCTTGCCGTAACCGTCGGCGACGACACAGCCGCGGTCGGTCTTGATGCCGAGCGCTTCCAATCCGAGATTTTCGATGTTGCCCTGAACGCCGACGGCGGAGATCATCCGGTCGGCGGTAATCTGCTGCACCTTGCCATCCGCAGTCTCGACATGGGCGGTGATGCTGCCGGCACCCTTCTCGACCTTCGTGACCTTGGCGCTGGTGAAGATCTTCAGGCCGCGCTTTTCAAGCTGCTTGCGGGCGATGGCGGTGATCTCGGCATCTTCGACCGGCATGATGGTCGGCATGACTTCGACAACCGTCACGTCGACGCCCATCGAGCGGTAGAAGCTGGCGAATTCGATGCCGATCGCGCCCGAGCCCATGACGATCAGCGACTTCGGCAGCGCATCCGGCTTCAGCGCCTCGAAATAGGTCCAGATCAGCTTGCCGTCGGGCTCGATGCCGGGCAGCGCGCGCGGGCGGGCGCCGGTGGCGATGATGATGTGCTTGGCGGTGTAGGTGCCCTCGCCCTTGACATTCTTCGGCAGCGGGTGCTGCGGCTCGACGACCGGCTTCGACGACTTGCCGACGACGATCTCGCCTGGTTTGGTGATCTTTCCCTCGCCCCAGATGATGTCGATCTTGTTCTTCTTCATCAGGAAGCCGACGCCGGCGTTGAGGCGGGCGGAGACGGCGCGCGAGCGGCCAACGACGGCCTTGGCATCCGGCTTGACCGTGCCTTCGAGGACGAGGCCGAAATCCTTGAAGTGATTGGCGTGATCCAGCACCTCGGCCGAGCGCAGCAGCGCCTTTGTGGGGATGCAGCCCCAGTTCAGGCAGATGCCGCCCATATGCTCGCGCTCGACTATCGCGGTCTTGAGGCCGAGCTGAGCGGCGCGGATGGCGGCGACATAGCCGCCGGGACCGGAGCCGATGATGATGACGTCGTAGGATTCAGCCATGTGTTTCCTGCCCTTTGTTTTACGCTGCGCTGCGGGTCATGAGCACCCACGCGTGGCTCTTGCTGTTTTCGAAGAGCGGCACGGCATCGGCGCGCGCAGCCTCCAGGAATCCGTTTCTTCCATAAAGCGACAAAGCCGCTTCGTTATCACTTGCGGTGATCAGGCTGACGGGGCGGCGATCGGCCCTGTCGATCTGATCTTCCAGCAGCCTGCGTCCGATGCCGATGCCGCGCAGATGACGATAGACGCCGAGACTGCCGATGAACCAGCTTCCCACAACCGTTTTCTGCAAGGCGAGCATCGGCTCGGTCGCCGGGATCGTCGCCTCGATATCACCTATGCCGTCCTCCAGCGCATGGCCGATCGCCACACCTGCGACTTCGCCATAGGCCTCGGCGATGACGGAATCCCGCCAGCTGCCGACAGCGTCCTCCTCGCTCATCTTCAGCCTGCCCCGCTCCATCGGCGTGTCGCTGACGCCATTCGCCACATCGGCGCACCAGAGCCAGGAGGCAAAACCGTGCGAAGCAATATCCGCCAGAATCGCCAGCTCCGAGGCATCCCGCCGTGAGGCCTGCCGCAGCGCGATGAAGGCGGTCATCGTCAGATCCCCAGCATCATCCGAACGATCGATTCCAGCCCGCGCCCCAGCGACCGCGTATTCTCCGCATCGAGATGGATGCCATCAATCGGCGTGGTCCTGGCGACGGAATTGCCGTCGAAAAAGCCGCAACCGAGTTCGTCGGCAAGATCACGATAAAGCGTCGCAAGCTTTGCCGATTCGTCGATGCCGCCCGGAAAGGACGCGGCGAAAGGCACATTGCCCGTCGCGCAGATCGCCGGCGGCGCCACGATCAGGATCTCCGGCCCGTCGAATTCGAAGGGCCAGGCGTGATTGCGGATCAGCCGCACGAGGCGGCTGATGCCCTGGCAGGCGGCAAAGGCCGAACCCGCCACGACCGGCTTCATATCGTTGGTGCCGAGCAGGAGGATGACGAGATCGAGCGGCGCATGCGTCTGCAGGATCGTCGGCAGAACGCGCGCACCATTGCGGTCGCAATCGGCGAGATGATCGTCGAAAGCGGTCGTGCGGCCGTTCAGCCCTTCGGCGATGATGCGCGCCTCGCTGCCGAGCGCTGCCTGAAGCACGCTCGGCCAGCGGTTTTTGTAGTCATGACGGCCGATCGTATCGGCGTCATAACCCCAGGTCAGCGAGTCGCCATAGCAAAGAACGGTCTTGGTCATTTCCGCCTCCGCCCAGCTATCAGACAAGCATGCCCATCGGGTTCTCGATGTAGCCCTTGAAGGCCTGGAGCAGCTCGGCGCCGAGCGCACCATCGACGCAGCGATGGTCGGTCGACAGCGTAACCGACATCACCGTGGCGATCGCCATTTCGCCGTTCTTGACGACGACCCGCTGTTCGCCGGCGCCGACCGCGAGGATCGTCGCATGCGGCGGGTTGACGACGGCGGCGAAGTTCTTGACGCCCATCATGCCCATGTTCGACACCGAGCTGGTGCCGCCCTGATATTCCTCGGGCTTCAGCTTGCGGTCCTTGGCCCGCTTGCCGAGATCGCGCATCTCGTTAGAGATGACAGACAGCGTCTTCTGCTCGGCCTTGCGGATGATCGGCGTGATCAGGCCGCCGGGGATCGAGACGGCGACGCCGACATCAGCATGCTTGTGCTTGACCATGTTGGTCTCGGTCCAGGAAACGTTGGCATCCGGCACGTCACGCAGCGCCAGCGCCAGCGCCTTGATGACCATGTCATTGACCGAGAGCTTGTAGGCCGGAGCGTTGTCCTTGCGGGGAGCAGCGTCGTTCAGCTGGGCGCGCAGCGCCATCAGCGCATCGAGCTCGCAATCGACACTAACGTAGAAATGCGGGATCGTCTGCTTGGATTCGACCAGACGCCGGGCGATCGTCTTGCGCATGCCGTCATGCGGCACGAGCTCGTAGGAGCCCGGCTCGAAGAGCTTGAGCACGGCATCCTCGGAAGCGCCCTTCGGCGCTGCGGCCGGAGCCGGAGCGGCGGCAGCCTGCGGGGCAGCAGCGGACGGCGCGGCGGCAGGTTTGGCGCCACCACCGGCAACGGCGGCTTCGACGTCGCTCTTAACGACGCGGCCATGCGGTCCAGAGCCGGCGACAGCCGAAAGATCGATACCGGCGTCCTTGGCAAGCCTGCGGGCAAGCGGCGAAGAGAAGGTGCGGTTGCCGTTTGAGGAAACCGCCGCGGGTGCGGCGGCGGGCGCCGGCGCTACAGCCGCCTCAGCCTTCGCCGGTGCAGCCTCGGCCTTCGGCGCGGGGGCGGCGTCAGCCTTCGCCGGAGCGGCAGAGCCTGCACCGCTTGCCGCAGTGGCGACATCCTCGCCATCAGCGGCGAGAACGGCGATCAGCGCATTGACCTTGACACCTTCGGTGCCGGCGGCAACGACGAGCTTGGCGACCGTGCCTTCATCGACGGCTTCGACTTCCATCGTCGCCTTGTCGGTCTCGATCTCGGCGATCACATCGCCAGACTTGACCGTGTCGCCTTCCTTGACCAGCCATTTGGAAAGATTGCCTTCCTCCATGGTCGGAGAGAGGGCGGGCATCGTGATATTGATCGGCATATTAGTGGCCCTCCCTGAGCGAACCGGCAACGGCGAGTTCAAGCTGCCGCCCGCCAATCGACTTTCCAATTGTGCGTGCCAAAATAAAGTTGAACACAAAAAAACTTGCGATCAGACCGCTAATAGCACCACCCCATTGCAGAAGCGGAGTTATCGTCTCCCGAGGTATGCCGGCAATTCCACCAGCAACCCCTAAAACGAACCCAAAAGCTGCACCGGCAACAAAACCGCAGATGGCGCTGAGTAAAACCAACTTCCAATAGATCGACCAAGCAATGCGCCTGACATCTTTCATCACGGCCATCACCCGCCCCTTATTTGTAGCAAACAGCCTTCACCGCATCGACGACTTCGCCGACGTTCGGAAGCGCCAGCTTTTCGAGATTGGCGGCGTAAGGCATCGGTACGTCCTTGCCCGCAATCGTCAGGATCGGCGCATCGAGATAGTCGAAGGCCTGCTGCATGACGCGGGTGGCGATTTCGGTGCCGACTGAAGACTGCGGATAACCTTCCTCGACGGTGACCAGACGGCCGGTCTTCTTGACCGATTCGATGACCGTCGGAAGGTCCATCGGCCGGATGGTGCGAAGATCGATAAGCTCGACGTCGATGCCGATCCTTTCGAGTTCGGCAACCGCCTTCGTCGCATAGGTCATACCGATGCCGAAGGAGACGACTGTGACGTCCTTGCCCGAACGGTGAATACGGGCCTTGCCGATCGGCAGCACGAAATTGTCGAGCTTCGGCACGTCGAAGTGCTGGCCGTAGAGAATTTCGTTTTCGAGGAAGATGACCGGGTTCGGATCGCGGATCGCTGCCTTCAGCAGGCCCTTTGCGTCGGACGCCGTATAAGGCATGACGACCTTCAGGCCGGGGATCGCGCTGTACCAGGCCGCATAATCCTGGCTGTGCTGGGCGCCGACACGGGCGGCCGCACCGTTCGGGCCGCGGAAGACGATCGGAGCACCCATCTGGCCGCCGGACATATAGAGCGTCTTGGCGGCGGAGTTGATGATGTGGTCGATCGCCTGCATGGCGAAGTTGAAGGTCATGAACTCGACGATCGGGCGCAGGCCGGCCATGGCGGCACCGACGCCGACGCCGGCAAAGCCGTGCTCGGTGATCGGCGTATCGATGACGCGGCGGGGGCCGAATTCCTGCAGCAGGCCTTGGGTGACCTTGTAGGCGCCCTGATATTCGGCGACTTCCTCGCCCATGACGAAGACGTCGTCGCTGGCGCGCATTTCTTCGGCCATGGCGTCGCGGAGCGCTTCGCGCACGGTCATCGACACCATTTCGGTGCCGGCCGGGATTTCCGGATCGTTCGGAACGGCAGCCTTCGGCTCGGCCGGAACGGGAGCAGTAGCCGAACCGGTATTGGTCGGCTTTTCTTCCTGGGCAACCTGCGGAGCAGCGACTGGCTGAGCAGCAGCAGGCGCAGTGGAAATCGCGTCGGCCGATTCGCCGTCCTGCAGCAGCACGGCGATCTTGGTGTTGACCTTGACGCCTTCGGTGCCGGCATCGACCAGCAGCTTGCCGATGACGCCTTCGTCGACGGCTTCGACTTCCATCGTCGCCTTGTCGGTTTCGATTTCGGCAATCACGTCGCCTGAGGTGACCTTGTCACCTTCCTGCTTCAGCCATTTGGACAGCGTGCCTTCTTCCATCGTCGGAGAGAGGGCGGGCATGAGGATATCGATAGGCATGGGTTCCCTCCCCCGATTAGAGCAGAATGTCGGTGTAGAGCTCGGATGCATCCGGCTCCGGATCGGCCTGGGCGAAATCGGCGCTGTCGGCGACGATGTCGCGGACATCCTTGTCGATCGCCTTCAGATCGTCTTCGGAGGCCCAGCCCTTTTCGATGAGGCGCGCCTTGACCTGCTCGATCGGATCCTGCTCGGAGCGCATCTTCTGCACTTCTTCCTTCGAGCGATATTTCGCCGGATCCGACATGGAGTGGCCGCGGTAACGATAGGTCAGCATTTCGAGAATGATCGGGCCCTTGCCGGAGCGGCAATGTTCGAGCGCCTCGTCGGCAGCCGCCTTGACGGCGCGAACGTCCATCCCGTCAACCTGGATGCCGGGGATGCCGAAGCCGGAGCCGCGCAGCGAGTAGTTCGACTGCGCAGTGGCGCGGGCCGTCGAGGTGCCCATGGCGTAGCGGTTGTTCTCGACGATATAGACGATCGGCAGCTTCCAGAGGGCCGCCATGTTGAAGCTCTCGTAGACCTGGCCCTGGTTGGCGGCGCCATCGCCGAAATAGGCGATCGAGACATTGCCGTTGCCGCGGTAATGGTTGGCAAAGGCAAGACCGGTTCCGAGCGAAACCTGGGCGCCGACGATGCCGTGGCCGCCGTAGAAATGCTTCTCTTTCGAGAACATGTGCATCGAGCCGCCCTTCCCGTGGGAATAGCCGCTGCGGCGGCCGGTCAGCTCGGCCATGACGCCGCGCGCTTCCATGCCGGTTGCCAGCATGTGGCCGTGGTCGCGATAGGCGGTGATGACCTGGTCGCCTTCCTTCTGCGCCATCTGCATGCCGACGACGACAGCTTCCTGACCGATATAGAGGTGGCAAAAGCCGCCGATGAAGCCCATGCCGTAAAGCTGGCCGGCCTTCTCCTCGAAGCGGCGGATCAGCAGCATCTCGCGATAGGCCTTGAACTCCTCATCGCGATCGAAGTCGGCTACCGGGCCTCCATTCGATGCTTTGGCTGCCGGTTTTGCTGCAGTTTTGCGGCTGGAAACGGTCGCGGTCTTTCGCGGCGCCATTCAACCCTCCCTATGGGTTTGTCGTTTCTCGATGGCGCGTACCATAGGGAAGAAATATGACCACAGCAATGCCATAATTGCATGGCTCGTATTCAGCACTAAACTATTGGAAATACGAAGAAAATTCCAATTAACCGAATTCCGGTTAATTGGAATAATGGTTGAATATGACGATCTCGTCCGCGCGCGACATATTGAGCTGATAGCGCGCTTTTTCGTCCAACATATCCTTGTCGAGCGAGCCATCACTCAGAAGCGCGACCTCATTTTCCAGATGTTCGCGCTTCGCCTTCAAGATCGCAAGCTCTTTTTCACGCGCGACGCGCTGGTGCTCGAACGTCTCCGTTGCGCGCAGGCCGTAATCGCCGTGAATGCAATGATAGCCGAAATAGGAGAGGAAGGCGACCGTCATGGCAGGAATGACGAAGCGGCCGAATTTTCTCTTCTTATGATGCTTTGTCCACATACACGCATGCTCTTGAACGCATTACCAATTCGTTCAGCATAACGCCCAGAGATTAACCGTTCGTTGACCGTAAAAACGGCCAACAAAAAACCCGCGCCGGGAGGGCGCGGGTCAAATTATCGAAAGCAGATCCGATCAGCCGCGAATGATCGAGCGGCCGGCATACTGGGCCTGGGGGCCGAGGCCTTCCTCGATGCGGATCAGTTGGTTGTACTTGGCAAGACGGTCCGAACGGGACAGCGAGCCGGTCTTGATCTGGCCGCAGTTGGTGGCGACAGCGAGATCGGCGATGGTCGAATCTTCGGTTTCGCCGGAGCGGTGCGACATGACGGCTGTGTAGGCAGCCTTATGCGCCGTGTTGACGGCGTCGAGCGTTTCCGTCAGCGAACCGATCTGGTTGACCTTGACGAGGATCGAGTTGGCGACACCCATGCGGATGCCGTCGCGAAGACGGGCGGAGTTGGTGACGAAGAGATCGTCGCCGACGAGCTGGGTCTTCTTGCCTGTGAGGTCGGTCAGCGTCTTCCAGCCGTCCCAGTCGTCTTCAGCCATGCCGTCCTCGATCGAGATGATCGGGTACTTGGCGGCAAGTTCGGCCAGATATTCGGCCATGGCGCCCGATTCGAGCGTGCGGCCTTCACCTTCGAGGACGTATTTGCCGTCCTTGAAGAACTCCGTCGAGGCGCAATCGAGACCGAGGTAGATGTCCTCACCCGGCCTGTAGCCGGCTTTCTCGACCGACTTGACGATGAAATCGAGGGCTTCCGAAGCGCTCTTCAGGCCCGGTGCGAAACCGCCTTCATCGCCGACATTGGTGTTGTGGCCCTGGGCGGCCAGTTCCTTGCGGAGCGTGTGGAAGACTTCCGAACCCATACGCACGGCTTCGGCGATCGTATCGGCGCCGACCGGCAGGATCATGAATTCCTGGAAATCGATCGGATTGTCGGCATGGGCGCCGCCGTTGATGATGTTCATCATCGGCACCGGAAGCAGGCTCGCGGAAGCGCCGCCGACGTAGCGATAGAGCGGCAGGCCGGAGGCCTGGGCAGCAGCCTTAGCCACGGCCAGCGACACACCGAGGATAGCGTTGGCGCCGAGGCGCGACTTGTTCGGCGTGCCGTCGAGCTCGATCATGATGTTGTCGATCTGGATCTGGTTTTCGGCATCGATGCCGCCGATCGCGTCGAAGATCTCGGTATTGGCCGCATCGACCGCTTTCTGCACGCCCTTGCCGAGGTAGCGCTTGCCGCCGTCGCGCAGCTCGACCGCCTCATGGGCGCCGGTCGAAGCGCCCGAGGGAACGGCCGCGCGGCCCATGCTGCCGTCTTCGAGATAGACATCGACTTCGACGGTGGGGTTGCCACGGCTATCGAGAATCTCGCGGGCGATGATATCGGTGATTGCAGTCATGGGTTCTTCCTGCTCGGTGGGTGATCAATCGTTCGAAGCCTGTCATAATCGAAGGCGTGCAAATTACAATGGCACATTGCGGCACCCTCGACCTGCATGTCCGATCGTCGCTATAGCACGAACATGTCAGGCTTTTGACTGTCAGCCCTTGGCGACAGCGTCAAAGGCCAGCAGCTTTTCCAGAAGCCGCGGCATGTCCTTCAGATAGACCATGTTCGGGCCGTCGGACGGTGCGTTGTCGGGGTCCTGGTGGGTTTCGACGAAGACGCCGGCAATGCCGGTCGCCACCGCTGCGCGCGCCAGCGTTTCCACGAATTCCCGCTGACCGCCGGAGGAATCGCCCTGCCCGCCCGGCTGCGCCACGGAATGGGTCGCATCGAAGATAACGGGCGCGCCCATCGACGCCATGATAGGCAGCGAGCGCATGTCGGAAACCAGCGTGTTGTAGCCGAAGGAGGCGCCGCGTTCGCAGAGCAGCACGTTAGGATTGCCGCTGGCGTTGAGCTTCTTCAGGACGTTCTTCATGTCCCAGGGGGCGAGGAACTGGCCCTTCTTGACATTGACGGCACGGCCGGTCTCGGCGGCGGCGATCAGAAGGTCGGTCTGACGGCAGAGGAAGGCCGGGATCTGCAGGACATCGACCACCCTCGCCACTTCGGCGCATTGCTCGGCGGTATGAACGTCGGTGAGAACCGGAAAGCCGAATTCCTTCTTGAGATCGGCGAAGACCTGCATGCCTTTTTCAAGCCCGATGCCGCGCTCGGCCGACAGCGAGGTGCGGTTCGCCTTGTCGAAGGAGCTCTTGTAGACGAGGCCGATGCCGAGCTTGGCGCAGAGCTCCTTGAGCGTGCCGGCAACCATGAAAGCGTGGTCGCGGCTCTCCATCTGGCAGGGGCCGGCAATCAGCGACAGGCGGCCGGTATTGGAAAAGGTGACCTGGCCTGCGCCCTCGCCGATCCTGACTTCCGAATTCGTATCAGTGCTCATCATCTTTCCTCGAAGGCGAAAAGCGTGCCCTGCCCGGGCGCCGGCTTCACCAGAATGCGATTGTTCTTGCGCGTGTAGGTCACTCCGTTAGCAGCCAAATGCGCTTCTGTCACGGCAAGATCGGCGACGGTGAAGAGGATGGCCCGGCCGCGCAGGCCGCGGTCGGCGGATAAGACGGCAACCTCGAAATAGGCCTCCAGCCCCTCCGGCGTCATCAGGCTGATTTTCGCATTCGGCGCCGCGATATTGGCGCCAAAACCGGTTTTCTCGACCGCCGACTGCGCCATGGCAAGGCTGACGAAACCGGCGTAGGTCGCGGCATCAGGCGCGCACAGCGCGATCTCGGCGATGCCGGTCACGCCATTGGCATGTGTCTCCAGCGCGCCGCGGTCGGCGGGCAATGGATTGATGCGCTGGCAGGTAAAGAGAAAGAAGTCCGGCGCACGCAGATCCGCTGCAAAGGCCAGTTTGAAGCTGCCGACGCTTTCGGAACCGTCCGGCATCTTCATTGGCCGGCTGAACTCCAGCATCTCGCCGGCGCTCGATCCGCCGGCAGCGAAGTGCCGATGATCGTGGCCGGCATCCTCGGTGCCGAAAACCACCGCCGAAAGCCCCTCATCGCCGCAACGGAAGCGGAAGGCCCGGTTGCGGGCGGTGAAGACATTCCCTTGCCGCGCCGAGGCCTCGCTCTCCTCGACGCTGGCGATACCGAGCGGCTCCAGATAGGTCTTGTCGGCGAAGAAGACACAGGCATTCTCCGTTCCGAAGGGATGGCGGGCATCGGCGGCAACCGTGAAGCCGAGCTTGCCGAGCCGCTCGCGGGCCAGATCGATATTGACGACGGGCAGCACGACATGATCCAGCGGGTGCGGTTTGGCGGAACGCTCGTTCATCATATCCCTCCCTCAAACGATAAGAGATGTGCGACAGCACCACCCCCAATGCAAGACATGTGTGCCAATCCGGCGAATGAAAATAAAAATCTCAAAGAGTTGGCGGCAAGTTTTACGGAAATTTAGCTACTTGCAGAACACATATGGAACATATAGTGTCTGTTCTGGATTTGTTTCAATCAGGGGTCACACGCCGATGCTCACGCGCAAACAACAGGAGCTTCTCCTTTTCATTCATGAGCGCATGAAGGAATCCGGCGTTCCGCCATCTTTCGACGAGATGAAGGATGCCCTGGATCTGGCCTCCAAATCCGGCATTCATCGCCTGATTACAGCGCTCGAAGAACGCGGTTTCATTCGCCGCCTACCGAACCGCGCCAGGGCGCTCGAGGTCATCAAGCTTCCCGAAGCCTATAGTCCCAGCATCCAGCCCCGGCGCGGCTTTTCGCCGAGCGTCATCGAAGGCAGCCTCGGCAAGCCCCAGCCGGTCGCCGCCCCCGCGCCTGTAAAACCCGTCGCCGACAACGGCAACTCGGTCTCGGTGCCGGTCATGGGCCGAATCGCTGCCGGTGTTCCGATCTCGGCAATCCAGAACAATACCCACGACATCGTCGTTCCCGCCGACATGCTCGGCTCCGGTGAACATTATGCGCTCGAGGTGAAGGGCGATTCGATGATCGACGCCGGCATCTTCGACGGCGACACGGTGATCATCCGCAACGGCAGCACCGCAAGCCCCGGCGACATCGTCGTTGCCCTCGTCGATGACGAGGAAGCGACGCTGAAGCGCTTCCGCCGCAAGGGCGCCTCGATCGCGCTTGAGGCGGCCAACCCGGCTTACGAGACCCGGATCTTTGGGCCCGACCGCGTCAAGGTGCAGGGCAAGCTCGTCGGCCTCATTCGCCGCTATCACTGACACTGGACAGGCCGGATTCGGTAAAACTGTTGCTGCGCCAGTCATAGGCGCGCTGGCGCATCCATGGCCGCGACAGCGTTTCGAATGCGGTTGCGACCTCCAGGCCGGTATCTGCGAAGCGCAGCTCGAGGGAACCGGTCTTGCGCAGCGTCTCACCGGTGAAGAGCGTCGCGCCTGAGCGGCAGCTGTTGAAACGCAGGCGGACCGGCGTCACGACGATATCGGCTGCATCGCAGGCCGGGCCGAGATAAGCGGCATTGTCGATGATGCTTACCACACGGCCATTGCCAAGCCTTGATATGCACCAGGCCTTTTTGACGCAGGAGAAGCGGTTTGTTTCACCGCCCGCGGCGGCCCCCCGCATCGCTGTCCTTGCTTCATTCTGTTGCTCGCGGGAAAGCCTGACGCGTCGGTCTTCCCCCTCCGGCGGGATAGCGGGGCCACCCAGCATCTTCGGCGGGTGATGCGTCGGCAGGACCAGCGCTCTTTGCCACTGGTCGAAGATGAAATCCGGCGGGTTTTCACGATTGGAAGCCATTGCCGCGGTCTCGACGAGCGCGACCAGACCGCCATCCTCCGAAATCACCAGATCCGGCGGCCGGGAAACCGGCAGAATCAACAGAATGAAGGTCGAAACGGCGAGGATTGCTGAGCCGGCATGGCGCAGCCGGGTGCGGAGCAGCGTCAGCAGCAGGAAGCCTGCCACGGCGATGGCGAAATACCAGGCGGGCAAGCGGCCGACGCCGATATCGCCGCCCCAGCCGGACACTGTCTTGGCGACCGCGATCACCAGATCAAGGCCGAAGCCGACCACCTTCCAGAGCGGAGCGTCCAGACCGAACGGCATGAGCAACATCGCCAGCAGCCCGGCCGGCATCACGATGAAGGAGATGATCGGCATCGTCGCGAGGTTTGCCGGCAGGCCGTAAGCGGTCAGGCGATGAAAATGTTCGATCGAAAACAGCGCCGTGGAAAAACCGCCGATCAGCGAAGTCAGGAAGACGCCGCCGAAGAAACCGGCGACCGCAACGAGCGGCCGGAAGACCGGCAGCCTCAGCAAAGCGTTTTCGCGAATGCGCCGCTCCTTCCACAACTGATAACCCGATACCAGCGCCAATGTCGCGGCAAAGGACATCTGGAAGCTCGGGCCCAGGACTTCGGAGGGCGAAATGGCGATGATGACGAGGGCCGAGAGCACGACATTGCGCAGGCTGATCGACGGCCGATCGAAGAAGACGGCAATCAGCATGATGGCCATCATGATAAAGGCGCGTTCAGCCGAGACCCCGAAGCCGGAGATCAGGTAGTAAGCGGTGACGGCGATGAGCGCGCCTGCTGCGGCGATCTTCTTGGTCGGATAGGCCTGGGCAGCGCCTGGAAAAAGGCTGAGCAGCATCCGGAAGCCGACGAAGAAGATGCCGGCCGACAGCGCCATGTTGAGGCCCGAGATCGCGACGATATGAGCAAGGCCGGACTGGCGCAGCGCCTCCGTCGTCGCATTCGAGATGGCGCGCCGCTCGTCGGTCACCAGAGCAGCGGCAAAAGCGCCCGTATCGCCGGGCAGGATCGATCGAATGCGATCGCCGATACCGCTGCGCAGCCGGTAAAGCCATTCGAGCATTGCTTCCGACGTCGACATTGCACCCTGCGGGCCCGCCCCCAAATCCCTCTCCGGAGCGCCATAGAAGAAGCCGTTGGCACCGATGCCGTCGAAATAGGCACTGAAGGAGAAATCGTTGAGTTCAGGCAGCGCTGGGCCTGCCGGAGGCGTCAGCCGCACCCTGCCGGTGATGATGTCACCGATCTCGAAAGGCGTATCGGCGCCGCGGACGATCGCGGTGATGCGCCCCGGCCGCCGCTTCAGCTCCGGCGCCTCCGTGCCGGTGACGGCAAGGATGTAGCGCCAACGCCCACGTCCATCGCCTTCCCGCCGTTCGACACGGCCGGTCACCGTCGTCGTCACGGATGAATCGAGGATCACGGTCGAAGCCCTCCAGCTCTCGAATTGTGCTGAGAGCATGCCGCAGGCGAAAAGCGCCAACGCCAGGAAGCTGGCCCGCAGCACCGGCCGGCTGGGGCCGGCGGCGAGAACCACGACCGCCGGCATCGCCAGGCAGAGGAGCGACGCGACGAGGGGAAAATCCCATCGCGCGAGAAACCAGAAGGCCGCCCCGGCGCCGAGGAAGACCGGCGAGAACAGCAGCAGTCGGCCATGGTCGGCCTCCTCGCCCAACATGCGGATTCCAGCACGCAGCGATTGCGAGGCCGCGGCCGGCAGCCAGTGGCGCAATGGCATCGCGGACTGGGTCCTTGCCGGCCGCCTCCCCACCGCAGGCGCGGAAAAACCCGGGGACTGGGCCAGGCCAGCGCCCGCTTCCGGCCGCAATTCGACTGTCGTCAATTCCTCCATACCCCGCCCAAGATCACCCGCACCTGCGGGCAGAATGCAACCTTCAATCAAAACGAGCAAGAATAATCGATTGAAATATGAGGGAAAATCGCCACCGCCAAAAGAGCAGTCGAATCATTGGCTTCCGGTATGCGCACGGCTCATCGCTGCAGTGCCTAAAAGGTGATGCCGCAATGCACAAAATGCCGTCACGGTAACTTGGCATTAGCTTCGCGATCATATAGCTATCGGTGAGGACGCTTAACCCCTATGGCGCTTTTATGGCGCCACCGCCATTTCGGAGGATCAGCATGACGGATCAAAGCGCTACAATAAAAATCGGTGACAAATCTGTCGACCTAGCCGTCAAGAGCGGCACGATCGGCCCGAGCGTCATCGATATCGGTGCTCTCTATAAGAACACCGCTTCCTTCACTTACGATCCGGGTTTTACCTCGACCGCATCCTGTGAATCCAAGATCACCTACATCGACGGCGACGAAGGTGTGCTGCTGCACCGCGGCTATCCGATCGAGCAGCTGGCCGAGCATGGGGACTTCCTCGAAGTCTGCTACCTGCTTCTCTACGGTGAACTGCCGACCACCACGCAGAAGAAGGATTTCGATTATCGCGTCACGCACCACACCATGGTGCACGAGCAGATGAGCCGCTTCTTCACCGGCTTCCGCCGCGATGCGCATCCGATGGCCGTCATGTGCGGCTGCGTCGGCGCCCTGTCGGCTTTCTATCACGACTCCACCGACATCACCGATCCGCACCAGCGCATGGTCGCCAGCCTGCGTATGATCGCCAAGATGCCGACGCTTGCCGCGATGGCCTACAAGTACCATATCGGCCAGCCTTTCGTTTATCCGAAGAACGATCTCGACTACGCCTCGAACTTCCTGCGCATGTGCTTTGCTGTGCCTTGCGAAGAATACGTGGTCAATCCGGTGCTCGCCCGCGCCATGGACCGCATCTTCATCCTGCATGCCGATCATGAACAGAACGCCTCGACCTCGACCGTCCGTCTCGCCGGCTCGTCGGGCGCCAACCCGTTCGCCTGCATCGCGGCCGGCATCGCCTGCCTCTGGGGCCCGGCCCATGGCGGCGCCAACGAAGCAGCGCTCAACATGCTGAACGAGATCGGCTCGGTCGACCACATTCCGGAATACATTGCCCGCGCCAAGGACAAGAACGATCCGTTCCGCCTGATGGGCTTCGGTCACCGCGTCTACAAGAACTACGATCCGCGTGCCAAGATCATGCAGAAGACGACGCATGAAGTGCTCGGCGAACTCGGCATCAAGGATGATCCGTTGCTCGAAGTGGCGATGGAGCTGGAGCGCATCGCGCTCACCGACGAATATTTCATCGAAAAGAAGCTCTATCCGAACATCGACTTCTATTCCGGCATCACGCTGAAGGCGCTCGGCTTCCCCACGACCATGTTCACCGTGCTCTTCGCGCTTGCCCGCACCGTCGGCTGGATCGCCCAGTGGAACGAGATGATCGAGGATCCGGAGCAGCGCATCGGCCGCCCGCGCCAGCTCTATGTCGGCGAACCGAAGCGCGACTACATCCCGGTTTCGAAGCGCTGATCGCTTCGGCCAACATATCGGCCCGAAAAGGAGAAAACCCGGTCAGAGACGACCGGGTTTTTTCTTGTCCAGCACGTCGAGCAGGATTTCGGCGGCATGTTCGCCTGGTGGTTTTTCCGTCTGCATGCGCTGCCAGATGAGATCATAGCCTTCCTTCATCGCCTTAAGCTGGTAGGTGTCAGCCGACAGCCTTTCCATCCAGCGGGCGAGGCTTGCCCCGCGAACGACGTCGTTCAGATATTCCGGGACGACGGCGTAATCGGCAATCAGGTTCGGCAGTGCGCCAGTCCAAGTCTTGATGCTTGACGTCAGCAGACGCATGATCCAGTCGACCTTGTAGGCGGAGACGACAGGAACATCGGCAAGCGCCAGTTCAAGAATGACGGTTCCCGATGCCGCCATCGCCGCATCGGCTTCAGCGAATGCCTTCCATTTAGCTTCAGCGCCGACAACGATCTCCGGCTTGACCGCCCATCCCGCCGTCAGTTGGCGGACAAGCGCTTGCCTGTGCGTCACCGTCGGCAGAACAAAGCGCGTCGGCCCATTGCGGGCGACAAGTTCGCTTGCCGCCACCTCGAAATGGGGCAGGAGCTTCTGGATTTCCGAGGAGCGTGAGCCGGGCAGAAGCAGGATCGCGTCGTTGCCGGGCTGCCTGCCGGCGCGCCGGCGCCGGGTCTCCAAGAGCGCCGGGTCGGCGGTCAGGCGATGGCCGACATAGGTGGTTGCCGGCCCGCCAAGGCGCTGCATCGCCGCCGGTTCGAAGGGCAGGACGGCGAGCACATGATCGACATAGGCGAGCATGCGCGTGGCGCGATATTCTTTCCAGGCCCAGACGCTCGGACAGACGTAATTGACGACAGGCAGATCGGGCAGCGCGGTGCGGACGCGCTTTGCGACGCGATGGGTGAAATCCGGGCTGTCGATGATGAGGAGAATGTCGGGCCTTGCAGCGACGATGGCAGCGGTCGTCCGGCGGATCAGCGTATACAGCTTCGGCAGCCGGCTCAGCACCTGGGTGATGCCCATGATCGACAACTCGGAGAAATCGAACAGGGATCGCAAGCCCTCGGCCTGCAGCCCCTCGCCGCCGACGCCGACAAGTTCCACCGGCCCGGTGTGGACCCGCTTCAGGGCGGCGACGAGATCGGCGCCGAGCAGATCACCCGATACCTCGCCGGCAATGACGGCGATCTTCAGCGGCGCCCCGTTCATTCGAGCCCCCATGCCGGCAGCCCGCGATCGATGCCGCAGACGAAAAGCCCTGCCTCATCGGCGGCCTTGATGACGGCGGCGCGATCGAGCACCAGCGAGCGGCCGGCCTCTACCGCGATGCCGCCGAGACCGGCTTTTTTTGCGTTCAGGATCGTGGAAACGCCGATCGCCGGCAGGTCGGCGCGGATATCCTGCTGCGGCTTGCAGAGCTTGACGAGCGCGCCGCGGCGCCGCGGCGAGATGCGCCCGGCGGCTCTGAGACCCGCGACACGGTCCAGCATCTCATCCGTACCCTCGAGCCCCTCGAGTGCCACGACACGGCCGCCGATGCTGATAGCACCCTGCCCGACATCCAGCCGACCGAGCATGTCCGCGGCTTCGGCGGCGCGGCGGATATCGCGCCGGTCTTCCTCACTAGGCGTCGTCGCGCCAAGCGCACCAACAGAGGCAAGCAGATCCGGAGCAATTTCATGAGCGCCGACAACCCGGCGGCCGTTCCCCTCAATCAGCCGGATCACCATCTGCAGAACCGTGTCGTCGCCGCCGGAGAGCAGTGTGCGGATGGCGGCCGGCACTTTCATCAGAATGCGCAGTGTCGGACGCACCTCGCGCCATTCCGGTCGGCGGGCGACGCTGCCCGACATCACGACACGGCCGACACCATAACGGCTGAGCAACCCATCAAGAGCTGCGAAATCGCCGATGCCGATGACGGCGTGATCATAGTCTTCCCAGCGCCGGTCGCTTTCATCCTTCAGGGCGACGATGACGGGATTTTCACCCGCCGCACGCGCGGCTTCGGCGACATAAGAAGGCAGAAGACCGCCGCCGGCAATTATCGCCAGCCGGCCCGCAGCGGTGTCGCCTGATAAAGCCACGGATCAGCCCTTCTGCCCCCGGGTCGGCGAGGACAGAGCGCGATCGCTGTCGGCGGCGATGAAATCGAGGATCTGGACCGCCTGCTCGCAATCGGCATATTCGTCGCGGATGGCGGCGGCGTTTTCGCGGACGGAGCCCGTTCCTTCGAAGATCGACTTATAGGCGCGGCGTACCCTGTGGATGACGGCGCGGTCGACGCCGGCGCGGGTCATGCCGACGACATTCAGGCCGCTCAGCAGACCGGGATTGCCGTTCAGCATACCGTAGGGAATGACGTCGTAACTCACTGCCGAAAGCCCGCCGACGAAGGCCTGACGGCCGACGCGGGTGAATTGGTGAACGGCCGAGCCGCCGCCCAGGATGACGCGATCCTCGATGACGACATGGCCGGCGAGCATGACATTGTTCGACATGATCACGTGATTGCCGACCTTGCAGTCATGCGCGACATGGGAATTGGCAAGGAAGAGGTTGTTGTCGCCGACGATCGTCTGGCCGCCGAAATCGGCCGTGCCGGTGTTCATCGTCACACCTTCGCGCATCGTGCAGTTGGCGCCAACCGAAAGCGTCGTCTCCTCGCCGCCGTGATGCACGCTCTGCGGATCGCCGCCGATGACAGCCATCGGAAAGATGCGCGTGCCCCTGCCGATCACGGTGCGGCCGGTGACAATAGCATGCGACAAGAGCTCGACATTTTCATGCAGGACGACGTGCGGCCCGACATGGCAGAAGGGACCGATCTTGACGCCCTCACCGATCACAGCCCCGTCTTCGACGACAGCCATCGGATGAATGCGGGCGCTTTCGGCAATAGTGCTCATGCCTGTTCCTTACGAACGATCATTGCGCCGATATCGGCTTCGGCGACCAGGGCGCCGTCAACCTTGGCGTCGCAATGGAATTTCCAGATATTGCCGCGCTGCTTGTGCTTGGCGACATGGAATTCGACGCGGTCTCCAGGAACGACAGGCTTGCGGAAACGGGCATTCTCGATGGTCATGAAGTAGACGAGGTTGCCGGGCTGGCCTTCCTTCTTGGCACAGATCGCACCCGCGGTCTGCGCCATGCCCTCGATCAAAAGAACGCCCGGCATGATCGGAGCTTCCGGAAAATGGCCGGTAAAATGCGGTTCGTTCACCGTGACATTCTTGATGCCGATCGCCGAGTTGTCGCCGTCGATCTGGATGATCTTGTCGACCATGAGGAAGGGGTAACGATGCGGCAGCAGCTTCATGATCTCGATGATGTCCGCCGAAGAAAGCGTTGTCGTGGCTTCTTCAGTCATTTTCCTTGCCTCCAGGGTTCCGACCGCGCAACTTGGACTTCGACACTTGTTGTGCGGCCTCTCTCAGATAGTCTTTTAGCGGACGGGCCGGTACACCGCCATATTGCCCGCCGGCGGCAAGATCGGTCATGATACCGCTTTTGGCAGCGATCTGCACGCCGTCGCCGATCGTTACATGCCCCTTGATGCCGGCCTGGCCGCCGATCTGCACGCCATTGCCGATCTTCGTGCTGCCCGCGATGCCGACCTGCGCGACAATGGCGCAATGGCGGCCCATCTGGACGTTGTGGCCGATCTGGACCTGGTTGTCGATCTTGGTCCCCTCACCGATCACCGTATCGTCCATGGCGCCGCGGTCGATCGTGGTATTGGCCCCGATCTCGACGTTGTCCTGGATGATCACCCGGCCGATCTGGACGATCTTGATCATGCCGCGCGGACCGGGCGCATAGCCGAAACCATCCTGACCGATGCGGACGCCGTTATGGATGATGACGCCGTTGCCGATCAGCGCGCAGAGAATGCTGGCGCCGGCTGCAATCGAACAATCGCGGCCGATCTTGACATTCGGGCCTATGACACTGTGGGCGCCGATGCGCGTGCCTTCGCCGATTTCGGCATGCGCGCCGATAACCGCCAGGGGCTCGACGATCACACCTTTTTCCAGCCTGGCGCTCGGATCGATCACCGCGCTCGGCGCAATCTCGCTTTCACCCGGCGAAATGGCGACCGGACGCAATGCTGCCGGGTAAAACAGTCCGCCTGCCATCGCAAAGGCCGCGTGCGGATTGGACGACAGGATGATGGGGATATGCGGGGGGACGAGATCGGCCAGCGCCTTGTCGCAGATCACCGCCGAGGCTTCGCATGTCGCCAGCTCATCGCGGCTGCGGCGCGACAGGATATAACAGACATCACCCGCCCGCGCCCGGTTGATCGGGGCCACGGATCGGACGACGATGTCGGCATGGTCGGAATTGGGAAGTTCCGCCCCAAGAAACTCTGCCAGCTCAGCGAGCTTCAGACCTTCATGGGGCAGAAAAAAAACGTTTTGCTCCATCGGCAATGCTCCAGAACGGAATTGAGTCTTACAGTTCCGGACTGCCGATATCAGAATTGGTTGTTGATGCCAAACTTGAAGTTCTGCGTCTTGTCGAAGTCTTCCTTGAGAACCGGGATCGCGTAATCCAGGCGCAATGAACCGAAGGGAGACTGCCAGACGACACCGACGCCGACGGAAGCGCGCAGAGAGGCGTCTTCACCATCAATGCCGTCGCCCCTCAGGTCAACGTCATTGCCGAACAGCGTGCCGGCATCCGCGAAGACCGCGCCGCGCAGGTTGAAGTCACGCGGGAAGCCCGGCATCGGGAAGGTCGCTTCGGCCGATGCGGTGAAATACGTCGTACCACCCAGAGGATCATCGTTGGTGCCGGAAACGCGCGGGCCGATGCCCTTGTTTTCAAAGCCACGAATATCGCCGTTGGTCAGGGTGAACTGATCGAAGACATTCAGATGGTCGCCGAGGCCGATGACATAACCCGCCGAAGCAGAAACCGAGCCGATGATATCGGCATCGTCAGCGAGCAGACGGTAATAACGGGCCTTGCCGTAGATCTTATAGAACTGCGAGTCGCCGCCGAGGCCAGCCAGTTCCTGCGTCGCCGTCGCATAGATGCCTTCTCGCGGCAGGACGGTGTCATCAAGCGTGTTATAGGTCAGCGTCTGCGAGATCGAAGAGCGCGTCCACGGGCTGTCTTCAACGAGGTGCTGATACGGAGCTGACAGATCTGAAAGATCGCTGCTGTCCGCGTCATACTTCATCTGCTTGTAGTTATAGCGGAAAGTCGTCGCCAGGTCTTCGGTGATCGGCGCGGTGACGCGCAGAACGACGCTGGTTTCCTCATAGTCGTAGTTGTCGTTGCTCGACGTCTCGCTGTGGTTGACGTCGAAGCCTGCGGCCAGACGATAACCGAGGAAATAGGGCTCGGTGAAGCTGACGCCGTAGGCGCGCGAACCTTCCTGACCGCCGCCGGCCGAGATGCGGATATACTGACCGCGGCCGAGGAAGTTCTTTTCTTCGATGGACGCTTCAAGCAGCAGGCCGTCACCGCCGGCGGCATAACCGGCGCCGACACCGAACGAACCTGTCGACTGATCCTGCACGTCGACGACCACCACGACACGATCCGGCGAGCTGCCCGGCTGGGTTGAAATGTTGACGGACGAGAAGTAACCGAGCGCTTCGAGGCGGCGCTTGGCCTTGGTGATCATCTGCTGGTTGAAGGCGTCGCCTTCGCTCATATCGAATTCGCGGCGGATGACGTAGTCGCGCGTGCGGCTGTTGCCGCGGATTTCGATACGCTCGACATAGGCGCGCTCGCCCTGGTCGACCAGATATTCGACACCGATCGTATTGTTGTTGAGGTCGCGGTTACCGCGCGGCGTGACGCGCGCAAAAGGATAACCGGCAGACGCGACCTGATCGGAGATCGCCTCGATCGACTTCTGCACTTCCTTGGCGTTGTAGACATGACCTTCATGGGTGCGCACGAGCGGCTGCAACTGCTCGGAACCGACGCCTTCGACGGTCGACTGGACGGTCACCGGCCCGAAGTCGTAACGCTGGCCTTCCTCGATGTTGAAGGTGAGCGTGTATTTGTTGGTCGCATCGTCGAAGGTGGCATCGGAAGAGACGATGCGCATGTCGGCATAGCCGCGATTGTAATAGAACTGGCGCAGCGCTTCTTCGTCGGCGTGCAGCTTGTCTTCGTTATAGACGTCCTTGCGGGTCAGGAACGACAGGAAGTTCGAACGCTTGGTGTTGATGACAGCAGCCAGGCGGCCGGCGCTGTAGGCATTGTTGCCGACGAAATTGATCGAATCGATCTTGGTGCGATCGCCTTCGTTGATGACGAAGGCAAGGTTCACGCGGCCTTCGCCGAGCGGCACCACCTGCGTCGTGACTTCGACTTCGCTGCGGCCGGTGGCGGCGTAAGCTTCCTTGATCGACTGGATGTCGGACTGGATCTGGGTGTCGCTGTAGGGGCCTGCGGCATGCGTCTGGACGATGGTCGCGAGCTTGTCATCCTTGATCTTGCGATTGCCGTTGAAGACGACCTGGTTGACGAGCTGGGCTTCCTGGACGTTGACGACAAGCGTGCTTCCGGAGACCGAGATCTTCACGTCGGAGAAGTAACCCGTCCCGTAGAGCTGCTTGACCGATTCATCGATATCGGTGTTCGAAAAGCTCTTTCCGGGAGCGATGGTGAGGTTCGACCGGACCGCTTCCGCGCCGACGCGGCTTGCGCCGCGCACATCAATGCGCTGGATGACCGCGGCCTCGGCGGCGGTAGCGGAAACGAACGTCAAAGCACCTGCGCCCGAAGCAACAACACTAGCAGACAGCGCAACCGCCGATACTGCGTTCAAAAACTTTGAACCAGCCTTCATTTCACCTATTACCTTTTTTTCCCTCGTCCCCGGCCTCAGGAAAACCCGATTCCGGTCACGTGTGTCGTTTTACCCGCTTTTGACATACAAGCAAGGGAGGTCGTTAATTTCTGTTTACTTCATTTCGAAGCGTGACCCATTCGCCACTACAGCCTTGAAACATCGTAAATAAATAGTAATTCCCCTGCTTCGCGCGTTTACCCTTAGCTCGCGCCAATGTCGTTCCAGGTCGTGAAAACCATCAATGTCAGTATCATGGCCAAGCCAATGCGAAATGCGATTTCCTGGGTCTTGGCGCCCAGCGGTTTTCCTCTGACCGCTTCCACCGCATAGAACATCAGGTGGCCGCCATCAAGTACCGGAACCGGCATCAGGTTAAGCAATCCTATCGAAACTGAAAGCATGGCGGCAAGCTGCAACACTGCCCCTATTCCAAGCTTCGCCATCTGGCCCGAAGCTTGCGCCACACGGATCGGGCCGCCTAGTTGATCGGCCCGCATCGTTCCGCGGAAAATATTGCCGATATATTTGAAGGTGCCGGTGACGATATCCCGGGTCTCGATCACACTTTCGCGCAGCGCCTGGAGCGGTGTGTAGGTCTGCAGGCGGAAATTGCCGACCTCCTTGCTGGTCACGATGCCGATCTGGCCGACCTCGATCTTGTTGCCGAACTGGTCGGTCATGTCGACGCGCTGCGGCACCATCGGCAAATCCAGCTTCTGGCCGCCGCGCTCGATGGTGACGACGATCTCCTGACTCGGGCGGATGGCGACATAGCGGCGCACATCGTCGAAGGTCTCGACCTTGCCGCCGTCGATGGCGACCAGCAGATCGCCGGGGAGGATGCCGGCGGCAGCCGCCACGCCCTCCGGCTTAACTTCGGAAACGACGGGATCGGCGACCGAGCGGCCGTAGACCGAGAAAAGAAGGGTGAAAATAGCGATGGCCAGCAGGAAATTGGCGATCGGGCCAGCTGCGACCGTTGCTGCACGTTTCCACAATTTTGCTCCGGCAAAGGAGCGCGCCCTGTCCTCTTCGGACATGGCCGCGATCTTGTCGCTGTCGGGCTTGCTCGAGGCGTCCTCGTCTCCGAAGAAACGGACGTAACCGCCAAGGGGGATCACCGAGATCTTCCAGCGCGTTCCATGGCGGTCGGTGAAGCCGAATATCTCCGGACCGAAACCGACAGAGAAGGCGAGGATGCGGATGCCGCTCCAGCGTCCGACGAGGTAGTGGCCCATCTCGTGCACGAAGACGAGCAGCGAGAGCACGAGGATGAAGGTGACGATATTCCCCATCAGGAATGCGTATATATCGGCCATCACTTCTATCAGTTCCTTCCGTCAGGCTGCCGCGTCATCAAAGGCCGAACAAGGCCGCGCCGAGCGACGTCATCGCAGTCCCCTTTATCAGGGAAAATAATCCAGCTAGCAAGAACGCCGAAAAACAGGCGAAAATCAGTCCGTCGACACGGTCCATGACGCCGCCATGACCAGGAATGAGACGGCTTGAATCCTTGACGCCGAATTTCCGCTTGATGAACGATTCGAACAGATCTCCCGACTGGCTGCAAACCGAGAGAACGAGGGCTGCGACGGCAGCGATGATTTCCGTCCCTGGAAGGAGAAAGTGGATAAGAACGACGCCGGCTACGACCGCCGAAACGGCGCCGCCGATTGCCCCCGACCATGTCTTCCCCGGCGAGATCGAAGGGGCAAGCTTCGGTCCGCCAAGCGCCCTACCGACGAAATAAGCAAGGATGTCGGTTGCCCAGACGACGGCAAAGACGAAGAGCATGGCATAAAGGCCGGGCCGGTCATCGCTTCTGATCGCGGCGAGCGCGAGGCCCGTGGCACCGGCATAAAACAGGCCCACCGGCAACCAGCGGCTGGTGCCGTGCAGGATGATCAGCGCTATGCCGACGGCGGTGACGCCGGCCAGCATGCCGGCGGCGAATTCGAAATTGCCGACAAGCACGAGGAAGGCAATCGCCGCCTGGCCGATCCAGCCGACGGCATTGGCGACCCAATCACGCGCGACGCCGGTTATTGTCGACCATTCATAATAGATCAGCAGGCCGATCACGGCCGCCAGGATGCGGAAGGCAAATCCGCCGTACCAGGTGGCGGCAAGAACGATCACCGCAAGAATCAGGCCTGAAACAATGCGGAGCTTCAATTCCTGCTGCATCAGGTGCCGACCGCGGCTGCCTGCGACGACAGGCCGCCGAAGCGCCGGTCGCGGGAGGCGAATTTCTCCAGCGCCGAGCGGAAGATCTCGGGGCTGAAATCCGGCCAATACTCCGGAACGAAGATGAATTCCGAATAGGCGGCCTGCCAGAGGAGGAAATTGGAAAGCCGCTCCTCGCCGCTGGTGCGGATGATGAGGTCCGGATCGGGGATACCGGCCGTATCGAGACGGGCGTTGATCAGCGATGGCGTGATATCCTGCGCCCTCAGGCGGCCGGCCTCGACGTCTCTCGCCAGGCTGACCACAGCCCGCGAGATCTCGTCGCGCGAGCCGTAATTGAAAGCGATGACCAGCGTCAGCGCCGTATTGTCCTTGGTCGTTTCCTCCGCCTCAAGCAGCAGGCCCAGAATGTCGTTGCGCAAGCTGTGGCGGTCGCCGATCACCTTGATCCGCACATTCTGGCGATGAAGCTCGGCAAGGTCACGGCGGATGAAAGCCTTGAGCAGACCAAGCAGGTCGGAGACCTCGGCCTCCGGCCGGCGCCAGTTCTCCGAGGAGAAGGCAAAGAGGGTCAGATATTTTATGCCGGCCGCGCCGGCGGCGCGCACTGTCTCGCGGACCGCCTCGACGCCCTTGCGATGGCCCATCGTGCGCGGCAGGCCGCGCTGCTTGGCCCAACGGCCATTGCCGTCCATGATGATGGCAACATGCTCTGGCACAGTCACAAATACAGATTCCGACATTTCCCGTCCGGTCTTTCCAGGCAAAGGCACAGATCCACTAGACCTGCATGATTTCCTTTTCCTTCTCGCCAAGCAAGCGGTCGATTTCGGAAATCGTCTCGTCGGTCATCTTCTGTACACGTTCCGACTGCGCCCTGCCCTCGTCCTGGCCGATTACGCCATCCTTTTCGGCCTTCTTAAGGCCGTCCATGCCGTCACGGCGTACATGGCGAATCGCGACCTTGCTCTTTTCGGCGTAATCATGAGCCACCTTGACGAGCGACTTGCGGCGCTCCTCGTTCAGTTCGGGCAGCGGAATGCGCAGGTTCTGGCCGTCGACGATCGGGTTGAGGCCGAGATTGGATTCGCGAATGCCGCGCTCGACGGCGCTGACCATCGACTTGTCCCAGACGGAAACCGACAGCATGCGCGGCTCGGGCACGGTGATGTTGGCGACCTGGTTCAGCGGCATGCGCGAACCATAGGCCTCGATCGTGACCGGATCGAGGATGTTGGCCGAAGCGCGGCCGGTGCGCAGCGATGCGATGTCGCTCTTGAATGCGGAAACCGCGCCGTCCATGCGGCGCTTCAGTTCCTTGATGTCGATACCTTCACTCATGTCGATGCTCCCGTATAAAGCGCGTCGCGATGGCTGCGCCTGACAAAGGCGGCGCAGTCTATATCAGTTGTCGGAGACGATGGTCTTGAGGCCACCGCCCGTCAGGATTTCAGCAAAACCGCCTTTCTCGTGGATCGAGAAGACGATGATCGGAATGGAATTCTCCCGGGCGAGCGCCACGGCGGCAACGTCCATCACCGCAAGCCCCCTGTCCAGCACTTCCTGGTGCGTCAGGCGGTCGAGCCGGGTCGCATCGGGATATTTCTTCGGGTCGGCGGTATAGATGCCGTCGACCTGCGTGCCCTTGAAGATCGCTTGCGCGCCCATTTCGGCGGCGCGCAGCGCTGCGGCCGAATCGGTGGTGAAGAAGGGGTTGCCGGTGCCGCCGGCAAAGATCACCACACGTCCCATCGACAGGTGATAGAGGGTCGCGCGCTGCGAAAAGCTCTCGCAGATCTCAGGCATGGAGATGGCCGAAAGCACCACGGTATCGATGTTGAGCTTGCGCAGCGAGGTCGCCAGCGCCAGCGCATTGATGATGGTGCCGAGCATGCCCATGTGGTCGCCGGTGACCCGGTCACCGCCCTTGGACGCGACCGCGACACCGCGGAAAATATTGCCGCCACCGACGACGACGCCGACTTCCACGCCCATATGCCTTGCTTCGGCGATATCGGATGCAATGCGGTCCGCCACCGCAACATCGATCCCGAAACCCTGGCTACCCATGAGCGCTTCGCCGGAAGCCTTGAGTAGAACGCGTTTATAGACAGGCTCTAAAGACATCTTGGCTCCTCGTAAATTGCCGTGAATGCCCGATACACGAAGGGCACCGCGTTGTCACGCGATGCCCCTGTTGTTTTCCCAATTATGGCTGGAAGATCAACCCTTGACGGCAGCCGCAACTTCGGCTGCGAAATCGGTTTCTTCCTTCTCGACGCCTTCGCCGAGCAGAAGGCGGGCCATGCCGGCAACTTCGATCGGCGCGCCGACGGCCTTTTCAGCTTCCTTGACGGCGGCTGCGACGGTCAGATCCGGATTGATGACGAAAGCCTGCGAGAGAAGGGCGACTTCTTCGAAGAACTTGCGCATGCGGCCATCGACCATCTTCTCGATGATGTTGTCCGGCTTGCCGGAAGCGCGCGACTGCTCGATGAAGACGTTACGCTCGCGCTCGGCGACGGCGGCATCGACTTCCTCGGGGCGGATCGCCAGCGGTGCGGTCGCAGCGATATGCATGGCGACCTGGCGGCCGATTGCGTTCAGGGCTTCCTTGTCGCCGGTCGACTTCAGCGCGACGAGAACGCCGAGCTTGCCGAGGCCGTCGGAAACAGCATTGTGGATATAGGTGGCGACGACACCGTCCTCGACGGAGAGCGCGACCGAGCGGCGCAGGTTCATGTTCTCGCCGATCGTTGCGATCGCGTCCTTGATCGTGTCGGAAACGGACTTGCCGGATGCCGGGTAGGTCGCAGCCGCAACGGCCTCGACGGTGCCGTTTGTGGAGACGGCAACCTTGGCGATGCCGCGGACCAGATCCTGGAAGGCATCGTTACGGGCGACGAAGTCGGTTTCGGAATTGACTTCGACCACAACGGCCTTGGTGCCCTGGCTCGAAACACCGATGAGGCCTTCGGCAGCGGTGCGGCCCGACTTCTTGTCGGCCTTGGCGATGCCCTTGGCGCGCAGCCAGTCGATCGCCGCTTCCATGTCGCCGCCGGTTTCAGCAAGAGCCTTCTTGCAGTCCATCATGCCTGCGCCGGTCTTTTCGCGCAGTTCCTTCACCATCGCAGCCGTAATCTCGCTCATTAGCTTCCTCTTGTCGGTTCATACGGTGGGCCGCAAAGCGCGGCGCGGCACCGGATTGAGGCACGAAATGTACCTGTATGTATGACAGCGTGATGAAGACGCGTCATAACGAAACTTATCTGGCAAAGAGCCTGATGCCCTCGCCCTGAAACAGGCAAGGCCGCCGAACTTCGATGAGTCGCGAGCGGCCTTTCCCAGTCATGCAAGCTTTGGCGGACCTTTCGATCCGCCAGCTTTCATCAGCCTTCGGCTGCTTCTTCGAGAGCCGGCTCGACCGGAACTTCGGAGGATGCGCCGAGATCGCGGCCGGAAGAGCTCTGCTGACGCGCAATGCCGTCGATGGCCGCGCGGGAGATCAGCTCGCAGTAAAGAGCGATGGCGCGCGATGCGTCGTCGTTGCCCGGGATCGGATAGTCGATCAGGTCCGGGTCGCAGTTCGAGTCGATGATGGCAACGACCGGGATGCCGAGGCGCTTGGCTTCGTCGATCGCGATCTTTTCCTTGTTGGTGTCGATGATGAACATCAGGTCCGGAGTGCCGCCCATATCGCGGATACCGCCGAGAGCCTTGTCGAGCTTTTCACGCTCGCGCTCGAGGTTCAGGCGTTCCTTCTTGGTGAAGCCCTGGGCTTCGCCGTTGAGGATCTCATCGAGCTTGCGCAGGCGCTGGATCGAGTTGGAAATCGTCTTCCAGTTCGTCATCATGCCGCCGAGCCAGCGCGAGTTGACGTAGTACTGGGCCGAACGCTTGGCGCTGTCGGCGATGATCTCGGACGCCTGGCGCTTGGTGCCGACGAAGAGAACGCGGCCGCCGCGGGCAACGGTATCGCTGACGACCTGCAGGGCGCGCGACAGCATCGGAACGGTCTGAGCCAGGTCGATGATGTGGATGTTGTTACGATCGCCGAAGATGTACGGCTTCATCTTCGGGTTCCAGCGGTGCGTCTGGTGACCGAAGTGGACGCCTGCTTCGAGAAGCTGGCGCATAGAGAAATCGGGCAATGCCATGCCTTTGTATCCTTTTCCGGTTGAACCTCCGCAAGGCGAACAGCATCCTCTTCGAGAATGCCACCGGGCGGAACGATCCGGATTTCTCCCGGACAATCCCATGCCTTACGTGTGGAATGCCGCTGCCCATACATTCCGTCCGGCATAAAAGCAAGGAAAACATTCCAATCGGCAGACAAACAAGGTTTATGCCGAGAAATTCAGCCGCTGCCCCGCCCTTCGCATGCGTCCGCTCAGCTTGCCAGCATCGTCAGCAGCGACAGCATCAGCTCGGCGTCCGGCATCGGCAGGACGGCATCGACCTCGGCCGGCAGCAGGCTGCCGATTGCGCTGTCGGCGGTGCCGGCGGCGGCTCCTGGCGGACCGCCGAAGCCGTGCCTCGTCCAGGCCAGTTCCTGCAGCTTCGGGCTCACCAGCGCCTCGATCAGCCGATCGGCGTTCTCGTCGACGACGGTCAGCGAGGCGGGCTTTCCAGGCTTGCGAAAGGTAATCGCCTGGAGACCCATCTTCGCAATAAGCAGGCCTTGTCACGATGGACTGGCCGCTAGGATCACACCGACCCGAAAAGCAGGACGACGGAAGACGCTGGTCGCCGCACAATAATGAACTTTATGATACAGTTTTATGACAGTTGGAAAAGCTTTGCAGGCTTACTTGCAAACCTCGGCCTTGCGGTCGAGCAGCTCGAGCTTTGCGAGCTTGCCGGTCAGAACGAAATCGCCGTAATCCATGGTCAGGTCGCGCGTGATGCCGTTCTCATAGAGCTTGAACGACATACGGTAGACCGGCAGAGCGTCGGATTTTGCATTCTCGTTGAAATAGGCGATCGTCACCGGCCAGAAGGCCGTCTTGGAGAAAGCGCCGGCATTTCCGGAATCTGCCTCCTCGGCAACCGGCGTCTCCTGTTTGCCAACGATCGTCGTCGTCACCAGCGACTTGTCGCCGTCATCCGAGCCGTCGAAGACGCGGGCCTCGAAGAAGCGCTTGCCGTCCTTTGCGTTCTGGATCACGTCGAGCATATGTTCGGTCGGGAACCGGCTTTCGGCAAGCTGCAGTTCGCGGCTCGACGGTTGCTTGAGATCGACCTTGACCCCGTCCGGCTGATCCTGAGCCGCACCGTTGACCTCTTTGTCGAGCTGTTGGTCGGTGAAGGATTTGGTGTCGAAGGTGAACTTGCCGTCTTTGAGATTCTCGAAGGTCTTCGTCTGCTGGTCGCTGACGCGGACGCTGTCGCCGGTGTCGATCTGCGTCACGAAGCGGAAGTTGGTGGTGAAGCCCTGGCAATAGCTGCCGTCGAACTCATAGACCATGCGACCGTACATGCCGGCAATGCCGGAGCGGTCAGAGGCGTCCTTCAGTTCCAGATCGTAGACCGCGCGATGTGCGACGAGGCCGGTCGCGATCGCAGCGCTTACCGCGGGCGCGGCCGCCCATGCATTGGCGGAAACGCTGGCGAAAAGCAGAGCGACAAGACCTGATCGGAACATTCATTAACTCCTGTTGGACTCGGTCGCGATGTTATAAGAACGCTTTCGGCCAAATCGAGGCTCGAACCTGTCATATTAAAGATTCTAGTCTTGATGCATAATTTTTGAAGAATTGACAACAAAAGCGGAGACGAAAATGTCGGATGAAATTGCAAAGCGCCTGACTGAGATGGGGATAACCCTGCCCGAAGCCGCAGCGCCTGCTGCAAATTACGTTCCTTACGTCATCAGCGGCAATCTCCTCTACATCTCCGGCCAGCTGCCGCTCGAAGGCGGCAAGATCGCCGTCTCCGGCCATCTCGGCAAGACCGTGGACGTTGCGAGCGGCCAGCGCGGCGCCGAGCTCTGCGCCATCAACATCCTAGCCCAGGCGAAGGCAGCACTTGGCGGCGATCTCGGCCGCATCCGGCGCGTCATCAAGCTGAACGGCTTTGTCGCCTCGGCGCCCGACTTCGTCGAGCAGCATCTCGTCATCAACGGCGCTTCGAACCTGATTGCCGGCGTGCTCGGCGAGGCCGGCAAACATGCTCGTGCCGCCGTCGGCATGGCCGCCCTGCCGCTGAACGCCGCCGTCGAGATCGATGCTATCATGGAAATCGCGGAATGACCAATGCGGCCTGGATTCGGGACGTGCCCGTCGCCCATCGCGGCTATCACGACCTCAATAAGCTCGTCTGGGAAAACACGCTTTCGGCCTTTTCACGTGCCGTCGAAGCGGGCTTTGCGATCGAATGCGACCTGCATTACGCCTCCGACGGCGTGCCGGTCGTCTTTCACGACGAGGACCTGCAGCGGCTCTGCAATCTTCCGGGCGACATCCGCGAGCGCACCTCCCGTGAGCTCGGACTGATCGCCGTCGGCGGCACTGGAGACAAGGTGCCGACGCTCCGCCAGCTTCTCGATCTCGTCCAGGGCAAGGTGCCGCTGGTGCTGGAGCTGAAGGGCCGCGAGGCCGATGACGAGGGATTTGCAGAAGCCGTGCTCGAAGTGCTTCAGGATTATCAGGGCAAGGTGGCGCTGATGAGCTTCGACCACTGGCTGCTGCGCGATCTGAAGGCGCTTGACGCCCCCTACCCGCTTGGTCTTACCGCCAACGGCAACACACCGGAGGAGTTTGCGACGCATGCGAAGGCGATGGAGATCGGTCTCGATTTCATCTCCTATTATTATGACGACCTGCCGAACGCCTTCATCACAGGCGAACGTGAGAAGGGCATCCCCGTCATCACCTGGACGGTGCGCGACGAAGAAGCGCGCCGGCTCACCTTCGCCAACGCGGACCAGATGACCTTCGAGGGCTTCGACCCGCGTGTGGCGGTTTGACGCTCGCTTTTTGGCCAAGATCATGCGCAGACTGAGGCAGAGCCGAGATCATCCTACCACAGGCTTCGCATCTGCCCCATGACCGATGAACTATCCATTCGCGTAGAACGCTCCTTCACCGCGATTTCCCCGGAGAGCTGGTCCAGGCTTTCCGGGGCATCGAAGACTTGCCCGACGCTTGCCTATAACCCCTTCGTCTCGCACGCCTTTTTGTCTTCGCTGGAAGAGTCCGGTTCGGCCAGCGCCGAGACCGGCTGGCTCGGCCACCACCTGCTGCTCGAGACCGAGCGCGGCGAACTGATCGGCGCGCTGCCCGGCTACCTCAAGAGCCACAGCCAGGGCGAATATGTCTTCGACCATGGCTGGGCCGATGCGTTCGAGCGGGCGGGGGGGCGGTATTATCCCAAACTCCAATGCTCGATCCCCTTCACCCCGGCGACGGGGCCTCGTCTTCTCGTCGCCGAGGGACTGCAGCGGCTGCCGATCCAGAGCGCGATCGCCGAAAGCCTGAAGGAGGTCGTGCGCCGACTCGGCATCTCGTCTGCCCATGTCACCTTCGTGCCCGATGAGGAGATCGGCGTCTTCGAGATGGACGGCTATCTGCACCGCACCGACCAGCAGTTCCATTTCATCAATGACGGCTATGCCAATCATGAGGCATTTCTCGAAACGCTCGCGTCGCGCAAACGCAAGGCATTGCGCAAGGAGCGGCGCGCCGCGCTCGAAAACGGCATCAGCATCGAATGGCTGACCGGCCGTGACCTGACGGAACGCATCTGGGACCAGTTCTTCAAGTTCTACATGGATACCGGTGGGCGCAAATGGGGCCGGCCCTACCTCACCCGCAAGTTCTACTCGCTGATCGGCGAGCGCATGGCCGACGACATCCTGCTTGTCATGGCCAAGCGTGACGGACGCTATATCGCCGGCGCCATCAACTTCATCGGCGGCGATACGCTCTATGGCCGTCACTGGGGCTGCGTCGAGGATCATCCCTTCCTGCATTTCGAGGTCTGTTATCATCAGGCGATCGACTTTGCCCTATCGAAAGGGTTGAAGCGGGTCGAGGCCGGTGCTCAAGGCGAACACAAGCTCGCCCGCGGCTACCTGCCGGTGACGACGCATTCGGCCCATTATGTCGCCCATGCCGGGCTTCGCCGGGCGATCGGCGACTATCTCGCCCGCGAGCGCGCCGATGTGGAACAGATGAGCGAGCTGCTGAGCGAGCACAGCCCGTTCCGCAAAGGCGAGCGCCAGCAGGAGGATTGACGCCGCCCTGCCGGCGGCGTTACCCGATCAAGAGGAAATGAGGAGATTTCGCGATGACCAGCGCCTATGACGACAACAATATCTTCGCCAAGATCCTGCGCGGCGAAATTCCCTCGCACCGTATCTACGAGGATCAGCATACCGTCGCCTTCATGGATGTGATGCCGCAAGCGCCGGGCCATGTGCTCGTCGTGCCGAAGGCGGCGTCGCGCAATATTCTCGATGCCGATCCAGCCACCCTCACCCATGCGATTACCGTCGTCCAGAAGATTGCCAATGCAGTTAAGGACGTCTTCGACGCCGACGGCGTGTTCGTCGCCCAGTTCAACGAACCGGCCGCCGGGCAGACGGTCTTTCATTTGCATTTCCACGTCATCCCGCGCCACGAGGGCGCCGCACTCAAGCCGCACTCCGGCAAGATGGAAGATGGCGCCGTGCTTGCCGCTCATGCAGAAAAGATCCGGGCGGCACTGGCCTGACATTGATCCCGAAGCGAGACAGAGGCTACGGAAAGAGCAGAAACGGAAAAAGGCCGCGATGACGCGGCCTTTTTCAATTCAACGAGGAAAGCTCACTTCTTGCGCGGAACCTTCGGAACCGTGCTGCCCTTCTTCGGGGCGTCGCGAACCTCGGGCTCGGCCTGCGGGACCGTCTTGGCGCGAGTCTTGGGCGCCGCCTTGGTCTTCAGCTCGCCGTCGCCCTGGTCGTCGGCGTCGGGATGGACGACCTCGGCTTCCGGCTTCGGCTTGATCGGCGCCGTATCCGGGATGGCCTCCAGCACGATGCCGGGCTTGCCGTCTTCCTTCGGGCCGACCGTGACGTTGACGACGCCGCCCTTCTTCAGCTTGCCGAAGAGGATTTCGTTGGCAAGCGGCTTCTTGATGGTGTCCTGGATCACGCGGGCCAGCGGGCGGGCGCCCATCTTCTCGTCGTAACCCTTTTCCGACAGCCAGGCGATCGCGTCCTCATGCAGGTCGAAGGTGACGTTCCTTTCGGAAAGCTGGGCCTCCAACTGCATGATGAACTTCTGCACGACCTTGTGAATGACGGCCGTCGGGAGTGCCGCGAAAGGAATGATCGCGTCGAGACGGTTGCGGAACTCCGGTGTGAACAGGCGGGTCAGCGCCTCCTCGTCCTCGCCAGTGCGCTTAGACGAGCCAAAGCCGATCGCCGCCTTGGCCATTTCGGACGCGCCCGCATTCGTCGTCATGATCAGGATGACGTTGCGGAAGTCGATCTTCTTGCCGTTATGGTCGGTCAGCGTGCCGTGGTCCATGACCTGCAGCAGGATATTGTAGATGTCGGGATGCGCCTTCTCGATTTCATCGAGCAGGACCACGCAATGCGGGTGCTGGTCGACGCCATCGGTCAACAGACCGCCCTGGTCGAAGCCGACATAGCCGGGAGGTGCCCCGAGCAGGCGCGACACCGTGTGCCGCTCCATATATTCCGACATGTCGAAGCGCAGAAGCTCGACGCCGAGCGACGATGCCAGCTGCTTTGCCACCTCGGTCTTGCCGACGCCGGTCGGACCGGAGAAGACATAGGCGCCGATCGGCTTGTTCGGCTCGCGAAGGCCGGCACGCGCCAGCTTGATCGAGGTCGAAAGCGCTTCGATGGCGATATCCTGGCCATAGACGACCGAGCGCAGTTCCTGCTCGAGATTGGCAAGCACCGCTTCGTCATCCTTGGAGACGGTCTTCGGCGGAATGCGCGCCATCGTGGCGACCGTCGCCTCGATCTCCTTTTCGGTGATCAGCTTGCGGCGCTTCGAGGGCGGGAGCAGCATCTGGGCAGCACCCGTCTCGTCGATCACGTCGATCGCCTTGTCCGGCAGCTTGCGGTCGGAGATATAGCGGGCCGAGAGTTCGACGGCCGACTTGATGGCATCGTTGGAATAACGCAGGTGGTGATATTCTTCGAAATAGGGCTTGAGGCCCTTCATGATCTCGATCGCGTCATCGATCGACGGTTCGCTGACGTCGATCTTCTGGAATCGGCGAACCAGCGCCCGGTCCTTTTCAAAGAACTGGCGATACTCCTTGTAGGTGGTCGACCCGATGCACCGGATCGCGCCCGACGACAGGGCCGGCTTCAAGAGGTTCGATGCATCCATCGCGCCGCCCGAGGTGGCACCGGCGCCGATCACCGTGTGGATCTCGTCGATGAACAGCACGGCGCCCGGATATTCCTCCAGTTCCTTGACGACCTGCTTCAGGCGCTCCTCGAAATCGCCGCGGTAGCGCGTGCCGGCAAGCAGTGTGCCCATGTCGAGCGAGAAGATCGTCGCATCGGCGAGCGCTTCGGGAACCTTGCCTTCGACGATGCGCTTGGCCAGGCCCTCGGCGATCGCCGTCTTGCCGACGCCGGGATCGCCGACATAGAGCGGATTGTTCTTCGAACGGCGGCACAGGATCTGGATGGTGCGGCTCACCTCGGCGTGACGGCCGATCAGCGGGTCGATCTTGCCGCCCTTGGCCTTCTCGTTGAGGTTGACGCAATAGGCCTTGAGCGCATCCTGCTGCTTCTTCGGGCCGCCCTCTTCCTCGCCGCCGCGCGCCGTCGGCTTGCTGCTCTCGGCTTCCTCCTCGGCGCCGCGCGGGGGCCGCGCTTCCGAAGCACCCGGGCGCTTGCCGATGCCGTGGGAGATATAGTTGACGGCGTCGTAGCGGGTCATCTCCTGCTCCTGCAGGAAATAAGCGGCATGGCTTTCGCGCTCGGCAAAGATCGCGACGAGCACGTTGGCGCCGGTCACTTCCTCGCGGCCGGACGATTGCACATGGATCACGGCGCGCTGGATGACACGCTGGAAGCCGGATGTCGGCTTTGAATCCTCGTCATATCCGGTGATCAGATTGGAGAGTTCGTTATCGACATATTCGACGAGCGTCTTGCGCAGCGCGTCGAGATCGACATTGCAGGCGCCCATGACCGCGGCCGCATCGGCATCGTCGATCAGGGCGAGCAGCAGATGCTCGAGCGTCGCATATTCGTGGTGCCGCTCGTTGGCAAAGGTCAGTGCCTGATGGAGCGCCTTCTCTAAACTAGGCGAAAATGTTGGCACGTTCAGATCCTCACTTCTTTTCCATGACGCATTGCAGCGGATGCTGGTGCTGCCGGGCGAAGTCCATCACCTGGCTGACCTTCGTTTCCGCCACCTCGTATGTGAATATTCCGCATTCGCCGACGCCGTGGTTATGGACATGGAGCATGATGCGGGTGGCACTTTCACGATCCTTTTGAAAAAAACGCTCCAGAATATGGATGACGAATTCCATGGGCGTGTAGTCGTCATTCAAAAGCAGCACGCGGTAGAGATTGGGCTTCTTGGTCTTCGGCTTGGTGCGTGTGATGACCGAGGTTCGATTTCCGTTCTCCCCGTTCCTATCGCTGTCGTTCTGCATCCGGATCGGCTTTGCGATCATTGTCATTCATTCCTCAAGCAATCCGGCGGAGCATGGGAGGGTGCTTTTCCCGCCGAATATCTGAAACACTAACTTAGTTCATAATAGGCCGATTTTAAGCCCCCTGTCAGTCACTGCAATCAAGAAATGGCCGGCATGCACGGGAAAGACCAAAAAAGTCCCCGGCCAATCCCACGGAGGTACTGCAGCATAAAGTGGAAACAAAAAGACCGGCTACAGATGCGTAGCCGGTCCATAATTTTCAATATGTAGCGCAGGTTGCGCCGTCGCAATCAATTCATGCAGCGGCTGGTGTGGAAGGCTGCGCCTGCCGGCTGGTCTTGGCGACGGCAGCGGCGATCGGCGCTTCATAGGGCTTGTAAGCGGATTTGGCGAGATCGGCATACATCTCGCTGAGCTTCGTCGTCTCGGAAACGAGACCTTCGAAATAGGACTTGACGTAGTTGGTCTGAAGTTCGAAAGCCGCCTCGAAGCTCTTGACGCCAGCCAGCGTTTCGAAATGCGTAACCGCGTCCTGAAAGGATTTCTTCGAATAATCCGCAGCTTCGGCAGCGATCGCCTGAAAGCCCCTGGTCGTATCCGAATAGGTTCTCAGCGCCGTATCAACGGCTTCCTTGCTCTTCTTGTTTGCGTCGTCAAAGTTGAACATGACCGTCCTCCGTTGGGCTGTGGGATGGCGGCAGGGTAGCTGCAACGCACAAATAGTCAAGTAGTCTTGTGCATTGCAAAACACCCACCGGTTGTGCAACAATAATAAAACAAAGGATGCGCGCCGGGGCACGTACGTCTTTAACTGTTTTTGCTAATATATATCATATAAACGCAACCTGAAGCTTCAAATAAATTTTGAACTGAAGCCCAGAAAACGAAAAAGACCGAACGGATCGCGCCGTTCGGTCCCTTGGAAAGCGTTCGAGCGGATTAGAGATCGACGTCGAGGATCGCCATCGAAAAGTTGTAGGAGCGGTCGCCGTCCTCGTCATCGATATAGACGACGCCCAGAAATTCTTCGCCGAGATAGACTTCTGCAGAATCATTCTTGCGCGGACGCGCCTTGACGACGATCTGCGGATTGAGCATGCGTTTGAAATAGGCGTCGAGCTTCTTGATTTCTTCAGGCTTCACTCTGTATCTCCGTAAACGGTCTTGATTGACCGCTTCTTGCACAGGAAAAGCAGCGGTGTAAAGGCAAGGTTGCCACTTGGCAATTTTCGTCCCCGCCGACCTTTCCCAATCCTTCCGGCAGCCGATCAGATATCGGCGCCGATCACCTGGTCCATGTTGCGCGACGGCTCGGAACAACCTGCTTCGCCGACGACCTTGGCCGGTACGCCGGCGACCGTCTTCTTCGGCGGCACCGCTTTCAAGACGACGGAACCGGCGGCGATGCGTGAGCAGTAGCCGATCTCGATATTGCCGAGGATCTTTGCGCCGGCGCCGATCATGACGCCGCTGCCGATCTTCGGATGGCGGTCGGCGCCCTCTTTGCCGGTACCGCCGAGCGTGACGTTGTGCAGGATCGAGACGTTATCGCCGATCACAGCCGTCTCGCCGACGACGAGGCCGGTGGCGTGATCGAGGAAGATGCCTTTGCCGATCCGGGCGGCCGGATTGATGTCGGTTTGGAAGACGCTAGAAGAACGGCTCTGCAGATAGAGCGCGAAATCTCGCCGGCCGCGGTTCAGCAGCCAATGGGCGAGACGGTGTGTCTGCAGCGCGTGGAAGCCCTTGAAATAGAGCACGGCTTCCATGAACCGCAGGCAGGCGGGATCGCGATCGTAGATGGCTTGGATGTCGACGCGCAGAATGGAACTCCATTCCGGCCAATCGGAGAGCATTTCCTCGAAGGTCTGGCGAAGCAGGTTCGCCTGCATGTCGGGGTGATCGAGACGTTCGCAGATGCGATGGATGACGCATTCCTCGAGCGAATGGTAGTTGATCACTGTCGAGTAGAGGAAGGCGGCGAGAACCGGGTCCCGTTCGGCGGCGAGCCGGGCTTCCTCGCGCAGGCTGTCCCAGATGGGATCCATCACCTTTAGCGGATGGCCTGTCTCAAAAGCACGAATATCAGTCTTGGCGACCATGGCCGCTCTCCTCGTTGCCAACAGGAATGCCGTTTTCGGAATGCCAATATATAGTGGAAAACGCCAATAACATAAATGGGTGCCGTCGCCATGGTTTTTTAGCATGGGTTTTCGGCATCATGATGATCTCACCCACCAATGTCACCCGCTGGCGACTTTCGCGTAGAAGGCCAGCACCGCCTGCTTGAAAACCTTGTCGCCGACGGCGAGCATGTGATCACGGCCCGGAATATCCAGCGCTTCGGCATCAGGCATCAGCGCCGCCAACGCCTGCGGCGAGCCGGCGATATCGTCTTTTGTGCCGACGCCGATCAGCGTCGGCATGTCGAGCCTTCCCATATCCGTGCGGGCAACGAGATCGCGCGAGCCGCGGATGCAGAGGGCAAGGGCGACGCGATCGCTCTTAGTCTGTTCGGCGAAGGCGCGGAACATGCGGCCGCGGTCATGCGTGACGTCCTCGAGCGAGGGAGCAAGCAGCGCATTGGCGATCGGATCCCAGTCGCCGACGCCGTCGGTCATGCCGATGCCGAGACCGCCGAGCACCAGCGAGCGGACCCGATGCGGATTGGCAAGGGCGGCAAAGACCGAAATGCGCGCGCCCATCGAATAACCCATGACATTGGCTTCCGGGATGCCGAGATGATCCAGAAGCGCGATCGCATCGCCGGCCATCACCCATGGACGATAGGCTTCGGCATCGTGCGGCTTGTCGCTTGCGCCGTGGCCACGATTGTCGATGGCGATCACCCGGTAGCCGGCATCGCCCAGCGTCTTCAGCCAGCCGGGGTGCACCCAGTTGACGTTTGCGGTCGAAGCAAATCCGTGGATCAACAAGACGGGCAAGCCGGCCGGATCGCCCTCATCGAAGAAGGCGAGCTTCAATCCGTCATGGGTGAAGCTTGAAAATGCAGGCGTGTTCAGGTTCATCGCGTCTTCCTTCAGGGCCTTTTCCGCGCGACCATAATCGAGCCGCCATTCATCGTGAAGCTAGAAACTGTGCCTAAAAACAGTACCCACCGCGGCGCTTTGGCTCTACACATTTGCGGCGAAGGCTTATAAGGTCCGCGCAGATTTCAAGCATTCGGAGAGCGACATGGCCGGCCACAACATTCCCCACTTCCAGAACGACGGCGGTCACCGGGTTATCGAAGTCGGCGTCAAGGAATTCATGTGCACCGGCGCTTCGGCCCCGTTCGACCATCCGCATATCTTCATCGACATGGGCGACGACAACGAGAAGGTCTGTTCCTACTGTTCGACGCTCTATCGCTTCAATTCCGCGCTCAAGCCGAGCCAGACCAACCCGGCCGGCTGCGTTTTCCACGTGAAGGCGGCGTAACCCGTCCAGATTTCGGATCGGACGGATAATGCCGGTCGAACATGCCGCCATCATCGGCGCCGGGATATCGGGGCTGACCGCTGCGCTATCGCTTTCGCGTCGGGGCATCAGCTCCGACATCTTCGAGCAGGCGGGTGAACTCACCGAGGTCGGCGCCGGCTTGCAGGTTTCGCCCAACGCCTCGCGCATTCTTGCCGAACTTGGTATCCTTGACGGGTTGTCAAAGGTCTGGCTCGAGCCGGAAACGATCCGGCTGATCTCGGGCAGTTCGCTGCGCCAGCTGGCAGCCGTGCCTGCAGGCACATTCGCACGGCAGCGCTGGGGCGCTCCCTATGGCGTCCTGCATCGCAGCACATTGCAGAAAACCCTTTTGGCCGCGGTCGAGGCCGATCCGCTCTGCCGGCTTCACCTTGGTATCAGGATGGAATCGGCGCTGCCGGATTTCGAGCGGGACGCCGATGCCGTCATCGGCGCCGACGGCGTCTGGTCGAAGCTGCGACAATTGGTTCCGGGCAGCCCCTCGCCACGGTTTTCCGGCAATATCGCCTACCGCTTCACCATTGCCGAAACCGAAGCGCCCGGCTTCCTCGACCGACAAAGCGTATGCGCTTTCCTCGGCGGCTCGGCACATCTCGTCTGCTACCCTTTGAGGGAGACTGCCAACTTCAACATGGTGGCGATAACCGCCGGCAACAGCGCGCCGCAGGCCTGGCAAAGCGAGCCGACGGCCGAGCAGCGCGCAGAACTCAGGAAACGCTTTTCGGGCTGGAACGCCGCGATCGTCTCGCTGTTCGACCAACGCCGGAAGCTGACGTTCTGGCCGCTGTTCGAAACCTCCGCCGGTGCGTGGCAGGACGGCCGCAAGACAGTTCTGATCGGCGATGCCGCGCATGCGATGATGCCCTTTGCCGCACAGGGCGCGGCCATGGCGATCGAAGACGCCTACGAACTTGCCGTGTTTCTTTCCAATCGTCCGGCGGCGGAAGCTATAAAGCTCTTTGAAAGCCATCGGGCGCCACGCATCGCGAAACTTCGCCAGCGCGGCGCCTTCAACCGGTTCGCCTATCATGCGAAGGGGCCAATCCGGATCGGCCGCGATCTCGTGCTCGGCCTCAAGCCGCCGCAAAGCCTGGCGGCGGACCTCGACTGGATTTACGGGTACCGGGCTCTGCGTCTGCCATAAAGCACAGCGTGTCAGACAGCGCTTGCGGCGGCAAAACCCCTTTCGATATCGGCCTTGAGGTCAACCACATCCTCGATGCCGATCTGCAGGCGGATGACAGCACCATCCGTCGGAGCCTTGGCGACCGTGCGGTCGTTGAGATAGGCGTGCAATGCGAGGCTTTCAAAGCCACCCCAGGAATAGCCGAGACCGAAGATCCGGAGCGCGTCGAGAAAGGCATGCGCCTTTGCCCTGGATTTTTCCGGGCCATCGGCGGCGAGCACGAAGGAAAAGATGCCGCTGGCGCCTTTGAAATCGCGCTTCCATAGATAATGAGAGGGGAAACTCGGCAAGGCCGGATGCAACACGCGGGCGACGTCCTCCCTGCCCTCCAGCCATTGCGCGATATCAAGCGCGCTTTCATAATGCCGCTCCAGACGCAGGCCCATGGTGCGCAATCCGCGCAGGATCTGGTAAGCGTCATCGGGCGCGCCGCAGATGCCGAGCACACCGTTTGCTTCCTTCAGCCGCTCCCAGTGCTCGGCATTGGCCGACACGGTTCCAAGCAGGATATCGGAATGGCCTGAGGGATATTTCGTGGATGCGTGGATCGAGATATCGACGCCGTGATCGAGCGGTTTGAAATAGAGCGGCGTCGCCCAGGTATTGTCCATCATGACAACGGCGCCGCGGCGGTGCGCCACCGCCGAGATCGCCGGGATATCCTGCATCTCGAAGGTGTTGGAGCCGGGAGCCTCGGTGTGGACGACCCTGGTGTGCGGTCGGAAGAGCGTCTCTATGCCGGCGCCGATCGACGGGTCGTAATATTCGACCTCGACGCCAAGACGCTTCAACATCGTGTCGCAGAAATGGCGCGTCGGGCCGTAGACCGAATCGACGACGAGCGCATGGTCGCCGGCGGCGACGAAACCCAGAAACGGAATGGTCACGGCTGCAAGGCCCGAGGGGACGAGGATCGTGCCGGCCGAGCCTTCGAGTGCGTCGATTGCCTCGCAGAGCGCATCCGTCGTCGGCGTACCGCGCGTTCCATAGGTGTATTTCTGCGAGCGTGTCTCCATCGTGCGCGCATTCGGAAACAGCACCGTCGAGGCATGCACGACTGGCGGATTGACGAAGCCGTGATAGTCGAAAGGGTCGTTGCCGATATGCGTCAGGCGGGTGTTGATGCCGGCATTCTGCAGCAAGCTGTCTTTTTCTTTCATGTCGGAAATAGCCTTTGGCGAGGGGCGCAAAACCAGACTTTTGGACGCCCCGCCGTTTCCGGTCAACCCCTTGACCGTGGGTTGGCGACAACGCTTGGACATGATGGAATTTCCGAATTTCGCGTTATTTTTCCGCAATCGGACGCCTATTTCATAGCCAACCGCCCTCGAATGCGGCGCAATCAACCAAAATTCTGAATTTTGCCGCAATTATTGATGGTGACACTTGACCATGGTGACATTTGCGACTGTGATAGGGCACTCGCGCCGGGAGGGTGTCGAGACATTGGGGGCGGCAGGTTTTTCCGCCGGAACTTCCCCACAAGAAAATATAAGACAACGGAAAAGGTTGGGAAAAAATGAAGAACAAGCTTCTGTCCGCCGCACTCGGCGCAGCAGTTTTCGCTCTTGGCACCTCGGCTGCCTCGGCCACCACTCTCGGAGACGTCAAAGCGAAGGGTTTCGTGCAATGCGGCGTCAATACCGGCCTTCTCGGTTTCGCGCAGCCTGATGCATCCGGCAATTGGGCCGGCTTCGACGTCGATTTCTGCAAGGCCGTCGCTTCGGCCGTCCTCGGCGATCCGACCAAAGTCAAATATACGCCACTGTCGGCGAAAGATCGTTTCCCGGCACTGCAGTCCGGCGAAATCGACATTCTGTCGCGTAACACCACCTGGTCGATCAACCGCGATACCGCACTCGGCTTCAACTTCCGCCCGGTCACCTATTACGACGGTCAGGGCTTCATGGTTCGCAAGAGCCTGAACGTGAAGTCGGCGCTGGAACTATCAGGTGCGGCCATCTGCGTGCAGTCGGGCACGACCACCGAACTGAACCTCGCCGACTATTTCAAGGCGAACAACCTTCAGTACAATCCGGTGGTTTTCGAAAAGCTTGAAGAAGTCAACGCCGCCTATGATTCCGGCCGTTGCGACGTCTATACCACCGACCAGTCCGGCCTCTATTCGCTGCGCCTGACGCTGAAGAACCCCGACGAGCACATGGTCCTTCCGGAGATCATCTCCAAGGAGCCGCTCGGCCCGGCTGTGCGCCAGGGCGACGACCAGTGGTTCGACATCGTTTCCTGGACGGCCTATGCGCTTGTTAACGCCGAAGAATTCGGCATCACCCAGGCGAATGTCGACGAGATGAAGAACTCGCCGAACCCCGATATCAAGCGCTTCCTCGGCAGCGAGGCCGATACCAAGATTGGCACCGACCTCGGCCTGACCAACGACTGGGCTTACAACATCATCAAGAACGTCGGCAATTACGGCGAAGTCTTTGAGCGCAATATCGGCCAGGGCAGCCCGCTGAAGATCGCACGCGGCCTCAACGCTCTCTGGAGCAAGGGCGGCATCCAGTACGCTCCGCCGGTTCGCTGATCGCGCACCGCTTGAAAAGCAGGGAAAGGCGGTAAAACGCCTTTCCTCTTCCAAAAAAGAAAAGCCCAAAAACGGGCTCACAGGGGATTGGCGCGGCATGACGCAAGAGGCATCTGTACCTTTGCATGCGACCGGCTGGAGTTTGAGCTCCGCCATGTACGACCCGAGAATTCGGGGTATTTTCTTCCAAATCCTAACCGTCGTGGTGCTTGTCGTGGCGATCACATGGATCGCGCACAATACGGCAGCAAACCTTGCCCGCAGCAATACGGCATCGGGTTTTGCCTTCCTGCGCGGACGCGCCGGTTTCGAGATCGGCCAGTCGCTGATCGGCTATTCGAGCGACAGCACCTATGGACGCGCCCTGCTCGTCGGCATCCTGAACACGATCCAGGTCGCCATCACCGGCATCATCACCGCGACGATCATCGGCTTCGTCATCGGCATCGGCCGGCTCTCGCGCAACTGGCTGATCGCCAAGCTCTGCACCGTCTATGTCGAAGTATTCCGCAACATCCCGCCGCTGCTCGTCATCTTCTTCTGGTATTCCGGCGTTCTTGCCGTGTTGCCGCAGCCGCGTGAATCGCTGCATCTGCCGCTCAACATGTTCCTCAACAATCGCGGGCTCGCCTTCCCGAAGCCGATCTTCGAGACCGGCATGTGGGTTGTCGGCATCGCGTTTTTGATCGGGATCGTCGCAACCGTCCTGATGACGAAATGGGCGCACAAGCGGCAGGCGGCAACAGGCAAGCAGTTCCATACGATCTGGGCGGCGATCGGCCTGATCGTCGGGCTGCCGATTCTCGCCTTCCTGCTAAGCGGCCTGCCCATGTCATTCGACATGCCGGTTGCCGGCAAGTTCAACCTGACCGGCGGCAGCGTCATCGGTCCGGAGTTCATGTCGCTCTTCCTGGCCCTCTCCTTCTACACCGCAGCCTTCATCGCCGAGATCGTACGCAGCGGCATTCGCGGCGTGGCGAAGGGCCAGTCGGAAGCGGCAGGCGCGCTCGGGCTGCATCCATCGAGCATCACGCGCCTCGTCGTGGTGCCGCAGGCCCTGCGCATCATCATTCCGCCACTGACCAGCCAGTATCTGAACCTGACGAAGAATTCGTCGCTGGCGATCGCCATCGGTTTCGCCGATTACTTCGCCGTCAGCGGCACGATCCTCAACCAGACCGGTCAGGCCGTCGAGCTCATGTTCCTGGTGGTCGTCGCCTATCTGCTGCTCAGCGTCGTGACCTCGGTCTTCATGAACTGGTTCAACGCCAAAATGGCCCTGGTGGAGCGATAAGATGTCGATATCGAACCAATCCTTCGTCAGAACCGCCATGCTGGCACCCGAACCGGCCCCTCCCGGCGAAAGGGGCGCCCTCGCCTGGGTCCGCAAGAACCTGCTTGCGACACCCAAGGATATAGTGATGACGGTGCTTGCACTCGCCGTTCTCGCCTGGGTACTGCCGCATATGATCAACTGGCTGTTCGTCCAGGCCGTCTGGAGCGGCCCGGACCGGACATTCTGCGCGACAACCGTGCAGGGCGGCATCCAGCCGGATGGCTGGAGTGGCGCCTGCTGGGCCTTCGTCAACGCCAAGATGGATCAGTTCGTCTATGGCCGTTATCCGCTCTCCGAGCGCTGGCGCCCGACGATCGTCGGCATCCTGTTCATCGTCCTGTTGGTGCCGATGCTGATCCCCCGCGCCCCGCGCAAGGGGCTGAACGCCATCTTGCTGTTCATCGCATTGCCGCTTCTGTCCATTTGGCTGCTCTGCGGCGGTTTCGGGCTTGAGCCGGTCGAGACCTCGCTCTGGGGCGGCCTGATGGTGACGCTGGTACTCTCCTTCGTCGGCATCGCCGTATCGCTTCCCTTCGGCGTCATCCTGGCACTTGGGCGGCGCTCGCATATGCCGATCATCCGCACAGTCTGCATCGGCTTCATCGAGATCGTCCGCGGCATTCCGCTGATCGCCGTGCTGTTTATGGCAAGCGTCATGCTGCCGCTCTTCCTGCCCACCGGCTGGAATGTCGACAAACTGCTCAGGGCGCTGATCGGCGTCGCGATTTTCACCTCGGCCTATATGGCGGAGGTTATCCGCGGCGGTCTGCAGGCGATCCCGAAGGGTCAGTTTGAGGGTGCCGATTCGCTCGGCCTCGGCTATTGGCAGAAGATGCGGCTCATCATCCTGCCGCAGGCGATCAAGCTGGTCATACCGAGCATCGTCAACACCTTCATCGGTACGTTCAAGGACACATCGCTGGTCTCGATCATCGGCATGTTCGATCTGCTCGGCATCGTCCGCCTGAATTTCAGCGACGCTTACTGGGCCAGCGCCGTCACGCCGCTGACCGGCCTGATCTTTGCCGGCTTCGCCTTCTGGCTTTTCTGCTTCGGCATGTCGCGCTATTCAGCATTCATTGAACGCCATCTCGATACCGGCCACAAACGATAAGAATGAGGGAAAACAATCATGGCTGAAGCTCCAGCTAAAAAGCTCACCGTTTCCGCAACGGAAGTGGCGGTCGATATCATCAACATGAACAAGTGGTACGGCGATTTTCACGTGCTGCGCGATATCAACCTTAAGGTCATGCGCGGCGAGCGCATCGTCATCGCCGGCCCGTCGGGTTCCGGCAAGTCGACGATGATCCGCTGCATCAACCGCCTGGAAGAGCATCAGAAGGGCCGCATTATCGTCGACGGCACCGAACTCACCAACGACCTGAAGAAGATCGACGAGGTCAGGCGCGAAGTCGGCATGGTGTTCCAGCACTTCAACCTCTTCCCCCACCTGACGATCCTCGAAAATTGCACGCTGGCGCCGATCTGGGTGCGCAAGATGCCGAAGAAGCAGGCGGAAGAAATCGCCATGCATTTCCTCAAGCGCGTCAAGATCCCCGAGCAGGCCAACAAATATCCGGGACAGCTTTCCGGCGGCCAGCAGCAGCGCGTGGCGATCGCCAGGTCGCTATGCATGAACCCGAAGATCATGCTGTTCGACGAGCCGACCTCGGCGCTCGATCCCGAGATGATCAAGGAAGTGCTCGACACCATGGTGGGCCTTGCCGAGGAAGGCATGACCATGCTGTGCGTCACCCATGAAATGGGCTTTGCCCGCCAGGTCGCCAACCGCGTCATCTTCATGGATCAGGGCCAGATCGTCGAGCAGAATTCCCCGGCCGAGTTCTTCGACAATCCGCAGCACGAACGCACCAAGCTGTTCCTCAGCCAGATCCTGCATTAGGCAGATCCTGCATAAGGCTGGGGAACCGAGCAATTTGAAAGACCCGCCGTGCCTTCCGGTTCGGCGGGTCTTTCACGTTCAGCGCGAGGCTGACGCCTGCAGCAGGCTGCAGAGACCGGCAAGGCCGGAATCAGAACCACCTGAGGCCGAGCCGCCAGGCGATGAGATATCAACGCAACGGACAAGCATCTTGCGTTGCTCATTGACCGGCCTCGACCGGAAGTCATCCAGGATGCGGGCCTGCGATGCGCTGAGGTTACCGTCTGCCGCGGATTTGTTGCTGCCCCCTGCCCCGCCGATGGCGAGATTGGCATCGATGCCGCTGCCGCGTCTGACCGAGGCCGTGGCATCGGTATCAAGCCCACTGGAGCCGCCGATGCGTGCATTGAGATCGGCATCAACGCCCCGGCCGCCGCCGGCATTGGCGGTCGCATTGGCGTTGACGCCGCTCGAACCGCCGACGGAAGCATTGGCATCGGCGCGGATGCCACTGCCGCCGCCAAGCGACGCCCCGACATCGGCGCTGGCGGCATTGCCGGCATTTACCGATACGCCGACATCGATGGCGTGTGCATCGCTTGCCGGCATGGCAAGCAGGGCGCAGGTGGATGCAAGCACCGCCAGGGATAGTCCATTGTGATTATGGGTCATGTTTTTCCTCCGTTTCCCATTCGCCAAGCGATCTGCCCGGCAATCGAAAATCGAGGAACGCGCGTGCCTTCGATCGTCTGGACGCCTGCAACCTGCGGGACATCCATGGCAAGGCAACGTGAAGGGATGACGAATGTTTCACAACACAGCGGGGCAAGTCGGCTCTGTGGCGTACAATGATCTTTCACGGTTATTGAAATACGAATTGCCAACCCGACTGTGCCGAAAGCGAGCATGTCTTGCATCGGCCGGAGTGCCGGCCGAGTATTTCCTTCCCGGCCGCGTCAGCAATCTTCACAGCGGGCAAGAAAAGCGCAGATCTCGATGCGACTGGACGGCGATTGATCCATTCGCAGCGTTTTGCGGGTCGCCTGCACCTTGCCTTGAAACTGGATTTTCCATCATCGATTGAGATAGGCAAAAATAACTCCCCTCCGTCTGGATATATCAGGCAGGAAGTCCATGTTTCAGCATGTTCTCATCTAATGGAACTGGAGGTTCAAGAATGGGCATTTTCGACAAGATCAAACATGCAATCTTCGGAGAAGCGAAAGCAGCCGAACCCGTTGCATCAGGCGCGCCGAAGACGCAACCCGCCCAGGCGCCCGTCTCGCCGCCGGCAGCGCCCAGTGCCGCACCTGCCGCCTCTCCCGCTCAAAGCAAGCCGGCCGCGGCACCGTCCACAGCAAATGTCGATATCGTCCCGATCCTCGACGCGGCCGTGAAAAAGAGCGGCCAGAAACTCGATTGGCGCCACTCGATCGTGGATTTGATGAAAGCGGTCGGAATGGATGCGAGCATGGCCGAGCGCAAGGAGCTCGCCTCTGAACTCGGCTATACCGGCGACATCGGTGATTCCGCCAAGATGAATATGTGGCTGCACAAGGCACTGATGAAACGCCTGTCGGAAAATGGCGGCAAAGTACCGGCCGATCTCCTGGATTGATCGAAGAGCCCGGCGCTTCGCGATCGAGGCTCATCTGTCACGGAGCGCCGGCAATCCAGTCCATGCGCCGCTCAGACCGCAGGCCACAAGTCCCCTTGCCCGCAGGCATTGGAACCAATAACGTTCCGCTCGATTACTTCGATAATCGATCAGGGGAGAACTAAATCCAATGAAATTGATGGCAGTCGTTGGCGTTGCGCTTAGCTTGGGCTGTATTTCGGCCGCGGAGTCTCCTTCAAACTATCAATCCTACAGCGGCATCCGGGTCGATACCGATCCGGTCCTCCTGGCTCGATACGACAAATCGCTCCGGTGGTGCGTGCCGGAGGCGGGTTCCTGGCGACGCGGCTCGCCGGATCCGCAAAGCCTGCATTACAACGCGGCGCTGAGAAACTGCCTCTACAGACACGGCTTCGTCGATAGAGGCGTCTACGCCTACCCGATCCCCGAGATCTACTTCGAGCATTTCCTCGATCGCTAAGAAGATCCGGGCAGCGCAGATCCGTCATGGGCCTTCAAGGTAAAACATCAGCCCGCCGTGTTGGCGGGCCGTGTCCACTGCGACTGCCCACATGTCAGCAAGTTCCTTAATCGAGCCGCAGCTTCAGCCGACCGTCGAGACCGCATGAACTTTCATATCATCGCGAACTTCGTAGAACTTGTCGCCGTCGATATAGATCGAATGGCAGCTCGGTTTTTCGCCCTTGCCATTGGAGCAAGCTTTATCGCCCTTGAATGTGAGTTTGGTTTTCACGTCGATCGTTTTGCCGCCGACATCAGCCTTACCGGTGATCGTGCCCTTCTTCCAGTTCCAGACCAGATCAGCGGTCACGGGCTTGTCCAGATCAACGATCTCCACCTTCACATGCTTGCCATCAGCAAATGCTTTAAACTCTTCCATCGTGACCTTCTTGGCGCCGGCCGGAAGATCGACGGCATAGGTGTTCACAGCCGACAGCATGAAGGCCGCAGCGCCGACGCTGGATAGGATGGTTCTCATGTTCCGCCTCCTCAGGATTGGCGGCAAATTACAACCCGTCGGGCGAAACAACATCCCGCCTATTGTGATTAGGGCAGTATACGGCAGGGCTGAACTGTCAAAATGCAGCAATTTTTCTTCTGGGCGACATCGCAATTTTTGCGCGTTGTCTTTCCTGCATCACACGAATCGAAATAAACACCAGAAACCGACCATCGGATATTTAAAGGAATAAGGTAACAATGCCTACTCGCACCATAATAGTATTGATTGCCATGGCCTTGCTCGCTGCCTGCGTACCGACTCGCCAGGAATATGATTCCTTCGTTACTTTGACGCAGGGGAGTGCAAGAGCGAGAAATGAGGCTGTCAATATTTGCGTGAAGAGCTTCGATGCAAATGCGCGCCGCAACGCTGGCATCGTGACAAACGCTTCGGACAAAGACGCTCCGCGCGTTGCCTGCAATCGGCTTCTAGCGGCGATGATTTCCGGTCGCGCCACCTACGATGACTTCGTTGACATCAAAAGCCACAAGTTCACACCGAAGCTGATCAAGATTTTCCAAGGGCGTTAAACTGGGTCAAGCGACGGCTTGCAGCCTCGACCTTGCAAGCCGTCAACGGCCCGCTCGAAACGCGGTTTGCATTCAAACCTTAGGCACGTTTCGTTGCCGTTGTAGGTCGTATCGCCGACAGGCCTTGCAAAGCCGATGTTTCTCGGCGACGGCTGACATCGCAACAGCCGTCGGAGCAAGCTCGATGTCATAGAGCGGGACTTCCCCGGCGTGGCAGGCGCGCTTCTTGCGGCATGCCTGCCGCGGCGTTCAGAGTACCCGAATGCTGCATCGAGATCAGAAAACGAGAGCATTTCCTGATCGCCGATCCGTTTGAGCGGGGCTTATTCTGGGCCCCGAAGTGCGGGCGATTCTACGGTCCTGCCTCCCCTAACCATCGCGATCCGCCCGCATTTTTAGGGTGATTTTACCCAAAAATTGCTAAATTCAGAAAAAAATGTCGGTTCCGCCTCTGACGACAGGATTCCAGTCACGCCGTCAGGTTTTTCTAATGTTTTCAATAGACGCATTTCGCTATAGTTGCAGAAAGAATAATTCGCGAAATGCGAGACATTTATACTGCCCCAATTTGGGCGACTCGAAATTCTACAAATATTTCAAAACGTAACATCGAAGTGATTGGGATAATGTGGCAGCAATATGGCTATGTTTCTCAAGTACTTACCGTTGCGTTGCTGTTGCGCCCTCCAAAATGTCGCCCTATAACCCCCCGCCGTAAGACATGATTAACCTGAAATATTAACGGGCAGGGGTTGAGGAACAAGACAATGACAACATACTACGTAGCGACGACTGGCAGCAGCAGCGGTAACGGCAGTGCCTCCTCGCCTTTCCGCACGATCGGTGACGCGATGGCGTCGAACCTCAAGCCCGGCGACGAGGTCGTGGTGAAAGCGGGGACCTACAACGAGTCCATCAACATCGACAAGGACGGCTCAGCGGCAGGCAACATCACACTGCGCTCGGAAGTGCCCGGGGGGGCGCTGATCCGGCCGCCAGCGGGCTCATACACCGGGATCAGTGTCAACGGCAACTACGTGGTCATCGACGGCTTTGACATCAAGGGCGGCACTGGCGACGGCATCGAAGCGAACAACGTCCACCACATCCAGATCCTCAACAATACTGTCCACGACAGCGGCGAGTCGGGCATTCAGTTCAACCAATCGGACTTCATCCGGGTCGAAGGGAACGAGACGTACAATAACGCGTCGTCCGGCTGGTACTCGGGCATCTCGATCTACGAGAACCGGAACATTACCGGCGATACCTCGACGGACGGCTACCGGACGATCGTGCGGAACAATATCTCACACGACAACGTCACGAAGGCGGGTGCACACACCGATGGCAATGGCATCATCATCGACGATTTCCAGAGCACGCAGTCGAGCGGTCATCCGAACTACACGTTCAAGACCCTGGTTGAGAACAACCTCGTCTACGAGAACGGTGGCAAGGGCATTCAGGTTACCTGGAGCGACTCTGTCACGGTGAAAAACAACACCGCATACCACAACAATCAGGACAACGCGAACACCGGCACCTGGCGCGGCGAGCTCAGCAACTCCGCGTCGAACAACAACACCTGGGTCAACAACGTCGCCGTAGCGGACCCATCGGTGAACAAGAACAACACTGCGATCGATAACACGTCTACCAGTGGCGCCAATAGCAACGTCGTCTGGGCCAACAACATCACCTACAACGGCACGGCCGGCCAGGCATCGGTCAAGACCGACGGCGGCAACGCGATGCCCAGCACGGCGAACGGCAATAAGCTCGGCGTCGACCCGACATTCGCGGGGGCAGCGAGCGACAACTTCCACCTCGGCTCCGGCTCGTCGGCGATCGACAGCGGAACCAGCAAATACGGTGTCGCATCGGTCGATCTGGACGGCCACGCTCGCGTCGTTGGAACTGTCGATATCGGTGCCTACGAATCGGGCTCCAGCTCGACCCCGGCAACGCCAACCACGCCGACAACGCCGACAACGCCGACGCAACCGACAACGCCAACAACGCCAACCACCCCGACGCAACCGACAACGCCAACCGCGCCGACAAAGGAATTCGTCGGCACCAATGGCAACGATATCCTGCCACACACCGGTCAGTCGAACGGCGGCAACGAAACCTTCAAGGGTCTCGGTGGTAGTGATGTGTTGAAGGGCGGGGCCGGCGCGGACGCGCTCGACGGCGGTACTGGCAACGACACCGCCAGCTATGCGGGCTCCGGCGCGGTCAACGTCAACTTGGCGACTAAGGTCGCATCGGGCGGCGAGGCGACCGGCGACAAGATCGCCAGTATCGAAAACTTGACCGGCTCAAGCTACAACGACGTACTGACCGGCGGCAACGGCGGCGGCAACGTTCTCACTGGCGGGGCTGGCGCGGACAAGCTGGATGGCGGCGCCGGCAATGATGTCCTGATTGGTGGTGCCGGAAAGGACATTATGACCGGTGGCACCGGCGAGGATAAGTTTATCTTGAAAGCACCGACGGAAACCGGGTCCGGCTTGAACCGCGACGTCATCACCGACTTCCAGCACGGCATCGATAAGATCGACCTCTCGGCGATCGATGCGAATGGCTCTGCGGCGGGCAATGGAACCTTCCATTTTCAGGCACAGGAGAATGCCCTGTTCGACCACAAGGCTGGCGCGCTCGCTTGGCACTATGACGACCAGTCCGGAACCGCGAACGATGTTACCGTTATCCAGGCCGACACGAACGGCGACGGTGTTCATGACTTCGAGGTTCAGCTGAAGGGCTTGGTCCACTTGGGGGCAGGCGATTTTCTCCTGTAATTGTCCCCGTTGTGGCGGTCGTCCGATCGCCACAACCATCGTGCTGACATCCGAGCGCCGATCAGGCGTTCGGACACCAAGGTCTCCGTCATCGTCGACGGAAGGTTGCTGGTGACTAACGTGGCAATCATGCATAAAACAAAGCTAAAGCGCGTCGCATCAATCAAGTTTGATGCGACGCGCTTTATCTGTCTGTCATCCGTTTCCGGAAGCAGTTGGCCGACAGCACGCCCGACAATGCGGGCCATGATGCGGCTGTCAAAGATGCAAGATATCGGGATATTGAATGGTCGGAGTGGAGAGATTCGAACTCCCGACCCTCTGGTCCCAAACCAGATGCGCTACCAGACTGCGCTACACTCCGTGCCGTGGCGGGGAGATACACGGTTCACTTCGCCGTCGCAACCCATAAATCCAGCGCGGGTCGAAGAATCCCGCCTGATACGTCGATGTCTCTAGAAAAAGCTGCATGACGCGCGTCTGCACCGCCGGACGCAACTAGACGTCAGGAGAGCGCTGCCTCAGCCGCGTTCGAGCAGACCGATATATTGAGCGTAGCTAATGGCAACGTAGAAGAAAGCCGTAATGCCGGCCCCGATCACAATGGCATTGAACTCCGCCGAACGTCTCATCATGCGTGCAATCCACTGAAATTGACTGCGCCGTAAATAGTCCCGCGGGTTGGCCGCGGCAATCAGGTTATGATCACAACATGAGACGATCGGTAATATTGCGCAACCGGCCTGTCTGCCGGTGTCTTGCTTCCGCAGCATCGCCCTATCATCGCGATGGTACCGGCAACGCGTCATACGCCGCCTTTTTTCTTGAAAAGGCGGGGATTCGCGGATAAGCAAAATTCATCTCTTCGCGCTATCTCTCAAGATGAAGCAAGAGCCTCGGCAACGAGAAATGAGACCATTAAAGGCGGGTGTTGCCCGCATAGTCGGAGATGCGCAGTCATGTCTGCCAAGATCTATCGTCCAGCCAAGACCGCCATGCAGTCCGGCAAGGCCAAGACCCATCTGTGGGTGCTTGAATTCGATCAGGAGTCGCCGCGCAAGATCGATCCGATCATGGGTTACACCTCCTCCGGCGATACGCGCCAGCAGGTGAAACTCACTTTTGAAACACAGGAACTGGCCGAAGCCTATGCCCAGCGCAACGGCATCGAATACCGGGTGATCGCGCCGAAGGATCCGGTTCGCCAGGTTGTCGCCTATCCGGATAATTTCCGCTATACCCGCACGCAGCCCTGGACGCATTGAGATTTCTCGTCCAGAACTGCCGCATCCGATCGCGCTCCCTGAACGCGATCGCCAGACGGCCCCTTAGCTCAGCTGGATAGAGCACCTGCCTTCTAAGCAGGTTGTCGCAGGTTCGATTCCTGCAGGGGTCGCCACAAATTTAATGACCTGAAGCCGCCCGGGCTCGTCACTTCGACTTCTTGGTCGTCGTGGCGCTGACGATTCTGTCGCCCGGTTTGATCCCGAGTTTGGCGGCGATGCCGGCATTGAGTTCGACGACATATTTCACCGGGGTCATCGAATCGATGATATCGCGCGAATAGGGCGTCGCGTTTTCCTTGATGTGGCGGATCGTGCCAGTGTCGTCGGCAAAAAGCATGTCGAGCGGCAGGATGGTATTTTCCATCCACATGGTTACGCGCCTGGGCTCGTCGAAATCGAAGATCATCCCGGCATCATCTGCCATCGTCTTACGAAACATCAGCCCGTAGGCGCGCTGATCCGGCGTCGAGGCGATCTCGACGGTAAAGTGCAGCACCTTGCCCGCGGCGGTCTGGATAAGAAGCGGCTCCTTGTCGAAGCGGACCTGCTCCTCGGCGAAAGCCGGCAGCGCGACCATGAAAAAAAGCGCCAGGATGGCGCTTTTGATCGCATGAAGAAGGACGATGTCACGCATATCAATGCGACCGGCTGGCCGGGCTCGGAATGTCGGGATGGATTTCCGCGGCCATCAGGCCCTTTTCGCCGTCGCCGAAGCGGACGAGCACCACCTGGCCGGGGCGCAGTTCCGTCAGGCCGAAGCGGCGGAGCGTTTCCATGTGCACGAAGATGTCTTCGGTGCCCTCGCCGCGCGTCAAGAAGCCGAAGCCCTTGGTGCGGTTAAACCATTTGACCAGCGCACGCTCGAGGCCGCTCGTCGCGGTGACCTGCACATGCGTGCGCACCGGCGGCAGCTGCGAGGGATGAACCGCAGTCGACTGATCCATCGAAAGGATCTTGAAAGCCTGGTAGCCGCGTTCGCGGCGCTGAATGAGGGCGACGATACGCGTTCCCTCGAGGATCGTCTGGTAGCCGTCGCGGCGCAGGCAGGTCACGTGCAGGAGAACATCCTGCATGCCGTTGTCGGGCACGATGAAGCCGAAACCCTTAGCGACGTCGAACCACTTGACGACGCCGGTGATTTCAACAAGATCGACCGCCTCTGCCGATAGCTCGTCAAGGTCGGAGTATTCGTTCGATGAAATCCTGTCAGCCATAGTCGCCAGCCCCTCGAATACGCGTCACACTGTTACGGTTAACTGATTCTTGAAATCAAGATTAACATCTTGGTAACGGATAAGCGCAAGTCCTAGTTTTCGGTTATTCCCAACTGCACATTTTATATCGATGACTTGCCCGAAGCTGACCTCAGCTCGCCGAAAAAGCCAGACCCAATAAAGGAGTAGATAGAATGCGTTATCTCCATACAATGGTTCGCGTCAAAGACCTGGACGCCTCACTCGCCTTTTACACCACCCTGTTCGGGCTGGAGGAGATTCGCCGGCACGAAAACGAGAAGGGCCGCTTTACCCTGGTTTTCCTGGCTGCTCGCGACGATCTCGACCGTGCGCGCAGCGAAAAGGCTCCCTGCCTCGAGCTTACCTATAACTGGGATACGGAAGATTATAGCGGAGGACGCAATTTCGGCCACCTCGCCTATGAGGTCGACGATATTTACGCAACCTGCCAGAAGCTGATGGACAACGGCATCACCATCAACCGGCCGCCGCGCGATGGGAACATGGCTTTCGTGCGCTCGCCCGACGGCATCTCGATCGAAATCCTGCAGAAAGGCAGCCCGCTCGCCGCCGCCGAACCCTGGGCCTCGATGGGCAATACCGGCGCCTGGTAAGGCTTTTCGCCGCAAGGCTTTTGCGAGGCTTGCGGCTTTTGCGATTTCGGGTCCGGCCGGCGCCTTGACGCTTGCCGCGACCCGGCCCCGCAGGCAATCTCCTGACGACTCGACGCGGAAGATGGCGGTTTTCGACCATTTTCCGCATCAATTGGAGACTGTCGCTTGCGTAACATTGAGATGCGGCCCCTGACGGGCGCTTTGCTGATCGCCACTTCGGTGCTGGCGCTGTCCGGCTGCGCGTCGGACAAGAAGGCACTCGATTCCGCCGCAGCCGTTCCGGCACCGCAGGCAGCCGCACCGCAGCTTGCCGCGGCGGCACCCGCAAGCCCTGCCCCACGTTCGGTCTACACGGATCCCCGGCTCGTCAATGTCTCCGGCGCCCAAGCCGCGCCCCAGGCCGTAGGAGCAGATCCGAATGCCCCCGTACCGCCGGCCGATCCGGCGGCGGCAGCGCCTGCCAATATCGGCGGGCTGGTGCTGCAGTCGACCCGGATCAACGCGCAGGCCATGAGCATCTTTTCCGACCACCAGCCGGCGCCGCAGAACAACAGCACGTCGACTGTCATTCAGCCGCAGGCCTATGCGCCTGTCGGTGCAGCACCCGCCAGAAGCAGCGTCTACAGCCAGCAACCCGTAACAGAACCGCCTGCGGATCCGGTGCTGCCGCAACAATCCTCGCAGAATGGCAGCACACAGCTTGTGCCCGTCCAAACGGCGTCGCTGGCGGCAGACGGCAATCCGGCCCCGACGATGAATGCGCTCTACAGCGCGCCGAAGCAGAACCTGCTCGGCAGCCTCACCGGCCTGTTGCAAAAAGCGTCCCTGCCCGGCATGACGCGGATCGCGCCGAACGGGCTGCATGTCCAGAACGACAAGGTCGAGGTCGGCTGCTTCAAGCCCGAGCTGCTGAACGTGATCAAGACGGTCGAAACCCATTTCGGCCGGCCTGTCATCGTTACGTCGGGCTATCGCGACGAAGAGCATAACCGCCTGGTCGGCGGCGCCGACGAATCGATGCACAAGAGTTGCGAGGCGGCCGACATTCAGATCGACGGCGTCACGAAATGGGATATCGCCGCCTATATCCGCTCACTGCCGAACCGCGGCGGCGTCGGCACCTATTGCCACACGGATTCGGTCCATCTCGATACCGGCAAAAGTCGCGACTGGAACTGCGGCTGCGGCGGCAAACGCGCGCCTATGGCGACCGCAAGAGCGATCTGACGGCCGCGCGTTCTTCGCATGACCTTACGGAAGCGCCGCCTCGTCTTGTTGAAGAGATAGCCGGCAGCCCGTTGATTCAGCTTCAATAATCAGCTCCTCGAACGCATTCGGATTTCCTGTCATTTTTTTGAAAGAAACCGAATTTGCCGCTTGCGGGATTCATAACGCCTGACTATAAGGGCGCCACCACGAAGGAAGCGCCCTTCGTCTATCGGTTAGGACACCAGATTTTCATTCTGGGAAGAGGGGTTCGACTCCCCTAGGGCGTGCCACTTTCTCTCCATATAGAAGCCATTGCATCCGCTTGCAGAAGTCTGCGCGTGCTCCTATTTTAACGGGGCCGGCCTGCGCCCTTCGTCTATCGGTTAGGACGACAGATTCTCATTCTGTAAAGAGGGGTTCGACTCCCCTAGGGCGTACCAATTTTATCCAAATCAACTACCGGCGCGGCACCGGATCAATAGCCTGTCCGACAGACGGTGTCGTCCCCGCCCTCTTTGACTAAGACGCTTGTTGATGGATTTCTGGGCATTCCCCATTTGCAACGAAACAGGTCGGCTCTGAATGCGTCGAACCTCGACTTCCGATTCCGAGGACAACAGTACCCGCCCGCCCCGGTCGTCTACGTACCTGCACAGCCCGCAATGCGGATCACCAACTGCAACAGACTTGGCAATGGGTCTCCTGCGCGACATTCTGAGGCGCGTATCTCTGCGGCCTCCGCAACTGGCTTATCGGCATAGCGCCACGTTTCTCCACAGCCACAAATAAATCGGCGAAAACGATGATTTTTTCGCGTCTTGGCGCTTGCGGCTTTTGAAGGTGCTGACTATAAGGGCGCCACCACGAAGGAAGCGCCCTTCGTCTATCGGTTAGGACACCAGATTTTCATTCTGGGAAGAGGGGTTCGACTCCCCTAGGGCGTGCCACTTTCTTCTCTCTGAACTCCACATCGTCAGCATTTTTTGCGCGGCTATTTTATTTTGCCGGCGCAGCATCGCAGACGCGAAGCTGGATGCGGCGGGCGCCCTGGTAATGCTCGGCACCGAGCGAGCCTGCAACATGCAGGCTGGCGCCGCGTGAATTGATGAGAAGATTGCCGAGTGCCGTATCGGCGGCGCGGAAGGCGATGCCGTCGAGCCGCGATCCATCCATTGCCTCCATCGTCACCTTCACATGTTTCTCCCCGACCAGGCGTGCATCGCGCACCCGATGCGCCGGCACGGCAAAGAGCGGCTGGGCGTGGCCGGAGCCATAGGGGCCGGCGGCCTCCAGGCGGTCGATGAGTTCGAGCGTGGCGCCGCTGGCGCCGATCGCCCCGTCGATCTTCAAGGTCTCGTTGGCGACGAGGTTCGCCACGGTTCTTGCCGACTTCTCTGTGAAGAAGGTCCTCAACCTGCCGAGATCGGCGCGCTCGACCGTCAGCCCCGCGGCCATGGCGTGACCACCGCCCTTGATCAGCAACCCTTCATCGACCGCCGCGCGCACCATCCGGCCCATGTCGAAGCCGTTGATAGAGCGGCCCGAGCCGGTGCCGCGGCCGGAGGTATCGAAGGCGATCGCAAAGGCCGGCCGTTTGAACTTCTCCTTCAGCCGCGCCGCGATCAGTCCGACGATGCCGGGATGCCATTTCTCGTGGGCGGTGACGATGACGGAGGCGCCCTCGCCGTCGCCATATTCGGCGAGCGCTTCGGCCTCAGCCTCCTGCAGCATGATCGCCTCCATCGCCTGGCGCTCGCGGTTGAGCTCATCCAGGCGCTGGGCGATCACCTCAGCCTCCCCCGTGTCATCGAGCGTCAGCAAGCGGCTTCCGAGCGCGGCATCGCCGATCCGACCGCCGGCATTGATGCGCGGACCGATCAGGAAGCCGAAATGATAGGGTGTGACAGGGCCAGCGAGCCCGGCCTTGCGGAACAGCGCTGCAAGCCCGGCATTGCTTTGGTGGCGGGCGGCGACCAGCCCCTTCACCACATAGGCGCGGTTGAGGCCCTTCAGCGGCACGACATCGCAGACTGTCGCCAACGCGACGATATCCAGCCATTGCAAGAGGTCGAGCGCCAGGATGCCCTTGTTGCCGGCCGCCCGCAGCAGCCTCAGTGTGGCGACCAGCACCATGAAGACCACGCCGGCGGCGCAAAGATGCCCCTGCCCCGACAGATCGTCCTCGCGGTTCGGATTGACGAGCGCATGGCAGGGCGGCAGCTCATGTGTCACCTGGTGGTGATCGATGACGACGACATCGATATTGCGCGCGGCGGCGGCGGCCAGCGCCTCGTGACTGGTCGAGCCGCAATCGACCGCGACGATCAGCCGGGCGCCGTTGTCGATCAGCTGGTTGATCGCCGCCGGATTGGGGCCGTAGCCTTCAAAGACGCGGTCGGGAATATAGATGTGCGCCTTGACGCCGAAATGAGTGAGGAAACGAAACATCAGCGCCGAGGAAGCCGCACCGTCGACATCGTAGTCGCCAAAGATCGCGACATTCTCGCCGCGCTCGATGGCGCTCACCAGGCGGGTGGCGGCCTTTTCGCAATCCGTCAAAACATGCGGATCGGGCATCAGGCCGCGGATCGTCGGATCGAGGAATTCGATCGCCTCGTCCACCGTCACGCCGCGCCCGGCCAGCACGCGGGCGATCAGATCCGGCATGCCGTGGATTTGCGACATGGCCAGCGCCCGGTTCTGCCCGGCCTGGTCGAGCCGCGCCACCCAGCGATTGTCGAGCGCGGATTTCTCCACGCCGAGAAACGCGCGCTGTACCGGATCGACGAGATCTGCCATGCCATACTCCGCTGACTTCATCTGCTCTTTCTACAGAAGCAGCGGAGATAACATAGCGATGGATTTACAGACACGGATTTTTACCAGAACACCGCCCAGATGATTGCGGCGACGCCGGCAAGCTGCACGAGCAGGAAGGAGAACAGCGTCAGCAGAATAGCCCAGTTGCGGCCTTCCGTGTATTCATCGCCGTCAGCCTCATCAGGGACCTCTTCGCGAATGTCACGGTAGGCCGGCTTGAGAATTTCCCCAAGCATATCAGGACGGTCCGGCGGCACCTCGCTCGGGCGGCCATACCCCTTGCCGGCGTGGCTGTCCTTGCTCATGAAATTCTCCACGCCGACGACTCACCATCTATGGTTTTATTTATATCAATATTTCGGTATTTGTTAATATAGACTTCCGTAAGGGGAGCCCGGACGATCAACAAAAAAACCGCCCTGTCTTGTTGAACTGCCAGTTCAACAAGACAGGGCGGCTGATATTCGCCGGCTGGAAAGGCTTAAGCTTCTTCTTTCGGCCGCTCGATGCGAATCACCTGCGGTTCGCCGAAGAGATAGCCTTCCGATTTGATCGAGGCGACCGCCTTGCGCACCGACTCTTCCATCGTCGCGTGGGTGACGAGAATGATCGTCTGGTGGTGCGACGGCGCCAGATGCTGCTTGGAGCGCTGGACGATCGATTCCAGCGAGATGTTGTTTTCCGCCATGCGGGTTGCGACGCTGGCAAAGACGCCGGTGCGGTCGAGCACGGTCAAGCGGATAAAGTAGCCGCCCTCGTGGCTCTGCATCTGCGCCTTGCGGTAGGGTTCCAGCGCCTTTGCGGGATGGCCGAGCACCGGTACGCGCTGCGCGCCCGGCTGGCTTTTGGCGATATCGGCGATATCACCAAGTACGGACGAGGCCGTCGCATTGCCGCCGGCGCCGGGACCGACCATCAGCAGTTCGCCGAGCACGTCGGATTCGATTGCGACAGCATTGGTGACGCCATCGACCTGGGCAATGACCGAATCGACCGGCACCATGGTCGGATGCACGCGCTGCTCAATGCCGGTGTCGGTTCGCTGGGCAACACCCAGGAGCTTGATGCGATAACCGAGCTCGGCGGCAGCGTGGATATCCTCGATCGAGATGTTGGTGATGCCTTCGAGATAGATATCGTCGGCCGCGATGCGATTGCCGAAGGCGAGCGTCGTCAGGATGGAAAGCTTATGGGCCGTGTCGTTGCCCTCGATATCGAAGGCCGGATCGGCCTCGGCATAACCCAGCCGCTGGGCTTCCTTCAGGCACTCGGCGAAGGAAAGCCCCTCCTTTTCCATCTTGGTCAGGATGTAATTGCAGGTGCCGTTCATGATGCCATAGATGCGCGAGACGGCATTGCCGGTCAGCGATTCGCGCAGCGCCTTGATGACCGGGATGCCGCCGGCGACTGCGGCCTCGAAGTTTAGAAGCGCGCCCTTCTCCTCGGCGATCGTCGCAAGCTCGACGCCGTGATAGGCAAGCAGCGCCTTGTTGGCTGTCACCACATGGAGACCGCGCTTGAGTGCGGCGCGTACGGAGGTGTTGGCAGCCCCTTCGGCGCCGCCCATCAGCTCGACGAAGACGTCGATATCGCCCTTTTCGGCAAGATCTTCCGGCCGATCGAACCAGGTAACAGCGGAAAGATCGATGCCGCGGTCTCTCCTTTTGTCACGCGCGGAGACCGCCGTGATGGTGATCGGACGCCCGCAGGTGACGGCAAGCTCGTTGCTCTTCTGCTGAATGATGCGGACTAGCGAGGCGCCAACGGTGCCCAAGCCCGCAATGCCGATTTTGAGGGCATCTGCCATGGATCGATCCTGAATGTCTGTGTGGCGGCAGCCGCAGGACGCGGCTGCCTTTAAGAGTTGGATTAACGGTGCGCGTTCAGCGAAATGACGTTGTGCATCGTTTCGTCTGCCGTCGACATGAACTTCTTGATGTTGCGCGCAGCCTGGCGGATGCGGTGTTCGTTCTCGACGAGCGCCAGACGGACGTAGTCGTCGCCCTGTTCGCCGAAGCCGATGCCGGGAGCAACGGCGACGTCGGCCTTCTCGACCAGCAGCTTGGAAAACTCAAGCGAGCCGAGATGACGGAACTTTTCCGGGATCTTCGCCCAGGCGAACATGGTGGCAGCCGGCGGCGGCACGTCGAAGCCCGCCTTGCCGAAGCTTTCGACCATGACGTCGCGGCGGCGCTTGTAGACGTTGCGAACCTCCGCAATGTCGGAGCCGTCGCCGTTCAGCGCATGCGTCGCCGCCACCTGGATCGGCGTGAAGGCGCCGTAGTCGAGGTAGGACTTGACGCGGGTGAGCGCCGCGATCAGCCGCTCGTTGCCGACGGCAAAGCCCATGCGCCAGCCAGGCATGGAGAAGGTCTTCGACATCGAGGTGAACTCGACCGTCACATCGATTGCACCCGGCACCTCGAGAACCGACGGCGGCGGAGCGCCGTCGAAATAGATCTCCGAATAGGCAAGGTCGGAAAGCACGATGATGTCGTGCTTCTTGGCGAAGGCGATGACGTCCTTGTAGAAATCGAGTGTCGCGACCAGGGCAGTCGGATTCGAGGGGTAGTTGAGGATGAGTGCCAGGGGCTTCGGGATCGAATGCCGGACCGCGCGCTCAAGCGGCGGGAAAAAGCTCTCATCCGGCTCCACTGACATGGAGCGGATCACGCCGCCCGCCATCAGAAAGCCGAAGGCGTGGATCGGATAGGTCGGGTTCGGGCAGAGGATGACGTCGCCGGGCGCGGTGATCGCCTGCGCCATATTGGCGAAGCCTTCCTTGGAGCCCAAGGTGGCGACTACCTGGGTATCCGGGTTGAGCTTGACGCCGAAACGGCGGGCATAATAGGCGGCCTGGGCGCGGCGCAGCCCCGGAATGCCCTTGGAGGACGAATAACGGTGGGTGCGCGGATCCTGCACGACCTCGCACAGCTTGTCGACGATCGACTGGGGAGTGGGAAGGTCGGGGTTTCCCATGCCGAGATCGATGATATCGGCGCCGCCCGCTCGCGCGCTTGCTTTCAAACGGTTGACCTGTTCAAAAACATAAGGCGGCAAACGCCGGACTTTGTGAAACTCTTCCATTTCATTCCCCATGGAAAGGCGGCTTTCGGGCCGCAGTCGAAGTTCGTTCCGTCTCCCGGCGGCTGCGACACGAACTTCAGAATCGCAACGCCGTATTCATCAGACCCAAGACACGCGGCAAATCTTTGACGGAAAAGCCGCATAAAGCGCATTATCGGGAAAATCTTGTCTTCCGATCCATCCGGAAGGCTTTGCGTCCAAAATGCCTGAAAGGCAAGGTCTATTTGGAGATTTCGGAGAGCGTATCAGCGCCGTGCTCGGCGGCGAGGCGGCGCATTTCGGCGGCCTTGGCCTGATATTCGGCTTCCGAGATCGTGCCGGCCTTACGCCGGGCGGCAAGTGCGGTCAGCTGATGTTGCAGTTCGGCTGCCTGCTCGTCGCTCATCTGCACATTGGCGGCCGTCAGCGGCGCGCCGAAATTTGGGTAACCGTCCGGCGACTTCGCCAGGCCGCCTTCGACCGCATCGCCCTTGGTGGCCGGCATGACCACGGCGGTCGGCGCCGCTCGCTTGGCGGCGGCTGCGGCCTTCTCCTCGGCCGTCAGATTGCATCCGGCCAGGGCCATCGCCGCCGCGGCGCAGATCAATGCGGTGCGGTTGAAGGTTGCGATGCGCCGAATGCCGTTCTTCGTCATGCCTCAAAATCCAGTTCTGACTGCGTCGACTGTTAAATTTGTCGCAGCGACAAAGCAATAGCATGAGCCGGCGCGGGTGGAACTTGTTTTCTCGTTCAATCACGATGTACAACGATTGGATAAAAAGAGTGCTGCCGCCGGAGGAAATGGTGACCGACAGCAAGCAGGAGAATGGCGGCCAGAAGAATGGCGGCAAGGCCGGTTTCGACGCGACCGATCTCGATCCCTATCTGTTGAAGGATCCCGAGGCGATGGCGATGAATTTCGCCCGGGCGCTCGAAAATCTCGGCCAGGCGGCCTCGGCCTGGCTTGCGCCGCGCGAACGCGGCGAGATCAGCGAAACCGTCGTCGATCCGATGACCGACATGGTCAAGACGCTTTCCAAGGTCACCGAATACTGGATTGCCGATCCCCGCCGCACCTTCGAGGCGCAGACGCAGCTGATGTCCTCCTTCTTCGGCATCTGGATGCGCTCTATGCAGCGCATGCAGGGCGAGCCCTCGCCTCCGGAACCGGACACCCGCAAGGACAAACGCTTCTCCGACGAGGACTGGCAGAAAAATCCGTTCTTCGATTTCATCCGCCAGGCCTATTTCGTCACCACCGACTGGGTGGAGAAGCTGGTGTCGGAGACCGACGGCCTCGACGAGCACACCAAGCACAAGGCCGGTTTCTACGTGAAGCAGATCACGGCAGCACTCTCGCCGAGCAATTTCGTCGCCACCAATCCGCAGCTCTATCGCGAGACGATCGCAACCAGCGGCGAAAACCTGGTGCGCGGGATGAAGATGCTGGCCGAGGATATCGCTGCCGGAAAGGGTGATCTTCGCCTTCGCCAGACAGACATGACGAAATTCGCCGTCGGCCGCGACATGGCGCTGACGCCGGGCAAGGTGATCGCCCAGAACGACATCTGCCAGATCATCCAATATGAGGCTTCAACCGAAACGGTCCTGAAGCGGCCGCTGCTGATCTGCCCGCCCTGGATCAACAAATTCTATATTCTCGACCTCAACCCACAGAAATCCTTCATTAAATGGTGCGTCGATCAGGGTCAGACCGTCTTCGTGATTTCCTGGGTCAACCCGGATGCGCGCCATGCCGCCAAGGACTGGGCGGCCTATGCCCGCGAGGGCATCGATTTCGCGCTCGAGACGATCGAGAAGGCGACCGGCGAGAAGGAGGTCAACGCCGTCGGCTATTGCGTCGGCGGCACACTTTTGGCCGCAACGCTGGCGCTGCACGCCAAGGAGAAGAACAAGCGCATCAAAACGGCGACACTTTTCACCACCCAGGTCGATTTCACCCATGCCGGCGATCTCAAGGTCTTCGTCGACGAGGAGCAGCTTGCAGCGCTCGAAGAGCATATGCAGGCGACCGGCTATCTCGACGGCTCGAAGATGTCGATGGCGTTCAACATGCTGCGCGCTTCCGAGCTGATCTGGCCTTATTTCGTCAACAGCTACCTCAAGGGCCAGGATCCCCTGCCCTTCGATCTGTTGTTCTGGAACGCCGATTCGACCCGCATGGCGGCGGCAAACCATACCTTCTATCTGCGCAACTGTTATCTCAGGAACTCGCTGACGCAGAACGAGATGATCCTTGACGGCAAGCCAGTGTCGCTGAAGGACGTGAAGATCCCGATTTATAATCTCGCCACCCGCGAGGACCACATCGCCCCTGCCAAATCCGTCTTCGTCGGCAGCCAGTTTTTCGGCGGCAAGGTGGAATTCGTTGTCACGGGCTCGGGACATATCGCCGGCGTGGTCAACCCGCCGGATAAGAAGAAGTATCAATTCTGGACGGGCGGCCCGGCCAAGGGCGAGTACGAGACCTGGATCGAGCAGGCGACCGAGACGGCGGGATCATGGTGGCCACATTGGCTGGCCTGGATCGAGACCCATGACGGCAGGCGCGTTGCGGCGCGCAAACCGGGCGGCGATGCGCTGAACGCGATCGAGGAAGCCCCCGGAAGTTATGTGATGGAACGCGTCTGAAAGATCCCACGCATCTCTTTTTGAGACGTCATGAAAAAGCGCAACACCGCGTAAACAAATTAGAAACCATAATTCGTCATCCTTGCGAAACAGTCGGATGTCGCGGGTGGTCTAAATTCGGCCCATTTGCGCCATTACCGGCCCCGGCGAAGTGTAGTCAGTCAGTGCCGCCGGCCTGCGTAGCGAGTTTGAAAGACGAGTTCAGTATGGCGTTTGCGGTCGGGACGTTCGATGACGTCACCCCTCTTGGCGGATCTGCTTTTCGTTTGCGCAGATCTCGTGGCTTTCTTTACGGCGTCGTCGGCGCCGGATTTCTGACCTCCACATGGTTGATTGCGACCTTGGCGACGATGCATTCGGTTGCCGCGCCCGTTTCTCCGCCCGAAAGATTCACCCAGGCCGCAGCGGCGCCGAAGCCCAGGCCGGCGACGCACGAACGGCTGATCCATGTCGGCAAGGCCGATCGCTTGGCCGCCTTCGACGCCAAGCCGGTCGTCGCCCTGACGGCCGACCTCGTCCAATCGCATGCGCAGAAAACCAATGCTACTGCAACGGCACTGGCGGCACTTACAAAACACAATCGGCTTGTCATGGCTGCCGAGCAGCCTGTGGTTGCCGCGATTTCCGACAGCGCCAAATTCCGCAAGGATGACGTGGTCACGCCGCCGGCCGTCGAGGTTGCCTCGGCAGAGAGTGTAGAAGAAGACGACGGCGACCGGATCGTCGTTCCCTCGAAGGAGGCCGTCGCCGCTGCCGAACTCCCGGCCCTGCTGGCGCTTGCCGATGCCGGACCGCAGCAGATTGCGCCTGCCCCGGTCCAGCCCGCCCTCAAGACGGCGTCACTGCCGCAGGAAAAATCTGCGCCCGTAGAAATTGCCGCGGCCGAAGACCCGCAGCCTTTCGATCTCGTTCTGGCGCCGGATGCCGGTTCCGTACCGCTGCCGATGGCGCGTCCTGACGGCCTTATCGGCAAACCGGCACCGGCCGCCAAGGGTTCGCAGCGCGCCGGCGAGCCTGCCCTTGCCTATGCCCAGCCGAACTCGCCGATCGAAGACGACCAGGACGATGCAGTGCCGCGCTACGACAAGCCGGTCTTCTCGCCGAAGCTGCGCGCCGGCGTCGCCATCTACGACATCGAAAACAGCACGGTTTATCTGCCGAACGGCGAGAGGCTGGAAGCTCATTCCGGGCTCGGCAAGATGCGCGACAATCCGCGTTACGTCGACAAGAAGATGCGCGGGCCGACCCCGCCACATACCTACGCCCTCACCATGCGCGAAAGCCTTTTCCACGGTGTCGAGGCGCTGCGGCTGACTCCGCTCGAGGGGTCGGACGCCATCTATGACCGTGTCGGCCTGCTCGCCCACACCTACATGCTCGGCAAGAACGGCGATTCCAACGGCTGCGTCTCCTTCAAGGATTACAAGCGCTTCCTCGCCGCCTACAAGCGCGGCGACATCAGGCAGCTCGTAGTCGTGCCGCGCCTGAACAACAAGCCGTCTTCGACGCTCGCCTCGCTGTTTTCGTCGCGCAGTTAAGCGATGGGAGAGCAGCAGCCGCTGGTGTGCCTGCGCGCTACTTCAACCAGACTGCAATCCGCTCCACCGCCTCGGCGATCTCGGCTTGCGAGCCCGCGTAGGACAGGCGCAGGGTGCGATGTCCCTCCAGCGGATCGAAGTCGAGACCGGGTGTTGCGGCGACGTCGATTTCCGCGAGCATGCGCTTGGCAAAACCCATGCTATCATTGGTGAAGCGGGTGACGTCGAGATAGGCATAGAAGGCGCCGTCCATCGGCGAGGCGATCGAAAGACCGATCTGCGGCAGGCGCTTCATCAGCAAATCGCGGTTGGCGGCATAGCTCGCCTTATAAAGATCGAGTTCGGCGCCGGCGCCGAGCGCGGTCGTGGCGGCGATCTGGGAGAGTTCGGGCGGGGAGATATAGAGGCTCTGCGCCAACCGCTCGATCGGCCGCACCAAGCGCTCTGGCAGCACCATCCAGCCGATTCGCCAGCCGGTCATGCAGTAATATTTGGAGAAGGAGTTGATGACGATCGCCTCGTCGGTCAGTTCGAGTGCACTCGCCTCCTCGCCGGCGAAAGTCAGCCCGTGGTAGATTTCATCGGAGATGAAGGCGATGGAATGGGCCGCGCAGTAATTCGCAAGCGCCTTCAGCCCATCGCGGCCGGTCACCGTGCCGGTCGGGTTGGCGGGGCTCGCCAGCAGCACGCCCTTCAGGCTCACGCCGCTTTGCTTCTGCGCCGCCTCGAGGCTCTCAGGGGTGAGTGTGAAGTGGGTCTCGGCGGTTACCGGCACTTCGACAACCCTCAGGCCGAGCGCACCGAGGATATTGCGATAGGCGGGATAACCGGGCCTTGCGATCGCCACCGCATCACCGGCATCGAAGAGCGAGAGAAAGGCGAGATTGAAGCCTGCAGAGGAACCGGTGGTGATGGCGATCCGCGTGGGATCGATTTCCAGGCCGTGACGAAACCGGTAATGCTGGGCAAGAGCCGTTTTCAGCCGCGCCGTCCCCAGCGCATCGGTATAACCGATCCGGCCTTCGGCAAGGGCTGCGCGCGCCGCTTCGAGGGCCGCCTGGGGGGCTGGATGCGAGGGCTGACCGACCGCCATCGAAATCACCGGATGGCCGGCTACGCGCCGTTTCGTCGCCTCCGCCAGCACGTCCATGGCATGAAAAGGCTCGACTTCGCTGCGTTTCGATATGGAAAACAAGATCGCTTCTCGCTCGGCTTCTGCAATGATGGCCCGACAATTGCCGCATTAATCGGCTCATCACAATCCCGCGAGGGCCGCGCGGGGGTGAAATTTCCTGTTTGAGCGGAACTCAACGCGCCGTACCTTGACGCGACGCATTCAAGTCCATTAACCCGGCGACGGTCATCTCGCCCAGGAGACGACCCCATCGCCGTTGACGAGGATATCATGGCCTTTCTTCCGAAAACCTTCACCGCACTGGCGCTTGCCGCATCGATCGCCCTTCCCTTTCCGGCAGCAGCGCTCGACGACCAGCAGAAGAAGGAGTTCGGTGAATTCATCAAGCAATATCTGATCGAAAATCCCGAGATCATGCTCGATGTCCAGGACGCTTTGCAGAAGAAGCAGGAAGCCCAGCGGCTGGTGAAGGCCAATATGGCGATCGAAGAGAACACCAACGACATCTTCGATTCGAAGAACGACGTCACGCTCGGCAATCCCAAGGGCGATGTCACCGTCGTCGAATTCTTCGATTATAATTGCAGCTACTGCCGTCACGCGCTTCCCGACATGCAGGCAATGCTGAAGAAGGACAAAAACGTCCGCTTCGTGCTCAAGGAATTTCCGATCCTCGGACCGGATTCGGTCGCTGCCCACAAGGTGGCCGACGCCTTCCGCAAGCTGGCGCCTGAAAAATATTCCGATTTCCATGTCGCCCTGCTCGGCAGCGAAGGCCGCGCTTCGGACGAAACGGCGATCGCGGTTGCCGCTTCGCTCGGCGTCAGCGAGGACAAAATCCGCGCCGAGATGGCGAAGAACCCGAATGACGGCATCGTCCAGGCTACCTACCAGCTCGCCTCCAGTCTCGGCATCAGCGGCACGCCGTCCTATGTGATCGGCACCGAACTGGTGCCGGGCGCCGTCGGGCTCGACGATCTCGAAACCAAGGTCAAGAACATGCGCAGCTGCGGCAAGACCGCCTGCTGAGCACGTCAGCCGCCGGACGGCTGCCCATCAAATCGCCAAAATCGAAGCGTTTCAACCATGTGGACAAATGTGGCGCGATTCCTGCCGGCAATCCGTAAGGGCTTTCATTCGGCCTTCGCGGAGTCTATAGGTTGCCGTCGTACATTTTACGGAACATTCGATGACGCAAACGATTTTTGTCCTGAACGGCCCTAACCTCAACATGCTGGGCAAACGAGAGCCCGGCATTTATGGCGGCAAAACGCTGAAGGACATCGAGGCGGACTGCAAAGCCGCCGGCCGCGAACTGGGCTTCGACATCGATTTCCGCCAGAGCAACCACGAAGGTACGCTCGTCGACTGGTTCCATGAGGCCGACGAGAAAGCCGCTGGCGTCGCTATCAATGCGGGCGCCTATACGCATACATCGGTTGCGCTGCATGATGCGATCCGCGCTATTTCCATTCCCGTCATCGAACTCCACATATCCAACGTCCATGCACGGGAAGAATTTCGCCACAAATCGATGATCGCGCCGGCATGCAAAGGCGTGATCTGCGGTTTCGGGCCTCACAGCTACATCCTGGCGCTGCAGGCGCTGAAGAACATCACGGCATAAGAAGAAGACAGGGCAACACCATGGTTGAAAAGAAATCGGGTATCGATCAGGCACTGATCCGCGATCTCGCCAATATCCTCAACGAGACCGACCTGACCGAGATCGAGGTCGAGCAGGACGACCTGCGCATCCGCGTTTCGCGCGCCGGCACCCAGCAATATGTCCAGGCGCCGATCGCAGCGCCTGCCTATGCCGCACCCGCAGCGGCCACTCCGGCAGCAGCAGGCGCTGCACCGGCCGCAGCTCCCGCCCGCAACCCCGCCAATACAGTCAGCGCACCGATGGTCGGCACCGTCTACATGGCGCCGGCACCGGGCGCGCGCCCGTTCATCGAAGTCGGCGCCACCGTCAAGGAAGGCCAGACGCTGATCATCATCGAAGCGATGAAGACGATGAACCAGATCCCTTCGCCGAAGTCAGGCAAGGTGACCGAGATCCTCGTCGATGACGGACATCCCGTCGAATACGGCCAAGCCCTCGTCGTCATCGAATAGGCCGATGCCCATGATTTCGAAAATTCTCATCGCCAATCGCGGGGAAATCGCCCTTCGCGTGCTCCGGGCCTGCAAGGAGCTCGGCATCGCCTGCGTCGTGGTGCATTCGACCGCCGACGCCGATGCCATGCATGTGCGGCTTGCCGACGAAAGCGTCTGCATCGGTCCGCCCTCCTCGCGCGAGAGCTACCTCAATATCCACCAGATCGTCGCCGCCTGCGAGATCACCGGCGCCGATGCCGTGCATCCAGGCTACGGCTTTCTGTCGGAGAATGCCAAGTTCGCCGATATTCTCGAAGCCCACGGCATAACCTTCATCGGGCCGACGGCGGACCATATCCGCATCATGGGTGACAAGATCACCGCCAAGACGACGGCGCTGGAGCTCGGCATTCCCGTCGTTCCGGGCTCGGACGGAGAAGTGAAGACCGAAGAGGACGCGCTGAAGACGGCCGCCGAAATCGGCTATCCAGTGTTGATCAAGGCAACGGCCGGCGGTGGCGGACGCGGCATGAAGGTCGCCAAGAGCGAGGTCGACCTGATCGAGGCCTGGTCGACGGCGCGCACGGAAGCGGCAGCCGCCTTCGGCAACGATGCCGTCTATATGGAAAAATATCTCGGCAAGCCGCGCCATATCGAAATCCAGGTGTTCGGCGACGGCGAAGGCAATGCCATCCATCTCGGCGAGCGCGACTGCTCGCTGCAGCGCCGCCACCAGAAGGTCTGGGAAGAGGCGAATTCGCCGGCGCTCAACGTCGAGCAGCGCATGAAGATCGGCCAGGTCTGCGCCGACGCCATGAAGAAGCTGAAATATCGCGGCGCCGGCACGATCGAATTCCTCTATGAGAACGGCGAGTTCTATTTCATCGAAATGAACACCCGCCTGCAGGTGGAGCATCCGATCACGGAAGCCATCACCGGCATCGATCTGGTGCACGAGCAGATCCGCGTCGCCTCCGGCGGCGGTCTCTCGGTGACGCAGGATGAAGTGCATTTTTCCGGTCATGCCATCGAATGCCGCATCAATGCCGAGCACCCGCGCACTTTCGTGCCCTCGCCCGGCACGATCACGCATTTCCACGCGCCGGGTGGTCTCGGCGTGCGCATCGATTCCGGCGCCTATCAGGGCTACAAGATCCCGCCCTATTACGACAGCCTCATCGGCAAGCTGATCGTGCACGGCCGTACCCGCGTCGAATGCATGATGCGGCTGCGGCGGGCGCTCGACGAATTCGTCGTCGACGGCATCAATACGACGCTGCCGCTGTTCCAGGATCTCGTCTCCAACCAGGATATCGCCAACGGCGACTACGACATCCACTGGCTGGAACACTACCTCGCCAACGAACCGGCGGCATAGGGCAGGAATGGCGGGATCGCGCAGGAAGTCACCAGGCATTACCCCTGAAATTCTCCTGCGCGCCTACTCCATCGGCCTTTTCCCGATGGCTGAATCCGCCGACGACCCGGAGATTTTCTGGGTCGAGCCGGAATTGCGCGGTGTGCTGCCGCTCGACCATTTCCACCTGTCGAAGAGTCTTGCCAAGACGGTGCGCAGGAAACCCTTCGAAATCCGTTTCGATCACGCTTTCGAGCAGGTGATCGCTGCCTGCGCCGAGGAGACATCCGGTCGCCCGAGTACCTGGATCAACAAGACGATCAGGTCCCTTTATGCGACGCTCTTCGACATGGGCCATGCCCATACCGTCGAAGCGTGGGACGGCGACGAGCTGGTCGGCGGCCTCTACGGCGTCTCGCTCGGCTCGGCCTTCTTCGGCGAAAGCATGTTCTCACGCCGCACGGACGCTTCGAAGATCTGCCTCGTGCATCTGGTCGAGCGACTACGGGAAAGAGGCTTCACGCTGCTCGATACACAGTTCACCACCGAGCACCTGAAGACGTTCGGGGCGATCGACGTTGCGAAGGCCGATTATGGCGTGCTGCTTGAAGCCGCGATGGTATCGCCACACCTGAAGTTTTAAGCGCGATCATTTCATCCCTGCGTTGATTTTCCAGCCGATTTGAATAGGTTCGGAAAATGCAATGGGGGATAGAATTTTGAGACGATATTTTGCGGCGGCGGTCCTTTTCGCCTTGTTCACAGGCCAGGCCGACGCCCGACCTTACCAGGAGATGTTCCCGGACAGGAGCGATTTTTCCGAAGCGGAAAAACCGTTGCTGGAGAAGCTCGATTTTCAGCAGGGTGCGATCAAGCTGCCTGAGGCAAAGGCGACGCTGAACGTGCCCCAAGGCTTCTATTACCTCAATTCCGCCGACACGAAAAAGGTGCTCGTCGATATCTGGGGAAATCCCGCGGCTGCGGCGGAGGGAAAGATGGGGATGATCTTCCCGGCGAAATACGCGCCGACCGATATCGAGGCCTGGGGCTCCGTTGTGGAATACAGCGCGGACGGCTATGTCTCTGACGCCGATGCCGCCACGACGAATTACGACGAACTGCTGCAGAACATCAAGGATTCCATCCGAGAAAACAACGTCGAGCGCGAAAAGCAGGGTTTCGAGAAGATCACGCTTGTCGGCTGGGCCTCGACACCGCATTACGACAAATCGGCGCATGCGCTGCACTGGGCGCGCGATCTGGTCTTCGGCGATGATGCACAGGGGCAGCACACGCTGAACTATTCCGTGCGTGCGCTCGGCCGCGAGGGTGTCTTTCAATTCAACTTCGTCGCTGCCCTCGACCAGTTGAAGGAGATCGAGGACGTCATTCCGACAGTCACGAAGCTCGTGCAGTTCGACAAGGGAATGGCCTATGCCGACTATGTCGAAGGCGACAAGATCGCGGCCTATGGGATGGCGGGAATGATCGCTGCGGGCGCCGGCGCCAAGATTGCCGCGAAGGTGGGATTGCTGGCCGTTGCCCTCGCCTTTTTCAAAAAGGCCGGCATCCTTGTCGTCATCGCGGCCGGCGCTGTGCTTCGCTTCGCCAAGGGCCTTTTCAACAGGAACAAGACGCCCACTGCATAGATCCTGCTAGGGCCAAGATCACCGCCGGCGACACGCGTTAGCGCGCTGTCGCCTTGGCGTTGTCAGGCGCGGGGACATCCGAGTTTGCCTTGCAGTCCTTCAGCCAGACGTCGTAGATCGGATGCTCGACGGCGTTGAGGCCGGGGCTGGCGGCAAACATCCAGCCGGTGAAGATGCGGCGGATCTTGCGGTCGAGGGTGATCTCGTCGACTTCGACGAAACCGTCGATCTTCTGCGCTTCGGCCTGGTCGCGCGAGTAACAGGCCTTCGGCGTTACCTGCAGCGCGCCGAACTGGACGGTCTCGTTAACGTAGACGTCGAAGGTGGTGATGCGGCCGGTGATCTTGTCGAGGCCAGAGAAAACGGCTACCGGGTTTTCAATGCGTGCAGCACGTGCCGCAACCGGCGGAAGCAGGACCGAGAGCGCCAGCAGCGACCCGGCGGCACGCAGCGCCCTGTTTCGCGTGAAGAGCTTCATGTGTACCCGTCTCCAGATATTCTTCGTTCACGGCCGCGGTCAAGCGCGGCCAACCTGCGGGTAAAGGTCAATTGTGGCCAAAAGCCGGGTTTGGGATTGCCCCGGTCGAGCCGTCTCAGTTGCCCGGCGTCCAGGCGTCGTAATCGCCGGTGACCCGCGGACGCTCGCCCGGAACGGCGATGGATCCTGGCGGACGGTAGGCCTGCGGAGAACCGGTGAAGTTGGGACGATGCGCCTTCTGCCATTCCTTGGCGACGTAGTTTTCCTTGGACGGCGGAACATCGGTGCGGTGATGCATCCAGCCATGCCAGCCCGGCGGGATGGCGGAGGCATCGGCATAACCCTTGTAGATCACCCAGCGCTTCGGCAGACCGTAGGACGACATGCCGCCTTCATAATAGACGTTGCCGAATTCATCCTCGCCGACGCGCTTGCCGAAACGCCAGGTCGCAAAACGCGTGCCCATCGTCTGACTGTTCCACCAGGTAAAGGTCTGAACCAGAAGATTCCACATGTCTTTTCCTTGTGCCCGCCAGATGCGGGCCAAACCAGAATTCGTTTTCTCGCTTATGCCGCCGCCAAGCCGAATTGTCCAGCGATTCCGCGACAGCCAAAGGTCATTTCAAAGCCATCTTGAAGCCGAGATGCGAGGGCTTGAAGCCCAGTCTTTCATAGAAACGATGCGCATCCTTGCGGATCGCATTCGAGGTCAAAGCTACCCGCTTGATCCCGCGGCTTTTTGCCTCGGCAATGGCGAACTCGATCATCCCGGCGCCGATCCCCTGCCCACGAATGTCGGCCCGCGTCTGCACCGCCTCGATGATCATCGCCGACGAGCCTCGGCCAGTCAGCGTGGTCGTGACCATCGTCTGGAACGTGCCGACAACCTCGCCGCCGCGCTCCGCGACATACAGCACCTGGTCGGGCGAAGCCTCGATGGCCGCGAAGGCCCTGACATAATCGGCAAAGGCCACTGGATCGGTGGTGTCGCCATGACCGCCGACGGCGTCGGCGGCAAATATTGACACGAGAGCGTGCAAATCCTCCCTGCGCGCCTGGCGAATGCGAATGTCGGGCAATTCGCCTTCCACGCCTCAATGCCCCTCGAGCGTTTTTTCGAGGATCACCGCCGGGATGCCGGATTGCCCAGGCGCGCTATTCTCGTTGCGTCCGACTTCGGCAAAGCCGTGCGCCTGATAGAAGGCGATCGCCGCTGCATTTTGCGGCTCGACTTCGAGGCGCATGATCTCCGCATCCGGAAAGCAGGTTTCGAGCTCGGCGAAGAGATCGCGGCCGATGCCCTGGCGCTGTAGCGCCGGAGCGACATAGAGCAGATGCAGCATGACCGTCTTCGTCAGCTCCTGCGACATCGCCGCATACCCCATGCCGCCGATTTTGCGGCCGTCGTCGGCAACGAGGAATTCGGCATCCTTGCGCACCAGGCGCGTTTTCAGCGCCTCCGGCGAAAACAGCTGGGCAGTGAGCTCCTCCACCCTGGCTCTGCCGTGGAGACTGTCATAGGTCGCGTGAAAACTTTCCACCAGCAGGGCGCGGACCTTCTCCAGGTCGCGCTCGCCGGCAGTGCGGACGAAATACACCGCTTATTCCTCGATGCCGAGCTTCGCCTTGACGAGCGCCTGGACGGCCTGCGGATTGGCCTTGCCGCCGGTCGCTTTCATCACCTGGCCGACGAACCATGCGGCCAAGGTCGGCTTCGCCTTGACCTTCTCCACCTGATCGGGATTGGCGGCAATGATCTCGTCCACGGCCTTTTCGATGGCGCCCGTATCCGTCACCTGCTTCATGCCGCGCGCTTCGACGATCTCGGCGGGATCGCCGCCCTCGGTCAGCACGATCTCGAAGAGATCCTTGGCGATCTTGCCGGAAATGGTGCCAGCCTTGATGAGATCGATGATGGCGCCGAGCTGGGCCGGCGAAACCGGCGTCTGCTCGATATCCTTGCCGGTGCGGTTCAGCGCGCCGAGCAGGTCGTTGATCACCCAGTTTGCCGCTGTCTTGCCGTCGCGGCCTGCAGCCACGGCTTCGAAATAATCGGCGATCGCCTTTTCGGAGACGAGCACCGAGGCGTCATAGATCGACAGGCCGAGCTCGCGCACGAAGCGCTCCTTCTTGTCGTCAGGCAATTCCGGCAGATCGACGGCGAGCGCCTGGACGAAGGCGTCGTCGAATTCGAGCGGCAGCAAGTCCGGATCGGGGAAATAACGATAGTCGTGCGCATCCTCCTTAGAGCGCATCGAACGCGTCTCGCCCTTGTTCGGGTCGAACAGCCGCGTCTCCTGCTCGATCGTGCCGCCATCTTCCAGAATGCCGATCTGGCGGCGGGCTTCATATTCGATCGCCTGGCCGATGAAGCGGATGGAGTTGACGTTCTTGATCTCGCAGCGCGTGCCGAAACCTTCGCCGGGGCGGCGGACGGAGACGTTGACGTCGGCGCGCATCGAGCCTTCGTCCATGTTGCCGTCGCAGGTGCCGAGATAACGCACGATCGAACGCAGCTTGGTCATATAGGCCTTGGCTTCGTCGGACGAGCGCATGTCGGGCTTGGAGACGATCTCCATCAGCGCGACGCCGGAGCGGTTCAGATCGACATAGGACATGGTCGCATGCTGGTCATGCAGCGACTTGCCGGCATCCTGCTCCAGATGCAGGCGCTCGATGCCGATCTCGATATCCTCGAACTGGCCCTGGCGGTCCGGCCCGAGCGAAATGACGATCTTGCCCTCGCCGACGATCGGATCCTTGAACTGCGAGATCTGATAGCCCTGCGGCAGGTCGGGATAGAAATAGTTCTTGCGGTCGAAGAGCGAGCGCTTGTTGATCTGGGCCTTGAGGCCGAGACCGGTGCGCACGGCCTGCCTGACGCATTCCTCGTTGATGACGGGCAGCATGCCGGGCATGGCGGCATCGACCAGCGAGACGTTCGAATTCTGCGGCTTGCCGAATTCCGTCGAGGCGCCGGAGAAGAGCTTCGAATTGGACAGCACCTGGGCATGGACTTCCATGCCGACGATGACTTCCCAGTCGCCGGTGGCGCCGGGGATGAAGCGTTTCGGATCAGGCGTGCGGACGTCGACAAGGGTCATCTGATACTCTTTGCAGGCTGTTCTTTTCCACTGGTGAGGTAACGGAAATGGGATGTCGGTGCAAGGCTTTCGCGGAATTGTGTAGCAGTGGCCGTTGCCCGCTTCCGCCCAGATCGAGGCGGCTTTGCACCTGAAGCGCGACGGCTCAATATTTGATCATGCTAATGGACATGAGTTTAGCCCGCTCCCGGTTGTCGTCAGCATCAGGATCTCTATCTTCAGCCACGATGCCGCTTTGATTTGAGATCTTCGCACGACGGAGGCAGTATTGAAGGATTATCTTCCCTATCTGGCCGGAGCCTTGGCGGGAGTGCTGATCGCGTTGACCATTTCCGCCCTGTTGACGCTGCAGGGAACACCACAACTCATTCTTTTCGCATTGCTGCCGGCAATCGGCGGAGCGATCTTTGAGCGCGTTCTCCAGCGTCGATCGGATAAGTTGTAAAGCGTTATGGCAAAGCTGAAAGAAATCGTGGTTGATTGCGACGTCCCCTCACGGGTTGCTCGTTTCTGGGCGGCTGCGCTCGATGGCTACGAAGTGATGCCCTATGACGATGCGGAGTTGGCCCGCCTCGCCGCGATCGGACTGACACCTGACACGGACCCGACCGTGATGGTCGATGGTCCGGGCCTGCGCTTTTGCTTCCACCTTCGTCGGGGAGAACGTCCCATCCGCAACCGCGTACATCTCGATATCGCCGCTCCAGATCGAGAAAAAGAAGTTCAGCGGCTCTTATCCCTCGGTGCGACATTCGTCCGCGAAACGAATAGCTACAGCGTATTGTATGATCCCGAAGGCAACAATTTTTGCGTGACGTCCGAATAGTCCGCTATGGGCTGAACACTGATATTCGCAAAGCGAGCAATCTTTCGCTTTCCGCCTGACTTTCGAAATGTCAGAATTCCTGCCCGTACCCACCCTAACCGTCCGAAACCAGCGATTTCGTCAGCCCGACCGAGGGCACGTCGCGGTCGAGCTTCGGATTATAGGCGACCGAGAGCCAGTGGATGCTGTAGCCGTGCTTGCGGAAGAAGCCGATCGCCTCGTTGTTGCCGGAATGGGTTTGCATCGCCGCCTTTTCCAGGCCCTGCTCGGCAATCTCCTTTTCGATCCGCTCGAGAAGGGCGGAGCCCAACCCCTGGCCGATGAAGGCCGGATCGATCCAGAAATCCGAGATGGTTTCGTCCAATCCCTCGCGCGCTGCCCAGCCTGCGACCTGGCCGTTCTGCTCGACGACGGTGATGGTCAGCCAGTCGTTTTCCACGAAGTTGCGAAAGGCGTTGCGGGCTGCATCGATCATCGCGTCCGATTCGCCGATCGACGCCATCGCTTTTTGCCAGGCCCTCAGCCCGATCTCGCTCAACAGCTCCGCTTCGCCGTCGCGGGCATTGCGAATGTGGATCAACGACACCTCCGCGTTACCCCGCAACTAGACCATTGAGTCGGGGAATTTACCAGTACCCCCCAGCGGGACGATGGCTGGAAACTGGAGTTTTCGACCGGTTTGATCGGCGATCGCGGTCTTGACCGCCTTTTGCGATCGAAATAATAAACTCCTTATGTTGAGCCAGTCACAGACCCGGTAAAGGCCCTGCCCGCAAGTCCGCTTGCGCGCATGGCCCGAAAAAACGAAGCCCTGACGTTCGAAGGAGCGCCAGATCGTTTTTGTGCGCCCTGCCGGGCGCGATACCGGATCTCAACAGATGGACATTTCCCGCACGGAGCAGCGCATCCTGCATCTCATGGCCCAAGGCGGCCGCATCGAAATTTCCCGCGACGACGACAGGAAGATCGAGGCGGTCAGCTGCTTCACCCGCGATGGCTGGCTCTATCCCGGCGTCGACCTCGATCTCTTCCGCAGGCTGAAGCGGCTGAGAGCGATCAAGTCCTCCAGTGGCCAGCCCTACCGGATCACCGAAAGAGGGCTGAAGCTGGTCAGGTCGCAGCTGAACAACAGATAGCAACCAACCATCCTGGCCGCGTCTCGAACGGCGCGGTCAGGACTAGTCTCAGGCCTTTGCAGAGAGTTCCGTCCGCATCGCCGACCATTCCTCGGCCATCGTGCCCGTGCCGCGTCGCTTGCCGGCGCGGCGATACCAGTAGTCGGCATTCCAGTCGTCGCCTTCGATGCGATGGCAGAGCGCATGGCCCCAATCGAACGGTTGCTCGCCCTCGTGGCGCTGACAGATTTCGTGAACCGCCTGCCAATCCGCGCCCATGGTGAAGCCGCCGGCTGCAAGGCGATCAGTTGCCTCGATCAATCGCGCAAGATCATTGGTCGCCACACGCTCCTCCTGATTCCCGTTATCGATCAGCCAACAGCTTCTTAAGATGCACCTTTTCGCATTCGACGCCCATGCTCTGGAAGAGCGGGATCGTGCGGCCTGTTACCACCACTTGGCCGGCGTGAACCGGCCGGCTGCCTGCTCGATGACGTGAGCAGTCTTGAAGAGGGTTTCCTCGTCGAAGGGCTTGCCGATCAGCTGCAGGCCGAGCGGCAGGCCCTTCTGGTCGAGACCGGCGGGCACGGCGATACCAGGCAGGCCGGCCATGTTGACCGTGACGGTGAAGATGTCGTTCAGATACATCTTCACCGGGTCGGCAGCGAGGTTCTCATCGGCGACGCCGAAGGCGGACGACGGGGTTGCCGGCGTCAGGATGGCGTCGACGCCGGCGTCGAAGGCGAGTTCGAAATCGCGCTTGATCAGCGTGCGGACCTTCTGGGCGCGGATATAATAGGCGTCGTAATAACCGGCCGACAGCACATAGGTGCCGATCATGATACGGCGCTTGACTTCCTGGCCAAAGCCGGCGGCGCGCGTCTTCTCGTACATGTCGACGATATCCTTGCCGTCGACGCGCAGGCCGTAGCGCACGCCGTCGTACCGCGCCAGATTCGATGATGCCTCGGCCGGAGCGACGATGTAATAGGCCGGAAGTGCGTATTTGGTGTGCGGCAGCGTGATGTCGACGATTTCGGCGCCGGCATCCTTCAGCCAGGCGATGCCCTGACGCCAGAGGGTCTCGATCTCCTCAGGCATGCCGTCGACCCGGTATTCGCTTGGAATGCCGATCTTCATGCCCTTCAGCGACTGACCAAGGGCTGCCTCATAATCCGGAACGGGCAGATCGACCGACGTCGTGTCCTTGGCGTCGACGCTGGCCATCGACTTCAGAAGGATGGCGGCATCGCGCACGTCACGGGCGATCGGGCCCGCCTGGTCGAGCGAGGAGGCGAAGGCGACGGTGCCCCAGCGTGAGCAGCGGCCATAGGTCGGCTTGATGCCGACGGTGCCGGTAAAGGCGGCGGGCTGGCGGATCGAGCCGCCGGTATCGGTTGCGGTGGCGCCGGCGCAAAGATGCGCGGCAACGGCCGCGGCCGAGCCGCCGGAGGAGCCGCCGGGAACGAGCTGCTGGTTGGACCCTGCTGCACGCCAGGGGTTGATCACCGCGCCATAATGCGAGGTCTCGTTGGAGGAGCCCATGGCGAACTCGTCCATATTCAGCTTGCCGAGCATGACGGCGCCGTCATCCCAGAGGTTCTGCGTGACGGTCGATTCATAGCGCGGCTCGAAACCATCGAGAATATGGCTGCAGGCTTGGGTGTGGACGCCTACCGTGGCAAAGAGATCCTTGATGCCGAGCGGGATGCCTTCGAGTTCGCCGGCCTTGCCGGCAGCGATGCGCTCGTCGGAGTTCTTCGCCATCAGGCGGGCGAGATCCGGCGTCACCTTGATATAGGCGTTAAGATGACCATTGGCCGCATCGATCGCCGAGATATAGGCCTCGGTCAGTTCGAGTGCGGTGATTTCCTTGGCGCGCAGCTTGCGGCGGGCTTCGGCAATGGTCAGGCTGGTGAGTTCGCTCATGATGTTTTCGCTTCAGATCTGAAAATGGCAACAGGGGTCGGAAAGAGGCTTGAAGCCCTATTCGACGACTTTCGGCACCAGGAAGAAATTGTGATCGGTGACGGGCGCATTGGCAACGATATCGGCGGCCTTGCTGCCGTCGGTCACCTCATCCGTCCGCTTCTTCATCGCCATCGGGGTGACGGATGTCATCGCTTCGACGCCATCGACATTGACTTCGGAGAGCTGCTCGACGAAGCCCAGGATACCGTTCAGCTCGCCGACCATGCGATTTGCCTCGTCCTCGGAGACGGCAATACGGGCAAGGTGGGCAACGCGCTTCACGGTGGCAAGGTCGACGGACATGGCATTCTCCGGATGGGATTTTTCCTACCCGCTATAAAGGCCATGTCCGCCCGGTGCAACGGGATTTCGTCAGATCGACAGGCTCTCCGCGGGCTTCAGCGCCTTCACATCCGTCTTCGATCCCTCCATGCCGGCAACGAATTTATCGGCCGTCTGCTCGATGATCGGGAAGGTGCCGTAATGGCAGGGAATCGCGGTCTTAAAGTTGAAATAGCGCCGGCAGGCAAGGGCCGCCACGGCGCCGCCCATGGTGAAGCGGTCGCCGATCGGCACGAGGCCGATATCGGGCTGGTGCAACTCATTGATCAGCGCCATGTCGGCGAAGATGTCGGTATCACCCATGGCGAGGATCGAGGCTTCATCCTCGAAATGCAGCATCAGGCCGTTGGCATTGCCGAGCGCATGCGAGACGCCGTCTTCGGTGATCTGGGCAGACGAGTGCAGCGCATTGGTGAAGGTCGCCGAGAAACTGCCGAGCGCGATCGTGCCGCCGGTATTGCCCATCTCGAGCCTGTCGAGACCCTTGGAGCCGAGCCAGGCGGCAAGATCGGCATTGGCGAGAACGACGGCGCCGGTTTCCTTGGCAAGCGCCACTGTATCGCCGACATGGTCGCCGTGCCCATGCGTCAGCAGGATATGAGTAACGCCTGCAGAGACATCCTTGATATCCTGGCCGGAGAAGGAAGCGTTATGGCTGAGGAACGGATCGAGCAGGATCGTCGCTTTTCCGATCTCGATGCGGAAGGCGGAATGGCCAAGCCAGGTGATCTTCATCAAATCTCTCCTTTATTACGTGATGCAAAAGCCCGTTCGGGAAGGTCCAGATGATTTCAGGCCGGATCTGCCTAAAATCTGAATCCGCATCTCAATCAAACAATTGGAGCATGATGTCATGAGAAAACCGCTCACACTTTTCGGCATCATGCTCTATGGACATATCTCATGCGGCCGCAAAGAAAAGCGGTGGCGACTTCAATTTCTTTTGACGGGATGAAATGGCGATGACGGTGCTGACGATCGAGGAAATGGCCGAGACGCTTGCCCCGCGGCAGGCCATTGCCGGCCTCGATCTCGGCACCAAGACGATCGGGCTTTCGATGTCCGATCTCGGGCGGCGTTTCGCCACGCCCCGCCCGGTGATCCGGCGCGTCAAGTTCACCATCGATGCGCAGGCGCTCATGGATTTTGCACAATCGGAAAAGGTCGCGGGTTTCGTCATCGGTCTGCCGATGAACATGGACGGATCGGCAGGTCCGCGGGTGCAGGCGACGCGCGCCTTCGTGCGCAATATGGAGCAGAAGACGGCGCTGCCCTTTGTCTACTGGGACGAGCGGTTATCGACGGTGGCGGCTGAACGGACGCTGCTCGAAATGGACGTCTCGCGCGCCAAACGGGCCGAACGGATCGATTCGGCCGCCGCGAGCTTCATCCTTCAAGGCGCGCTCGACAGGCTTTCCTTGCTGGCGAGATCCGATGGAGACGAATTCAGCTGACGCGCCTTCCACCAGGCGACGATCGACCTGCGTTTCCGGAAGCCGAGGATGGCGAAGACGACGAGACTGTCGACGGCGATGGCGCGGGCAACGAGCGGCGGAATGTTTTCCGGCGGAATGCCGAGCGCCTCGCCATAGAGCTGGAACGTCAGGTCATGGACCTGCCGCGACAGCATGAAGATGCCGAAATTCATGTCGTAATAGGAGAGCCAGTACCATCCGCCCAGAAAGACGATGGGGCCGGCCCAGAAGATCAGAAACCACTTCATGCGGCCTCACCTCCATGCTTGCGCGCGACGGGCAGATCGAGGGAAACCAACCGGGTCGACAATGCCATGATGCACAGCACCAGCGTCGGAATTGCGATATCCAGCGCCAGGACCGCGAAGAACATCATCGCAGTCACGAGAAAGGCGGCTTTGGCGATCCTGGTTCCCATTGATGTCAACTCGGGGGCTCTTACTCATTCCATCTCTGCTCCCCTTCACACTGTCGGGTTAACCCAGGCCAGGCAACGTAAACCATTCATTAAGGTTAACGCGGCAGCCGCTGCCTGTGGATGAATGAGCTGTCAGCCGTAGACGCCGCGCACGATGCGCTTCAGCGCCATCGCCGCCTTCTCCCAGTCCTTCGGCGTCTTCAGCGACAGACCGGCGCACTGCCCGCCGCTTGCTGCGGCAAGCACGAGATGCTGGATCGCGGCGATGATGACGGCATTGACGGCCGCGGCATCAACACCTTTCGGCGGCGCCAGCGAGCCGCGCATGCGCTCCAGCCAGAGAGCCAAAGCCTTCGAACGCGCTTCGGAAAGCCGCCTCACCTGCTCGGTGTTCTCAGATATCTCCCAGGCGAGGATGCGGCGCATCAGCGGATCGTTTCTCAAAGCGTCGAGCAGGAGAAGCGACAGCCGCTCCATCAGGTCGCCATAGGTCAACAGGAACATGCCGCCGGCATCTTCGGGAATGCGATCCTTCACCCAAGTGCCGAGATCGGCGCCGATCGCCTCGACCAGACCGTCAAGACCGCCGTAATAACGATAGATCAGCTGCTTGTCGCAACCGGCGCGGCGGGCGACCGCATTGATGCCGAAATTCTGGAAGCCCTCCTCGGCCAGCAATCCCTTGGCGGCGGCAAGGATGGCGCGCTCGGTGGCGCCCCGATCGCGCACTCGCCGCTCCGGCTCGCCGCCGGCCTCAGGCAAATTTTCAAGTTTTACCGCTTCATCAAGCACGAACGACCCTTCCCCACTGTCACCAATCGGTGAGTAGCGAGGAGGCTTCATGCAATCAATCCTATCCTCTTGAGAAGATTGTGGATATTCCATCCTGTCCGAGGATTTGACGATGAGCCGATGCGGGAGGCTGCCCGCTATGCGATTAGGATCTGCTGAGAAATCTCGTCCCGACGGTTGATCGCGATGGACGAACCCGGCATAGCTACATTATGAACAATTCTAATATTCTCCGCTAAGGCCCTGCAATGGTGAACTATATCGAAGCCTCTTCCGCGCCCTCGAAGAATACGGGCGCCATCCGGCTTTACGACGCGCAAGCATTCGAAGGCATGCGCAGGGCATGCCAGCTGACGGCGCGCTGCCTCGATGCGCTGGCCGACATCGTCAAGCCGGGGCTGGTGACCGATGACATCGACCGGTTCGTCTTCGATTTCGGCATGGATCACGGCGCCCACCCGGCGACGCTGAATTATCGCGGCTACACCAAATCGACCTGCACCTCGATCAACCACGTTGTCTGCCACGGCATTCCGAACGACAAGCCGCTGCGTGAGGGCGATATCGTCAATATCGACGTCACCTTCGTGCTCGACGGCTGGCACGGCGATTCCAGCCGGATGTATCCGGTGGGAACGATCAAGCGCGCCGCCGAGCGACTGCTCGAGGTCACCTATGAATCGCTGATGCGCGGCATTTCCGCCGTCAGGCCCGGCGCCCGCACCGGCGCAATCGGCGAGGCGATCCAGACCTATGCCGAGGCCGAGCGTTGTTCGGTGGTGCGCGATTTCTGCGGCCACGGCGTCGGCCGGCTGTTCCACGATTCACCGAATATCCTGCATTACGGCCGCGCCAATGAAGGGCCGGAACTGCGCGAAGGCATGATCTTCACCATCGAGCCGATGATCAATCTCGGCCGGCCGCATGTGAAGGTGCTGGCCGACGGCTGGACGGCGGTCACCCGCGACCGGTCGCTTTCGGCGCAGTACGAACACACCATCGGCGTCACCTCCGACGGCTGCGAGATCTTTACGCTGTCGCCAGGCGGGCTCGACCGCCCGGGCTTGCCATCGTTTGCCGGGTGACGATCCGATGGCGAAGAGGCCGGTTGCGACATCTTCCGACGACGAGCTGCCTTTTGAGACCGAAGAGCCTGTTGCCGCCGACGAACGCTCGTTCTTCGGCGGACAGCCGCAAAAACCGGCCGCGCCGAACGCCAAGGCCGCCCTGCCCGCTTCGCTCGCCGCTCAGGAGCATTATCACGGCCATCGCGAGCGGCTGCGTGACCGCTTCCGCGAACAGGGCGACATCGCCCTTGCCGACTATGAAATCCTTGAACTCCTGCTTTTTCGCCTGATCCCGCGGCGCGACACCAAGCCGATCGCCAAGGCGCTGATCGAACGCTTCGGCTCGCTTTCCGGCGTTTTTGGCGCGCCGGCGGCGCTGCTGACCGAGGTGAAGGGCGTCGGCGAGGCCGTGGCGCTCGACCTGAAACTGATCTCGACGGTGGCCCACCGGACGCTGAAAAGCGAGATCAGAAGCAAGCAGGTGCTCTCCTCCTGGTCTTCGGTCATTCAATACTGCCACGCCGCCATGGCGCACGAGACCCGCGAACAATTCCGCATCCTCTTCCTCGACAAGCGCAATGTGCTGATCGCCGACGAGGTGCAGGGCCGCGGCACGGTCGACCATACGCCGGTCTATCCGCGCGAAGTGGTCAAGCGCGCGCTCGAGCTTTCGGCAACGGCGATCATCCTCGTCCACAACCACCCGTCCGGCGACCCGACGCCCTCACGTGCCGACATCGACATGACCAAGGTGATCATCGAGGCGGCCAAGGCGCTCGATATCACCGTCCACGACCACGTCATCATCGGCAAGGACGGCCATGTCAGCCTGAAGGGGCTGAAGCTGATCTGAAAGCACAGGGCCGGCGGAAGCGGCAGTCGAATCGACGGATTGGATTTTGAGGGAAATGGGCGCGCTATTGTCCGGTAACGATCGGAATACGAGGATCATCCTTGCTGCCCTGGAGGCGGCTTGCCAACGCAACAGTCAAAGCCTGGGCCAGGCACATCGGAGCAGCAAGAGAGCGCGAGAACGTGTATTCATGCTCCGGGACAGGGAAGAGAACCGTCGCAGACTTGGCCAAAGGTGAAAGTGTGCTGTCGGAAATGGCGACGATAGAAATGCCCCGGGCGGCCGCATCTTCCACCACGTTCACAACTTCAGTCGCATAGAAACGAAACGATACGGCAAAGAGGAGATCCGTATCCTTCATCGTACGCCCCATATATGTGGCAAGCCCACCACCTGGGTCGAGAAGAACACATCGCTTTCCAAGCATGGTAAGAACGTACCGTAGCAATTCAACCACTGGCGCTGAACGCAGCTGACCGATTAAGAAGATTGTCTCGCTTTTTTCCAGAAGGTCGACCGCTGTGGCCAAGTCCTCACCGGAAATTTGCGCAAGAATGTCCTGTAAGGACGCTATATCGCGCACCACGAGGTCGCGAAGGAATCCCGCCTCGCTTCTATCCGTCCGCGCACCGAGCTCCGTCTCCAATGCCTTCTTTCGCGCTTCGAAACCAGGAGCGGCGGTGGAGAGCCGGCGCTGAAACAAGCCTTGCAGATCCTTGAAGCCCTCATAGCCGAGGTACTGGGCGAAACGGACGAAGCTGGAGGCGTGAATGCCACAGCGCTCCGCGATCGCATTGACAGAGAGGACTGCCACATCATTCGGGCTCTGGGTAAGATAGACTGAGATTTTCTGATAGGTTTTGCTCATGTCGCCGTAGCGGTCATGAACCAGACGAATGAATTCCTCGTAATCTCGCGGTGGTTCGATCTTCGCCATTTCCTAAACCTGCAAATCTCATTGCATCATGCGCTGAACAGCAAAAGATTGGCAATGTCAAATCGATCTGCCTTGCCGGGCGGCTACCGGAGCCGCCCGCAACCCTTGCAGCGCAAGATCAAAAGGACTGTTGTCCCGTCAGCTTTTCAATGATCTTGTCTATGGAAACGGCGAGGACCAGCAGAAGCCCGGTGACGATCAGACGAACTTCGTTCTCCACACCCATGAGATTAAGGCCGTTTTGGACCGTGCCGATGACCAGGGCTCCCAAGAGTGCTGCGTGGATAGCGCCTCGCCCCCCGAACAGGCTCACGCCACCGATGACCGCCGCCGCGATTGATTCCAGCAACAGTGTTCCACCGCCGACGCCGCCGCCAGAGAAGACACCGACGCCGAGAGTTCTCGACGATGCAACGATCCCAGCAATTGCCGCAATACCGCCGGCGATTGCAAAGGCAGCCATTCGAATGAGTGGCACGTTGATGCCGGCTCGGCGTGCCGCTTCGTCATTATTTCCAACCGCATATAGATAAAGGCCGAATTGAGTTTCGCCTAAGACATAGCCGCCGATACCAAGGAGAAACACAAAGATCAGAACGGGCAACGGAATGCCTTGACTGGCATTGAGGACGAGCACAACCAGTGCCCCCAGAATGCCTGCTCCGAGGAGAGGAAGCAGCACGCTATGAAGAATCGATACTTCAAGGCCTGCTCGCTGTCGCCGGACGACGCCAGAAAAAATCAACCCTCCGAGCAGTATCAACCCAACTGCCCAGGCGATCCAGGCGCTGGCGCCTGCGACAGTCGTCTGCGCTATGTATTCAACCCCTGTCCCCATCAAGGCATAACGCGCGGTCGCAGGAAGCAGAAGCAATTGAATGCCGTTGAGTGCAAGCCCCAGGCCCAGGGTGACGACGAACGATGGCACTCCCACCCAGTTTACCCACCGCGCGGAACAAGACCCGATCGCTGCGCCGATCACAATTGCAACAGGCAGCGCCAGCCAGGGCGAGAAACCATAATCGACGATCAGCTTTGCGCTGAAGACTGCCGTGACCCCATGTATTGCCGCGATCGAAAGATCGATCTCCTTAACCAGGAGGACAAACATCAAACCGAGCGCCATCATGCCGACGACCGTCGATTGCTGAAGCAGGTTCGATAGATTTCGCGGCGTGAGGAAAATATCGCTCTGAGTGGCAAAGAAGATCCACAGCGCGATCAGCGCGATGACCACGGGCAGCGCCCGCAGATCGCTGTTGAGAAGCTCTCCGAAAGTGCGTCGCTTCGGCGCGGCGGTTGTGGAGATGGAGGCCATGGTATTCGTTCCTTGACTATGGAAAGAGTTCTGGTCAGCCGGCAAGATTGACACCCTCGTTGCCGCCGACCATCGCGTTGACGACCATTTCCCCGGTCACATCCTTGGAGCGAAAGCTCGCCGCATTCGCGCCAAGTCGCATGACTTCGATGCGGTCGGTCGAATTCACGACAAAGTGGTGGATGTCGTGACTGACAATGACGATACCCAGTCCATCATCGGCCAGGCCGCGGATAAGGTCTGCGACCTGTTGCGCCGCCGAGTGGCTAAGGGCTGCGGTGGGCTCGTCGAGGATGACCACCTTGGGCTTCCAAAGAATGGATCTTGCTATCGCGATGTTCTGACGTTGGCCGCCGGACATGGCGCCAACGGGCCGGGTCAGCGAAAGGTTGCCCAGACGCATTCTCGTCATGACTTCGCGGGCGCGCACTTCGCATTCCGCGCGGCGGATGCGGCGGCCGAAAATGCCCGAGCCGGTCAATTCACGACCGAGAAACAGATTCTGGACAGCGTCCAGATTGTTGCAGAGCGCAAGATCCTGATAGACCGTCGCAATGCCTTGCGCAGTGGCATCCGCCGGGGTTCGGATCGTAACCGGCTTACCTTCGATCTCATATTCTCCGGAGTCAGCCGCGTAGACGCCTGCCATCACCTTCACGAGCGTCGATTTACCCGCGCCGTTATCGCCCACCATCGCGACGATTTCGCCGGCATGGACTTCAACGGAGGCTCCTCGCAGGGCGTGAACCGAGCCGAACGATTTGTGAATGTTGCGCATCGAAATGAGCGGAACAGACTTTTTGGTTGAAAGGGCTTTATCCTGTGAACGCCCTGAATCGGTCACGGTCATGTCATCCTCGGAAGGGTCTTGATCCTGCAACGGAGGAAGACGGCCGCGCCGCCCTCCCCCGCAACAACCGATCAAATTAAAGATTTTTCTTGCAGACGTCGGCCGTTTCGATGCCTTTGCAGATTTCTGCCCAGGTCCAAACGCTTTTCGAGACCACGTCGCCAAGATTGTCCTTCGTGATGTTGCTCACCGGCAGGAACACGGCCGGGACGTCCATGAAGGTGTTGTTGACCTTGCCGTTGACCAGGTCTTTCGGCACCCCCTTGCCCGCAACGATCGATGCGACGACTTCCGCGGCTTCGTTTGCCTGGACCTTCAGGTCCTTGAGAACGGAGTTGTCCTGCCAGCCTTGCGCGATGTAGCGGAGCGCCTCTACCGTGGCATCCTGGCCGCCGGTGACGAGCTTCTCTCCCGGCTTTGCTCCCTGGGAGATCAGCGCCGCAACAGACCCACCGGTAGTGCCGTCATTCATGCCGAGAAAGACGTCGACGTCGCCACCATTCTTCGTCAGGCAATCTTCGGCGAAGTTCTGAGCCAGCACCGGATCCCAGTTCTGCGTGTACTGTTCGCAAACGACCTTGACCTTTCCGGAGTCGATCAGCGGCTGAAGAAATTCATTCTGGCCTTTTTCGTATTGCCCGGTGCCGTACTCGCCCTGGTTACCCTTGACGCGTGCAACCTTGACCGGCGATTTCGACATGGCCTTGATCAGTTCCGCAGCGCGTTTGCCCTGCGCCTGACCAACCGCCAGCGAGTCGAAGACGATGTGGGCTTCGGCCTTTCCGCCGACAGCATCGTGATCGTAGAGAACGACAGGAACATTCGCCTTGGCCGCCGCGGCAAGCTCACCGGCGGCAAGGTTCGCGTCTGCAGACGTGAGCAGAATGACCTTTGCCCCCTGAGCGATCGCATCTTCGACCTGAGCCTGCTGTTTATTGGGATCGCCCTGCGCATTCTGAACCACGACTTCAACGTCGGGCGCCTTTTCCTTCATCGCCTGAACGAAGAACGGCGCATCGCGGCTTTCGAAGCGAATTGTCGTTTGATTTGGCAACAAGAAGAAGACTTTCGCCTTGTCCTGCGCGACTGCCACGCCGCCCATTGCGACTGCGATAACTGTTGTGGCCATAAGGCCACGGATCAGACGTTCCATCTCTTACCTCCCATGGAACAAAGTGCATCCAGGACCGACAGATTTTCTAGGAACGACGCCTCCCAGCGCCAAACTTCTGCCTGCCCATGATTGCTGTCGAGAACCTCAATTGCAACAACCATTGCAAAATAAACTAATCAGCAATAATCACTGAGTCAAACCATATTTCAATGCTTAATGTCATTTTTAATACGTGCAATTTTCATTGCTAGTTACGCATAGAATTTCGTGGGCGCGGAAGCCAGGCCCTCACAACATTCAGATTGTAACTTATCGGCTTGCTGGCCTAGGTCGCTTGCAAGTACTGGGCGTTCACAACGAGGCTCGGATCTATTCTTCCGGCAAAAAAATCGAGCACATTTTGAACCGATGCTACGGCCATCCGCTCACCGCATTCACGGGTCAGTCCGGCGATATGCGGTGACAGCACCACCTGATCGAATGCTAGAAGGCGGCAATCCTCAGATGGTGGTTCGTCGTCAAAAACGTCGAGCCCTGCTGCGCCGAGACGACCGGATTGCAGTGCTTCGATCAAAGCTGCCTCATCGACAACACCACCGCGGGCTGTATTGACGAGGATGGCACCGGGGTTCATCGCGGCAAGTTCATCTTTGGCTATTATCGGTCGATCGGCCTTTGGAACATTGACCGAGACTACGTCAGCCCACCGAAGGCCATTGAGGAGGCTGCCCTCGGGCAAGACCGCCCCCCCGGGCCAGCCTTGGGCCTGCAGATAAGGATCAAAAGCTCGGATCTCCATGCCAAAGCCGGCGGCCATTCTGGAGAGATGACGCCCAATGCGACCGAACCCGATGATCAGCAGGCGCTTTCCCGAAATCTCTTCCGCCTCCAGCCGATTCCGCCATCCCCATTCCGATGGATTGCGCACGGCACGATCGCCGCGAAGAACCCGTTTCGCCGCCGACAGGATCAACATCATGGCGTGTTCCGCCACCGACACCGAATTCACGTCGCCGACTACTGCAAGTGCAATGCCTCTTTCATTGAGCGATGCCAGATGTACGGCATCGTATCCAACGCCATGGCGTGAGACGATCTTTAAGCGGTCCGCATTCGCAACAGTCGATGCTGAAAGCGGCTGCGTGCGCAACACCAGGGCGTCAGCCTTGCTGATAAATGGATGATAGGATTGCTCCGACACTTCTTCCACGTAGTCGAACGTCACGCCCGGAGCGCTTTTCAAGAGCGCCATGCCTGACGGATGCAACTTTCCCGCAATGAGAATATGGGGCATCAGTAGGCCCCCTTTTCAGCTATACCCGCCGTCTGTCCTACGAGGTCGCGGAACTTCGCGACGCTCGCCGCCGCTGCAGCCGCCAACAGTCTGGTGTCGCCGGACACAGTTGTCATATCGAAACCCCACTGAATGGCGCGGGCGGCATATTCCGGCGTGCCGCAATGAAGGGCGGCGCGAATTCTATTCTTCTTGCAAACAGCGACGATGCGCTGGAGAGCGTCGATCATTTCCGGCTCTTCGCGATCGAAGGCCGGCGCAAGCCGACCGTCGGTCAAACTGAAGGTCAGATCGGCTGGACCGACATAAATGCCATCCAACCGTGGCGTTGCGGCAATTGCATCGAGGTTCTCCATCGCTTGCTTGGTTTCGACCATGGCGAAAGCAAGGACTTCTCCATTCGCCTCAGCCGCATAGTTCGGCCCGGCGGCGAAGCTGACGCGTGTCGGCCCGAAACTGCGCTGACCGTGAGGCGGATAGCGTAGATAGCTGACGAATTCGGCCGCCTGTACGGCAGTGTTGACCATCGGGCAGATCACGCCATAGGCGCCTGCATCCAGCACCTTCATGATAATGCCGGGCTCCAGCCAAGGCACGCGTGCCATTGGCACGACACCGGAGGCGCGCATGGCCTGAAACATCGGCAGCACCGAACCGTAGTCCAGCGCACCATGCTGGATGTCGATCGACACTGAGTCATAGCCTTGAGCTGCCATGATCTCCGCCGTGAACGCATTGCCGATTGACAGCCAACCATTGATCGAGGGGCGACCTTGAGCCCAGATTTCCTTCAACCTGTTCTTGATCATACCGGCAGCCCTCAAAACACGATCTGGGCAAGCTTGGTGTCGAGATAGTCGCCAATGCCTTCAATCCCGCCCTCTCTGCCCATGCCGGAATGGTTGGTGCCGCCAAACGGTGCCTCGGACGCCGCCAGCGCAAAGCTGTTAATACCGACCATCCCTGCCTTCAGCGCCGATACCGTTCGCCGCGCCCGATCCGGCGACCGGGTAAAAGCGTAGGCCGACAGTCCCATGTCTGAAGCGTTGGCGCGCGAAAGAACTTCATCCTCCTCGTTAAACCGTGTGATTGCGGCAATGGGGCCAAAATTCTCGTCGGCGAAGACTTTCATATCGTCGGTGACATTGGTCAGAACGGTTGGCTTGTAGAAATGACCAGCGTTGAATTCCGACGCGCGTTCGCCGCCCGCCGCAACGTGCGCACCTGCTTTCACAGCATCCGAGACAATCGACTCAATCTCCGATAGGCGTCCGCCATTGATCAGAGGCCCCATTTGCACGGAAGGATCGAGGCCGTCGCCGAGTTTGAGCGCGTTTGTGCGGGAAACGAACCCGTCAACAAACGCGTCGTGCAAGCGTTCATGCACGAAGAAGCGATCCGGGGTCACGCAAACCTGGCCAGCATTTGCAAACTTTGTCGGCACGGACACGTTCAGTGCGAGCTCGAGATCGGCGTCGTCATAGACGATCAGCGGAGCGTTGCCGCCGAGTTCCATCGATACTTTCTTCACTGTATCGGCGGCATCGCGGATCATCTGCTGACCAACGCGTGTCGAGCCGGTCAGGGACACCTTGCGCACCGACTTGTCCGCCATGATTGGCACGTAGGTCGTCGCTGTCGGACCGACGACGAGATTGACGACGCCATCGGGCAAGTTGCCCGCCCGCATGCAATCGACCATGACCATGGCAACGCCCGGCGTCTGGGTCGAAGGTCTGATAATGATTGCACAACCCGCCGCAAGCGCCGGTGCCGCCTTGCGCGCGACGAGTGCCGCGGGAAAATTCCAAGCGGTAAAGGCGCCAACGATGCCGACCGGCTCACGTGACACCTCGAAGCGACCACCCGGCACGCGCGATTCAATGATCCGGCCATAGATGCGGCGTGCCTCTTCCGCGAACCACCGAAACTGATCGATGGACAGTCCCCATTCGCGCTCTGACTGCGCGATCGGCTTGCCGGTCTCGGCGGAAATCATCCTTTTCGCCTCATCGGCACGGCGGAGCATCTCGTCGGCAATCCGATGCAGGGCGTCGGCACGTGCGAAAGCGGCCGTCGTCCGCCAAGCCGCGAAGCCTTTGCTGGCTGCAGCCAGGGTTTCCTGCGTGTCGGCGGTCGTCGCTACGGGAACTGCGCCAAGAGCGCTCTGAGTGACGGGGCTTAGGACGTCAGCCGTTGCGCCGTCGGAGGCACGGCGCCAGTTGCCGTCGATATAGAGTCCAAACTTCTGATACATGGGTCACCCAATTTCGCTGGTTTTTATGGCGCGGCCTTCGGCCGCCGATTTGATTGCCGCTTCGGCCAGGATCAGAGCCTGACGACCATCCTCAAATCCAACCTCCGGAGCCTTGCCGGCGCCAATCGCATCGACGAAAGCGCTGATTTCAGCCATGAAGGCCTCGGCGTAGCGATCGATGAAGAAGTTGAGAAGCGGCGCGCCTTTGCCGGTGAAATCGGCACCGTGCAGCGTCGTCATGTTTGGGCGGCGATTTTCGGAGACGACCATTCCCTTTGTGCCGAGCGCCTCAACCCGCTGGTCATAGCCGTAGACGGCCTGGCGAGAATTATTGATGATGCATTGCTTGCCCGATGTGGTCTTGAGGACGACCGTCACGGTGTCGTAGTCGTCCAATCGCTGCATAAGAACCGGATCGACAAGACGGCTACCCACGGCCGAAACCTCGATCACCTCTTCGCCGAGCATGAACCGTGCCATATCGAAGTCATGGATGGTCATGTCGCGAAAGATGCCGCCGGATGCTTCGGTATAGGCGACCGGCGGCATTCCGGGGTCGCGCGAGGTTATAACGACCTGATGAAGGTCCCCGATATCGCCTGCACGGATAGCATCGCGCGCCGCCCTGTGGCCGGGATCGAAGCGGCGGACAAAACCGAGCATGATCGGTACCCTGGTCGTCCCAATTGCCTCCGCACATTGCTGGACACGCTTGAGGCTCAAATCGATCGGCTTCTCGCATAATATCGGCTTGCCGGCCGCGACGGCTTTCTCGATGAAATCTGCGTGTGTCGGTGTCGACGTGGCGATCAGGACCGCATCAACGGCGCTGCTGGAGAACAATCGCTCGGCAGAATCAAAGACGGCCACACCGTGTTTGCTCCCAACATCGTCTGCCGCAGAGCGATGAACGTCGAAGACGCCCGCAAGCGTCGCCCGCGGATGGGCAGCTATGTTTTCGGCATGCATGCGGCCAATACGGCCGCAGCCGAGAACGGCAATTTTCAACATCAAGATCCTCTCATTTCTATTTTTGCAATGATTGTTGCGGAACTATTGCTTTGTCAATTAATATTTCGTAACGTCGAAAAAACATGATCCATGGGAGGAGACCGGATGTCCCGGAAGACCGTACGCCTGACGATGGCGCAAGCGCTTGTGCGCTACTTATGCAATCAATTCACGGAGATCGATGGCGAGCGCTTACCGCTTTTTGCCGGCGTGTTCGGCATTTTCGGTCACGGCAACGTGACTTGCTTGTCGGAGGCGCTGGAGTCGGTGCAGGATCAGTTGCCAACCTGGCGCGGTCAAAATGAGCAGTCGATGGCACTCGCAGCGATCGCTTTTGCCAAAGCCAAACGCCGACGCCAATTGATGGTCGCGGCGACCTCGATCGGACCCGGTGCGGCCAACATGGTGACAGCGGCTGGCACAGCCCATGCCAACCGCCTGCCGGTGCTCCTGATCGCGGGAGATACGTTCGCAAACCGAATTCCCGATCCAGTTCTTCAGCAGGTTGAGCATTTCAGTGACCCGACCGTGACGGTCAACGACGCCTTCAAGTCAGTCACCAGATATTGGGATCGCATCGTTTTGCCTGAACAGATCATCTCATCCTTGCCGCAGGCAATCGCCACGATGCTTGATCCCGCAGACTGCGGTCCCGCATTCATTGGCCTTGCACAGGATGCTCAGGAAGTCGCGTTCGACTATCCCGCCGCGTTCTTCGAGCCCGCTGTATGGTCCATACCCCGCCCCCGTGCCGACAGAACAAGGCTTGTGGAAGCAGCCGCATTGCTCCAGGCCGCGAAGAGACCGCTGATCATTTCGGGAGGTGGCGTCCGCTATTCGTCGGCCGAAGAGAAGGTCGCGGAATTTGCTGTCAAACGCGGCATCCCGATCGTCGAAACAATCGCCGGCAAAGGCGCGATGACGCACAACCATCCCGCTCACGCCGGCCCCATCGGGATCGTTGGATCAACCTCGGCGAATGCGCTTGCCGGTGAGGCGGATGTCATTCTGGCGATCGGTACACGATTGCAGGACTTCACAACCGGTTCATGGACCGTGTTTCAGCAGGATGCAAAGTTCATTTCGATCAATGCCGCGCGCTTTGACGCGGTAAAGCATCGCGCACTTGCCGTCGTCGGGGATGCTCTCGAAACGGTGATTGAACTGGACGAGGCTCTCGGTGACTGGAAGGCCGATCCGGCGCTGCTTCCGAAGGCGCAGTCGCTATTTGCCGATTGGAACAAGCTCCTCGATCGGCATCAAGCGGTCACGAATGGGCCGATCCCGACCTACGCGCAGGTGGTCGGCATCGTCAACGAAACTTCAAAGCCGAACGATACGCTGATCGCAGCGGCAGGCGGCACACCCGGTGAGGTGACCAAGGGCTGGCGCGTCAAGAATCCCAACACGTTCGACTGCGAATTCGGCTTCAGTTGCATGGGATACGAGATCGCCGCAGGTTGGGGCCATGCGATGGCGAAAGCCGGTAACGGCACGCCGATCGTGATGATCGGCGACGGCACCTACATGATGATGAACTCCGACATCTATTCGACGGTATTGACGGGCCACAAGATGATAGTCGTCGTCTGCGACAACGGCGGTTATGCCGTCATCAATCGTCTCCAACAGTTCAAGGGCGTGCCTGGTTTCAACAATCTCATCAAAGATTGCCGCGTCAAGGAGCCTTTTGCCGTCGACTTCGTCAAACATGCTGAATCGATGGGTGCGCTCGCCCGGCGCTGCGAAAGCCTTGCCGATCTGAAAACCGCAATGGAGTGGGCACAAACGACCGACCGGACGACGGTCATCACCCTCGTCACCGATGCCCATGCCTGGGTGCCGGGCGATGCGGATTGGGACGTCGGCGTTCCTGAGGTCTCGGAGCGTAAATCCGTTCAAAAAGCACGCGCTGATCAGGAAAAGATCCGCCAGAAGCAGCGCGTAGGTGTTTGAGATGAACAGTATCGAGGGAAAAATCGCCGTCGTCACGGGTGGGACGCAGGGACTGGGTGCGGCAATTGCGCGACTTTTCGCCAAAGCAGGTGCCGCCGGCATCATCACCTGCGGACGAAATGCCGGGAAAGGCAACGCCGTTGCGGCCTCGATAACGAGCGAAACCGGGGTGCCGGTGACATTTGTCCCGGCGGATCTTGAGAAGGTCGAAGATTGCCGGTCGATCATCGCCAAAGCGGACTTCGAATTCGGCAGAGTCGATATTCTGGTCAATGCCGCGGGCCTCACTGACCGAGGCAATCTTTTGAATTCGTCTCCAGATCTTTTCGATCGAATGTTCGCCGTCAACGTTCGGGCACCGTTCTTTCTGATGCAGGAAGCGGCGAGACTGATGATCCGTGGTGGCGTCAAGGGCAGTATGGTCAATATCGGCTCGACATCGGAGCATGCGGGCCAGCCATTTCTAGCTCCCTATTCTGCGTCGAAGGGTGCGCTGGCGACGCTCACCCGGAACTCCGGCTACGCCCTGATGCGCAACCAGATCCGCGTGAACCAGCTCGATATCGGTTGGATGGCGTCTGACGGCGAAGATCGCATTCAGCGCGAATACCACGGGGCCGACCCCAACTGGCTCGCCACGGCCGCGGCGGCGCAACCCTTTGGCCGCATTCTGGCGCCCGAAGAAGTCGCCCGGGCCGTCCTCTTTCTCGCATCGAACGATTCGGGAATGATGACAGGCTCCGTCGTTCATTTCGATCAATCGGTCTGGGGAGCCTATGACGGCGGCCCCCCGGCGCCGGCAGAAGCCTTATCCGAATAGGAAAAAAGCATGAAAACGATCAAGGGACCGGGCATCTATCTCGCCCAATTCGCAGCTGACGAAGCCCCCTATAACTCGCTTTCCAGCCTCTCCAGGTGGGTCGCGGCCAGAGGTTTCGCCGGCGTTCAAATCCCGACCTGGGATAATCGCCTGATCGATATGAAGATGGCAGCCGAAAGCAAGACGTATTGCGATGACCTCAAGGGGGTGCTGGCGGAAAGTGGCCTTGAAGTGACCGAACTGGGCTCGCATATCACGGGCCAGCTCGTTGCCGTCCACCCTGCCCATGACCGGATCATGGACAGTTTCGCCCCCGCCAATGTCCACAACAATCCGGCCGGGCGCCGAGCATGGGCTGAGGAACAAATGCGTTTTGCTGCCCGCGCCTCGCGGAATCTCGGTATTGATCGCCATGTTAGCTTCACCGGATCGCTGCTGTGGCCCTATCTCTACCCCTATCCGCAATGGCCGGAGGGCCTGGTCGACGAGGCTTTCGATGAGCTTGCAAGGCGCTGGATGCCAATTCTGAACGACTTCGATGAACAGGGCGTCGATCTCTGCTTCGAGATCCATCCCTGCGAGGATGTCCACGACGGACTGACCTTCGAGATGTTTCTTGAGCGCGTCGGCAATCATCGCCGCTGCAACATCCTCTACGATCCGAGCCACTTCGTCCTGCAGGCGCTCGACTATCTAGAATTCATCGATCACTACCACGAGCGCATCAAGATGTTCCACGTCAAGGATGCCGAGTTCAGGCCGAACGGCAAAACGGGCGCCTATGGCGGATTCCAGCCTTGGTCGAAGCGCGCCGGACGATTCCGGTCACTCGGCGACGGTCAGGTAGATTTCGGCGCTGTCTTCACCAAACTGGCAACCTATGACTTCGATGGATGGGCGGTACTGGAGTGGGAGTGCTTCATCAAACATCCGGAGGACGGTGCCGCGGAAGGCGCAAAGTTCATCCGCGAGCACATTATCAGGGTAGCGGACCGTGCGTTCGATGACTTCGTGAAATCCGGCGCCAACAAGGACGCCAATCGAGCCATGCTCGGACTTGATTGAGGACAGCCATGACGACAAACTCTTCTTCGCAAATGCCGCTCCGCCTCGGAATGGTGGGGGGCGGCAACGGCGCCTATATCGGCAATATTCATCGTATCGCGGCTCGCCAGGACAGGGCGTGGGCCTTGGTCGCTGGCGCATTCGACGTCGATGCTGCCCGCGGTCACGCCTTCGCGGCAAGCGAAGGTTTGGATCGCACGCGCTCCTATGATGATTTCAAGGCGATGATCGCGGGCGAAAGCCGCCGTGAGGATCGGATCGATGCCGTTGCGATCTGCACGCCCAATTTCACTCATTTCCCCATCGCCAAGGCTTTTCTGGAAGCAGGTTTCGACGTCATCTGCGAGAAACCTTTGACCGCAACTTTGGAAGACGCTGTCGCGCTCGAAAACTTGGTTCGCAGTAGCGGCCGGTTCATGGGGGTCACATATACCTATTCTGGCTATCCGATGATACATGAAGCCAAGCATATGGTTGCGACCGGTCAGCTCGGAAAGATCCGTACCGTCCAAGTTGAATACCCGCTGGAATGGATGGCAACCGCCATTGAGACAAAAGGCAATGCTCAGGCCGCCTGGCGCACTGATCCGAAGAAAAACGGTCGTGGTGGCTCGATCGGCGATATCGGCACGCATGCCTACCATCTGGCTGGCTTCGTCTCAGGCCTCAAGCTTCAATCGTTGACCGCGGATCTCGCCACCTTTGTTGAAGGGCGCGCCTTGGATGACAACGCTCATGTCATGCTGCGCTATGAAGGCGGCGCCCGTGGACTTCTCTGGTCTTCACAGGTAGCGCTTGGATCATCAAATGGCGTGCGGCTCCGGGTGTTTGGCGAGCAAGCCTCGCTAACGTGGTTCCAGGAGCAACCGAACGAGCTCGTGCACGCTCGGCTGAACGGAAGGACTGAAATCATCAAACGCGGTGCGGACGACCTTAGCGAAGGCGCCAAAGCGCGGATCCGCACACCTCCCGGCCATCCCGAGGGTTATCTCGAGGCATTTGCGAATCTGTATGCCGGCTTTGCTGAAGCAATCCGTGCCAAGCGCGAAGGACGCGAACCGACAGCGATCGGACGCGATATTCCGACTGCACATGATGGGCTCAAGGGTGTCGCATTCGTCGATGCCGTTGCTGACTGCGCAGCGGCAGCCAATCAGCCTTGGTTTACGCCAATTGCCGTTTAACCATTCAAGCCCGTCAACGCGGCCAAGGCGCTCCGGTATCCCCGTCCACGACGACGGCATCATCGGCGGGGATGGCCATGTCAGCCTGAAGGGGCTGAAGCTGATCTGAAAAGCACAGGCGGGCTTGAATCGACGCTCGTAAAACAATCTGTAACATTGACCGGCTACCGATAGAGGGGCGACATTTCGCGGCGCAATGATTCCTTTCCAATCCGGGGCCAGATGATGCTTCAGTACGATCTTGTTGTGGTGGGCAGCGGTCCCGCAGGGCGCCGCGGCGCGATCCAGGCTGCGAAACTCGGCAAGAAAGTGCTTGTCATCGAGCAGGGCAAACGCGTCGGCGGCGTCTCCGTGCATACCGGCACCATCCCCTCCAAAACGTTGCGCGAGACCGCCCTCAATCTTTCAGGCTGGCGCGAACGCGGCTTCTACGGCCGGTCTTACCGCGTCAAGGAGGAGATCAGTGCGGATGATCTGCGCCGCCGCCTGCTGATCACGCTCAATCACGAGGTCGAGGTGCTGGAACATCAGTTTGCCCGCAACCGCGTGCAGCATATTCGCGGCAAGGCGAGCTTTATCAATGCGTCGACGCTGCAGGTGATCAAGGATGACGGCGAGATCACCCAGGTCACCGCCGCCAGCGTGCTGCTTGCCGTCGGCACAAAGCCGTTCCGTCCGGATTACATCCCCTTCGACGGCAAGACCGTTCTCGACAGCGACGAGTTGCTCGATATCCAGGAATTGCCGCGCTCGATGGTCGTCATCGGCGCCGGCGTCATCGGCATCGAATATGCGACGATCTTCAGCGCGCTCGACACGGCCGTCACCGTCATCGACCCTAAGGCGACGATGCTCGACTTCATCGACAAGGAAATCGTCGAGGACTTCACCTATCAGCTGCGCGACCGCAACATGAAGCTGCTGCTTGGCCAGAAGGCCGACAAGGTGGAGACGCTTGAGGGCGGCAAGGTCGAGCTGACACTCGACAGCGGCCGGCGCCTGACAACGGATATGGTGCTGTTTGCCGCCGGCCGCATGGGCGCAACCGACGCGCTGAACCTTCCGGCGATCGGCCTCGAAGCCGACAGCCGCGGCCGCCTCAAGGTCAATCCGGAAACATTCCAGACATCGGTTGCCAACGTCTATGCCGCCGGCGACGTTGTCGGCTTTCCGAGCCTTGCCTCGACCTCGATGGAACAGGGTCGCATCGCCGCCCGCGTCGCGATCGGCGCGGTTGCCAAGGAGCCGCCGAAATATTTCCCCTACGGCATCTATGCCGTGCCGGAAATTTCCACCTGCGGTCTGACCGAAGAGGAGATGAAGGAGCGCGGCATTCCCTACGAATGCGGCATCGCTCGTTTCCGTGAAACCTCGCGCGGTCATATCATGGGCCTCGACACCGGGCTTTTGAAGTTGATCTTCTCGCTGAAGACACGCCGCCTGCTTGGCGTGCATATCGTCGGCGAAGGCGCCACCGAGCTGGTGCATATCGGCCAGGCGGTGCTCAATCTCAAAGGCACGGTCGAATATTTCGTCGAAAACACCTTCAACTATCCGACGCTTGCGGAAGCCTACAAGATCGCCGGCCTCGACGCCTGGAACCGGATGGGCGACATCAAGTCGGAACTCTGAGGGCGTCTCATAAGCGGCGGGCTCGTCTAGATCCGGCCGCCAAAACGGAGCCGAACGCTATTGCGCATCATTTCGCTGAACGCCTGGGGCGGCAGGCTGCACGAGGCCCTCATTGACTATGTGAGACGGGCCGATGCGGATGTGCTGTGCCTGCAGGAGGTGTTGCGGGCGCCGGGGGCGAATGAGGGATGGTCGATCTATCGGGATGGGGAGCTGGAGCTGCCTCAGCGCGCCAATCTGTTTGCAGAGATCGGCGCCGCCCTGCCCGGCCACGACGGCTTCTTCTGCCCGACATCGAGAGGTGAGCTGTTTAACGGCGATAGCGCCATTGCCGCCGAATTCGGGCTGGCGACCTTCGTGCGCAAATCGCATTCGGTCATCGCCCAGGGGCTGGACTTCGTGCATGGCAGGTTTTCCGCCAATGGCTGGGGTGAACATCCGCGGCCGCGGAACGCCCATTGCATCCGCGTCTTCAGCCATGAGCACGCTTCCAGCCTGACCATCGCCCACATGCATGGCCTGCGTGATCCGGCCGGCAAGGGCGACACGGCCGCCCGCGAGAAGCAGGCGGCCGCACTGGTTGCGCTTGTCGAGCGGGTCTGGCCCGGCAACGAAGGGCTCGTCATCTGCGGCGATTTCAACATATTGCCCGACAGCGAGACTTTCACGATTCTCGCCAGACTCGGGCTTTCCGAGCTGGTCACCGGAAACGGCCTTGTAGACACGCGAACCTCCTACTATCTGAAGCAGGGCCGCTTTGCCGATTACATGCTGGTCACACCGGAGGTGAGGATTGCCAGTTTCGAGGTGGTCGAGGCGCCCGAGGTCTCCGACCACCGCGCATTGCTGCTCGATATCGGGTAGTATATTGAGGAATATGCTGCGAGAAGCGTTTTGCGTGCAGCGCCGTTTTTTTTACGCCTTAGTTTGACCGCCTGAATCGTATTGATACGCAATGCCTGATAGATGCATTCAACGCCATTTTGCCTCCGGCAAAAGCTTCTGAAGAAAGATAGATAATCTTGTCCCATGTCTTGGAAGCTGCACGCCGACGTTTTCAGCTGATCCTGATCAAGCCGTCGCATTATGACGACGACGGCTATGTCATCCGCTGGTGGCGGGCGATGATCCCTTCCAATTCGCTCGCGGCTCTCTATGGCATCGCTGCCGAATGCGCGGAACGCAAAGTGCTCGGGCCCGATACGGCGATCGACATCACCGTGATCGACGAGACCAATACGCGGATCGACTTCGCCGGGCTACTCGCACAGTTCAAGCGCCACGACAATTTCGGCATGATCGCGCTGGTTGGCGTCCAGACCAACCAGTATCCACGTGCGCTCGATATTGCCCGGCCCTTCCGCGATGCCGGCCTGCAGGTTTCGATCGGCGGCTTCCATGTTTCCGGCTGCCTGTCGATGCTGGACGGCAAGGCGGTCGGGCTCGAAGCCTGCCGCGATATGGGCATCTCGATGTTCGCCGGCGAGGCCGAGGGCCGGCTGGAAATGGTGCTGCGCGATGCCGCAGGCGGCGAGCTGAAGCCGCTCTACAATTTCATGAACGACCTTCCCGGCATCGGCGGCACGCCGGTTCCCTTCCTGCCGAAGGACAATATCCAGCGCACGCTCGGGCTCAGCACCAGCTTCGATGCCGGGCGCGGCTGTCCCTATCAGTGCTCGTTCTGCACCATCATCAACGTGCAAGGACGCAAGTCGCGCTTCCGCTCGGCCGATGACGTCGAAAAGCTTGTGCGGATGAACTGGGCGCAGGGCATCCACAAATTCTTCATCACCGACGACAATTTCGCCCGCAACAAGGATTGGGAAGCGATTTTCGACCGGCTGATCGAGCTCAAGGAGCGGGACGGCATTCCGCTCGGTCTGATGATCCAGGTCGACACGCTCTGCCACAAGATACCGAATTTCATCGAAAAATCCCGGCGCGCCGGCGTCACCCGCGTCTTCATCGGCCTCGAAAACGTCAATCCTGACAATCTGACGGCCGCCAAGAAGAACCAGAACAAGATCACCGAATATCGCAAGATGCTGCTCGCCTGGAAGGCGCAGGGCATCATGACGCTCGCCGGTTATATCCTGGGCTTCCCCGCCGACACGCCGGAATCGATCCGCCGCGACATCGCAATCATCCAGGAAGAGCTGCCGCTCGATGTCATCGAATTCTTCATCCTGACGCCGTTGCCCGGCTCCGAGGATCATCAGGTCCTATGGAAGAAGAATGTCGAGATGGACGCCGATCTCAACATCTACGATGTCGAACACGTCTGCACCGCGCATCCAAAGATGAGCAAGCAGGAGTGGGAAGATATCTACCACGAGGCCTGGGCGCTCTATTATTCGCCTGATCACATGAAGACGCTGCTACGCCGGGCCGTGGCGACCGGGGTACCGCTCGCAAGACTTGTCAAGGTTCTCGTCTCCTTCGCAACCACCGTGCCGCTGGAAAACGTGCATCCGCTGCAGAGCGGCCTCCTCCGCCTGAAGACGCCTTCGGAGCGGCGCCCTGACCTGCCGCGCGAAAATCCGCTGGTCTTCTGGCCGCGCTTTGCCTGGGAAACATTCAGAAAACACGCTTCGCTCGCCGGCACCATCATCGGCCTGACCATTTCGGCATTCCTGATTTCAAGGGAAGCGAAGTCGAAGACCTATATGGATCAGGCCCTGACGCCGGTCGCCGACGATGAGGAAGAAACACTCAGCCTCTTCACCAAAACAGCAGGCGGCACTGCTGCCGTCAGCCATGTGAGAAAAGTCGCGGAGCTGACACGGACCGCGCATTGAATTGCAATTCCGCTGAAGCGCGTCGCATGAATCAAGTTTGATGCGACGCGCTTTAGCGGCTTGAGGTTTGAGCGTCCTGGTTTATCTGGATGATCTCAGCTACTTGCAGCGTGTCGACGAATTCGACGATCTTGACTGGTTTCCCATCCTTGAAATGGATTTTGTCGACGAATTCCGTATGGAAGCTCACGCCCGATGGAATGTGCCGGACCTCACCTTCGCGATGGGCGAAGACCATATGCTCGTCTTCGTCCACATAAATGCCGGTTGTCTTGATCTTGGATAGATCCCAGACAGTGATGAGCTGCTCTATCACCTGACGAAAGGCAGGCCCGCCGGATTCAGTCGAAAGAGGCGACATCCGTGCATTGCCGGCCATCCGAAAGGTACAATCCTCCCCGAACAGCGCCAGCGTGCCCTCGATATCGCCGCGGCCACGCACAGCATAGATATCCTCTACCAGCTTCTTCATGTCGTTCTTTGCGGTCACTTTCAGGTCCCTCCACCCACCAGCAAATCTGCACCGAATTATACTTTATTGCAACTATTTGTTGTTTCCGATGAAGACGAGGGACTGCCGGATGCTCCGTAAAAGAAAAGGCCCCGCACGATGGCGGGGCCTTCAAACATCAAAACCGGGAAGCGATTATTCGGCGCTTTCGTCGGCTGCCTTCTTCTTCGGAGCGGCCTTCTTCTTCGGAGCGGCGGCTTCTTCGCCTTCGCCGGCGTCGGCAGCTTCAGCTTTGGCGGCAGCCTTCTTCTTCGGGGCGGCCTTCTTGGTTTCAGCCTTCGCCTCGCCCTCTTCCTCGGCGAGCAGTTCTTCCTTGGTCACCTTCTTGTCGGTGACGTCGATTTCGGTCAGCAGATGATCGATGACCTTCTCTTCGAAGATCGGCGCGCGGATCGAAGCTGCGGCGCCCGGCTGGCTGCGGAAGAATTCGAGGATCTGCTTTTCCTGGCCCGGATACTGGCGCAGCTGATCGTAGATGGCGCGCTGCATCTCGTCTTCGGTGACTTCGACGCCGGCCTTTTCACCGATTTCGGAGAGAACGAGGCCGAGGCGGACGCGACGCTCTGCAAGCGTCTTGTATTCCTCACGTGCCTTCTCTTCGGTGGTCTCTTCGTCCTCGAAGGTCTTGCCTGATTGAGCGAGGTCGTTGTTCACCTGGCTCCAGATGCCGTTATATTCGGCGTCGACGAGCGAGGTCGGGGTCTCGAACTTGTACATCTCATCGAGCTGGTCGAGGATCTGACGCTTCAGCTTCTGGCGGGTCAGCGAGCCGTACTGCGATTCGATCTGGCCACGGACGATCTCCTTCAGGCGATCGGCGGATTCGATGCCGAGCTTGGAGGCGAGTTCGTCATTGATCTCGACGGCGCCGGGGGCTGCAACATCCTTGACCGATACGTCGAAGGTGGCTTCCTTGCCGGCAAGGTTCTTGGCCGGATAGTCGGCCGGGAAGGTCACGGTAATGGTCTTCTCGTTGCCGGCCTTGACGCCGACAAGCTGGTCTTCGAAGCCCGGAATGAAGCGGCCGGAGCCGAGCACCAGCTCGGCGCCCTGGTCGGTGCCGCCTTCAAAGGCTTCGCCGTCGACCTTGCCGACGTAATCCATGGTGATGCGGTCGCCGTTGGCAGCCTTGCCGGTCTTGGTCTCGTAAGCGCGGGCGCTTTCGGCAACCTTCAGGACCTGCTCGGTGACTTCGTCGTCAGAGATGTCGATGACTTCGCGGGTGACCTTGATGCCCTTGACCGACTTCAGCTCGATCGGCGGCAGCACTTCATAGGAGAGCGTGAATTCGAAATCCTGCTCGGCGGCGAGGATCTTGTCGGCTTCGTCCTTGTCCTCGGTCATGGCAATTTCCGGCTGCGTGGCAGACTTCTCGCCGCGGCTGGAGAGGATGGCGGACGGCTGCTCGCGGACGATCTCGTTGACGAGTTCGGCCATGATCGACTTGCCGTAGACCTTCTTCAGGTGAGCAGCGGGTACCTTCCCCGGACGGAAGCCGTTGATGCGGACCTTGTCCTTCACATCGGCAAGACGCTCGTTCATCTTGTCTTGCATGTCCTTGGCCGGGATAACGACCTTGATTTCGCGCTTCAGCCCTTCAGCGAGCGTTTCGATAACCTGCATGTCTTCCTACCTTCATGTCCTGGCGGCCGTGCCCAGACGCCGTTCGTTTCAATGAGCACGACGCCGGCAGCGTGCCGCGCGTGGCTTTTCCCAATTCCTGTATCATTCCACCCAAAGGGGAACGGCACTCGCTTCCGGGTATTCGGGACGACTATCTCCCGCCTGCAAACAGCTTGGTGCGGGTAGAGAGACTTGAACTCCCACGCCTTGCGGCACCAGAACCTAAATCTGGCGTGTCTACCAATTTCACCATACCCGCGTTCACAAAACCGCATGCCTATGCCTGCGCATGAGGCCTTCCGGAGCGCGGCGTCTCTATATCACCCGATTTGGTCGAGGCAAAGGAAAAATGAACGGGAAATGACAGGGATTTGCGGCCCGCAAACCGCGCTCATCCGACGACCCGCCGGATCAGTAGAGCGGCTCGTCGTAAACCGGCTTGCCGTCAACGAGAAGACCGCGGATCTGCGCGCTTCCCGCCGGCGAGACGCGCACGGCGATTGCGACATTGCCGCCGTTGCGGGCCTCCTCGATCGGCTTGCCCTGACCTTCGGGAACGTAGTAGCGCTCGATGCCGTATTCGACGCGGATGCTGTCGCCGGCGGCAAGTCCACCGCTGTAGAAGGGCTGGCTGCGCAGGATCACGGTTTCCGGCAGCGGCGGCAGTTGGTGAAAGGACGATTCGATCACCGTCCAAAAACCGTCTTCCTGCTTCTTCAACCGAACCCATAACGTGCGCTCGCCGGGTTCTGCCGGAATGCCGCCCGAGACCGTCTGCACCGGCACCGAGGAAATGTCATAGTTCAAGACGACATAATCACCGCGCAGGAAATCGCGCGGGTCGACGGGCGCGGTCTTCAGCAGCACTTCAGCGCCATTGTTGAGGATCGACGCGCGGCTTTGGATGATCGTGCCGAGGATCACGGTCTGCAGGCCGGCGACGATGATTGCCGAAAGCAGATAACCCTTGCCGGATTGCAGCCTTGCCATCAGCGAGTTCATGCGCCCTCCCCCTGTGCATTCGCCGAAAAGCGCCGTTCAAGACGAATGACGATCCAGGCAACCAGCGCGACGACGAGACCGGAGAACAGGAAGAGGCTCGACGTGCCGAGGATCGAGCCAACGGTGACGGAAGCGAGATAAAGCATCTCGGCGGCAAAGGTCGTATAAGCGAGATAACGCACCGCGCCGTTGTCCCGGCCATGCAGAGCGATCGCCAGCACCGAGGCGGCAAGCGTCGCCACGCCCAGCACCACCAGCCGCCAGCCGTCCTCGATTTCGATATGCAGCAGCAGGAAGCCGATCGCGGCGACGAGGAAGCTGTAGAAGGCCGGGGCCGCACCGGCGCTCCGGACCAGGGAGGCGACAGACCGGGTAGGCAACGCCGTCAGGACGAAAGCCACCATGCCGCCGATCGCGAAGGCAAGCGCCACGGCGATCTCCTCGTAAAGCGTATAGAGCCAGGCAAGCCAGCCGATCAGCAGCAGATAGGCGAGATGGCGGGCCCGCTCGGCGCCAGTATACCGCACCAGCCCGATGACGATCGCCGCCATGACGGGCGCCATCCAGGGATCGAGCCCTATCCAATGCGTGTCGTAATTCTCGAGATAGACAGCAAAGGATGCCCAGGACAGGAAACCCGCGACGACGGCCACGGCACCCGAGCGGAACAGGATCGCCGAGATCGTCGCGATGGCGAACCAGAGATACATCACCGTCTGCTCGTCGCCGGAGAGATGATACATCTGTCCGACCAGAGAGATGGCGCCGCCGAAACTCATCGCGCCGATGATCAGCAAGCCGCTTGCCGCCGCTGACGCACCGCGGGCAAGCATTCGGGCGGCGGCAAGGTGTACCCCCCAGATCAGGGCAAGGATCACGCCGACGCGGATAAGCCGCGGAATGGCCTCCCAGTTGGAGGCGACGACCAGCAGGATGGCGGCTGCCAGCAGCACCGCCGCCAGCGCCATTAGCACCCGCCCAAGGCTGAAGCTTGCCGGGCGGCTGTCATATTCGGCAAGAAGCGTGCCTGCCGTTTCCTGCCCCAGCAGGCCTTTGCCCACCCAGAGGGAGAGATCCCGCTCCAATCTTCCGCGATACATGCTCCCACCCTTATTTCCGCGACGCTCGTTCCGGCGCTGCGGCTTTCGTCGTTATAGACGCAGCATCGAGGTTCGCAAACGTCCTCCCGACAAATATACAAATTCCTCATTGGTCTAAATTGGGGCGAGTATTAACCGGCCGCTAACGTCATTAGCGCTATTATAAGTGCATGTTCGAAGAGGTATGCATACTGCGCATATCCCTCATGAATTTATTGCACTGCAAAAATCCAATTAGTCATACTATTTAGAGATAACATCGAAGCACGGGGATGGCGCCCCGGCCCGGTTCTGCCGGATGCCCGCGGAATGATTGTCCGTGTCGAGATTCGCAGCCGCGCACTCCTCCTCCCAAGCGCGCTGCGATAAGACTGGCGACACTCCTCCTCCCGGTTGCCAGTCATCATAATGCGCCCGCCGGATCCTCCCCCGGCGGGCGTTTTATCGCGCAAGAACGCATTAAAGCATTGGGTGCACCCCCATCGTGCCACACTGCCGCCACACCGCCCTGACGAGGCTGTGAACAGTTGGGCGGCTATCGATCGAAGCGAAACACTTCATTACGGTGGACGCACGGGCGGAACCGCCGGAGAGAACAGCGTTTTGACGCGAGAACGCCCGTTCGGTGAGATTGCTTTCCTCGGAATCATTCTGCCTATTCATTGACCAAAAAAAGGTAAGTCTTGGTCAATCACCCTTTGAGCATTGCATACTCCGCATAGGTGATCTGAAAACTTGTCTGTTTTCCTCTTTCGCGCCGCAACATATATTCGGGTCATCAAATAGAGGTCAGCGCCGATCAGTGGCTGCTGGCAGATCAAACCCTCGGAAAGGGGCTTAACATGAACTTCTCTCGCTCTTTCAATAACTGGCGCAAGTACCGTCAGACCGTCACCGAACTCGGCCGCATGAGCAACCGCGAATTGCACGACCTCGGCATCGACCGTTCGGACATCCATCGTGTCGCCCGTGAGGCTTCCGCCCGCTAGTTCAAGGCGATCGCTGCATCCTCCCAAGCAGTTCGTCCTCGATCGAAACGCCCGCTGTACCAACAGCGGGCGTTTTCTTTGTCCTACGCACTGCCGCTGCGGTTGCACGCCGTTAGCGGTTTCCTTAGCCCGCTCAAAAAGTATCCACCGCCTAATTGGCAAGCATCACATTGCACAATTGCATAGCAGACGCCTTTTATTTGCACTGCACAAAAGCGCGGTTCTCGCCTATATAAACATCAACCGCAGAGTGATAGGCGATCCCGCCATCCAGCGGACATTTGTTTGAGGAAAAAGACAATGAACCCGATCCGCATTGCAAGAAGCTGGCTCAGCTACCGCCGTACGCTCAACGAACTCGGCGGCCTCTCGAACCAGACCCTGTCCGATATCGGCGTCAGCCGTTACGACATCCGCAACATCGCATCCCGCTCGTTCCGTTAATAGCCAGTCGCTAACAACGGGCTTGATGCTTCCAAGACGGCGCCTCAAGGCGCCGTTTTTGATTCCCGGGTGTTGGATCGCACCTGCCGACATGGTATCAGCCCGGAATGAACACGATCTCTTCCTATTCCCCCATCCACGTTGTCGGCGGCGGACTTGCCGGTTCGGAAGCCGCCTGGCAAATCGCCAGTTCCGGTATTCCCGTCATCCTGCATGAAATGCGCGGGGTGCGCGGCACGGAGGCACACAAGACCGACGGACTTGCCGAGCTGGTCTGCTCCAACTCCTTCCGCTCCGACGATGCGACCAGCAATGCCGTCGGCGTCATCCACGCCGAGATGCGCATGGCGGGCTCGCTGATCATGGCGACTGCCGATCGCCACCAGGTGCCGGCCGGCGGCGCGCTCGCCGTCGATCGCGACGGCTTTTCCGAAGCCGTGACCCGGGCAATCCACGACCACCCGCTGATCACGGTCGTGCGTGAAGAGATCACCGGCCTGCCGCCTGGTGACTGGGATCTCGCCATCGTCGCCACCGGGCCGCTGACCGCACCGTCGCTCGCAAGCGCCATCCAGGCGCAAACGGGCGAGGATTCGCTCGCCTTCTTCGATGCCATCGCGCCGATCGTCTACCGCGAGAGCATCGACATGGATATCTGCTGGTATCAGTCGCGCTACGACAAGGTCGGTCCCGGCGGCACCGGCAAGGATTATATCAATTGCCCGATGGACGAGGCGCAGTACAATGCCTTCGTCGACGCACTGATATCGGGCGACACGGTCGGTTTCAAGGAATGGGAAGGTACGCCTTATTTCGACGGCTGCCTGCCGATCGAGGTGATGGCCGAACGCGGCCGCGAGACGCTGCGCCACGGGCCGATGAAGCCGATGGGGCTGACCAATCCGCATAACCCGACGGTCAAGGCCTATGCCGTCGTGCAGCTGCGCCAGGACAATGCGCTCGGCACGCTCTACAATATGGTCGGCTTCCAGACGAAGCTGAAATATGGCGCGCAGGCGGAAATCTTCCGCATGATCCCCGGCCTGGAAAATGCGGAATTCGCCCGCCTCGGCGGCCTGCACCGCAACACCTATATCAACTCCCCCACCCTGCTCGACCCGTCGCTGACCTTGAAATCGCGGCCCGGCCTGCGTTTCGCCGGCCAGATCACCGGCTGCGAGGGGTATGTGGAAAGCGCCAGCGTCGGGCTGATGGCCGGGCGTTTCGCCGCCGCCGAACGCAAGGGCGAGGCGATCTCGCTGCCGCCGGCAACGACGGCGCTCGGCTCGCTGCTCGGTCATATCACCGGTGGGCATATCGTCACCGACGAGGAGCCGGGCAAACGCTCGTTCCAACCGATGAACATCAATTTCGGGCTGTTTCCGGAACTTCAGCCCGGATCGATCGTCAAGCCCGAGGGCGTCAAGCGTTTCCGCGGTAAGGACAAAACGATCATGAAGCGGCAGTTGATCGCGCGGCGCGCGCTTACGGACTGCGCCGCCTGGCTGGGCCAGAACTCGCCGCTCGCCGAAAGCGCCTAACTCGCTATTTAGTGCTTGTTCGCCGCCGAAATATGGTCGAACGGCAGATCCTTATCCGGCCCGGCGATATAGTTGCCGAGCAGCCAGAGCGCGACTTCCGCGGACTCCTTGGCGGAAGCGAATTCGAAATCGCCGTTGTGATGCGGCGCATCGAGGAAATCGATCACCAGGCCCCTGCCCGTTTGCGAGCTGACGACGCGCACCCGGCCCGGCTCGATCAGATGACAGGCGAAGTGGCGCGACATGTTGCGCATGAAGCCGGCCTTGTTGTCATGCAGGCGCACGAAAATGGCCTGGCCGTTCTCCGTCGCCTGCAACTGGCGGATCGCTTCGTTCGGAAATGCGCGGCCGAACTCGATGATGGCGAGGCCCGTGTCATGCAGGCCGTCTTCCTTGTTCTGCGCAGCCATGCGCGTTACCACGAAGGCAAAGAAGATGACGATGGCGAATAGAACGCACCAGACGATAATGCCCACGCCGAGTCTCCGTTCAAAAGGTAGCGGTTCAAGCCTTGTAACGCGCGAGACTTGCGCGAGTTTGACCGGTGTCAGATTTTTCTGCGGACGGCCGAAAGGGCCATACCGAGCTGGCGGCGCCATTGCGGCGGCTGCAGCGGCCGGTCGAACAGGACGGCGCCGAGCTTCTGCGCCCTGAAAAGCACGGGTTCGGCAAGCGTCGCCGGCAGGAAGGCCGGAAAGACCGCGGGCGCGATCGGCCCTGCCGCCCTTGCCTTTGCCAGATGTTCGCGACCGAGGCCGGCAAAGGCTTCGATGGCGGCGGAAATGCGCGGCCGGTCTTCGCCGGCAAGGAAGGTATCGCGGTTGAGACCGGTGGCGGACAGGATCTGCAGCGGAATATAGACCTGGCCGCGGCGGCGATAGAGCGGCATCAGCAGCAACAGGCCGGCGACCGCCTGGGCTACACCGGCATGACCGGCGGCGTCGGCCGATCCTGCGGCTTCCTCGGGCGAAAGCACCAGGCTTGCAAGCTGAATGAGGGCCGATGCGGTCTCGCCGGCATACCCTTCGAGCGACAGACGCGTTTCCATCGGATCGTCATAGAGATCGAAGGTGCGGGCCTCGATCATATCGATCAGCGTCTTGCGCGGCAGGCGGTGCGTTTCGATCGCCGTCAGAAGTGCTGAAGCGACGGGATTGGCCGCCGTCGAACCGTGGGCGCTGCCTTCCAGCAGGTCGCGCCAGTATTGCAGCCGCACCTCGCCGGGCAACGGCTCGTGCACGAGATCGCGAATGCGGGCAAGCTCGGCATTGAAGGCATAGAGGGCTGCAAGCGCGCCGCGCTTGTCCTCCGGCGACAGCAGGCAGGCAAGGTAGCGGTCGCGATCGCTGTCGCGCAGCATCGCCAGACAGATCTCCTGGTTCGTCGCCGTCTTCGCTTCAACCATCGTCAGACCGCAATCAGAGCCGCGGCGACGGCGCGCTGCTCGGCGAGCATGATATTGAAGGTGCGTACCGCAGCACCTGTGCTCATCGGATCGGAGGCGATGCCGCGCGCCTTCAACGCCTGCTTCAATGCCTCCGGCAAACGGCGAAGCTCGGTTCCGGTCCCGACGAGCAGAACCTCGATATCATCGGCCTCATCAAGCGCACGGCGGAAATTTTCCGGCGATAGCGGTTTCGACATGTCCATGTCCCAGCCGTGAATGCCGGAGGGCAGGCAAAGGATCGAGCCGCGATGCGACATATCGGCAAAACGGAAGCCGCCATTGCCGTAAGTATCGATCGGCGCGCGCCCTGGAAAATGCGCGGCGCGGATTTCTATGCCTTTTGCCATGTTTTCAAACCACCGTGCCGGATTTTACACCAGCATCCGTCTTGTTGCTCTCTTCCCCGTCAGGGCTTTCCGGCCGCAGCCGGAAGACGATCAGCACAGGAGCGGCGATATAGATCGAAGAGAAAGTGCCGAGAGCGACGCCGAAGAGCATCGTAAAGGTGAAGGAGCGGATGACCTCTCCTCCGAAAAGATAGAGCGCGAGCAAGGCTAGCAGCGTCGTCGCCGCCGTCAGTATGGTGCGCGACAGCGTCTGGTTGATCGACGCATCGATCAGGATCGGCAGCGGCATCTTCTTGTATCGCTTCAGATTCTCGCGCATTCGGTCATAGACCACGACCGTGTCATTCAGGGAATAACCGACAACGGTCAGCACGGCGGCGACGCTCGTCAGGTTGAATTCCATGCCGGTCAGGACGAAGAGACCCAGCATGATGATGACATCATGCAGCGTCGCGACGATGGCGCCGACCGCGAACTGCCATTCGAAGCGGATCCAGATGTAGATCAGGATCGCCGCCAGCGCTGCCAGAACGCCGAGCGTCGCCATCAACGTCAATTCGCCGGAGATGGCGGGGCCGACGACCTCGACGCGGCGAAAATCATAGTCCTCCTGGAGCTCGCCGCGCACCAGCGTCGCCGCGGACTGCTCGGCATTCTCGCCGCCGCCTTGGGAGGCGATGCGGATCCGTGCGTTCGACGGCCCGCCGGCGCGCTCGACGCTGACCTCACCGAGATTGAGATCGTTGAGGCGCGATTGGAGATCGGCGAGGTCGGCATTGCCCTGCTTCGCGGTCACCTCGATCAGCGAGCCGCCGGTGAAATCGATGCCGAGACGCAGGCCGGCGGTGGCAAAGGCGGCCATGGCGATCAGCGAAATGATCGCCGATGCCGTAAATACGTAACGGCGGATCCCCATGAACCGGATATTGGCGTGTTCGAAAAGATGGGTCAGAACACTTTTCGGCAGATGCCGGGGGTGGTGCCGCCACAGCCAGACGGCAACGATCGAGCGCGTCAGCGTGAAAGCCGTGATGACGGTCGTGAGGATGCCGACCGCCAGCGTCACCGCGAAACCGCGGATGGATTCGCTGCCGAGGAAAAAGAGGATGATTGCGGCGATGAAGATCGTCACATTCGCATCGACGATCGTTGCGAAGGCGCGCGAGAAACCGCGGCCGGCAGCCTCCGCAAAGGAATGGGCAGTTTTTTCCTCTTCACGGATACGCTCGTAGATCAGAACGTTCGAGTCGACCGCCATGCCGACGATGAGTACGATGCCGGCAATCCCGGGTAAGGTGAGCGTCGCGCCGGCTAGGCTTAGCACCGCGACGATGAGGATCAGGTTGAAGACGAGCGAGACGACGGCGATGACGCCGAGAATGCGATAGAGCGCGATCATCAATGCCGCGACCAGCACGACGGCGACGAGGCCGGCAATGAAGCCGGAGAAGATGGAGTCAGCGCCAAATCTCGGGCTGACACTGCGCTCCTCGACGCTCGTCAGCGTCGCCGGCAGAGCACCGGCGCGCAGCATGATCGCCAGGTCGCGGACGCCATCCTCGGAGAAGTTTGCCGAAATTGCCCCCTCGCCGCCGGTGATCGCCGCATCGATGGCCGGTGACGACATCACCTGGTCGTCGAAGACGATGGCAAGGTGCTTGCCGACATTCTGCCCCGTCACCTCAGCCAGCCGCCGCGTTCCTTCGGCATCGAGGCGGTAGGCAATCGAGCTATCCTGGGTCTGCGGATCGACGACCGGCTCGATACCGACCATGTTGCTGCCCGTGACGAAAGCCGTGCGATCGACGAGATAAGGAACCGGCGGATCGTCCAGCGAATAGAGCACCTGCGATGTCGCCGGCCAGCGGCCGTTCAGCGCTTCCTGCCCCGACATGCTTGCGTCGATCAGATGAAAGGAAAGCTTGGCCGGCTGGTTGAGGAGGTTTTTCAGCCGTTCCGCATCGACCGATCCCAGCACCTGCACGACGATCCGGTCGGCACCATCGGGGCGAACGAGGAAATTCGCATGGCCGAATCCAGCGATACGGCGGGCAACGATATCAAGCGACCGAGTCCGGGCGGAAGCGACGTCGGCGGTAATGCCGGCGTCGGAAATCTGCAGCGAGAGTTGCCCGTCCTCGTCCTGCCGCAGCGCGACCTCCGGTCCGGCACGTCCGCCGGGCGCCGTCAAAGGCTTCAGGAGATCGACCGCCTTTTGCGTCTCAGCCGGATCGGTGATCCGGACGGTGACGGTCTGGTCGTTGCCGGTCAGCCCGGTATAGCGGATGCCGGCGCCGCGCAGCGTGTTGCGGACATTGGCGACCGCCTCTTCCAGGCGGTCCTTGACGATATCGGAACGCTCGACCTTCAGAACAATATGCGAGCCGCCCTGCAAATCGAGACCGAGCGTTAAGCGGTCCTGCCGCAGCCAGCCCGGCAGCGAGGAACGCTGTGCCTCGCTCAGCAGATTGGGCGCAGCGAGGACGATGGCAGCAAACGCGGCCAGCCAGATCAGAAGTGTTTTCCAGCGGGAAAAATGCAACATTCTCTCGACGATCTTCCGATCCGGCGGTGCCGCCGTTTCGCTTGTTACGCTGCGTCGGCCTTGACGGGTTCACCCTTGACGCGCACATCCGAAATACCGCTGCGGACGATGCGCACACGAACACCATCGGCAATCTCGACTTCGACTTCCTTATCGTCAATAACTTTGGTGACTTTACCGACGAGACCGCCACCGGTGACGACCTGATCGCCGCGACGGATCGCCTTCAGGGTTTCCTCACGCTTCTTGGCCTGTGCGCGCTGCGGACGGATCAGCAGGAAGTACCAGACGACCATCAGCGGCACGAACAGGATGATCATTTCGAAACCGGAGCCGCCGAAACCGGTTGCGGTATCGGTGGCACTCTGGGCGAATGCCGGGGTGATGAACATGCTAAACTCCTCAGGCTTGGCGGCGGAACTCCGCCTCATTTTTCAGGTTGCCGGACTATAATTGCCGCTTCGATGAATGCAACAGAAACAGCCCGAAACAGTACCGATTCCGCTGCCTCATAACCTTTCCGCCGGCAAAACGCCATGCTACCCCGCATCGAAAGATAAAGCGGATTGCCGCAGCAAGAAATCAGGAGCTTGCGATGACCGAGGAAATCAACACCGCGCTTCTTGCCGAGCTGAAGCGGCTTGCGAATGCCGTCGAGCGCCTTGCCGGACCAGCGCCTGCCGTCAACGATTGGGATGCGGCCGACTGTTTCGTCTGGGCGCCATCGCGCCTGCATCTGCAGCCGGTGAAGAAGCCGAATCGAGTGGCGCTGAAGCTCATCCGCGGCGTCGATCATGTGCGCGACATCCTGCATGAGAATACAGTGCGCTTCGCCGAAGGTTATGCGGCGAATAATGTGCTGCTCTGGGGTGCGCGCGGCATGGGAAAATCCTCTCTGGTCAAGGCCGTGCACGAGGATGTCAGGCGCGAAAGCGGCTCTGCGCTGAAGCTGGTCGAGGTCCATCGCGAGGATATAGCGAGCCTGCCCAACCTGCTCGACCTCCTGAAGGACACGCCGTACCGCGTCATCGTCTTTTGTGACGATCTCTCCTTCGACCACGACGACACCGCCTACAAGTCGCTGAAGGCGGCACTCGACGGCGGCGTCGAAGGGCGGCCGGACAATGTGCTCTTCTACGCCACATCGAACCGGCGCCATCTGCTGCCTCGCCACATGATGGAAAACGAGCAGTCGACGGCGATCAATCCGTCTGAGGCCGTCGAGGAGAAGGTTTCGCTATCCGACCGCTTCGGTCTCTGGCTCGGCTTCCACAAATGCAGCCAGGAAGATTATCTCGGCATGATCGACGGCTATGCCGACCATTTCAAGCTCGGGCTCGAACGCGACAGGATGCACGCCGAGGCACTGGAATGGGCAACCACGCGCGGCGCCCGCTCCGGCCGTGTCGCCTGGCAGTATATCCAGGATCTGGCCGGACGCATGCGCGTCCATATCGAGCGAGGTTGAAGCGCGTCGCGCTCTTTCAGATCCGTCGTTGCCGCAAAACCGCAGCACACTTTTGCGCGACATGCCTTAAATGACAAAAGCCCGGCGGGTGGCCGGGCTTTTGCGCTTCCTGGGACGCTGTACCTATTCCAGGAAAGTCATCGGGTTGACCGGGGATGCGTCCTTGCGCACCTCGAAATGGACCTGCGGCTGCTTGACGTCGCCGCTCATGCCGGAGACGGCGACGGTCTGGCCGCGCTGGATCTTCTGGCCTCGGGCGACGCTCAGCGTATCGGCATTGCCATAGACGGTGACGGTGCCGTCGTCATGACGGACGAGAACAGTGTTGCCGAGTTCCTTCAGGCCGTTGCCGGCATAGATGACAACACCGTTTTCGGCAGCCTTGATCGGCGTTCCCTGCGGCACCGAAATGTCGATGCCGTCATTGCGGTTGCCGTTGACGTTGGCGCCGTATGAAGCAATGACCTGGCCGCGGACCGGCCAGCGATACTTGCCGATGCCGGTCGATTCCGGTGCGGCGGAGCTGACATCGGACTTCTTTTCGACATCGTCGACCGTCTGAGTGGCGACCGGCGCCTTGTAGGGTGCGGGCTCGACGGAGGCCGTCTGCTGGGCGGGCGCCGTTTGAGCTGGCTTCGGATCGACCTTCTGCGGCTGGATCGATGCTGTCTTGATATTGTCGGCGGTGCCGTTCGGGATCTTCAGCGCCTGACCGACCCTCACCGAGCTGGCCGACAGATTGTTGGCGGCCTTGAGATCGTCGATCTTGGTGCCGGTCGCCTTGGCGATCTTTGCCAGCGAATCGCCTTGCTTGACGACATAGGTGCCGGCAGGCGCTTTCGGATCCTTGCCGGCGCCCGGCGGAAGCTTGCCGGTGGCATCGGCGCTCGCCATGGTCTTGTCGCGAACGGAATTGGCGCCGGGAACGACAGCGACGTTCTGCTCAGGCGCCCTTACCGGTTCCGGCATCTTGCCGGGCTTGGAGAGGTCAGCCGCCTGCGACGCTGCCTTGGCAGCGTTGCCGCCATTGAAGGTCGGGATCAGGATCGCCTGGCCGGGCATGGCGGCGGAAGCCGTCTTCAAGTTGTTGACCCGCAGGATTTCCTTTTCTGGAACACCGAAGCGCCTGGATAGCGTGGCAACGCTTTCACCCGGACGCAGCGTCACGGAAGGGGCATTGGTCCCGGACCAGCCGGAAACCTTCGGCGTCGTGCCCGTCGTAAGGGTATCAGGCGTCAGCTTCGGCGCGGTCGGGGCCACCAATCGGTTTTTTTCGGCCTGGGGCGCTGAAGGGAAAGGCTGGGCGAGCGCGACTTCCTTTTCCCGTTGCCGGACCGGCGCAATGGCGCTCGGAGCTGCAAGCTCGGAACGCTGCACCGCAACCGGCGCGGAAGCCATACGGGCGCTCGACGTGCGGACCGGATCATAACTCGGGTTCGGCGGGTAAGGCTGGTTCAGTGCGCCATTGCCGCCGCCATAACCCGACTGACTTGCAACGGCGGAGCCGCCGAGATCGGCGCGCGGCACCGGATCAGCCTGAGCGCCGCCCCTGCGCGGAATGGAACTTGTGGTGATCTGATCCTGCCCTGAGGAGGAAAACAAGCCGCCAAACCGTGTCACATCGGAACTGCAGCCCGTTGCGGCACTTGCCAGCAGGCCCACAACCAGAAGATTACCGGCCGACTTCCCGAACTTCGGCGAAAGACTGAAACGCATTGACTCGACCCACTGAGAACGCAACCATTTGTGAGTCTATTAAAACGCGTTAGTATTACCACGCAGTTAAGATGCTGGAATCAGTGCGATATTTTTGAGAAGTTGATAACCATAGCTTACGGGTGAAAAATCGTAGAGCTTATAGCAGCGAGGCAAGGCGCGGAACGATCGGCAGATAAGGGGCTTCGAACAGTTCCTCGCGTTCGAAACGGCTGCCGGTTTTCGTCAGCCGCACCATGCGGCATTCGTTCTCGGAGATCATCAGCGGCGCGATCATCGAACCGCCGGAAACAAGCTGATCGGTATAAAAGCGCGGCATCGCATTGAATGCCGCCGTCACCAGAATGCGGTCGAAGGTGCCCTCGCCCTGCATGCCGGCACTGCCGTCGGCGTGGCGGATGATGACGTTGCGCAGACCAAGCGATTCCATGCGCCGCTGCGCAGCCGATGTCAGCGTCTTATAGCGGTCGATGGACAGAACACGCTCGGCCATGCGGCCCATGACGGCGGCCGTAAAGCCGCTGCCGGTGCCGATTTCCAAAACGCGCTGACCGGGTTTGAGCTTCAGGTGATGCAGGATGCGGACGACAAAATCGATGCCTTCAAGGAAGGAGCCGCATTCGATCGGGATCGTCCGGCTCGAATAGGCGTCATCCGAAAATTGCGGCGGCACGAAGAGCGAGCGCTGCGTCTGCTCGACCGCGGTCAGCAGATCGAGGTCGGAGATGCCTTCGGCACGCAATCTGAGGACGAGCGCCGCAAAGCCCTCTTTCTCGGCCAGTCTTGCCGTCAAACCTGTGCTCCGTATCCCAAGGCCCGCGCCACGCGGTCCGTTACGGAATAATCGGTCAGATCCAGTTTCAAAGGCGTTACCGAAATCTTGTTATGCTTCAAGGCGTGAATATCGGTGCCTTCGATGAAGGCGCCGGCGCGTTCGCCGAACTTCAGCCAGTAATAGGGAAAGCCCCGGCCATCAGAGCGGGCATCGACCTGCAGGTTGAAGGCGAGCTTGCCCTGCATGGTCACCTCGGCGCCGTCGACCTCGCCCGGACGGCAGTTCGGGAAGTTGAGATTGAGGAACGTGCCCTCCGGCAGGTCCAGAACCATCAGCTTTTCCAGAAGAGCCGGCGCATGCGTCTCGCAGACCTCCCATGGCACAATGCGCGCACCATCTTCATAGAGATAGGCTTGGCTCAGCGCGAAGGAGCGCACGCCCTGCATCGTGCCTTCGATGGCGCCGGCGATCGTGCCGGAATAGGTTACGTCGTCCGCGACGTTGGAGCCCGAATTGACGCCTGACAGCACGAGATCGGGCCTGATGTCCATCACCTGCCGGATGCCCATGATCACGCAATCGGTCGGCGTGCCGCGCAAGGCGAAATGCTTGTCGGAAATCTTGCGCAGCCGCAAAGGCTCGGACAGGCTCAGCGAATGGGCAAGGCCGCTCTGGTCGGTCTCGGGCGCCACGATCCAGACATCGTCGGACAGCGTGCGGGCGATCCGCTCCAGCGCGGCCAAGCCTTCGGCGTGAATGCCGTCGTCATTCGTAAGCAGGATGCGCATTGCCTTAGGCCGCCCGTTCGATCTTGGTCAATCCGCCCATATAAGGCAGCAAAACGTCCGGAATCGTGACGGAACCATCGTCGTTCAAATAATTTTCAAGCACGGCGATCAAGCAGCGGCCGACAGCGGTTCCGGAGCCGTTCAGCGTGTGCACGAACCTGTTGTTCTTGTCGTCCTTGCCGCGGTAGCGCGCATTCATCCGCCGGGCCTGGAAATCGCCGCAGACCGAGCAGGAGGAGATTTCGCGGAAGGCATTCTGTCCCGGCAGCCAGACTTCGAGATCGTAGGTCTTGCGCGAGCCGAAGCCCATGTCGCCGGTGCAAAGCGTCATCGTGCGGAAATGCAGGCCGAGGCGCTTCAGTACTTCTTCGGCGCAGGCGGTCATCCGTTCATGCTCGGCGATAGCATTCTCGGCGTCGGTGATCGAGACCAGCTCGCATTTCCAGAACTGATGTTGGCGCAGCATACCGCGGGTGTCGCGGCCGGCCGAGCCCGCTTCCGAGCGGAAGGACGGCGTCAAAGCGGTGAAGCGGAGCGGCAGCTTTTCCTGGTCGAGGATTTCCTCGCGCACCAGATTGGTCAGCGTCACCTCCGCCGTCGGAATGAGATAGCGGCCATCCGTCGTCTTGAAGAGATCCTCTTCGAACTTCGGCAGGCTGCCGGTGCCGAACACTGCTTCAGCGCGAACCATCAGCGGCGAGCTGACTTCGGTATAGCCGTGCTCGCGGGTGTGGAGATCGATCATGAACTGGCCAAGCGCCCGCTCGAGCCTGGCGAGCGGCCCTGTGAGAACCGTGAAGCGCGAACCGGAGAGCTTGGCGGCGCGCTCGAAATCCATATAGCCGAGCGCCTCGCCGATTTCGAAGTGCTCCTTCGGCGTGTGGTTCCAGAGCGGCTTTTCACCGACGATGCGGGTGACGACATTGTCGTGCTCATCCTTGCCGACCGGAACGTCGTCGAAGGGAATGTTCGGGATGCGCGACAGCGCGTCGTTAAGTTCGGCCGTCAGTTGACGGTCCTCTTCCTCGACCATCGGCAGCATAGCCTTCAATTCGGCGACTTCGACCTTCAGCTTCTCGGCGAGTTCGCCGTTCTTCTGCGACAGCGCCGCGCCGATCTCCTTGGAAGCGAGGTTGCGGCGGGACAGCAAATCCTGCGCCTTCTGCACGGCGGAGCGGCGCTTTTCATCGAGGGCAACGAGATTTTGGGCCAGAGGCTCCGCACCGCGTTTGGCGAGGGCGGCATCGAGCGCTTCGGGATTCTCACGGATCCATTTGATATCGAGCATCGTCGTTCCAGGTCGTTGCAACAGAAGTGACCCGGCCAAAGCCTGACCGGGCTTCGACCGGATGAGACGGCGTTCGTGAAAGGATTTCCGGATTGCCGCTCAGACGCTGTCCGTCTTGGCAACGTCCGCGGATTCGGTGTCCTTTTCGACCGCCTGCCGGGCACGCTGGCGCTCTACGAGTCGCGCCGCATGGATGGAAATCTCGTAGAGAAGGATCGTCGGTATCGCAAGGCCGATCTGGGACATAGGATCGGGCGGCGTCAGTACGGCGGCGACGATGAAGGCGAGGACGATGGCGAACTTGCGCTTTTCGGCGAGCCACTGCGACGTCAGCAGGCCGACGCGGGCAAGCAGCGTGGTGATGACCGGCAGCTGGAAGACGAGGCCGAAGGAGAAGACCAGCGTCATGATCAGGCTCAGATATTCCGAGACCTTGGGCATAAGCGAAATTGCCACTTCGTCTTGCCCCGGCGCCTGCTGCATCGACAGGAAGAACCACATGACCATTGGCGTGAAGAAGAAATAGACGAGTGCCGCGCCCATCAGGAACAGCACCGGCGAAGCGATCAGGAACGGCAGGAAGGCCTGGCGCTCATTCTTGTAGAGGCCCGGCGCGACGAACTTGTAGACCTGTGCTGCAATGATCGGAAACGCAACCACGAGGCCGCCGAACATCGCCACCTTCACCTGCGTGAAGAAGAATTCCTGCGGCGCGGTGTAGATCAGCTGCGCCTTCTCAACGTCGAGATGCGCCCATATTACGGCCGTCTTGTAGGGAATGACCAGGTAGTTAAAGAGATGCTTGGCAAAAAAGAAGCATGCGATGAAGGCGACGAAAAATGCGCCGATCGACCAGATCAGCCGCGTGCGCAGCTCCATCAAGTGCTCGATCAACGGCTGCGGCTTGTCTTCGATATCACCGCTCATGCCTCGTCCTTTTTCTTCATCTGCGCCGGCGTCTTCGGCGCTGCGGGCTTCCTGGCAGCAGTCGTGCGCTTAGGCTTTTCCGCAGGCACGTTTTCCACGGGCGCGGCGATGGCAAAGGCCGCCTTATCCGCAGCCTTGGCCCGCGGCTTGCGCACCGCTTTCGGCTTGGCGGCTACCGCATCGGCCGTGGCGACCGCGGCAGCAACGGGCTCCGGCGTCGGCGCAGGTGGCGGCACCAACGGCGGCGTTTCCGGCAGGCCCATCGACGGCGTCGGCGCGGAAACGGCAGCCGGCGGCACCTCGGTCTTGTTTTCCGGGACTGCGGTCGCCTTCTGCAAGTCGGCCTTGATCTCGTTGCCCATCTGGCGAAGCGGGTTCATCGCCTCGCGCAGGCTGTTGACCGGGTTGAGCTTCTGGGCGTCACTGAGCGTCTGGCGGACATCGTCAAGCTCGGCCTCGCGCAACGCTTCGTCGAACTGCGCACGGAATTCACCCGCCACCTTGCGGGCGCGCTGCGTCATCTTGCCGAAAGCGCGCAGCATCGGCGGCAAATCCTTGGGACCGACGACCACGATCAGGACGACCGCGATGACCAAAAGCTCGGTCCAGCCAATATCGAACATGCAAGGCTCCTGGACGGGAAGCGCGGGGGCTGCGCTTTTTCCCGCACTTGGTTACTTCGTTTCGTCGGCCTTGTGATCGACGGTCTTGGCCGTGTCGGGCGCATCTTCGTCCGTCATGCCCTTCTTGAAGCTTTTGATGCCCTTGGCGACATCGCCCATCAGTTCCGGGATCTTGCCGCGGCCAAACAACAACAGCACGATGACCAGAACGATCAACCAGTGCCACATGCTAAAAGAACCCATCATTTGCACTTACTCCCTTTATTCGATGTTCCCATGATGTAAGAATTTCCGACAGCGTTTCCAACATCAAGCCCTTTGAACTGCGCTTAATGTCACGGTATCGCCCTTTGTGACAAGCCACCGAACCGCCGAAAAATGGTGAGCACCATTGTTTTCGTCATGCATGGCAAAAGCAAGACGAAGTCCTTCAATCTTCGGAGGTAGAACGCGGGGCGAGCAACCCAAGTTCTTCGAGATCCATCTGGGTAATGGGATCTTCGTCCTCGCTTAGCTCGTCGTTCATCAATGGCGAGGGAATGTTGAAATTCGCAGGAATGCGCCCCGAGAGCAGGCCAGCGCCCTTCAATTCTTCGAGACCGGGCAGATCGCGCAGCTCCTCGAGACCGAAATGGTCGAGAAAATCGCGGGTGGTGCCTAATGTCACCGGCCGGCCCGGCGTGCGACGGCGACCGCGAAACCGTACCCAGCCCGCCTCCATCAGCACGTCGAGCGTGCCGCGCGAGGTCTGCACGCCGCGGATATCCTCGATCTCGGCGCGCGTCACCGGCTGGTGATAGGCAATGATCGCCAGCACTTCCAATGCGGCGCGCGAGAGCTTCTTGACCTCGTTGTCATCGCGGCGAATGACGAAGGAGAGATCGGCGGCGGTGCGGAAGGCCCAGGCACCCTCGATCTGCAGGAGGTTGACGCCGCGCGGTGCATAGTGTGCCTTCAAGCGCAGCATGATGGCGCGAACATCGGTCTTCTCGGGCAGGCGCTCTGCGAGGAAGCCTTCGGACACCGGTTGCGAGGAGGCAAAAACCAACGCCTCGGCGATGCGTTCTGCCTCGATCTCGGCCTGCAGGTCGCGGCTCCTGCCTTCGAAATCGTCCTCGAAATCCTCGTCGCTCTTCGGATCGATCAAGCCGGCTGCTCCTGTTCCACCACCTGCAGCGTGGCGTGTTTTGGTCCGCGGCGCATGTATATCGGTTGAAAGGCGCCGTCCTGGCGGATTTCCAGCTTGCCCTCGCGCACCAGCTCCAGCGAGGCGGCAAAAGCGCTGGCAATCGCCGTGACGCGTTCCTCGGGCGCAGCGAGATAACGCAGCAGATAATGCTCCATCGCCGTCCAGTCGCCGATCTCGCCGATCATTTGGGTCAGCAACTCACGCGCATCGGTCAGCGACCAGACGTTGCGCCTCTCGATCGTCACCTGGGTAACGGCATTGCGCTGGCGCAGCGCCGCATAGGCGGTCAAAAGATCATAGAGGCTTGCCGCGTAGGCGGATTGCTGCCGGTCGGGAATATGCTCGGGCGCGCCGCGCACGAAGATGTCGCGGCCGAGGCGGTTGCGGTTGACGAGGCCTTCGGCGGCCTGGCGCATGGCTTCGAGGCGCTTCAGCCGGAAGGCGAGCGTTGCCGCCATCTCTTCGCCCGACGGACCGTCATCCTTGATCTGCTGGGGTATCAGCAGCCGCGACTTGAGATAGGCAAGCCAGGCTGCCATGACGAGATAATCGGCGGCAAGCTCGATGCGGATACGCCGGGCGCTTTCGACGAACTGCAGATATTGCTCGGCCAGTGCCAGCACCGAAATGCGCGACAGATCGACCTTCTGGTTGCGGGCGAGATAGAGCAACAGATCGAGCGGCCCTTCGAAGCCGGCGACATCGATCACCAGCGCCGGCTCGTGGCTGGCGCGCTCGGCGCCGTTCTCCTGCCACAACTTGTCCATCGGCGTTGCCGCCTGCGGACGCTCCGTGCCCTTGACCGTGATCACCACCCTGCTCCTCAGCGATCACACGATCGCAAACATCGCCTCGAATTCCGCCCGCAATTCCGCCTCATCGGCGGCATCCGGCGCTGCAAAACCTGCTTCCACCGCTTTTGCACGGGCAAGCGATTGACCGGCGAGCGGCGGAACATTTGCCACGACATCCAGCATCTCGTCCATATGGCCATTGCAATGCAGCACGATATCGCATCCGCCTGCAATAATATTCGCCGCACGTTCGCCGATCGTGCCGGAAAGTGCATTCATCGAGCTGTCGTCGGAGAGAAGCAGACCGGTAAAGCCGATTTGCTCGCGGATGACGCCGTCGATCACCTTTCGCGAGGTCGTCGCCGGATTGTCGGGGTCGATGGCGGTGAAGACGACGTGGCAGGTCATCGCCATCAGCTCGTCCTTCATGGCGATAAAGGGCGGGAAATCATGAGCCTCCAGCTCATCGCGCGAGACGGTGACGACAGGCAGTTCCAGGTGTGAATCCGCAAAGCCGCGGCCGTGCCCGGGCATATGCTTCATCACCGGCAAGAGGCCGCCGGCCTTCAACCCTTCAGCAGCCGCCCGGCCCATGACGATGACGGTCTGGGGGTCGTCGCCATAGGCGCGGTCGCCGATGACGCTGCTGCTGCCCTCGACCGGCACGTCGAGCACCGGCAGGCAATCGACATCAATGCCGAGGCTCGAAAGGTCGAAGGCGTGCAGCCGCGACATCGCCCAGGCAGCGCGCAGCCCAAGCGCCGGGTCTCGGCGATAGAGATCTCCGAGCGCCTGGCCGGAGGGATAACGTGCGAAAACCGGCGGACGAATGCGCTGAACGCGGCCACCCTCCTGGTCGATCAGCACCGGCGCATGCCAGCCGACGCTGTCGCGCAGTTCGGCGACCAGATCGGCAATCTGCCCTGCTTCGGAGATATTGCGCCCGAAGAGGATGAAGCCCCAGGGCCGTTCGCCCCGGTAGAAGGCTTTCTCTTCGGATGTGAGGGCAAGGCCGCTGCAGCCAAGGATCATCGCTTTTGATTCGGTCATATCGGAATCATAGACGGCGCCCGGCCAAATGCGAGCAAGCTCGGGCGCCATGCACAAAAAAGAGCGGCGGGCCGATCCGGCCCGCCGCTCCTGTTATTTCGTTGAAAACCGATGCTACTTGGAGATCAGGCAGCTTCCGCCCGCCGCGCGATACTGTTCGCAGAGCGCTGCGGCCTCGTCCTTGGAACCGGCCGGAATACGGACACGGTAGAAAGTGCCCTTGCCGGCGATATCGGCCCTGCGGATTTCATGAGCGCGGCCACCAAGCACACCGGCGAATTTCTTCGACAGGTTGGCATAGGACTTGGTCGCCTCGTCCTGCGATGGCAGCGAGGCGATCTGGATGCCGTAGCCGCCGGCGGAGGCGGCCTGCGACTGCGGCTGGGCGGCGGCGGGTGCTGCAGCAGCGACTTCAGTCGTCTTCGGCGGCTGCGCGGGCTTCGGCTGCTGTGCGGGAGCGCGAACGTTGCCCTTTTCGGTCACCGTGCCGACGACGTTGACGGGCTGATCGACCGGGCGCGCGATCGGAACCGGAGCGGTATCGGTGAGCGCCGTGGTCTTGACCGGGCGCACCGGCGTATCGACCGGGGCGGGATTTGCGGCCTGCGCATCGGCGTCGGCTGCAAGCGGCGGCTTAGCCGGTGCGGTTTCGGCAGGCGTTGCGGAGCGGGCATCGGCTGAAGCAACCTCAGCGCTCGCCGGGAAGCTTGCGGCCGTTCCGGCGACCGGCGGCACGGGTGAAGCCGATTGCGCCGCCGGGGCCGTCAAGGCCGGCATCGGCTGAGCGGCCTGTGCGGACTGCGTCGCCGGCACAGAGGGTGTCGCCTCGGCAGCCGGCTGGTCGACGGGTGCTGGTTCCTCGCGGGCGACCAGCGTGCCGTCAGGCTTGACGATCATCGTGCGGACCTTGCGCGGTGAAACCGATGGCGTCTTCTCGGCATCGCCGGCGGCAGCGTTGTCGGCGCTGTCCTGGTTCGGCAGCAAACGCGGATCTTCCGTCTCACCGACTGCGGTCGGCGAGACCTGATCACTGGCGTTGGCGTTATCGTCGTCCTCGGGCAACGATTCCGGTGTCAGCGTCCGCTGGACGACATCGACCGGTGCCTCATCCGAAGAAACCAGCGCCTTCTGCTTCGGTTCCTCGGCAGAACCGGCAACACGATCGTAGACGGCCTTGTCCTGGTTCGGCACGGTCTTGCCGCCGGGATTTTCCGGAACGACCTTGACCGGCTCCTTGTCGGCCGTGATCACGCGCGGCTCGCCGGATGCGACGATGCCAAGCCCCTCGCCGTTCCAGACGGAGGAATAGACACCAAAAGCGACACCGGCGAAGACCACGAGCACGACGGCTCCGGCCAGCAGCCGGCGCATCGACCGGGCACGGCTGAAATCGGCCGCCTGGCTTGCCGATTCGATGCGGACCTCAGAGGTCTCACGGCGCTCGACCGGCTCGCGCACGCTGCGGCGGAAATCTTCTTCCAGCGCCCGTTCGAAATCATCGAGGCCGTCGGCGATGGTCGGCTTGACCGGCTTTGCCGCTGCGGCAGCAGTATCGCGAACCGGGGCCGGCGTTTCCCGCGGCTTGGCCGGTTCAAAGAAGCTGGCAATCTCCGCATCGAGATCGAAATCGAAATCCTGCGTTTTCGCGACCGGCGCGGGCTGCTCGACCGGCGGCAGCGCCGGCACGTGCATATCCTCGACCGTCTCGGGACGATCCTCCGGATCGGAGATCATCGCCGGATCAAACGGCAGGTCTTCGGTCGAGTCGGCGACCGAAGACCAGTTGACGGCCGGAGTCGGAGTTGGAGCCTGGGGCTCTACGAAGGCCGGAGCAGGCCGCGCATCGGCCGATGTCGCCTGCTGGAAAGCAGGATTTTGCGGCTCAGGCGCAAGACCGGAGGCAGATCGGGGAGAGACGGCAGCGGCCGGCTGGGCGGCACGGATTGGCGGCTCCGGCTGCGGCGCGGGCTCAGCCGGAGCCAGCTCGGATTCGGAGAAATCGAGATCGGCAAGTTCCAGCTCGATACCGGCAAGATCCAGCTCGAAATCATGACCGGCGAAGGGATCGTCGGCTTCCGGCACAGGCTGCGGCGCCCGCGAATATGCCATTGCGGCGGGCTGGGGTGCAATAACCTCGGCTGGCTGCGGTACGACCGGCCTTGCGGCTTCGGCAGCATAGACCGGCGCCGGTTCGACAGGAGCAGGCTGAACGGGGGCTGCGGCGAGCGGCGCTGGCGCGATCACCTGCGGCCCGGCAAATGCGGCGACCATAGGCGCGACAGCAAGGGGAGCGGCAGCAACGGGCGCAGCCTCGATCGATGCGGCCTGCGGCGAAACGGGCGCCGTATTGGGACGTTGCGGCACCGGATAACGCGAGACGTCGGCGAGCAGATCGTCCAGATCGAAAGTGCCGACAGTGTGCGGAACTTCAGGCACGACCTCGGTCAGCGCTGCATCGGCCTGGATCTCGCCTTCGACGGCAGCGGCGATGAGATCGAAACCGGCGTCGGATCCGAAATCTTCGAGTTCCTCTTCGATTTCGACGAAGTCGTCGGCCTCGGCAATTTCGTCTGACGCGATCACCTCGTCATGGCGATCGTGCTCGGCGGGGAAGCCAAGGGACGGAGACGCGGATTCGAATTCCTCGGACGGCTCGACAGTGACGACCGGGGCCAATTGCTCGACGACCGGGGCGGACGGCTCGATCGCGAGTTGCGGCTCTGCCGCGGCAAGATCAGCAGACGGCGCTTCAGCCGCTGGCGCTACGACCGCTTCGGCCACAGGCGCTTCTGCCGCTGGCACTTCTGCCACTGGCTCTGGCGAAACAACCGTTTCCTCGCGTTTGGCGGCGTGGAAATTGGCAAGCGGCAGCCTGATGCTGGCGGCCGACCATTGCGGCGCCTTGGCGGGCTGCGGCAGCGAAGAGACCGGAGCGGAGCCGATCGACAGCTCAAGCTCCTCGATCAGATCGCGTGCGCCGCCGAAGGCCGATTGCACCGGCGCCTCGGAAGCGGGCTCGACGGAAAGCTGCTGCGGCCAGGCCGCCTCGTCGGCGGGCGCATCCCATTTGCTTGCAGCCGGCGCAGCTTCTTCCTCAGCCTCAACGGAGGCGACGGAAACCGGCTCGGCCACCTCAGCTGTCTCGGCAGCGGGAGACACATCGAGAACGGGCTCGATGTAATCTTCTGGCGTGTCGTTATCGGAGATCGGTTCGGCAGGCCGGTCGAGCTCTGCGAGCGGACGTGGCGAATCGTAACGGTCGAACTCGCGCCCGAGCTCGTCCTCGAGATCGAGGGCGGGCTCGTGCCGCGCGGACTCGGTTATCGTGTTTGCTGCAACACGCGGCTCGAAGCCGACGATACGGGCAAGTTCGGCCAACGGATCATCGTCGGCAAACAGGTCATCTTTTCCGCGCGTATCATACGCAAGTTGTTTATCAGCCATGCCTATCCCACTCGCAAACGCCAACTCTGAGATGCCAGCGCATTGTGGGGAAATGGTGACGTTATCGCATTTCGTCCGGTGCGGCAGTGCCTGTAATGGCAAGTCCCGACTTCAAAACCGACGCGACGGCGTACACCAGCCCAAGTCTGGCAATAGTTGATTCTCGGTTTTTATCATTAACAAATCGTAATTCCGGCTGATCTTTACCTTTGTTCCAGTGGGCGTGGAAAGAACTAGCGAGGTCGTAGAGGTAAAAAGCGAGCCGATGCGGCTCCTGCGACTGGGCCGCCGCTTCGACGATCCGCGGGAATTCGGCGAGCTTGGCGACGAGCTGCAATTCGGCCGGATCGCCAATGCCTGCAACGGTTTGCGCGAGTTCTTCAGGGGAAACATCGAGGTCGCCGAAAGCCTCCCTCGCCTGCCGGAACACCGACATGCAGCGGGCATGCGCATATTGCACGTAAAAGACCGGATTATCTTTCGACTGCTCCGTCACTTTGGCGAAATCGAAGTCGAGCGGCTCGGAATTCTTGCGGTAAAGCATCATGAACCGGACCGAATCACTGCCGACTTCCTCGACGACGTCCCGAAGCGTGACGAAATCGCCCGAGCGTTTCGACATCTTCACCGGCTCGCCGTTGCGATAGAGCTTGACGAGCTGGCAGAGCAGCACCGTCAGCTTCGCCTTACCATCCGAAACACCGCGTGCAACCGCTTCCAGACGCTTGACATAGCCGCCATGGTCGGCGCCGAGCACATAGATCATCTCGTCGAAACCGCGATCGAACTTGTTCTTGAAATAGGCGACGTCGGCGGCGAAATAGGTGTAGGAGCCGTCCGACTTGATCAGCGGCCTGTCCATATCGTCGCCCACTTCGGTCGAGCGGAACAGCGTCTGTTCGCGGTCTTCCCAATCCTCAGGCAGCTGGCCTTTCGGCGGCGGCAAGGTGCCCTTGTAGACATAGCCCTTGAAGGTCAGATCGTTGATCGCCGTGCGGATCGCGGCCGCGCCATTGGCATGCAGGGTGCGCTCGGAAAAGAAGATATCGTGATGGACGTTCAGCGCCGCCAAGTCTTCGCGGATCATCACCATCATCGCATCGATGGTGCGGTCCTTGACGATCGGCATCCATTGGTCTTCCGGCATGTTGTGCAGCCGCACGCCATAATCGGCGGCAAGCGACTGTCCCACAGGTACGAGATAGTCGCCCGGATAGAGACCCGAGGGAATTTCGCCGATCTTTTCGCCGAGCGCTTCGCGATAACGCAGGAAGACGGAACGGGCGAGCACGTCGATCTGCGAGCCGGCATCGTTGATGTAATATTCCTTCTCGACGCCGTAGCCGGCAAAGGCGAGCAGGTTGGCGAGCGCGTCGCCGACGACGGCGCCGCGGCAATGGCCGACATGCATCGGCCCGGTCGGATTGGCCGAGACATATTCGACATTGACCTTCCGGCCCTCGCCGAGCGTCGAGCGGCCGTAATCGGTGCCGGCGCCGATCATCGCGGCGAGCAGCCGCTGCCAGTAGCCGACGGAGAGACGGATATTGATGAAACCAGGACCGGCGACCGAAACATCGGCAACGTCGGCATCCTCCCTGAGCTTGGCGATGATGATGTCGGCCAGCGCGCGGGGATTGGTTCCAAGCGGTTTTGCCAGCACCATCGCGGCATTGGTCGCGACGTCGCCGTGGCTCGCGTCACGCGGCGGCTCGACGGCAATGCGGCCGAAATCGAGCTCGGATCGCTTTTCCCTGACCAGATCGATCTGTTCAAGGGCGGTTTTGATCCTGGCTTCGAAGTCGGTAAAAAGGTTCATCGCACTCTTCCATGCATAGGCTGTGCCAAAGGCCCAAATCGGCCCTTGGCGGGGCGACCGCTGCCTATCGCAAATCCGGAGTGTGGTCAAACAATCGCCTGTGGGCGCTGATCGCATAGGTGTCGGTCATGCCGGCCAGATAATCGCCGACATGGCGGGCCTTCGGCGCATCGGCGAGGCCGGCGATATGATCGACCCAGTAATGGCTCTGCATCTCCTTGGGATTGGCCATATAGGCGGCAAAGAGATCGGTGACGATTTGGGCGGCGCCGGCGCGGATGCGCATGATATCGGGATTGCGATAGATGCGTTTGAAGAGCATCGCCTTGATCTGGCTATCGGTTTCGGCCATGCGACCCGAGAACGTGGCGATGACCCGGTCGGCAGCGCGGACGTCGGCGGCGCTCTCCGGACGCAGCAGCGAAAGGCGCTCCTGCGCAACGGCGATCACGTCTTCGACCATGCGGGTGATCTGCCGCCGCATGATCTCATGGGTGAAGCGGCTCGGCTCCAGGTGCGGATATCGCCCCCTCACCTCGGCCATCAGCCCGGCAAGGAACGGGATTTCCTCCAGCATGTCGAAAGTCAGGTAGCCGGAACGCAGGCCGTCGTCGATATCGTGGGTGTTATAGGCGATGTCGTCAGCGATCGCCGCGACCTGGGCCTCGAGGCTGGCATAGGTAGCCAGTTCGAGATCGTGCAGTTCGCAATAATCGAGGATCGGCTGCGGAACCGGGCCGCGTGTGCCCACACCATCCGGCGTCAGCAGCGGACCATTGTGCTTGACCAGGCCTTCGAGGCTTTCCCATGTCAGGTTGATGCCGTCGAATTCGGCATACCGCCGCTCCAGCTTGGTCACGATGCGCAGCGATTGGGCATTGTGGTCGAAGCCGCCATAGGGCAACAGCACCTCGTGCAGCGCGTCCTCGCCGGTGTGACCGAACGGCGTATGGCCGAAATCGTGCACCAGCGCCACGCCCTCGGCCAGATCCTCGTCGAGCTTCAGGGCGCGGGCAAGCGCGCGGGCAATCTGCGCCACCTCGATCGTGTGCGTCAGCCGGGTGCGGTAATGATCGCCGTCCTGGGCGATGAAGACCTGGGTCTTGTGCTTCAGCCGGCGGAAGGCGGTGGTATGGACGATGCGGTCGCGGTCGCGCTGGAAATCGGAGCGCGTCGGGCTGCCTTCCTCCGGATAGAGCCTCCCGTGGCTCGTCCAGGGGTCTGCCGCATAGACCGCTCTTTCACTGCTGCCGAAACCTAAAGCACGCGTATCGATCGTCATTCTTCACCGTCATCCTGCATGTTGCCGCATCTGCCCATTGACGCCGCTTTGCGCTCTTCATACCTATAGCCCGAAGAAACGGCAAAGAGGCGCTTTCTCAACCACCTCGGCGCATCATGGCCTTTTTCCGAGGATCATGATAAGTTTGTTTGATATCAGGCATTTGAACATTCAAGTGCCAAAACCCATTCTCTCCGGATCTTGACCCCGGCAGGAGGAAACATGACGGATACGAGTGTAACCCTTTCAGATGCCGCCGCAAAGCGTATCGCTGCGATCGTCGGCGCCGAGACCGGCAAGAGCGCGTTGCGCGTCTCCGTTGAAGGCGGCGGCTGTTCGGGCTTTTCCTATAAGTTCGATCTTGCCGACAGCGCCGGCGATGACGACGTCGTCGTCGAGAAGAACGATGCCAAGGTGCTGATCGACAGCCTTTCGCTCGTCTACATGGCGGGTTCGGAGATCGACTTCGTCGACAATCTGCTCGGTCAATCCTTCCAGATCAAGAACCCGAACGCAGTGGCAAGCTGCGGCTGCGGCACCAGCTTCTCGATCTGAATATTCAGACGCATCGCACTGTCCTCATGAACTGGCCGACGAAGTGCCTCCGGCCAGTTTATCGTCTTGTCCTGTTATGGAAGACCACGATAAAAGAAGCGCACGAAGCGAACAGGACAGAGAGATGAAGATCGCGACCTGGAACATCAACGGCGTCAAGGCGCGCATCGACAATCTCACGCAATGGCTCAAGGATTCCGATCCGGATATCGTCTGCCTGCAGGAGATCAAGACGGTCGACGAAGGTTTTCCCAGGCTGGAGATCGAGGCGCTCGGCTATCACGTCGAAACACACGGCCAGAAGGGCTTCAATGGTGTGGCGATCCTCTCCAAGACTTCGCCGTCGGAAGTGAACCGCGGCCTGCCGGGCGATCCGCTGGACGAACAGTCGCGTTTCCTCGAAGCCGTATTCACGCTGCCCGACACACGCATCCTGCGCGTCTGCTGCATCTACCTACCGAACGGCAATCCTGTCGACACGGAGAAATATCCCTACAAGCTCGCCTGGATGGAGCGCCTGCGGAGCTTTGCCGCCGAGCGGCTGGCCTATGAGGAGATGCTGGTGCTTGCCGGCGATTACAATGTCATCCCGGAACCGCACGACTGCTTCGATCCCAAAGTCTGGGAAAGTGATGCGCTGTTTCTGCCGCAGACGCGGGAGGCGTTCCGCCGGCTGGAAAATCTCGGGCTGACGGATGCTGTGCGCGCGACCACGGATGCGACGCAGTTCTATTCCTTCTGGGATTATCAGGCCGGCGCCTGGCCGAAGAACAACGGCATCCGCATCGATCATCTGCTGCTGTCGCCTGAGGCCGTCGACCGGATGACGTCGGCTGCGATCGAAAAACATGTGCGGGCCTGGGAAAAGCCTTCCGACCACGTGCCTGTGATCGCCTATTTCGATTTCGCTGCCTGATTTTTCCCTGTCTTAAAGCGCGTCGCGATCTTTCAGATTCGCTGCTCGCGCTTTAACTCCTTGTTTTGCGCATGTCGTTATCCCGGAACCGCTGCACACTTCCGGGCGACATGCTTTAGCTCTCTGTTTTGATGCATGTCGTTATCCCGGAACCGCTGCACACTTCCGGGCGACATACATTAGTCGTCGGAGCCGCTGGCGATGCTATGCGAGAGGGATACAGCCGTGCGGCGGTCGGCCTCGTTGGCAACCGAAAAGGCCTGCTCCTGCAACGCTTCCATCCAGCCGCAATCCTTGGGCTTGCAGCGGTCGAGTGCGGCCGTCATCATCGCCAGGCCGCGGGCCGACTGGCCTTCGTCGAAAAGAATATTGCCGAAGACCGCCATGGCGCCGGGATGACCGCTCTTGCGGGCCTGGTTCAGCCATTTCTTCGCCTGCTGCGGGCTGGCATTGCCGCCCTCGCCGGCCAGCATCATCTGCGCTAGCTGGAACTGCGCCTCGGGGACGCCAAAGGTTGAGGCCACCTGAAAATAAAGCTGGCGCGCCTGGGTGAGGTCGATCCGGACCGGACTGCCTGATATGCCGTGTTTGTAATAATTGGCGAGCGACAGCAGCGCGTTGACGAAGAAGCCGGTATCTTCCGAGCCGGGCTCGACGCCCTGCTGGGCGATCTCGCTGTAAATCTTGAAGGCTTCGAAATCGTCCTGCGTTACGCCGTCGCCGTCGGCATACATGTTGGCAAGCGCCCAGCGCGAGCCGGTGTGGCCCTTTTCGGCAGCGTATTTATAGGCTTCGACCGCCTCTTCCTTCTGCCCGTTCTTATAGGCTTTGAAGCCGAACTTGAAGAGATCGAAGGGGCCGGATTCCTTGCTGACGCCCGCCTTGATGTCGAATGCGCGGACCGGGCCGGACAGCGACAGCGCTACGGCCATAGACATGCCCATCAGCATGAATTTGAACAGTTTGAACTCGGACGTCACCATTTCAACCGATTTCTTTCGCTCATCGCAGGCAGGAAGCAGCAGGGCTCGCGCCGTGCATTCCGCGGATGTATTTCGTCGAGGCGAGCGATCCCGCGGCGAGCTCCATGGCTCCTTTGCCCGCGTCGCATCCAGCCCAGTGGCCTTCTCTCGAAGGCCTAATTCTCAGCGCATCATTCAGAACCACCCGGCTCCCGGCATGGTCCGACTGCAATCTCCGTGGCACTCTTTCGGCAGGCGCGGCATCCGCCTTCCCGCCTTCACCATATTCGTAAACAGCAAATGTGACGAAAGCGGTATCGACATCTCCGGCAAAGCCGGGCCGCGCATCCGAGCGGGCCGAAAACGACAACAACCAACGGTTCGACGGCGCCGCCGCGAAGTCGGATTGGCGGCCGGAACAGCCTTGTCCAGAAAGCGAAACGACCACAATCAAACGACTGCCGCCAATCGTCCTGCGCGATCTCGTGTTACCGGAAAAAAATCGACCCATGCTACTATTTACACGCACCGTAAGCCTGCCCATCTCCTCGCCTGCCAATAGCGCTGCGCTCTCTTTGTGGCGGGAAATGGACAATTTCACCCCGCTGCCATCTTACGCCAATCGTCGTAAAAAAGTGTTGCGGAATCGTCACAAAACGGGATCAGAAAATGGCATGATTAACGGCCGTGAATAAAGAAGAGCCCGGCGGTGCCGGGCTCCTCAATTCTTCACATCGGGGAATTAGAACTTGATCTTTAGGCTCGTCGACAGTGCCGCGACCAGATCGTTGCCAAACGAATAGGAGACATCGTCGCCATAGGTCTGGCCATTATACTCGAAGGTGCCGGACGAACCGCTCGTCAATACGCCAACGGCTCCGGCAAAACGCCATTCGATATGTTCAGTCGGCGTGTAGGCGGCGCCGAGACCGAGCGTCCAGCTGTCGGTCTGTGCGCCATAACCCTGACTGGTGCCGCGGTCCCACGTGACGCTGACTGCGCCGGCCCACTGATCGTTGAACTTGTGGCCCACGCCGCCGGAGATGGTCCAGCCGTCACGATAGAGAAGGTCGAGCGAAGTGAGTTCCGTAGCGCCGCCCGCTGTGCAGGCAGCCACGCCCTTCGTCGACGTCGGGCAGAAAGGCACGGATTGCAGAACACTCCAGTTCGTCCACTTGACCGATCCGAAGGCAAGCCAATCCGGAGCGATGCCGCTTTGCAGCTTCATCTCCAGCGAATCCGGTGCTTCTGCGGAGCCGAAGACGTTGGTGATTTTGCCGCCATATATCGGCACAACTGGAACCTGACGGAGATCAACAGTCCCCGTCAGGTTGTCGTACTTGACGCGGCTGTTGTAGACGAGGCTCGCGCGCATCGCATATTCCGGAATCTCGTAAGCCAGACCGGCGCGCCAGCCCCAGCCGCTGTCTTCGAGATCGAGGCGGCCAACGCCGGTGCCGGTGCCGAGCAAAAGTGGGAGCGTTGAAACCAGACGCTCTTTGAAACCTTCAACTTCCTGATAGAAAGCGCCGCCAATGAAGCGAAGCTGTCCAGGGCCCATATCAAAACGATAGGAGCAAGTGCCGCCATAGTTGCGGGTTTTGATTTCCGTCTCGATATTGTTGTTGGCGCCAGCCCAATTCGAACCCGGGTCGGTATGCCCGCCAAAGGGTTCGGAATAGTCGACAAGGCAGTCGACTGCATCGGCGAAACCGGCCTTAAAGCCGATGTAAGGAATGGTGTAATTCGAGGTGTCGTCGGCACTGTTTGGGCGGGTGTTGAGATTGCCACCCCCCGTTAAGACGGAGGTATTCGTGTCACGGACATCCTTCAGCTTGCGCTGCGGCGTGACATAGGTAACGCCCGACTGAAACGAGAAAGGCGAGGTATCGAACAGCTGATCGATATTGTAGCCGCCGCGCTCCAGGCCGCCGGCGAAGGCCGGCGATGCAAGCGACGAAAGAAGGACGAGCGACGTTACGCCCTTGGAAAACCTACGCGATGCCATTGTGTCTCCCCCACTCCAGCAATTGATGTGACGCCACTCTAGTAAGTGTTCGCTCGACATGGCAACGCGCCCCATGGCGGCATTCCCAGGCATTACATTGGCCAACTTACGTAAAGAAATTGACGGACACGTCAAAAAATCTGGTTAATAAAATTTTATTCCAGAGTTACCGGTTTTGAGATGGGCTTTTGGGTTTTCATTCCACACATTGTGGAAGCTGTATCAATCCGACAACAGTGACAGTTTTCGCCCGCGGGAGGCCATTGGAGTCACAATCCACAGGCTCAGCGCCGGCAATCAGCCGCTTTTCAAGACCGAATCACGCGTGCCCAAAACGATAAAGACGCGCCCTTCTCGGAGCGCGTCTTTGAAATAACTTACCAAAACGGGCTATGAAACTTATCCGGCTTCGCTCACCCTGGAGAGTGCGGTCTTCAAGCTGGCGATCTGCCCCTTCAGTTCCTCGAGGCGCTCGCGTTCGGCCTCGACCACCTCGGGATTGGCATTGGCGACGAACTTCTCGTTGGAGAGCTTGCCGTCGATGCGCGAGATCTCCCCTTCCATTTTTCCGATCGCCTTTTCAAGCCGAGCCTTTTCAGCGGATAGGTCGATCAGATTGCCGAGCGGCAGGCAGATGGTGGCCTCGTCGACGACGATCTGAGCTGCCCCCTTCGGCGCATCGTCGGCCAGCGATATCGCCTCGACACGCGCAAGCCGCTTGATGGCGGCGTCGTGGCGGAACAGCCTTTCGCGCGTCAGGTTGTTGGCCTTGACGACGACGAGCGGCGCTGTCGCTGACGGCGGCACGTTCATTTCGGCGCGCACCGAGCGGATGCCGGAGACGAGGTCGATCAGCCAGTTGATCTCGTCGGCGGCACCGTTATCGGCATAGGAGGGAGACGGCCATTCGGCATGGCAGACCAGCGTATCGCGCTCTTTGCCTTCGCCCGCCGTATGCGCCCAGAGCTCTTCGGTCATGAAGGGCATGAAGGGATGCAGCAGCTTGTAGATCTCTTCGAGGATATAGGCGCTGCAGGCCTGAGCCTCGGCCTTGGCGCCCTGGTCCTCGCCGTTGAAGACCGGCTTCAAAAGCTCGAGATACCAGTCGCAGACCTCGTTCCAGACGAAGCGATAGAGCGCGCCGGCGGCATCGTTGAAGCGGAAGGCTTCGAGTGCTTCCGTAACGTCACGTTCCGTACGGGCAAGTTCCGTCAGGATCCAGCGGTTGATGGTGAGTTCAGCGGCCTCCGGCACGAAATGCCGATCGCTTTTCGCCCCGTTCATCTCGGCGAAACGCGTGGCGTTCCAGAGCTTGGTGCCGAAATTGCGGTAGCCGGCGATGCGGGCCGGATCGAGCTTTACGTCACGGCCCTGCGCCGCCATGATCGCCAGCGTGAAGCGCAGCGCATCGGCGCCGTATTCGTCGATCAGCTCAAGGGGATCGATGACGTTGCCCTTCGACTTCGACATCTTCTGCCCATTCTTGTCGCGCACCAGCGCGTGAATGTAGATCGTGTGGAAGGGTTCGACGGGATCGCCATTCTCGTTCTTCATGAAATGCAGGCCCATCTGCATCATGCGAACGACCCAGAACGGGATGATATCGAAACCGGTGACCAGAACACTCGTCGGATAATAGCGCGCGAGTTCCGGCGTCTGGTCGGGCCAGCCGAGCGTCGAGAAGGGCCAGAGCGCGGAGGAGAACCATGTGTCGAGCACGTCCTCGTCCCGCGTCAGGATCTCGCCCGGCTTGAAGTTTTCGAGCAGGTCCTCGACATAGGCCTTCATCGGCCCCTCATGCGACAGGTAATGCTGAATCGCCGCCTGCAGCGCCTCTTCCTCGGTCTGTTCGACGAAGACCTGACCGTCCGGGCCATACCAGGCGGGAATCTGGTGCCCCCACCAGAGCTGGCGGGAAATGCACCACGGCTCGATGTTCTCCAGCCAGTTGAAATAGGTGTTTTCCCAGTTCCTCGGAATGAACCTGGTTTTTCCCTCGCGTACGGATTCCAGCGCGGGCTGTCCCAATGTCTTGTTGTCGACAAACCATTGTTCGGTCAGCCGCGGCTCGATCGGCACGCCGCCGCGGTCTCCGTGCGGCACCATATGCTTGTGCGGCTCGATCTTGTCGAGGAGCCCGGCCTCTTCGAAAATCTCGACGATGACCTTGCGCGCAAAGAAACGGTCCTGTCCTTCCAGACGGTCCCAGGCGCCATGCAGTGCGGCAGGATTGTCGAGGCCTTCGAGGAAGTCCTCGTTGTCCTTGATGGTAATCGTGGCATCGACGTTCATGACGTTGATGGCCCGCAGCTTCGCGCGCTTGCCAACCTCGAAGTCGTTGAAATCATGCGCAGGGGTGATCTTCACCGCACCCGTGCCGGCCGTCGGATCGGCATAAGAATCGGCGACGATCGGAACCTTGCGGCCGACGATCGGCAGAATGACATGCTTGCCGACGATCGATTTGTACCGCTCGTCTTCGGGGTTCACGGCAATGCCGGTATCGCCGAGCATCGTCTCCGGCCGCGTCGTCGCGACGACGATATAGTCGCGCGTCTCGAATTCGGTCGGCTTGCCCTCCTCATCGAAGGCGATCGGATATTGATAGGTGATGCCCGGCTCGAGCGGATAGCGCAGATGCCAGAGATGGCCCTTCACCTCGTGCTGCTCGACTTCCATGTCGGAGATAGCCGTCAGGAGCTTGGGGTCCCAGTTGACGAGGCGCTTGTCCTTGTAGATCAGGCCTTCCTTGTAGAGCGTGACAAAAACTTCGAGGACGGCCTTCGACAGGCCTTCGTCCATGGTGAAGCGTTCGCGCGACCAGTCGCATGAGGCGCCCAGGCGCTTCAGCTGGTTGAAGATCAGGCCGCCCGATTCAGCCTTCCACTCCCAGATCTTGTCGATGAAGGCGTCGCGGCCCATTTCGCGACGGCCGGGCAGCTGCTGTTCCATCAGCTTGCGCTCGACGACCATCTGCGTGGCGATGCCGGCATGGTCCATGCCGGGTTGCCAGAGCACATCTTTGCCGCGCATGCGCTCGAAGCGCACCATGATGTCCTGCAGCGTGTTATTCAGCGCATGGCCCATGTGCAGCGAACCGGTGACATTCGGCGGCGGGATCACGATGGTGAAGGTCTCGGCGCCGGGCTTGGCGTTCGCGCCGGCGCGGAAAGCGTCCTCCTCATCCCATTTCGCGGCGATTTTGGGTTCGACGGCAGCAGAATCATAGGTCTTGTCGAGCATTTTCTGACCAATTTCGAGGTTCGAGGATGGCGTTTGTAAATAGGATGGGCACGGGCAAGTCAATAAAAAAGCCGCCCCGGAGACCGGAGCGGCTTTTCAGGAAAAAGCAATCCGATCAGCGGCGCGGGCCGCGCGCCACGCGCTCGATTTCCTCGCGCACCAACCGCTCGACCAGCGTCGGCAGATTATCGTCAAGCCACTCGCGCAACATCGGACGCAGCATATCCTCGGCGATCTCGTCCAGCGAGCGGCGCTCCGCACCGTCGATCGCGGCGGCGAGCTCCTCGAAGGAGCGGCTGATCTGCAGGCCGGCATTCTCCGAAAGCAGGGTCGGCTGGACCTCATCCATAAGGCTCGGCAGGAAAGCTTCGGCCGAGGACTGAGCGGGTTCCAAAGGCGGCAACGTCGTTTCAACCGCGGCGGCGGGTTCGGCGACTGAAGGCGCCGATGCGGCGACTTGGCCCCGTGGTGCCTCCGCGAATACCGGCTCGACCGGCGGCTCGATCACGGCCTGCGGAACCGGCGCTACAGCAGCCGGAGGGAAAACAGGCTGTGTCGGCTGCGGCTGCGGTGCAGCCGCGCGCGGCGGCTCCGGCATAACCGCCGGCTGCGGTTCGGGCTGGCGGAAGCCGCTCGGAATTTCACGCAATGCCTGACCGGCCTGCACGGCGCTGCGCTCGGAAGCGGCGCGCACGCGGGCGGCGACATCGGCAAGCGACAGGGCGCGGGCCGGTACTTCAGCTTCGGGGGCAGTGCCAGCCGAGTTGGCGGCGACGAAACGCGGATCGGAGGAGCGCATGGCCGGTTCGGGGAACTCCACGCCGGCATAAGTGTCATCCACGGTCAGATGGATTTCGGAACCGTTCTCATCCTCATCGGCGCCGTAAACCGGCGGCAGGGATGCGGAAATCGCCTTGCCGGCGCCGGGCTCATTGCTTTCGATGATCTGGCGGATGGAGGCCAGAATTTCTTCCATGGACGGTTCACGCGCTACACTTGGCTGAGCCATTTCTATCCCCGTTATCCAAAAACAACGACCGGACGATGTGGAGCGGTCATCCGAATCACCGCGACCTTAGAATACCTCAGACGGGAAAAAAATCATCGCGAATCAAATGAATGCGGCCATGCACAGTTTTGTTACCCCATGTTTTCGACCTGGCAGTCTCAGGATAAATGATGTTTGTGAAGGCTTTCAGGCGATGCGTGGATTCAAACTGTTGCAGCGTCCTTTGGGCGTCGGAGAAGACGCTGCTGCGCTGTTATAAAAACGGGCGCCAGTGGCGCCCGTTGCTGATTCATCGACAAACGGCGTCAGAAAACGAATTCGCGTGCCTTGGCGAAGCCCGGCAGGGGCTTGACGGAGGCATTGAAGAAGACGTTTTCCGAAACGGCGCCCCGCTCGGCGACGAACACCTTGGCGCGGGCGGCATTGCCGTAACCTTCGACCGTGATCAAACGACCGCCATCGCGCAATTGATCGAGAAGGGCCGCGGGCACCTCCTCCACTGCGCCGTTGACAAAGATCAGATCATAGGGAGCGCCGGCAGCGTAGCCCTTTTCGAGCGGTCCGGTGACCACCTCGACCTTGGCGTAGCCGGCGAGCTGCGTCTTCGCCTCGGCGGCCAGCGCCTCGTCGCATTCGAGCGCGATGACCGAGCCGGCAATGATCGACAGCAGCGCCGATGTGTAACCGGTGCCGCAACCGACTTCGAGGACGAAATCATCCTTGGTGATTGCGGCCAGCTGCAGCAGCTTGGCGAGCGGCGATGCCTCCATCAGGAAGCGCGCCGGCTTTCCGGGTGCGGCGGCCGATATCTCGACATCGTTGTCGATGTAAGCCAGCAGCTTCGCCTTCTCCGGCACGAATGCCTCACGCGGGACCGTGAGAAACGCCGTCAGCACGGAATGCGAGGTAACGTCCGTCGTGCGAACCTGGGTGTCGACCATCTTTACGCGCGCTGCTTCGAAATCCATCATGTCCTCTCGCTCTTGAAAGCGGTTCCTGTCTCTCGTCTCTTAATCCCCGCCACCGATGCTTTCAAGGCTTGGCAGCCGCCGGCGAAAAGAATCCGGCAGGCGCTTCTTCCGCGCAACAGAGGCAATGAGGCTCTGCACGCAAACGTGGAATTCCCTGCCCCTTCATGTTATGATCTTCAACGGAGGAAATAGGAGGAGCAGGCCATGTCTGCGATTTTCGAATATCTGACGCTGTTCGATTTTTTCATCGTCGCAGCGCTCATCGGCATCTTCTGCTGCGGGCTGCTGGACGGCGAAACGACCCTGAAGTGATAAGGGCGCGGAAGCGTGCAGACCACTCATGGGGTCTGCGACGATCTTATGCCGACGGACGGCAGGGCATGCGATGGTGGGAGATGTTGGAGGCCTCGCCCGGAATTGAACCGGGGTACAAGGATTTGCAGTCCTCTGCGTCACCACTCCGCCACGAGGCCTCACCTCTGACCGATATGTCTAAATATCGTGTGGTGGCGCGGATTTAGAATGATCCTAGCTTAAGTGCAAGAGGCTTCATTCTGAATTCGGTCCTTTTTTCATTCTGAATGAACGTTGCCAAAGCGTTCCGTCCCCGTTTGAAAAGAAACACGCCGTCACGGCTTCTGTGAAAATGTCGCAGAAGCTGACCTATGCCGTATAAATCGCAGCCTATCACTTTCCAGACTCGCGCCGGTGTGCATTGGTTCTGCAAGAGGATGGAAGTAGTTACCTCCTTGGCCCAGAGTGAGGTAGGCTGCAGTGATCCGAATTTCTATTCCGTGGGTGATCAACGTCGTCACTGTGTCGACGGGCTCAGCAACATCGTAGAAGGGGCAACGAGAGCATCTTGTTGGGGATTTGCTTACACCGCCTCGTCACAACTCGACGCACTCGTGGGCCAAAGCCTGTACCGCGACTCTCTTGTCGCGTGTCGACAAGCAGCAGACAAGTTGAGGGAGCAACTCGGTGCATTGATAGCGCCGCCTATGGAAGCAATCTCATTGCGATGTGGTCTCCCGTTGATTGAGTTTTCAGGAATAATCCGGAGACAAAGGCTGGATATAAATATGTTTAAAATGCTCGCCGGGGTTGATCTTTTCTTTCGCCTTCAGAATCACGTTTTCATCAAAAGATACGAGAGCCATATTAGCGGCCCACCGCTCGATATGGCTGTTTTGTCTGTCTCGATCTTGTTTCTTTGGTTAATCAGAGCAGACTTACTGGATCAACTCGCCCCGAACCTAAGATACATTTTGGTTATGTTACCGAAATACCACTATGAACTGCCATGGCTGGCGGAGAACCATCCAGGACAGATCGCCCTTTACATATGTCTCTCGTTTTCTCTAATCACATTCATGGTTGCAAAGACACTATTGTTTTCGGTTTATATCATTTCTTCCAAATTTAGCCGCGAAATTATAGTTACGGATTTAAAGAGCGTTGTGAAGCAAGACTTAGTATATTCGCTCACATTCTTTTCTTTTATTTTTCTCATCCCTTTGCCGGTCTATGGCGAGGGGGCTTCGACTACCGTCTTAGGGAATGCGTACTTTCTCACCTTTTTCAATATAGTTTGTCTATGGATGCTGAGCGGCGGAGTCTTGGCAACAGTTTTGCTGGCCAAGAGAATCAAAACGCCGAAAGGAGGGCATCCGGCGGAAGTCCCTAGCAACGACTGAGGACTCTGAGCCCCTTATGTGTGTACCTGAGCGTGAGCTGCCGCCCTGTCAGCTGTCTCGGTTCTGTGATCAGGCTATTTGCCTTGCCAAAACGGCGCCAGTACAATGCACTCATGGAGTTTCCGCGAAGGCGGAGTGCAGAAGAGGTGAGCGTGATCGATGAAAAATTATCCCGCTTCTGACGGTATCGTATTCGCCATAATACTGTTGGGGGTGGTCGTTTTGTTTCTGCTTGTTGTAGAAATAAGAGAGCTTCTTTTTTATAAGAGAAACAATTGGAATTTCAATTCCGACAGCAACGTCGGATTTAAGATGTATAATGGCGACTCCACCTCTGAAGGAGATCTGACTTCGAATAGAACAAGGGTTTGCTATGGAACTCCGCTCATGATTTTAGGTTTCTCATTACTTTTAGCTTCGGTCGTCGCGATCCATTTGTAGATGTAGGGTATGCAGCGAACTCGTGCTGACGCGCGAAGATGCGATCGGTAGTAGTTGTCCGCGACTGGCGGAGAAGAACACCTATCTGCCGGTGCATGAGCTGGATGAAGACGGCGACGCCGATGGGAACGCCTAATGCGCAACGAATTGATGATACATCAACCTGCAATTGGACCGATGAATGAGCATTTGGAAGCAGAAGGCCGTAGCCGTTTACTATTTGGCCGTTTCGTTGATTGCGTATTTTCCGGTTAGGGAGGCTTACTTTTCTGCCACGCGGATCGATGTTGATGGTCCCTTCGCGAACTGCGGAGCGAGTTACCTAACCTTCGGCCTTCTGTGGTTGTCAATGGCGATGCTCTCGGTACTGTTACATATGGTAATCGGCTATTTTTACTATTCCTCAAACGGGGAAGGGCCGTACGGTCCGCTACCGGTTGCCAGGCAGCGAAAGCCCCCACCAAAGAGGCGGATTGTCCCGTACGTTGCGAACCTCGCTGTTATCGCGAGCATTGGTTTTGCTGGAGTGATGACGTATCCAAAATGTCGAGCTCCGAGCGACTCGTCCCAGAAACTCACCTCCCGTAACGATTCAATCAGAGCCGTGGCGGTGCCACCGGATCATTCGACCACATAGGCAGCAGTATTATCAGCAGCATCGCGCAGCCCTTTATATGAGGCGTGGCGCAGCTTCCCATCGTGCGTCCAAGCTCGATACTCGATTTCGGCAACAAGCTCCGGGCGGACGAACACTGCGCCTCTCTTCCTTCCGGTGTCGACTGCCGGCTTGGCGATTTTCAGCTTGTCCATCTGCTCTCGAAGCTCGGTCGCGGAACGCTCGTTGAAGCCGGTCCCCACTCCCCCGACATAGACAAGCTCGTTTCCTTTGTGCGCAGCGAGCAGCAGCCGGCCGATCCCGCCGAATGATGCCGTCGACTTCTCATACCCCACAATCAAGAAGCCATCGCTCTGGACGCATTTGATCTTTACCCAATCGCCGAGGCGGCCGCTGCGATACGGGCTGTTGCGGTCTTTCGCGATGATGCCTTCGAGCCCATGATCGCATGCAATGCGCAAAAGTTTTTCGCCGTCAGCATCAATCTCTTCAGAAAGCCTGATAGCCTCCTCACCGTCGGGCGGCACCAGGCCCTCTAGGAGATGGCGCCGGGAGACGAGCTCGGTCCCGGTGAGGTCGTGGCCGTCGAAATACAGAAGATCGAACGCCATGAAGATTGCGTCTCTCGACGTCCTCTTGCCGCCTCGCCCACCAAGGGACTGTTGAAGCATGCCGAAATCAGAACGGCCTTCGACGTCGAGCACGACGGCTTCGCCATCCAATATGGCTGTTGAGACAGGAAGTCGCCTCGCCTCCGCCAGGATCGCAGGAAAACGCTCGGTCCAGTCATGGCCGCCGCGCGTCAGGATACGAACGCCGGACGGCTCGATGTGAACGGCAACGCGGTAGCCATCCCATTTCACCTCGTATGTCCATTGAGGGCCTTTCGGCGGCCGCCGCTTCAGCAGCGCCAAGCATGGCTCGATCCGCGCCGGCATGGGGTCAAGGAGGAGTTGGGACTGGGCGGGATCGCGACGGCGGCGCGCCCGGCTGCGGATTGGTGCGTCAACGTCACCGAGCAGCGGCTGTGAAGGTTTGCGAGGCGGCTTCGTCATGCTGGCACTTCATCAGCAATGCCTTAAAAAGCAATTGACCAAGATTGATTATTGACTCGCACCGTGCGTAGAACATAATAAGAACATCGGCGAGCCGGCCGCCAATCTTAAAACAGCAAATATGGAGCACGGATATGCGCGAGCAGCCGACCGGCGAAGCCGTGGACAATGACGAGCGGGGTCCAGGCGCGATGAACCGGCGCGAGATTGAAGCCGTCCTCGCCTATCACCATCAGGACGCCCAAGCAGCGATTGGCACGCTGCTGGGAGACATACAGCACCTGCGGCGTCAGTTGGCCCTCGCCGAAGGCGTGATGAGCAAAGGCATGGTTCGCGGATGGCTGCCGGATTATGAGCGTCGATGAATGGAAGCCATCCGACGCCGGCACAGGCTTGAAATCCCATGCCGGCAAGCGAGTTGGGGTGATTTGCGAGGACTGCGAGATCCTGAAGTTCTTCGAAGGGGATGCCCTGATCGCAAAGCATGGCAACGTCCCATTGCCGACGCTCCTCGAGACAATCGCAAAAGAGGACTTGGGCTGTCAGCGCATCGAAAACAAATATTATGAACGGTGCAAACTCACCTATCACCACAGTCCGGAAGAATGGGCGCGGCGGCGCGGGTATGTGAAGCCGGAGGACGCACGCAAAGACGACAGAGCCATCGGCGAACTGGCCGAGTGGGAGGGGATGGTGGCATTTTGCGGTGACCCGAAATGCAAGCGTAAGCAGCCGCTCGATCGGTGGGCATTGCAGAAGCGGCTTGGCAAACATGCGAAGATTTCGACAATCGGCCCGCGACTTAAATGCAAGTGCGGTCACCGCGGCGCTAGGATCGTCATCGGCTATGTCTCGCGCTAAGGCAGGATACCTGAAGGGGAACATTGAATGATTGCTGGACTGATCATCTGCGCCTCGCTAACGGCGGTCGACGGCGACACCGTAAAATGCGACGGGCAGAACATGCGGCTGCTGGGAGAAGGTGTTCCGTTCGTCTCGGGCATCGACACGCCGGAGATCGGATCGCACGCGAAGTGCATCAAGGAACGGAAGCTGGCGCTGATCGCCAAGGGAAGGCTGAAAGAGCTTTTGGCTGAAAAGGGATTGCGGATCGTGTCGAGCGGCGCGGTCGACCGGACGCCTTCGCACCGGCCGCTCGTCAACATCTATCGAACAAATGGGGAAGAGATCGGAAAGAAGCTGCTTCGTGAAGGATTCGCCAGGACGTGGAGCCCGAAGCAGCGAAATGATTGGTGCGACTGACGTCGCAGCCGCCTTTCCGTCTGTACAAACTAGCCCCGCCAACCAGCGGGGCTTTTTTTGTTCGCGGTGAACTCATGATCCGGGAACCTGTTCAGGCCGTTATGGGTTCTAAGAACGGGCCGCACGGCTTCAGTATCTTGTACTGCTGCACCCCTGTTCGCAGTGGCCGTGCGGTCCACCGAGGCCGCTCTGGGAACCCCTCATAGCTTAAAAGCCAATTCACCCGGATTGATTATTGGACTGGCTAGGGCGATGTTCCGGATATGCCCACTCGATACCAACCACTCTACAAATGGCGCGGCACGAATATCGACGAACGCGACCAGCCGACGGATCTCGACTGGCTGGGCTATGACGAACAGATAATCATCGGGAGGATACGAATGGAGAGCGGCGGCCCGAAAAACGGCCTGTGGCAATGGAGCGTCCTTGGCCCAGATGTGCGTCAAAGGCTGACGCCCCACCAAGGCTTCGAAGTTCAACCGCGCGAGGCTATTCGAAGGGTCGAGGAATACTATCACCGGCTGATGCGTTTAAACGGAATGCGAGGAAGCAAGGATGATCGCTGAATTGATCTTCTGCACATCGCTGACTGCCGTCGACGGCGACACCGTCAAATGCCGCGCGGGCCTTTTTTTATAGGCGGGTTCATCAGTTAATCTTCAGCTAATGCCGCAGCCAAGCTACAGCCCCGTCGCTCATCCACACAAAACAAATCCGAATCTGTATCGCCGCCAGTTAGATCACGGAACCGTCACCTCGTCGGAGCGTTTCTTGCTCACATCGGACGCCACCAGCATCCCGCTGGCACTCCCGAACTGGAGGTATTCATGAAAACGCTGATCGTCTCCATGGGCCTATTGGCTGCAACCGTCTTTTCGGCCTTTGCAGCGGAACCGGCCAAAATGGTCGACACGAAGATGGGTAAGATCCTGGCAAACGCTAAGGGTATGACACTCTATACGTTCGACAAGGACGCCATGGGCAAATCAAACTGCGACGATGCCTGCTTGAAGAAATGGCCGGCCTTCCACGCCGCCGCCAAGGCCAAGGCCGAAGGCGAATGGTCGCTCGTCAAGGCGGCCGACGGCAAGGAGATGTGGGCTTACCAAGGAAAGCCGCTTTACACCTTCGCCGGAGACAAGAAGCCTGGCGATATGACCGGCGATGGCGTCGGCGGAGTTTGGCATGTCGCCAAGTAGTCCGGCGCACTGGATCCCTTCAGGGCCGCTCAGCCCAAGCAGGCCCAGATAAGCCTTTTGGATAGATCTCCGCCGTGCTCTGACGCAGTTACAATCTTCGCGCGAAATGACGGAGATGGGGCGTGCGTCGCAGTTATCGCAATCCGCAAATCGGGGCTGCTCAGGGCCCCGGGCCTGTTCATCGCCGCGCTCGCGTTTGGCGCAGCCGGGGCTCAACCGGTCAGCGATCTGCTCGCTTCACATCGAAACCGGCGAGCGCATCTTCCACGTGCCGGGGCAGAAATACTACGCACAAACGAAGATGAGTCCCCAGTATGGAGAACGTTGGTTCTGTTCGGAATTTGAAGCTTGGGCGGCCGGCTGGCGGAAAGCGAAAGCGTAAATGAAAAGGCCGCCCATCCGAGGCGGCCCTCCATATTCTCGGAATCTTGGCTCAGCCGGCACCCTTGATGCTCGTGTTGCAAAGGCTCCAATAGCCGCCGCCCTTCTGGATCCACTTCAGATCGCCAAGTGTGCCGGCATCTTTGGCCGAATGATAGGCGTCGACGCAGGTATGGAGGCGACCCTTTCCAGGCGTCTCGCTCGAATATTTCTTATCGATCGCCTTCGGGAACTTGACGCTCTTTGGCGCTGCGGTTGTCGGCTTTGCAGGCTCTTTGTCGGTTGTTTTTGCGACGTCCGCCTCGTCTTCCTTATCGGCGGCAGCAGCATCCGCGCCGCAGAATTTGGCGCGGAAATCATTCCACTTCATGTCTTTGGCGGAGCCGTCGGTTTTGGCCGCCTGATACTTTGTGCTGCATTCCTTCATCGTCAGCGCGTGCGCCGGCGTCGACATGATAAAAGCAGCAAGCAACGATCCGGCAGCGGAGAGAAGCAATTTTTGCGACATGTGATTGGCCTCGGTCGATGATGTTGATGTTTCAGTCTCCCTCTTCCGCCTGAGCTGTGACACCGATGACGGAAGGGTGCTATTGGGGCTCCTGCACAATGAACCTTCGATGAACAGCCATTACATGTGACCATTTGTCGGCGTTGCCGAAGCAGAGGAACGATTGGTGCGATTTAAAGCCTAAGCGCGCCTCAAATTAAAGCGCGCTTTAAGCGCCGACATTGCGAGGCGGACATAGAAGCTCTTCGCCACCCATTCCGCAGCGAAGAACAGATAGACGGGCTCGGCGGCTATGATGAAGAGCAGAAAGGCAAGCAGGCGCACCGACCAGGCGCGTTTAAGCACCTCGCGCCAGTTATGGACGAGCATGGAGATCTCCGATTTTGGATGTGAAAATGCGGCCCGGAGGCGGCTTGGCTTTTAGCGCGGCCGCGCATCAAATGATGTCAGCGAGGTGGGCTAGCCAAGACTCGACATCTTCGCCCTTCGCCATATTTCCTTAACACCATCAAGGAGGGAAATATGTTTCGAGCACTAGCCGTTATTCTATCTGTCAGTGCCACAGCTATCCTGTGCCAGCCCGTTTTTGCAGCTGACATGATCGAGGGTTATCGCCCGCCAGCGGCTACGCGCCATGTCGTTTATCACCCCAAAAAGGTGTATGTCAGGAAGACCTTTCGCGAGTGCGGTCAGGTATTGGTGGAGTACCGTCCGCCGTATCGTCCTCACACGGAGATTGTAACCATCTGCCATCCACGCAAGTATGTCGTTACCCGATACTGACGGCCGATGTTTTCAGGAAGGCTGCAAGCCTGGCTACCTTAAGCTTACGCGATAACCGCGGCGTTCGGGCCGCATTGACTTGCCTGCGCCGGGTGATGCGTGCGACAAAGAAATAGGCGGCTCCGAAGAACCGCCTGGAAGATCAGAGAGTTGCGCTCAAACGGCCTGCTTTAGCCGGAGATCGTCGCTGCCTATTTGCTGAGGACGTAGCAGTGAAACGCGTTGGCCGGATTGTTGCGCGTCTCAGTTGCTGCGAATGGCACCGCGAACCGTTTCATCGATTCTACCCATTCCGCCTTCACATCAGCCAGCTTATCAGCCGGGATGGCTTCCACGGCCTTGAGGAAAGCCGGAAACATAGGTCTGAAGCCAATATCCCATGCCTGAATGATGTGCTTCGACAAGTGGGTAGAGTGGCGATGCACCTTCAGGCTCGCGGACTCGAAGATCTCTCGCCATTGTTCGTCGCTCGCCGCCTGCTTGATGTTGTCGCTTATTCGGGGATGGAACCTTCCTCGCCCATGAGGTCCGCGAGATGGCTGACAAGCTCGAGATCTACGGCTTCAGCCTGGACAAATGCCGGCACGGCGGAATGACAGAGTTGGAAGAGAGCGGCCTAACCGAGGGGCAGGGTCGAGTGCTGTCGAAGCACAAGACAGCGGCGGCTTACCGTGGCTATGCAAAAGAGACGGAAAAGCGCGTCCTGGAAGCCACGAAAAAGCGCTTCGGCCATTCTGAACAGCCGAAAAATCTGAACAAAAACAATGTGCGAAAAATCAAGGAAAACGGCTGAATGACCGGCGCTTATTCAGAACGGCCGCTGATTTTGCTAGGTTTGCTGGGGATTTGCAGTCCTCTGCGTCACCACTCCGCCACGAGGCCTCACAAGCTCGTTATCTGAGCCGTGGCGAGCGTTTAGAATGATCGTAAGGAAATCGCAAGAGGGCATTTCGGAAAAACGCCATTCCGCGGCAGCCGAAAAGTCCATTTTTCAGTGCCGGCCGGCACGAGCGCAGGCTCGAATTCCCTCATCGTAGCGGTGCCCTTCCCGGCAGTGATCGCATTTGAAACAAATTGTTAGCTTGACGATCGTCCTGCGGGCTTCATATTGGCCCTGGGAGGGCGATAGGAGCTGCAAATGGAGTGGGCTGCCCTCAAATCGAAGCACGTGCATGCGGCCTATGATGCCGACAGCCGCGATCTTCATGTTAAATTTCCGGGTTCTCCACCGATGAAGCATGTGGACATTCCGCCGCATGTCTACGAGAACCTGCTGGAAACGACTGATCCATACTTCTACTACAACTATTATATCGCGCCTTCCCGCGTCTCACAGAGCAGCCGACATGTCTCCCTATCCTACGCGCTGAAGCTCGTCCTCCTCCTTGCCGTCAGCAGCTTGTTGATGGTGACCAGCCTCGATCAGGGTCCCAACGGCGTTTTTGAAGAAAGCGAACTCAGGTCCAACTAGATTAGGTTCGCGTGGGCGATACACCCGGCTCAACGGCGATAAGACCTGCCGCCACACGGTTGGTCAGGCCATCGAAATTGTCGCTTCTGTTCTGATTGCGAGAGCGGCGATCGTTCCGGTCGCGATCGTTATTGCCGTCACGCTCATTGCGGCCGTTGAAGTTGCGGTAGTTGCGAGGCCCGTTATAGCTGCCGCCCTGGCCGTGATCGACCACGCAGCCTTCAGGACGGCGGCAGATGCCGCGAGCGTCAAAACCCCGGCTGTCGACAGCCTGGGCTTCAGCGGGAACGCCTGAGAGAATCGTCGCCACTGACAGGGCGACAACAAAAAATGCCTTCATGTCCTCACCTCTCAGCCAGCCGGTTTCCCACGCCTGTGCCACCAGACCGCTAGGCGGCGGCGGAGCCGGCGCGCGACAGGAAGATCGTGCGAGAGCACAAGGAAGCCGAGCGGCAACATCCAGAAGCCCAGTATCGGCAGGAAGCCCAGGAAACCGCATAGAATGAGGGCGACGCCGATCGCCATCCGCGCGATGCGGGAGCGCGGCATACCGATGCTGAAAGAGCCGAGCATGAGCCTGCCGCTTGCATGATCGATGCCGAAGCGCCCTGCCCGCTTCCTGGGCTTTTCGCCGCCCCTCGTCTCTTCTCGCTCATTCCGGTTCGTCATTCCCCAGAGATGGGCACAGACAACCCAAATACAAGTTCATTTCATTTTTTTGAAAAAACTGCTTGGCAAATCGAACAAGCATTTGTATTAGCCCACTCACACCGCGCCAAGCAGTGATCCCTGGTAGCTCAGCGGTAGAGCATTCGACTGTTAATCGACAGGTCGCCGGTTCGAATCCGGCCCGGGGAGCCATTTTCAAGTTAATCGCCTGTTTCGTTGAGAAATCCGAAGACAGGCGTTTTCTTCTCACTTTTAGCCCTAAATCAGCATCCCCTAATCCTTGCGAAAATTCACAAGGCGCTTAAATTCGATCCATCGGATAGCTTTTGCCGGTGACCACGGATGTACTGGCACCGAGCTGATGCAATCAAAGAAGGTCGGCGCGAGCGTTCGCCCCGACCTTTTTCTTTGTTCAGGCGCCAGACACAAAACGCTCGCCGAGTTGGAGCTTGGCGGGCTGCTGTGGTTGTGGGGTGAGGTCGACGGCTTCAAGAGATCGGAGCGATGCCGACTAAAAATTGAAATACACGGTCACGCCTGATCGACGACGATAGGGGTAATCGTCGCGATAGCCGTAATAGTCGCGATAGCCGTAGTGCCGAGGACGGTAGCACGAGCCGTAATACCGGCAGTCGCGGTAAGCGTACCGGCTTTTCTTCCAGTGGCCATACGCATGTCCATTGCCGTGGCGACGGTCTTTGACCTGCTCGAAGTCGGCGGTGTGCATTGCTACCGGTTTCGGCACGAAAATCGGCGTGGCGTTTAGCGGCAGAGCGAAACATGCAGTCAAGACTGTGGCTGCGACTACGGGAAAAAGCTTTTTCATCGGCGCATCCTTTCAGGCCCCGAGTCTCGGTTAATACGCATTAACCTGGCATGAACGGCTCTCCTCTGTGGAATTTCCAGAAAGACCCGCCGCCGCGCCCCAGTGTCGGAAGGGGTGGTGATCGCGCCGGTCATCGGTGTTGGAGGAGCGGAGGTCACGTCAATGTGGCGCGGATTGCGCGACTCGAAAACAGCGGCGGCGCTTCACGTGCGGTAGCCAAAGAACCACCAAAGGTGTAGAGCCCATCGACATGGCCCTAGACCCGCTCAAAGCACTCTCCGACTATTCCGAAGCCGATTGTACCGTGCAGTTCTGGATCGCCGGCGCGCCCGCAGTTGAATTCAAATCTCTACAGGCCGCCGTGAGTTACGCTAGAAATAATGGCGGACGATGGCAGGAGATCGAAATCACGGTGCATTTGCCGCGCGAGGATATCGTCTACGCAACCGACAAGGTGCACCAGTTGATCGATGCGTTGCCCCGCGGCCAGTGACATTGTTGGAATCGGCCCAAAGATCCACCTCGCAAGAGAATCAGCGTCGCCGCGGTCGTGTGCGCCCACGGGGCGCCCGGCCTTTATCGATGGTGATTGCTCAGGGCCTGTGTCCTGGCGTTCGCCTTTAACGAAAGCAACAAGCGACGAACCGGTCATCTTTGCGTTGCCGGTCTGATGGTATAGAGACTGCGGCAGGACGCGACCGCCATTAAATTAAGAATGGGGTCGGGCGGCAGATTGACGTCACGTCGCTGCCACGAGATCACGTGGCCGTTCTTTCTTGATCGTTAGAGCGTGGGAACCGTGCCCTCGGCTCCCTTCAAACATATACTATCGCCAAAACCATCAAACGGGAATGACGCCAGGAGCGGATCACGAATCCTGCCGGCCGACCTGCGCGACCGCTCACGAAGCACCTCCGCCCGCAAGCTGCCGTTATAATCGGACGAGCCGACCGCTTCTAATAGCTGCACGAACGGCCATCGCCGGGTCGGAAGCCATCGGCGCAGGCCGGATTCAAGGAATCTCCCGGTTGATATCCCGACGCCGAGCCGTATGAATTCGGCGCCGTCGAGCAGGCGGAAGTGATAAAGGCAAGACTGATTGCTCCGGCCGCTACAAATGCCCGAAATCTGTTCATCGATGCTTCTCCGATTCACGCTGTGATGCAGCCATGAGTTTCTGCCTTTGGGAGTAACGGGAGAATTTCCCCACCTTGAACCCAAGATATAGGTGCGCTCCCCGGCTGGCGTTAGCGCGAGCGCCCTAGATTTCGTCAATCTTATAATCTGCGTCTGAAGATCGTCGATGATCAAGCGGGCCGGGAACAAACACCGCGGTTAAAAGTTGAGTGGCATCAACAACGTAACGTCAGCTTTGACAGGAGGTCTCTCATGGGTCGCGGTATTCTACTTTGGCTGCTCGGTGTTCCACTGCCTATCATCATCCTTCTTGCTCTGTTTATGCGATAGGAACAGATCATGTCGGTTTCAATGACAGGTTCCGGAGAGGTTGCCACTCCGGTTGAATCCTCCAAATCGGCCATGACATGGGGGCCTATCTTCGGGGGCGCCGCCGCGGCCATTGGCGTCACCCTCATTCTACTGCTGCTTGGATCCGGGCTCGGGCTGACCATGGTGTCGCCCTGGTCGGGGCAAAGCAGTTCGCTCGGGACACTCGGCGTGACGGCGGCAATCTGGCTCGTTCTCGTGCAATGGCTCTCTTCGGCGCTCGGAGGCTACATTACCGGCCGGCTGCGGACGAAATGGGCGGCTGTTCACACGGACGAGGTTTTCTTCCGTGACACGGCTCATGGTTTCCTAAGCTGGGCGCTGGCGACCGTCTTCGTCGCCGGGTTTCTCGCATCATCGTTGACCTCGCTGGCCGGCGCGGGTGCACAAGCCGCGGGATCGGTCGTGGGATCGACCGCCACGGCCGCCGGCACGGCAGCAGCTTCGTCGGCAACCTCGCCGGTGGATCTGTCCACGTCCTATTTTACCGACGCATTGCTGCGCCCTGACAAGGCTCGCGCCGCGGCGACGTCCAATGATGCCGCGGCAACGTCCGAGGTGTCCCGCATCCTCCTCAACGGCGCTGCCCAGGGCCAGGTTCCCGATGACGACAAGGCCTATCTTGCCACCATCGTATCGTCCCGAACGGGTCTTTCCGAAGCCGATGCACGCACCCGCGTCGATACGGTGCTGAAGCGGATCGACGACGCCAAGGTCGCCGCCCAGAAAGCTGCCGATGAGGCACGCAAGGCGGCCTCCACGACGGCCCTGCTCGGCTCGCTGTCGCTTCTGATCGGGGCTTTCATCGCCTCTGCTGCCGCAGCGTTTGGCGGATCGCAACGCGACGAAGAGGAAGATCTCATCGTTGCACGCCGGCTCTGAAAACCGCCGGAAACCGGGGGCGCGGGGTCGAAGGGCCCCGCGCCCTATTTTACGTTTGAACGCAACCCTTCGCCAGGTTGCAGTTTATTTCGCGGCGAGCGGAACATGTCGCCATTTTTGAGCTTCGGTTAGGTCACACCCTTTCCGGAGAAGATAGATGGCCAAGAAGACGAAGACCTCGCCCTCGGACAACGCGACGATTCATGATCAGAAACTGCACCGCGGTGCAGGCGGTGAGTTGCATCAGTTTGCCGAGCACGGCATGCCGGTGCTGACCACAGCACAAGGCGGCCCCGTTTCCGACGATCAGAATACGCTTCGTCTCGGCGCCCGCGGCCCCGCCCTCATCGATGACTTCCATTTTCGCGAGAAGATCTTCCATTTCGACCACGAGCGCATCCCCGAGCGGGTCGTGCATGCGCGGGGTTATGGCGCCCATGGCTATTTCGAAACCTATGAATCGCTGGCCGCCTACACCCGGGCCGATCTGTTCCAACGGCCCGGGGAAAAGACGCCGGCCTTCGTGCGGTTTTCGACAGTCGCCGGCAGCAAGGGGTCCTTCGATCTGGCGCGCGACGTGCGCGGTTTCGCGGTGAAGCTCTACACGCAGCAGGGTAATTGGGATCTGGTCGGCAATAACATTCCCGTCTTCTTCATTCAGGACGCGATCAAATTTCCGGACATCATCCATTCCGTAAAGCCGGAACCCGACAGGCAATTTCCGCAGGCGCAGTCGGCGCATGACAATTTCTGGGACTTCATCTCGCTCACCCCGGAAAGCATGCATATGATCATGTGGGTCATGTCGGACCGCGCCATCCCGCGCTCCTTCCGTTTCATGGAGGGGTTTGGCGTTCACACCTTCCGCTTCGTCAACGCGGCCGATGAATCGACCTTCGTCAAATTCCACTGGAAACCAAAACTCGGCCTGCAGTCCGTCGCCTGGAACGAGGCGGTCAAGATCAATGGTGCGGATCCGGATTTCCATCGCCGCGACCTTTGGCAGTCGATCCAGTCAGGAAACTTCCCGGAGTGGGAACTCTGTGTCCAGCTTTTCGATCAGGATTTCGCCGACACGTTCGACTTCGACATCCTCGATCCGACAAAGATCATTCCCGAGGAGATCCTGCCGGTCAAACCGATCGGCCGTCTGGTGCTCGACCGAATGCCCGAGAACTTTTTCGCCGAGACCGAGCAAGTCGCGTTCATGACGCAGAACGTTCCGCCCGGCATCGATTTCAGCAACGACCCGCTTCTGCAGGGACGGAACTTCTCCTATCTCGACACGCAGCTAAAACGTCTGGGCGGCCCGAATTTCACCCATCTGCCGATCAACGCGCCGAAATGTCCCTTCCACAATTTCCAGCAGGATGGCCACATGGCGATGCGCAATCCTGTCGGACGGGTCAATTACCAGCCGAACTCCTGGAATCAGGGACCGCGAGAATCGCCGGTTCAGGGCTATCGTCACCTGCCGGCCGAGGAGCAGGGTGCCAAGGTCCGGTTGCGGCCGGAAAGCTTTGCCGACCATTACAGCCAGGCCAGGCAGTTCTTCATCAGTCAGACTCCGCCGGAGCAACGCCATATTGCAGCAGCGCTGATCTTCGAATTGAGCAAAGTCGAAACACCGGTCATTCGCGAGCGGATGGTCTCGCATCTTATGAACATCGATGAGACTTTGGCCAGCAAGGTCGGCCACGCACTCGGCTTCAAATCGATGCCGAAGCCTGCCGATGCCGCCATGCCGACGCGCCAGGATCTCGAGCCGTCGCCGGCGCTCAGCATTATCGAGCGCGGTCCGAAGCGGTTCGAAGGACGCAAGCTCGGTATTCTTGTCACCGATGGGAGCGACGCCGCGATCTTCAAGGCGCTGCTTGCCGAGGTCACCGAGCAGAAGGCAACATTCGAAGTGATCGCGCCAAAGATTGGCGGCGTGACGCTCTCGGACGGCAATTGGATCGAGGCGCATCAGATGATCGACGGCGGACCTTCGGTGCTTTACGACGCCGTCGCGCTACTGCCCTCGTCGGCGGGAAGCAGTGATCTGCTAAAGGAGGCAACGGCCCATGATTTCGTTTCGGATGCCTTCGTGCACTGCAAGTTCATCGGCTATGTGGAAACAGCGCTGCCCCTCATGCAAAGGGCCGGAATTGCCGATTCCCTGGATGAGGGCGTGCTTGCGCTTAGAGCGGCCGGGGATGTCGCGGCCTTTGTTAAAGCGCTTGGCAAACTGCGTGTCTGGGGCCGCGAACCGTCGGTCAAACTGAATTGAACATAGGGTGGCCATAAGAATGGCTCGTCGTCTAAAACCCGCGGAAACGCGGGTTTTAAACTGTTCGCAGCACTTAATGTATTGAGCTTGGATTAGGGAAACATCTGCTCCCTCTTTCGTTTATGCGCTGTGGAGAGCCGTATGCGCTGGCGTTTTCGACAGATTTCCGACTTGGCCGTCTTGTGGGCGGGGCATCGCGTGGTCCCTGTCACGCTGGTCGCGTTGGTCGCCATATGGGCGGCGGCGGGCGTCACTTTTTCTTTCCCACGGCAATGGTTTTTGCTGACCAACGTGATGGGGACGCTCATCATATTTTTTATTCTTCTGCTGGTGCAGCACTCCCAAAATCGGGACATGGTGGCGCTCCAAACCAAGCTCGACGAACTGATCCGATCAAGCAAGGCCGGAAATCACTGGATTGCGGCTGAGAAGAAAGAGGTCGAGGCCATCGAGGAAATGCGCCAGCAACACCATGACAAGATGACAAACTGAAAAGTCGCATCGAGGCGATATGCATCAGGTGGAGGCTGCCTCCGCGGCAGATTTCTCATCCGCTTTTTCCTCGACGCATTCGGCTTGCGCGGCAAGCGTCTTGCTCATTTCTCTGAGTTCACCCTCGTCCAACTTTTCGATGCCGACGAACTTGTTGGCGGCCTGGCTCGTCAGGATGAGTTCGTCCAGCTTGGCCTGAACCGCTTTGCCGTCACGGTTCTGGCTGTTCTGCAACACGAAGACCATCAGGAAAGTGATAATGGTCGTGGTTGTATTGATCACAAGCTGCCAGGTTTCAGAATAGCCGAAAAAGGGTCCCGATACCGCCCAGGCAATCACGAGCGTCAGAGCCGCGACAAAGGTGAACGGCTTTCCCGAGAAATCGGCGACGATGGTTGCAAAGGAAGAGAAGAAGTTGGGTTTGTTCGACATCTGAAAAGCCTCGCTAATTGCAGCGACAATGCTGTCAATCGACAACATCAACGTCATTTCCGGACCGAAGTTCCTCGCCCGGCGAGCCTACCCGCGCTACCGGAAATCCAGCCTGCTCAGAAAATATTGTGCAGCGCAGCAACTTTCCGCCGACTGACGCGTTTACGCAGGCATCACCGCCATCCCGGCTGCTGATTGGCGGAGACTTTCATGAGATCTATGTCCGACACGCTCGCACGCCTTGCTGCGTTGCGAGGAACGCTTCGCCCCCGCCCCACGCAGGAAAATCCCGATCTGATTGCCCTGGGCACATTTGGTGCAAACCCGGGTGCTTTGGGAGGTTACATCTTCCTGCCGTCGAAGCGCGCAAAGAACATGGCGCTGGTCACCGTCCTGCACGGCTGCACTCAGACCGCCGCCGGCTATGACATCGGGTCGGGGTGGTCGCGATTGGCAGAGGATTATGGTTTCGCGCTGTTGTTTCCCGAGCAGCGAAGGGCAAACAATCCCAACCTCTGCTTCAACTGGTTCAACCCGGAGGATATAGGCCGGGATCATGGCGAGGTCTTTTCCATTCGCCAGATGATCGCAAAGGTCGTTGCGGAACACAGCATCGACAGCAGGCGCGTATTCGTGACCGGGCTTTCGGCCGGTGGCGCCATGACCGCCGCCATGCTTGCCACCTATCCGGAGATTTTTGCCGGAGGCGCCATCATTGCAGGCCTGCCCTATGCCAGCGCCGCGACCATTCCCGAGGCGTTCGACCGAATGCGCGGTCATGGCGGCCCGACCGCCAAAGAACTGCAACTGCGGTTGAGAAACGCCTCAACCCACAAAGGCCCGTGGCCGACTTTGTCGCTCTGGCAGGGAAGCGCGGACAGAACCGTCGTGCCATCGAATGCAAATGCAATCGTCGACCAATGGAGAAATATCCACGGCATCGACGTATCGCCGTCGCGCGTGGAAAATATCGGACGCCATCAGCGAAGGGTCTGGACCGACGCTCACGGGGTGGAGGTGATCGAGCTCTATACGATTGCCGGAATGGATCACGGCACGCCGCTCGACGTCGGCACCGGCTACGGGGCGAGCGGCCCCTTCATGCTTGACATCGGAATTTCCTCGACCGTCGAAATCGCCAGGTCCTGGGGCCTGGTTCCCTCGTTTGAAAAGCGGCGCAATGTAAAACCCGCTACTGCGCAACCGGAAAACGTCGCAGGTTCATCTGCCATAGGGGATGATCGCGGCGGCATCCAGAAGGTCATTGAAGACGCCCTTCGATCTGCCGGGCTGCTGCGGTAAAGCGACAGAACGGGAGCAAACTGGTTGCCATGCCATTCGCCGGGGGACCGTCCAGATTCAGCGAGAGCGCCGCTATCGGTTCTGAGACTTGGGCAGCGGCCCGTTTTGATGGCTGAGGACGAGTTCGATCTGGACATCCTGCTGAAACTGCAGCACCCGCTCGCCGACGTCGCTCTCCGGCATTCCGGCTGCCAGAAGCTGATCGGCGAGCCTGCGGCATTCAGCCCTCCAGAATGCAATCGCATCCGCGCCATGCCTGCGGCCGAGTTCACGGGCGCAGCGCTCGATATTGGCGGTTCCGGTTCCGGAGGGAAAGGCAATCACCACGCCTTCACTCTGGGCGGCGGGGCGGCAGGTCATTTCAGTAGCCATCGAACACAGGTTCCTTTGATCCTGTTCGTTGTCTACGGGACTATGGTTAATGCTTTCTATCGTTCTTATCCGTTCCTTTCGATGAAGCAGAATTTGCAGTCGACAACCGTCACACTGCTTCGTCTTCGACCTTGACGCCGGCACGGGGATGCGTCGACTGTCGGTGTGACGATCGACACTCCAGGCAGCAGAGACCACCGATGACGATAAGCGCTCCCCGCGATTTCCTGAAAAGCCTGTTCGACGCGGCTGTTCGCGCCGCCGATCCGCTGACCGGCATCAAGGCAAACCTGCCTGACAGGCCGCAGGGAAAGACCGTGGTGATCGGCGCCGGCAAGGGTGCCGCGCAGATGGCGCGAGCGCTCGAAAGCGTGTGGGACGGGCCGCTTACGGGTCTGGTGGTCACGCGCTACGGCTATGGCTGCGACACACGCGACATCGAGATCATCGAGGCTGCCCATCCTGTTCCCGATCCGGCGGGACTTGCAGCGGCAAGACGGCTGACGGAGACGGTGAGCGGACTGACGGAAGACGATCTGGTGATCGCGCTGATCTGCGGCGGCGGCTCGGCGCTGCTGCCCGCCCCGCCGGTGGGGCTGACACTCGAAGACGAGATTGCGCTCAACGAAATCCTGCTCGCCTCGGGGGCGCCGATCTCGGCGATGAACGTCGTGCGCAAGCATCTCTCGACCATCAAAGGCGGGAGACTTGCGGCAGCAACCAGAGCAAGGGTCGTCAGCCTGATCGTCTCCGACATTCCCGGCGACAACCCGGCTCATGTCGCCTCCGGGCCGACAGTGCCTGATGGTTCGACGCGGCACGACGCGCTTGAGATCGTCAAGCAATATGGATTACAGCTGCCGCAGGCAGCCCTCGACCATCTGAACTCACCCAAGGCCGATGCGCCGCGGCCCGACGATCCGGTCTTCCGACGCCACGCGCATCACATCATCGCCTCTGCCGGCGTCTCGCTGGAGGCAGCCGCCGCCCTGGCGAAGTCGCAGGGGATAGTGCCGGCGGTCCTTTCGGATGCGATCGAGGGAGAATCGCGTGACGTGGCGCTGGTGCATGCGGCGATCGCCCGCGAGGTGCTCGGCCGGAACAGGCCGTTTTCGAAGCCGGTTGTCATCCTGTCCGGCGGCGAAACGACGGTGACGCTTCGCGCCAAGGGCGGCAAGGGCGGACGCAACGGCGAATTCGCGCTCGCCATGGCGCTAGCAATCGACGGACAGGAGGGCATTCATCTCCTTGCTGCAGACACGGACGGGATCGACGGCTCCGAGGATAATGCGGGTGCCTTCGCCGATGGCGGCACGGTCAAGCGCCTGCGCGCTGCCCGGCTCGATCCGCGCCGGCTGCTCGACGGCAATGACAGCTATTCGGGCTTTGCCGCCGTCGGCGATCTCTTCGAAACCGGCCCGACCGGTACCAACGTCAATGATTTCAGAGCTATCCTGATCCGTTAGTGGGTCTAGATCCTTCCCTGCCCGATCAGCCAGTCCACAGCCTCCTGCACTGCCTGCAGAGACGTGTATCTCGGGGAGTAACCGAGCAGGCGCCGGGCTTTGGCGATCGAGCAATTCGGGCTGCGGGCGATATGCTCCCATGTCGCCTCCGTATCTTCGGCCGTCTGGCTTTCGGCCCAGACATCGAATGGGGCGAAGCTGAGTTTCGGCTCCCGCCCAAACCAGTGCGACATGGCTTCGGCATAACCGCGAAGCGTCAGCGCCTGCTCCGAAACCGCGTGGAAGCTTTCGCCGGTCGACGCATTCCAGTTGGCGATCGCATCCATGAACATCGCCGCCACGTCATCGGCATGGACGTGATGGACCGTCTCCAGGCCGAAGTTGGGCAGCGCAAGGGCGTCTCCGCGGGCGAGGGTCGAAAAGACCTGCAGGTTGAAATTGCCTGCAGGGTTGAGCGGCGCCCATCCGCGACCGACGATGTGGCCGGGATGAATGATGGTGGCCGGAAAGCCGCGAAGCCTTGCCTGCTGCAGCATATAGGTTTCGATCGCCGCCTTCTGGATGCCGTAGTCACCGAAGGGAGACTTCGGCGCCTCTTCGAGTGTCGGCACGGTGCGGGGGTAGCCATGGGTCCAGATGGTGCCGGTGTGCAGGAAATGACCGACATGCCCGGATAGCGCGGTCACCAGTTGCTCGGCACTCTCGAGCGTGAAGCAGATCATGTCGATGACGATATCGGCTTTCACTTCACGCACGGCCGGGCCGAATTCGCCGGTCCGTTCCATCTCGGCCCGATCCATCTGGCGCTGGTCGACGGAGGCCCAGGCGCGATTTTCGGTGTAGGGCTTTGCCGCGCCGCGGCTGATGGTAACGACGTCGTGCCCCGCCTCGACCAGACGAGGAACGAGATAGGTTCCGACATGGCCCGTCGCTCCGATGACCAAAACCCGCATTGTCGTTCCTCCCTTTGCATGATCCGCGCCGACTATGCTGCGCCGTGTCGCGATCCTGCAAGCGGAGTTTTCGCCGCGAATGGGAAAGCGGCCCCGTTATCGATTCTTGAAAACAAGGCAGGTGCCGCCGTGAGTGCGGATCTGGTTGCAGAGGCTGTTGGCTTCCAGGCGCGTCTGCCGGCCGATGCGGGCGGCATAACGCGGGCGAAAGCCGAAGCTGCGATCGCGCTGGCGCAGGATCAGCGGCTGTTCCGCATTGAGCGGCGCAGGCAGATCCTGCACCGCATCGAGAAACATGCGCCGGGCCACCGCGACATCCGCGTTCGCGGCAAGCTGGACACCCCAGGGCGCCCAGTCGCCCTCCTGACGCCACGGCGTGTCCTTCAACGTCCGGCGTTCGGCAAGCGCCACGCAGCCGTCGAAAAAGGGCTTGTCCTTATCGAGCGGGGCTGCCGCAGTTTCCGGTGGCTTTTCCTTCCACTCCTCCACCGTATGGGCGGTGATCGCCATCACGTAGCTGCGCGTCTCGTAAGGCAATCTTCCTGACGCTAGGTAAGAAGCAAGACCGTTTTCGCCGGCATTATAGGCGGCGGCGGCAAGGCCGAGATTGCCGAAACGATTGCGCAATTCGTCGAGATACTGCGCCGATTTCCGGAGCGCCTCCAGCACCTGATAGCTGTCTTCAAGACCGCGCAGTTTCGCCGTTCCGGGCATGAACTGGGCAATACCCTGCGCGCCTTTGAAACTGACCGCGTCGGGGCGAAAGGTGCTTTCGCGCCAGATGAGGCGGGCGAAATATTCCGGCGGCAACTGATTGGCCTCGGCGAAATGCTCGATCGCGGCGCAGAGATCGCGATTGAAACTGTCCTTGCGGATGCAGAGCGTCTCATCCGATCCCGACGCAGAAGGCCCGGAATAGAGACAGGCCGGCTCGGCAGCGCTTACTTCCGGCTGGGCCTTTGGCGTGTCTATGACGGTAAACAGAAAGCAGAGCGAAAGCAGGGCCTTCGCCGCTCTCTTCCCCATGCCGGACTGACGCTTTCGCCCTCTCATCGGATCTCAGCAGGTTCGACTTCCATCGCGACGCTGATCATAGATAGCATCGTTCACGGCGCGACGCTTCCCCATTTCGGCAATGGCGCATGAAAAAGCCGCCGGGGGCAATGGCCGCGGCGGCTTCCAGAACGGCTTGAAAGCAGCGGTCAGGCCGTCGGCTGCTTGGTCTTCCGGAGATAGGGCAGAACCGTATCGAAGGAGCCGAAACGCGTGATCGCGTCTTCATTGGAAACCGCGGCGGTGATGATGACGTCTTCGCCCTGGTTCCAGTTCGCCGGTGTCGCCACCTGGTGCTTGGCCGTCAGCTGGATGGAATCGATGGCACGCAGGATCTCGTTGAAATTCCGGCCCGTCGTCATCGGATAGGTGAGGATCAGCTTGATCTTCTTATCGGGACCAATGATGAAAACCGAACGCACCGTGGCGTTGTCGGCGGGCGTGCGGCCTTCCGAGCTCTCGCCGGCGCCGGCCGGCAGCATATCGTAGAGCTTGGCGACCTTGAGATCCTTGTCGCCGATCAGCGGATATTCGACATCGAAGCCGGTGGCGGTCTTGATGTCGTTCTTCCACTTGGCATGGCTTTCCACGGGATCGACGGAGATGCCGATGATCTTGGCGCCACGCTTGGAAAAATCGCCCGCCAGGCCGGCCATGGCGCCGAGCTCGGTCGTGCAGACCGGCGTGAAATTCTTCGGATGCGAGAACAGCACGGCCCAGCCATTGCCGATCCACTCATGGAAGCTGATCGGTCCCTGGGTGGTGTCGGCGGTAAAATCGGGGGCAATATCGTTGATGCGTAAGCTCATGGTCGGCCCTCCAAAGCCTTGTGTTTAATGTTGTTTGTTTCAAATCGAGGCCATGGGATCCGTCCGCCGGAAGCGGTCGCGAGATTGCGGTCAACAGGATCGCACCGGCCGAAGGTTAAGAACTTCCCATTCCAGGATTTTAAGTAAGTCATATACCACGATCGCCGAAGGCATGCTCTTTCGATTTCAGGCCTGCGGCGGCATTATTTTTCCGATACATCCGAGCGATGATAAGGCCGATTTTTCAGTCGCCCCTATCGGACCGTCAGCGGTCCGCCCTTCCCCCGCTTCAGGCCGCCTGAACGGTTTTGATCCTGTCGATGCCACCGACGACAGGCGCGAAATCGGCCCAGACACCCTGCGCGCCCTTCTGCCATTCCTCCAAGGCTTCCGGCTTCAACAGCTTTCCGCCATGGCCAAGCGCCGTCTCGACGGACTTCGCCTCGTCGTCGACGATCAGTTGGTTGAAGTAAGCGGCCCCTTCGCTGGAGGCCTGCTCGAATACCGCCTTCTGATCGCCGTTGAGGCCGGCCCAGAAGGCAGAGGAATAATAGATGACGCCTGATGCCCAGATATGGCCGGTCTCGGTCATATCGGGCACGACCTCATAGAGCTTGAAACCTGAGTAGGCCGATTTGGTCAGGTCCATCGCGTCGGCGACGCCGGTTGCGAGCGCATTATAGGTCTCGGTGATCGGAATGCCGATCGGCGTGGTGCCGAATGCGCTCCAGAGCTTGGTGTGCAGCGGGCTCTGGATCACACGGATGCGCTTGCCTTTGAGCTGCTCGGGCCGGGTCACCGGTTCCTTGGTCAGGAGATGGCGCGCGCCGTAATTGATGAAATCGCCGACGACGAAATTCTGCGCCTGCAGCTTCTGTTTGAGATCGGCGCCGACATCGCCGCCGACGGTCCTGCGGACATGGTCGGCATCGCGAAAGAGGAAGGGCAGATCGAGGATCTGCAGCTCCGGTGCCCAGCCGGAAAGCGACGAGGCCGTCGAGAGGCTCGCCTGGATCGAACCGAGGCGCACGCCCTCGGCCACTTCCTTCTCGCCGCCGAGCGCACCGTTCCTGACGATATTGAACTTGAACTGGCCTGGAAGCCTGGCTTCGACCAGCTCGCCGATTTTCACCCAGATCTTGGTTTCCGGCTTGTCGTCGCCGAGCAGCGAGGCGATCGTGATCGTCGTCGTGCGGGCGGCGGCCGTGCGGACGAAAGCGGGCGCTGCGAGCGCCGTTCCGGCGAGCGCTGCGAACTTCAGGAGATTGCGTCGGTTGAGATTGTCCATGGATTGTCCGTTCGTTAGACGATGATGGCCCAGGCGCAGAGGATTGCGAGCGAGACCAGGAGAGCGAGCAGATAGGGAACCACCGCCCGGAAGAGTTCCGAGGCGGGAATGCGGGTGACGCCGCTGACGACGAAGATCAGCATGCCGAGCGGCGGCGTCAGCCCGTGGATCATCAGGTTGACGACGATGATGACGCCGAACTGGATGGGATCGATGCCGGCGGCGATCGCTGCCGGCAGCAGGATCGGACCGAAGAGCAGGATCGCGGCCCCGATGTCGAGAACGAGACCGACGGCGAGCAGAATGACGTTCGACAAAAGAATGACGGCCAGCGCGCTGCCGCCGAGCGCCGTCGTCAGATGGGCGATCAGCGAAGACACGTCGTCGACCGCCAGCAGGAAGGCGAAAGGGCCGGCCGTGCCGATCAGCAGACCGATCGCCGCCGCTTCGACCGCCGCCTGGCGGAAGATGGCATAGAGCGAGAGGATACCGAGACGGGCGCCGATGCCGAGCAGCAGCGTATAGAAAGCGGCGAGCGCTGCCGCTTCCGTCGTCGTGACGATGCCGATGCGGATGCCGACGACGACAATGACACCCAGCCCGAAGGCCGGGATCGCCTGGACCGCCGATTGCCAGCGCTGCCTCGCGGTTGCGCGCGGCAAGGGCACCTGCTCACGCACGGTCAGATGGATGGCGACCGCCAGGCATATGGCCATCAGCCCGCCGGCGAAAAAGCCGCCGACTAGCAGTGCGCCGACGGAAAGATTGGTCGCCGAGGCGAGGATGAGAAAGGCAATCGACGGCGGGATGATGTTGTCGAGAACCGATGTCGAGGCGATGATCGCCGCAGCCCGCGCCGGGTGATAACCGTGCTTGACCAATTCCGGTTGGAAGGTCGATGCGCCGAAGGCGGCATTTGCGACCGAGGAACCGGAAGCGCCGGAAAAGAGAACGCTGGTCAGAAGCGTGGTCTGCGCCAGTCCGGCCCGGCGATGACCGACCATGGCGGCGGCAAAGCGCACGAGCTGATTGGCGACGCCTGATGCCGTCAGCAGGCCGCCGGCGAGCAGGAAGAAAGGAATGGCGAGCAGCAGGAATTTCGAGATACCGGTGACGGTCGCAGAAACGATCGCCGGCTCGGGCAGGCTGCTGCCGAAGGCGATGGCGGCATAGGCTGCGGCGAGAAAGGCGTGCGGCAGCGGTGCGGCAAGTACCAGGCCGATCGCCGCGATCAATCCGAGGAAGATGCTCGGCGGCCAGTCGAGATCGAGCAAGATATGCGGGATGCCAGCATAGAGCGCGATGCCGAGGGCCAGCGAAAGAGCAACCGGCAGGACCCGGCGGTCGGCGATTCGCTGCAGAAGCAGCACGATGAGGATCAGCGCGCCGCCGGCACCGAGGAAGCTGAAGCGGATCCATTCCGGCAGGCCGAGCGTCGGCGAGACGCCGCCAAGCATCGTCATGATCTCGCGGCCGCCGAAAGCGAGGATCAGCGCCGAAAGCACGGTGAAGACATCGGCGCCGATCCGCGTCAGCTTCTGCAGGCCTTCCGGCAGCATCCTGACGAAAACGTCGAGACGCATGGCAAGGGCGCTATTGAGGCTGAGCGGCGCGCCGAGCGCGACCAGCGCCACATTCAGCCAGATGCCGAAATCCTCGGCGCCGATGAAGCCGGTACCGAAGAAATAGCGCAGGCAGACAGTGACTAGCACCATGACGAGCAGCACGGCGAGAACGAGCGCTGCGGCAACGCCGAGAACGGCCTCAATTACCCGCAGTGCCCGCGCCGCAAGCCCGTCATCCCTTGCCCGTTGGATCGGATGAAATTCGCTGGTGGCCAATAAAACCTGCCTTCTGCCCCGAGGATCAGGCGCTGCCGACACTCGAAAAGATCGAGGTCGAAAGCGCCACGCCTTTTCGCCCAAACGGAGCGCTTCCTCAAGCGTCAATGGGGCTGGAAAAGTTCGCTGTCGATATCGGCCTCGCGCTGTAGAGACGCCTGAAAGTGCGGCAGTATGGTCAATTTTTAAGCACGATAGCTTCTGCACATTTATGAGGCGCAAACCTTGCCAAAATTGCTGCGCTGCGTCATAAATATAATCATGAAGCATCTCGATCTGACGATTCTGGTGATCGACGAAAATGCCATCCGCGCCTCCATCATTGAAGAAGGGCTGCGCGAGGCAGGGCATGCGCGCGTCACCGTCGTGCATGAGGTCAACGGCATCGCGCGAACGATCGAAACGCTGATGCCCGATGTGATCATCATCGATATCGAGAACCCCAACCGCGATATGATGGAGCATCTGTTCCAGCTGACTCGTACAGTCAGCCGTCCGATCGCCATGTTCGTCGATCGCTCCGACACGGCCTCCATCGAGGCTGCGGTCGATGCCGGCGTCTCGGCCTATATCGTCGACGGATTGAAGAAGGAACGCGTCAAACCTATCCTCGACATGGCCGTCAGCCGCTTTAATGCCTTTAGCCGGCTGCGGCGGGAGCTTGCCGATGCCCGCTCGGCGCTGGAGGAACGCAAGCTTATCGAGCGCGCCAAGGGCATCTTGATGAAAATGCGCGGACTGTCCGAGGAAGAGGCCTTCGCCCTGTTGCGCCAGACGGCGATGAACGAAAAGAAGAAGATGTCGGAAATCGCCCAGAGCGTTGTCACCGCCGCGGGACTTTTGATGTGATCGCGGGGCTCCTCAATTTCCGGAGGAAACCGGAGTGGATATGATGACGAACACCGCCAGTTCCAGCGGAGGGCTGCCCTCGCCCGCGCATGTCAACAGTGAAGGGCCGAAGGTGCTACGGGCCGGTTATATTCCGCTCGTCGATGCATCGGTACTGATAGCGGCGGCGGAATTCGGCTTCGCGCAGAAGGAAGGCTTGACGCTCGATCTCGTCAAGGATGTCTCCTGGGCGAATGTGCGCGACCGCCTAGCATTCCGCCAGTTCGACATCGCCCATATGCTGTCGCCGATGCCGGTCGCCTCCATGCTCGGTCTCGGCTCCAATCCCTCGCCGACGATCACACCGTTTTCCCTTGGGCGCGGTGGCAATGCGATCACGCTGTCGACGCGGCTCTTCGACAGGATGCGGGATGACGCCCGATTGCCGGAGATGGCAAGCGCGCTGGATAACGCCCATGCCCTGGCCCAAACGATCGCGGCGATAAAGGCGCGCGGCGCGCCGCTGCCGACGTTCGGGGTTACCTATCCCTTCTCCTCCCACAATTACGAATTTCGCTACTGGCTAGCGGCCGGCGGCATCGATCCCGACAGGGACGTCAAGCTCGTCGTCGTGCCGCCGCCGCTCACCTCGGACGCACTGGCAGCCGGCGCGATAGATGGCTTCTGCGTCGGCGCGCCGTGGAACATGGTCGCCTCGGAGCGCGGTGTCGGCCGCATCGTCGCCGCCAAACAGGACATCTGGCCCTCGGCCCCGGAGAAGGTGATCGGTATGCGGCCGGATTGGGCGGAGAGCCATCCGGAGACCGTTTCCCGGCTGATCGTGGCGCTCGACGCGGCAGCCCGTTGGTGCGACATGCCGGACAATCACGACGCGTTGGCGGCGGTCCTCGCCGATCCGCGCTATATCGCCGCCCCTGTCGGCATCATTCGCCGCGTTCTCGCCGGCGAATTCAACCTCGATGCGAAGGGCAACCGGCGCATTATCGCCGATTATTTCCAGTTTCATTCCGGCTTCGCCAATTACCCGAGACCAAGCCATGCGCTGTGGATCTACAGCCAGATGATCCGCTGGGGACAGGCCGAGACCAGCCTCAACAAGGCGCGGGCCGCCGCCTCCGCCTACCGTCCCGATCTCTATCGCAGAGCGCTCGGCGACGCCAATGCACCTGATGACGCCGACATCCGCATCGAGGGCAATGATGAAGGCGATTGCTTCATGGACGGCCACGTCTTCGATCCGGCGGAACTGCCGGACTATGTTGCGAGCTTTGCCGTCAAAAGCGCCCTGCCCTTCGCCTCCCACAGCGATGAGACCTGATCCATGCCGACCTGCACAAAACGCCAGCAATGTTCGATGCCCACCATCACCGCAACGCACAAAAGATTTGCACGTTTTTTGGCAGCCGCAAAAACGTACAGACGACCAGTTTTTAGAAATTCCATTTCTATTCAGTCACTTAAAGAAACAACACTAAACTGGCACGCAGTTTGCAAGGATACTGGTGCACAGATCAATGGCGATCAGCGCAGTATGAGGGCGCAATAGTCGCTCCGAGAAGACCATGAATTCGGCGTCCAACGGCGGGCGCCACCAGCAAAGCCGCTGATCAGGATATTTCGCGCGCCTCGTGCATGCGCAGCCTGACCAGCGGCTTTTTGTTTTTAACCCCCCCAGCAATGGATCGGCACGACCTTGTCGCGCTACGGAGAAGCCATGTCTGTCATCGAGAAAGCGCAGCCCATGTCCGCCGGCGAACCAGCCAAAGCATTGTGGATTTCCACGGTCGCCTTCACGCTCTGTTTCGCCGTCTGGACGATCTTTGCGATCATCGGCATCCGCATCAAACAGGACCTCGGCTTGAACGAGGCGGAGTTCGGATTGCTGATCGGCACCCCTGTTCTGACCGGTTCGCTTGTGCGCATCGTCCTCGGCATCTGGACGGGACGTTACGGCGGCCGTCTCGTTTACACCCTCACCATGCTTGCCGCCGCGGTGGCGACCTTCCTGCTCTCCTACGCCCAGACTTATACGCAGATGCTGATCGCCGGCCTCGGCGTCGGGCTTGCCGGCGGCTCCTTCGCGGTCGGCGTTGCCTATGTCTCGCCTTTCTTCCCGGCGGAAAAGCAGGGCACGGCGCTCGGCATCTTCGGCGCCGGCAATGTCGGCGCGGCTGTGACCAAATTCGCTGCTCCCTTCGTGCTGCTCGCTTGGGGCTGGCAGGCGGTTGCCGAGATCTGGGCCGTCTGTCTGGCGCTGATGGCCATCGTCTTCTGGTTCACCACGTCAGATGATCCGGCCTTTCGTCTTCGCCGCGAGCGCGGCGTCGCCTCCAAGAGCCTCGCTCAGGAATTCGCGCCGCTGCAGAACGTCCAGGTCTGGCGTTTCTCGCTCTACTATTTCTTCGCCTTCGGGGGCTTCGTAGCCCTGTCCTTGTGGCTGCCGCGCTATCTGGTCGGCGTCTACGGCTTCAACCTGGAAACTGCCGGCATGATTGCGGCCGCCTACTCCATCCCGGGCAGCATCTTCCGCGCTTTCGGCGGCGTGCTGTCGGACAAGAAGGGGGCGCGCAGCGTGATGTATGCGATGTTGGCCGTCTCGGCCGTAGCCACTCTCATCCTGTCGCTGCCGGCTACGACCATCACGCCTGTTATCTTCATCGTCGTCATCTTCGTGCTCGGCTTCTTCATGAGCCTCGGCAAGGCCGCCGTCTACAAGCACATTCCGGCCTATTACCCTGAAAGCGTCGGCGCCGTCGGCGGCATCGTCGGGATGATGGGCGGTCTCGGCGGCTTCATCCTTCCGATCGCCTTCGGCCTCCTCAAGGACATGACCGGCCTTTGGTCCAGCTGCTTCCTGCTGCTCTTCGCAATCGTCGCGATCTCGCTCGTCTGGATGCACCTGTCCGTCAAGCAATTGTCGCGCCAGGGGGCCTCGGCGCCCGTGGCTGCAACCTGATCTAAGGACTAGGAAACATGACAGAAAAACTCGTCATCATCGGCAATGGCATGGCGCCCGGGCGCATGCTGGAGCACCTCCTCGAACGGGCGCCCGGACGCTATGAAGTTACGATCTTCAATGCCGAGCCGCGCGTCAATTACGACCGCATCATGCTGTCGCCGGTTCTCTCGGGAGAAAAGGACTACGAGCAGATCATCATTCACGGTGACGGCTGGTACATCAAGCACGGCATCATGCTCTACAAGGGCCACAAGATCGTCAACATCGACCGCGATGCCAAGACGGTCACCTCTGACCACGGCGTAACCGAAAGCTACGACAAGCTGGTGATCGCCACCGGCTCCGTGCCCTTCATCATCCCGGTTCCCGGCAAGGATCTGCCCGGCGTCATTACCTATCGCGATCTCGACGACGTGCAGGCCATGCTGCTTGCCGCCCAGTCGCGCGAAAAGGCGGTCGTCATCGGCGGCGGTCTTTTGGGCCTCGAAGCGGCAGCTGGCCTCGCCCAGCGCGGCATGGACGTCACCGTCCTGCACGTCATGCCGACGCTGATGGAGCGCCAGCTCGATCCCGCCGCCGGCTATCTGTTACAGAAGGCGGTCGAGGAACGCGGCATCAAGGTCATCTGCAAGGCCAATACCAAGGCGATCATCGGCAATGGCAAGGTCGAAGGCATCGAACTCGACGACGGCCGCATCATCCCGGCAACCCTCGTCGTCATGGCCGTCGGCATTCGTCCGAGTGTCGGCCTGGCGAAGGACGCCGGCCTTGCGGTCAATCGCGGCATCGTCGTCGATGCCGGCATGCAGACTTCGGATGGCGATATCTTTGCGCTCGGCGAATGCGCCGAGGTGGGCGGCATGGTCTACGGCCTCGTCGCCCCGCTTTACGAGATGGCCCGCATTGCCGCAGCACATCTCTCGGACGACCATTCGCCGGCTTTCGTGCATGCGGACACGCCGACCAAGCTGAAGGTCACCGGCATCGAACTCTATTCGCTCGGTGATTTCGCCGATGGTGACGACCGCGAGGAGATCGTGCTGCGCGATGCCAGCGCCGGCGTCTACAAGCGCCTGGTGCTGAAGGACAACAAGATTATCGGCACCGTGCTTTACGGCGAGACCGCCGACGGCGCCTGGTTCAACGATCTGAAGAAGAAGGCGACCGATATTTCGGAGATGCGCGAGACGCTGATCTTCGGTCAGGCCTATCAGGGAGGGTCGCCGCTGGACCCTATGGCGGCCGTTGCAGCCTTGCCGGATGACGCGGAGATTTGTGGCTGCAACGGCGTATGCAAGGGCAAGATTACCTCGACGATCACCAGCAAAGGGCTGACGTCGCTCGACGACGTGCGTGCTCATACCAAGGCATCCGCCTCTTGCGGCTCCTGCACCGGCCTCGTCGAACAACTGATGGCGCTGACGCTTGGCGACGGCTACAATCCGGCCGCCGTGCAGCCGATGTGCACCTGCACCGAACTCGGCCATGACGATGTTCGCCGCCTGATCAAGGCGAAAGGCCTGAAGAGCATTCCTGCCGTCATGCAGGAACTGGAATGGAAGACCTCCTGCGGCTGCGCCAAGTGTCGGCCGGCGCTCAATTATTACCTCGTCTGCGATTGGCCGGACGAATATGCCGACGACTACCAGTCGCGCTTCATCAACGAGCGCGTCCACGCCAACATCCAGAAGGACGGCACCTATTCCGTCGTTCCCCGCATGTGGGGCGGCGTCACCAATGCGAACGAGCTGCGCGCCATCGCCGATGTCGTCGACAAGTTCGAGATTCCGATGGTCAAGGTCACGGGCGGCCAGCGCATCGATCTGCTCGGCATCGAGAAGGAAGATCTGCCCGCCGTCTGGGCCGATCTCGGCAAGGCCGGCTTCGTCTCCGGCCAAGCCTATGCCAAGGGCCTGCGTACAGTGAAGACCTGCGTCGGTTCGGACTGGTGTCGCTTCGGCACCCAGGACTCCACCGGTCTCGGCATCCGCATCGAGAAATTCATGTGGGGCTCGTGGACGCCGGCCAAGCTGAAAATGGCCGTGTCCGGCTGCCCGCGCAATTGCGCCGAAGCAACCTGCAAGGATATCGGCGTGATCTGCGTGGATTCCGGTTTCGAGATCCATTTCGCTGGCGCAGCCGGTCTCGACATCAAGGGCACCGAGGTGCTCGGCCTGGTGAAGACCGAGGACGAGGCGCTGGAGCATATCGTGGCGCTGACGCAGATGTACCGCGAGCAGGCCCGCTATCTCGAGCGCATCTACAAATGGGCCAAACGCATCGGCCTGGATGAAATCCGCCGCCAGATCATGGACGATGCCGAAAAGCGCAAGGCCTATTACGACCGCTTTGTCTTCTCCCAGAAATTTGCCCAGGTCGATCCCTGGTCGGAGCGTGTTTCCGGCAAGGACAAGCACGAATTCAAGCCGATGGCGACGATCGGCTATCCGCAGGCAGCCGAATAAGGAGATGGACATGAACTGGATCGCAATCGGTGACATCTCCGATATTCCCCTGCGCGGCGCGCGCTGCGTGAAGACGCCGCAGGGCAAGATCGCCGTCTTCCGCACGGCCGAAAACGAGGTCTTCGCCATCGAGGATCACTGCCCGCACAAGGGCGGCCCGCTCTCCCAGGGCATCGTGCATGCCAAGGCGGTCACCTGCCCGCTGCACAATTGGGTGATCTCTCTGGAAACTGGCAAGGCGCTCGGCGCCGACCAGGGCGAGGTGCGGACCCTACCGGTCCGCAATGAGGACGGCGCCCTGTTCATCGCGCTGGAAAGCCTGTTGATGGCGGCTGAATAATGGCGGCTGAGGTCAAGACCACCTGCCCCTATTGCGGCGTCGGCTGCGGCGTCATCGCCACGGTCGACGAGGCCGGCGCCGTCACCGTCAAAGGAGATCCCGAGCATCCGTCGAATTTCGGCCGGCTGTGCTCGAAGGGTTCGGCGCTTGCCGAAACCATCGATCTCGACGGCCGGCTGCTTTACCCCGAAATCGCAGGCGCGCGCAGCGGCTGGGACGAGGCGCTCGATCTGGTTGCCCGGCGTTTTTCCGATACGATCGCCGAATACGGGCCCGATTCCGTCGCCTTCTATGTCTCCGGCCAGTTGCTGACCGAAGATTACTACCTCGCCAACAAGCTGATGAAGGGTTTCATCGGCTCGGCCAATATCGACACCAATTCCAGGCTCTGCATGTCCTCATCCGTGGCCGGGCATCGCCGCGCCTTCGGCGCCGATACCGTGCCTGGGACCTATGAAGATATCGAACTTGCGGATCTGGTGGTGCTCACCGGCTCCAACCTCGCCTGGTGTCATCCCGTCATCTACCAGCGGCTGGCCGCCGCAAAAGCGGCGCGGCCCAACATGCGCATCGTCGTCATCGATCCGCGCCGGACGATGACGTGCGATATCGCCGACCTGCATCTGGCCATCCGTCCGGACGGCGATGTCGCGCTGTTCATGGGACTGCTTGCCCACCTCGCGACAAGCCCTGCGATTGACCAGAATTATATCGCCTCCCATACGGAAGGCTTCGCCAGCGCCTTTGCTTCAGCCGCAGCACTCGATATCAACGATCTGCTGGAACGAACCGGCCTGCCGGCCATGCAGATCCGGGAATTCTTCCGCCTTTTCGAAACGACGTCGAAGGTTGTGACCTGCTACAGCCAGGGCGTCAACCAATCCTCGTCCGGCACCGACAAGGTCAATGCCATCCTCAACTGCCATCTGGCGACCGGCCGCGTCGGCCGCCCCGGCATGGGCCCCTTCTCGCTGACCGGCCAGCCGAACGCTATGGGGGGGCGCGAAGTCGGCGGTCTCGCCAACATGCTTGCCGCCCATATGGCGATCGAAAATCCTGAAGACCGCGACCGCGTTCAGCGTTTTTGGGAATCGCCAGTAATCGCCGCCAAGCCCGGCCTGAAGGCGGTCGACATGTTCCGCGCGGTGGCCGACGGGCGCATCAAGGCGCTCTGGATCATGGCCACCAATCCTGTTGTCTCGATGCCGGACGCCGATAGCGTCGAAAGCGCGATCGCCGCCTGTCCCTTCGTCGTCGTCTCCGACATTCTGAGAGAGACGGATACGGCCCGGCACGCGCAGGTGCTTCTGCCCTCGCTCGGCTGGGGCGAGAAGGACGGCACCGTCACCAATTCCGAACGGCGCATTTCCAGACAGCGGCCGTTTCTCGACATGCCCGGTGATGCCAAGGCCGACTGGTGGCAGCTTGCGGAAGTCGGACGCCGCATGGGATTTGCCGCCGCCTTCGATTTCGACGCACCGGCCGAGATTTTCGCCGAACACGCCGCCCTGTCCGCCTTCGAAAACAACGGCAGCCGCGACTTCGACATCGGCGCCCGCGCCGGTATCTCGGGCAACGCTTACGAGGAGCTGTCGCCCTTCCAGTGGCCGCAGGCGGCAGGGACAGAACCCGGCATCACCCGCTTCTTCGCCGATGGCGGTTTCTACCATGCCGACGGCAAGGCGCGCTTCGTCGCGGTGGAACCGCCGGCAACGGATCGCACCAATGCCGACTTCCCCTTCACGCTGAATACCGGGCGCATCCGCGACCAGTGGCACACGATGACGCGAACCGGAAAGAGCGCCCGGCTGTCCGCCCATATCGCCGAACCCTTTGCCGAGATCCATCCGCGCGACGCGATCGAGACCGGCATATCGAGCGCCGGCCTCGTCGAGATCGACAGCCCCCACGGCAAGGCGATCGTCCGGGCGCTGGTGACCGATCGCCAGGCCCGCGGCGGCATTTTCGCGCCGATGCACTGGAACGACCAGTTCGCGGCAAAAGCGCGGATCGACGCCGTGGTCGCGCCGATCACCGATCCCTTTTCCGGCCAGCCGGCGTCGAAGAACGTCGCTGTCGCCGTCCGGCCCTTCCCCGCCAGCCATTACGGTTTCGCCGTCTCGGCGACAAAACCCGTAACACCTGACGCGGCCTATTGGGCGCTGGCGAAAGCCGAGGGCGGCTGGCGGCTGGAGCTTGCCTTCGACCGGACCGTCGAAGACTGGACGGCCTGGTGCCGGGCGGTTTTCGCCATTCCTGATGAGATCGAACCGCTGGGTTATGCCGACCGGCAAACCGGCGACCTCCGGCTCGCCTTCTTCGATGGCGAGACGCTGCTCGCCGCATTGTTCCTTGCTCGCGAGCCGGTCGCCGTGGCGCGCAACTGGGCGATCTCGCAGCTCTCCGCCGCACATGATGATCTGAGGAAACGTTTTGCACTCGTGGCAGGCCGTCCCGGCGCCGGCAGGCCGGATCCGGGAGCCACCGTCTGCTCCTGCTTCAGCGTCGGGGTCAACCAGATCGCCGCCGCCGTGCGCGGCGGATGCCACAGCGTCGAGGCGGTCGGCAAGGAAACGAGTGCCGGAACCAATTGCGGCTCGTGCCGCGGCGAAATCGGCAGGATCATCGATCGCTGTCTTGCCGCCGCCGCGGAGTGAGAGGCCGGAAACGCGGCTGATGTCAGGCCGCGTTCGGCACGATAAACATCTTGTGGTCAGCTGAGATGCAGACCGAGATCTCGTCATAGGATGCGAAGGTCGGGTGCGGCGTTTCCATCTTGTCATGATGGGTTGCCGTGACGACCATGACATCGGCGCCCGCCGCCTCGCCGGCAGTAATGCCGGCGGCGACATCCTCGAACACCAGGCAGTCCTGGGTGCTGACGCCGAGGCGTTCGGCGCCGAGAATATAACATTGCGGATCGGGTTTTCCGACCTTCACATCCTCAGCCGTCACCATGAATTTCGGCAGCGACAGGCCCGCCGCCTCCAGCCGCCGGTGGGCAAGACGCAAGGGCGAAGAGGTGACGATCGCCCAGCGATCCGGCGGCAGCGAGCTCAGGAATGCCGCGGCACCCGAAATGGCAACGACATCGCCGACATCGGCGATCTCGGCCTCGGTCACCAGCCTGGCTTCATGTTCGGGATCGACGCCCGGCAGGTTCAGCCGGGCGATCGTGTCGACGCCGCGCGATCCATGCATCTTCGGCAGAAAGTCGGCGACATCGAGCCCCTGACGCCTTGCCCAGTCGCTCCAGACACGTTCGGCAGCACGGATGGAATTGAGGATGGTGCCGTCCATATCGAACAGGAAGGCGGCATAAGGCTTCTCGAAGCCGCGGGGCATCGGTTGGGACAAAAGGCTGAATCCTTCAGGAAAAGAGTCGGACGGTGGTCGCTATCGCCCGATGAAGCGGCAAATCATCGCCTTTTGCAAGCTTTCGCCGGGACAGGTCAGCTATACCAGGCGGCAAGCCCTGCCTGCACGCATCAACGCAGCAGCTTCAGCGAGCCAGTCAGCGAACGGATCCACTTCGTCGGGCCGGCGAGCCCGATGCCGTCGATGATTTCCGAGGAGAGGTCGCGCGCTGGTATCGAAGCCTCATAATCGGCATAGACATGCAGGGCGCGGGCAAAACGCGGGAATGGCACGACCAGTGCGCCATCGGGCGCCGGCAACGCCTTGTGCAACAGCGATCTCAGATCGGCGGCCGCCGCCTGCAGCACCGGGACCGGCTTGTTGGCACTGACATGAAATATCCGGCCGGTCAGGTCGGTCAATTGCGCGCCGGCAAGCGCCGGCGCCGCAGCGCCGAGGCCGATCGACAGCACTGCGATTGTATTGGCGAGTTCGCCGGTCGGCAGCGCCGGCTCGACAATCACTGCGACACGCCAATCCTCACCCGTCATCCCTCATTCTCCACGCTTGGTTCGGTTTTCCCAACCTATCGTAAGGCATAGAAATATCCTGCCTATTCCTGTCGCGACCCGGGCGATTTTGGTAGGATCTTCCTATCTATCGATGAAGCTAGAAAGGATTTACCGATCATGGAATTCGAGCCGGGAGATATCCGAATTTTGAAGGCGCTCCAGAGCGAGGGACGGCTGACGAACCAGGAACTTGCGGAACGCGTGGGGATGTCGACCTCGCCCTGCTGGCGCAGAGTAAAACGGCTTGAAGAGGCCGGTGTCATCCGCAGCTATCAGGCTCTCGTCGATCGTCGCGCCGTCGGCCTCGGCGTCCTCGCCTTCGTGCGTGTGCAGATCGACACGCATTCCCATGACGAGGCCCAGCGCTTCGAGCGCGAGGTCGGCGAACTGGAGGCGGTCATCGCCTGCTATTCCGTTGCCGGTGAGGCCGATTTCCTGCTGCAGGTGGTCGCTGCCGATCTCGACAATTATGCCGAATTCGCCATGACGGTGATCCGTCGCCTGCCCGGCATCAAGTAGATGCATACGATGTTCGTGCTGAAGGACATCAAGGCATCGACGATCCTGCCCGTGCAGCTATCGAGCGCCAGCCGTTAGCGGTGAAGCGCAGAGATCGTCGCCAAAACCGCTACACAGTTTTGCTGGAATTGCTCTAAAAGGCTGTGCTGCTGGTGGCAATCAAATTGCAGGAGAGGCGCAGGCCAATCGGGTCATGGCAGGGCTGTTCGGCGCTGGCGGCAAGTTCCGGCCCGGCCCGCGCGTCGGCGCGCAGATAGGCCTGTGTCGTCGGATCGATACGCGTCGGAATGGCAGTCCACAACGAGGGGCGGCCGACGTCGATCGCTGATATGCCGGCCTTCTCGCGGCCCATGGCAGAGGACGCGATTGCCATGCCACTGGCCGTCAGGGCGAGTGCAAGGGCAATCTGCAGACCGAGATCTGCGGCCTCGCGCGGGGAAACGAACATTGCGGCCTCATGCTGCGGATTGGCGTTTCGTCATGCACTAAGGCAGGTGGCAGAGGCGATCCAGCAGCTTCCGCCGTTAAGGTTTATGCGTAACCATGCAAGGCCTGCGTGCAGATTTTTCGCAATTTTCGGAACAATGATTCCGGCAGGCGGTTACCCCAGGGTCATCCAAGATGAAAATCAAAGGAGGATATCCTCATGAACAAATCCCTTATCGCCGCTTCGCTGCTTGCGATCGGCATGGCATCGTCAGCCTTTGCCCAGTCGAATCCCGATCCGATCGGGCCGACCAACGGCGGCTCGACCGATCCGAGTTCGGGTAGCTATTCATCCGATTACACCAACAGTAACAACGGCATGTATCCGGTGCGCGTCGCGCCGGTTGATCCGATGACAACACAGAGCATCGGCCAGCCGCAAACGATGGAATGCGCCGGCATGCCGCAGCAGAGGTCGGGCGTCGATACACGCGGCGGCGAAAGCGGCGCCTCGATCAGCGAAGCCTGCCGCGAATACGACAACTGACAGGCACTTTCGCTCCCTACATGTCGCGCGAACGCGCGCCACATTTGGAAAAGGCCGGTTCACGCCGGCCTTTTTCATGTCGTCGCCACCACGATGAAAAGCTTTCCCTCCGATGAAACTTTTGATCCGAGCGTTCCGTACATCCGTAGCAGGGTGCAAAGACAAGAGCAGGGAATGGCTTCATTGGCAAAGGACGCGATAAAACCTGTCATTTTATGGTTTCGCAGGGATTTGCGCCTTGACGACAATCAGGCGCTGAATGCCGCCCATCTCTCCGGGCGACCGATCATCCCCCTTTATATCAACGAGCCGGCGTCAGCCGGCACGGGTCCGCTCGGCGCTGCGCAGGCCTGGTGGCTGCATCATTCGCTGGAAGCGCTTGATAGATCATTGCACGAGCGGCAGGGCAGGCTGGTGCTTGCCAGCGGAGAAGCGCTGGAGGTGCTCCGCGCCGTCATCAAAAAGAGCGGTGCCAAAGCCGTTTTCTGGAACCGGCGATACGATCCCTCGGGCATTTCGGTCGACACCCACATCAAGCAGGAATTGGAAAAACAGGCGATCGAGGCGAGAAGTTTCGGCGGCCAGCTGCTGCACGAACCGTCCAGGCTGATGACCGGCAGTGGCACGCCCTATCGGGTCTATACGCCGTTCTGGCGCGCGCTGGAGGGTGCGGGCGAAGCCGAGCCGCCGCTAGAGGCGCCGGCGAAGCTGCGGCTGGCATCGCAGCGTCCGGCATCGGAAACATTGAAGAGCTGGAAACTGCTGCCGACAAAGCCGGACTGGGCGAAGGACTTTACCGATCTCTGGACGCCGGGCGAGCAAGGCGCAAGAGAGAGGCTCAGCGCCTTCGTCGAGGAAGAACTCAAGGGCTACAAGGAAAACCGCGACTATCCTGCGAAACCGGCGACCTCGATGCTGTCGCCGCATCTGGCGCTCGGCGAAATCTCCCCTGCCCGCATCTGGGATGCTACGCGCGGTCTGTCGAACCGGGTGCCGGCGGCCGACATCGTGCATTTCCGCAAGGAGATCGCCTGGCGGGAATTCTCCTACCACCTGCTTTTCCATTTCCCGCGTCTTGCCTCGGAGAACTGGAACGATCGTTTCGACGGCTTCAAATGGCGCTACGACGACGGCGATTTCGAGGCGTGGCGCCGTGGCATGACCGGCTACCCGATCGTCGATGCCGGCATGCGCCAGCTCTGGCGTCACGGCTGGATGCACAATCGGGTGCGCATGATCGTCGCCTCCTTTCTCATCAAGGATCTGATGATCGACTGGCGCGACGGCGAGGCCTGGTTCCGCGATACGCTGGTCGATGCCGATCCCGCCAACAACGCGGCAAGCTGGCAATGGGTGGCGGGCTCGGGAGCCGACGCTTCACCCTTCTTCCGCATCTTCAATCCGATGCTGCAGGGCGAGACTTTCGATCCCGACGGCGACTATGTCAGAGCTCATGTGCCGGAACTTCAACGGCTCGGGGTAAAATACATTCACCGGCCGTTCGAGGCGCCGAAGAGCGCGCTCGACGAGGCCGGCATCATCCTCGGGCAGACCTATCCGAAACCGATCGTCGACCATGCCAGCGCCCGCGACCGAGCGCTCGCCGCTTACAAAGCCACAAAGGACGCCGCATGAACGCGCATTTCCGCCCCGCCTCGCGCCGGCTGAAGATCGCCGTCATCGGCTCCGGCATCTCCGGCGCCTCGGCGGCCTGGGCGCTCGACCCCGTGCACGACGTAACGCTCTACGAGAGCCAGGCGCGGGCGGGCGGCCATACGGCGACGGTCGACGTCGATTATGACGGTGTTCGGATTGCGGTCGATACCGGCTTCATCGTCTATAACGAACCGAATTATCCGAACCTGACGGCCCTCTTTGCCGAACTCGGCATCGCCACCCATGCAAGCGACATGAGTTTTTCGCTCTCGCTCGACCGCGGCAGGCTGGAATGGAGCGGCGGCGGGCTGTCCTCGATCTTCGCGCAGAAGCGCAACCTGCTGCGGCCGTCGTTCCTGTGGATGATCCGCGAGATCCTGCGCTTCAACCGCACCTGCCTCGAAGACCGGGCCGCCGGTCACCTCGCCTCGCGCTCGATCGGCAATTATCTCGACTGGCGCGGCTTCTCGCCCGGCTTTACCAACAATTATCTCGTGCCGATGGCGGCGGCGATCTGGTCGACACCGTCGGCCCGCATGCTGCAGTTCCCGGCCGAATATTTCGTCAATTTCTTCGACAATCACCGGCTGATCTATCACCGCCAGCACCAATGGCGGACGGTGACCGGCGGCAGCCGCAGCTATCTCGACCGGCTGCTGCAGCCGCTCGGCGGACGGGTGAAACTGTCCTGCGGCATACGCGGGGTGATCCGTTCGGAGAACGGCGTCACGCTTATCGACGAGACCGGCAGCCAGCGTGCCTTCGACAAGGTGATCCTTGCCTGCCACAGCGATCAGACGGCACGCCTGCTCATCGATGCCACCGACCGGGAACGGCTGCTGCTTGCCGCCATTCCCTACCAGCCGAACCGCGTCGTCCTGCACCGCGACCAAAGGCTGATGCCGCAGCGGCGCAAGGTCTGGGCCTCGTGGAACTATCTGCGCTCCAGCCGGGAGGATGGCAAGGCGGGTGTCGCCGTCACCTATTGGATGAACCGGCTGCAGGGCATCGACGATGGTTTGCCGTTGTTCGTCACGCTCAATCCCGACCGCGAGCCGGATCCCCGCATGGTATTTGCGGAATTCACCTATGAGCATCCGCAATTTTCGGCTGATGCCATGGCGGCGCAGCGGGCGCTCGCCGCCATCCAGGGTGAGAACCATTGCCATTTCGCCGGCGCCTGGATGGGATATGGATTTCATGAGGATGGCCTGGTTTCCGGCCTGGCGGCAGCCGAGGCGCTGGGTGGCATCATTCCCTGGCGAACGGCGCGAAGCCGGCAACCGCAACCGGATGCAGCGGCATGAGCGGACGAGGCAAAAAGCGCGGCGTCAGCATGAGCGGCAACGGCGCTGCGCCGGATGCGGCGGCCGCGCTCTATGTCGGCGACATCATGCATCAACGCCTGAAACCCTTCGGTCATCGTTTCCGCTACCGCGTCTTCTCCCTGCTCGTCGATCTCGATCGGCTTGAAGCAGCCGATCGGCTGTCGGCGCTGTTTTCCGTCAACGGTCGCAATCTCGTCTCGTTTCATGAAAATGACCATGCCGACACGGCGAACACGCCGCTGCGCGCCTATGCCGACCGGCTGCTCGCTGAGGCCGGGCTCGATCGCGCGGCAAGGATATTGCTTGTCTGCTATCCCCGCATTCTCGGCTATGTCTTCAACCCGATCTCCGTCTATCACGCCTATGATGGCGGCGGCGCCCTCGTCGCGATGATCTACGAGGTGCGCAACACTTTCGGCGAGCGACACAGTTACGTCTGTCCCCTCAGTGATGGTGAAATGTCGGACGGCGGGCTCCGTCAGAGCTGCGACAAGCTCTTCCACGTCTCGCCCTTCATCGGCATAGCGGCGCGCTATCACTTCCGCATGCTGCCGCCTGGCGCGGAAATCCGCTGGCGCATCCTCGAAACCGACGGCGAAGGGCCGCTGCTTGCGGCGACATTCTCAGGACGGCGGCTGCAGTTGACAAGCGCCGCGCTGCTTCGGCTGACGGCGCTCATCCCTTTCCTCCCCTTCAAGATCGTGGCCGGCATCCATTGGGAAGCGCTGAAACTGTGGCTGAAGGGCGCGCGTTATATCAGCCGTCCGGCGCCTCCGCCTGCCGTCAGCATTCACCGGCCCCGGCCGCTTGCGGACACCGCGGAATGACCTTGCAGCGCCGGGCGTTCCGACACGACGCGCAAAAGCGCTGCAGCGCTTTGAACGGCTGCATAATTTTTCCTTAATTCGATTTCCGATTGAGGAAATTATGCAGTAGCCTTGCCGAATAATGGCCGGAGGCCGCCCGAACATCGTCACGGATGTATCGTCGTCCCTAACCGGCAAGAAAATGCTGGAGGAGGAAAGATGAGCAAGGCGCAGGATTGGAATGTACTGGCCCGTGACGCGGTGACGCTGACGGCCGAAAATATATCCCGTCTGGTGAAGGGGCTGCCGTTCAAGGCGAAGCTGGCGCTGCGCGGACTTCTGCGCATGCAGCACGGCTCGCTTGCAGTCACCCTGCCCGACGGCCGCAGGCTGCTGATCGAGGGCAAGCAGGCCGGGCCGAAGGCGGCTCTCAGCCTCAACAACTGGAACCTTGCCTATCGGGCCCTGACGAGTGGCACGATCGGGGTTGCCGAAACCTATATGGACGGCGACTGGGACAGCCCCGACATCGCCGCCTTCCTCGAACTTTTCCTCGTCAACGGCGAAGCCGTCTACAGCTATGCCAATGGCAAGGGCGGCATTGGCCGCCTCGTCGAGCGCGTCCGCCATTGGATGAACACCAATACCAAGACGGGATCGAAGCGTAACATTTCCGCCCATTACGATCTCGGCAACGATTTCTACAGGCAGTGGCTCGATCCGAGCATGACCTATTCCTCCGCGCTCTATTCGACAGGGGCCAACGACCTGCAATCGGCGCAGAATGCCAAATACCGCGCGCTTGCCGAGGCGACCGGCATCAGGCCCGGCGATCACGTGCTGGAGATCGGCTGCGGCTGGGGCGGGTTTGCCGAATTTGCAGCAGGCGAACTGAACTGCAAGGTGACCGGGCTGACGATCAGCCGCGAGCAGTTGGCCTTTGCCGAGGAGCGCATCCGCAAGGCCGGTCTCGGCGACCGTGTCGAATTCCGTTTCCAGGATTACCGCGACGAGACCGGGCTTTACGACCGGATCGTCTCGATCGAGATGTTCGAAGCGGTCGGCGAGAAATACTGGCCGTCCTATTTCTCCAAGCTCCGGCAATGTCTGAAGCCGGGCGGCAAGGCCGGCCTGCAGATCATCACGATCCGGCCGGAGGCCTTCGACCAGTATCGCAGCAACCCCGACTTCATACAGAAATATGTCTTTCCCGGCGGCATGCTGCCGACGCGCAACCATCTGGCGGAACTTGCCGGCAAGGTCGACTTGTCACTGGTCAGGGACTTCGGCTTCGGGCTCGACTATGCCCGCACGCTTGCCGAATGGCGCGAACGCTTCTGGTCGGTCTGGGAGCGCATCCGCCCGATGGGCTTCGACGAGCGTTTCAAGCGGCTCTGGGAATTCTATCTGTTCTATTGCGAGGCCGGCTTCCGCGCCCGCAATATCGATGTGCGCCAAGTGGTGTTCTCGCGCAGCTGATCATTCCGCCGGATGCGGTGTCGCCGGATGGTGACCAGCCGATGACGGCCGCTCGCGCCAGCCGGTCACGCGGTTCACCAGCATGAAATAGACGCTGTAGGGAAGCATGCGCGCAAGCTTCAGCATCATGGTGAAGCGCCTGGGGAAGGAGATCTCGAAGGCCTGCGATTTCAGCCCGGCGGCAATCTGCCGGGCGGCTTCGTCGGTCGACACCAGGGACGGCATGGGAAAGGCGTTCTTCCGCGTCGCCGGTGTGTCGACGAAGCCCGGGCAGATGAGCTGGATGCGGATGCCCATCTTGTCGAGATCGAATTTCAGGCTTTCGGCCATATTGATCAGCGCCGCTTTGGTGGCACCGTAGGCAGCGCCCGTCGGCAGGCCGCCATAGCCGGTGACGGAGGAGACGATGGCGATCTGTCCCTGCCCTTTCGCCTTCATATGGCGGACTGCCGGCAACAGACAGTTGACGACGCCGGAGAGATTGACGGCGAAGCTCTTTTCGAAATCGGCGCGGTTCAGGTCCTCAGCATGAACAGGCAGATAGACGCCGGCATTGAGGATCGCCATGCCGAGCGTGCCGTGCTCATATTCGATGGAGGCCATGATATGCTCCATGTCCTCGGCATCGGTGACGTCGCCATCGAGAACGACGATGCTGCCCGCAAGGCCGCTGGCCTCGGCCTGCAGTTCGACCAGCTTTTCATGGCTTCGGGCGGTGACGGCGACCTTGTATCCTTCGTCGGCAAGCTTCAGTGCAAGCGCGCGGCCGATGCCGGAACTCGCACCCGAGATCCAGACGAGTCCATCTTCGGGACGGGCGGTGAAATCACGCATGACATGTTCCTCCGGTTCTGCCTGACCAACCGAAAACAGGTCCGGAAAGTTCCCTTCTCTTCCCGGATTTACGGCTCTATCACACCATTGTGGCTGCTTTCAGCCGATCAGGTCGCCGATCATCTGACGAAGGGATCCGGTGAGCTTCACCGGCCCGTCCGAAACGGCAAAGGCGATGCAGGGCCTATCCTTTTCGGCGACCGGCCGATGGTCGACCGTCTCGTCGGCAATGGAGATGTCGCCGGGGCCGAAACGGCCGCGTTCATCGTTGAAGGCGCCGTCTAGGATGAGGATCAGTTCCATGCCTTTGTGGGTGTGCGCCGGCAAAGCGCGGCCCGGGCGGATCCACATCAGGTTGACCTCGCAGCCGTCGAATTCGAGGGAATATTCCTTGAAACCCGGCAACCGCTTGCGCCACGGCACGTCCTCGACCTCGAAGCCGACGAAATCGCGCAGCGCTTGTGGAAAGAGCGCATTTTCCGGCCGTTTGGCCGCCTGCTGCGCTGCGACCGGAGCGGCAGAGGAAAAGATTGCCTGAAGCTGCCGGTCGCGGTCGGCAATGGCGGTTTCACCAGCGCTTTCCAGCGCCTCCCCAGCCAGCAATTCGAGGCTGTCCACCAGGCTGTGATTGTCGGGCTTCATTTCGAGATGGGATCGTACCAGCACCCGCGCCGGCTCGGGCAAGGAACCGGCGACATAATGCGCCATCAATGCATCGATCGTGTCGATCTGCTCGTGAATCATACCGGTTTCGGTCACGCCCTGTTGCCGCGCTCCGTTTTCGCTTTGTCGTCATCCGTACGGGGAAAGTCAATCTTCGGATCACCCCACGCATGGCGGGATTGCGGGCCATTCATCATTTCGGGGGAGGAAGGCCAAATTTTATCGTGCCCGACAGGGGCGTGGAATAGCATTTCTTGCCAACGCAGCCTTGTGAAGGGAAAAGACCGTTCCTAAAGTAAGAGTTCGAATAGAGGCAGATTCCATGACCTTCCACCCTTCCGTCCTCGAAGCCATCGGCAATACGCCCCTGATCAAACTCAAGGGCGCGTCGGTGGCGACCGGCTGCACCATTCTCGGCAAGGCGGAGTTCCTGAACCCCGGCCAGTCAGTGAAGGATCGTGCCGCGCTCTACATCATCCGCGACGCGGAACGGAAAGGGTTGCTTCGGCCCGGCGGCCTCATCGTCGAAGGCACGGCCGGCAATACCGGCATCGGGCTGACGCTGGTCGCCAAGGCGCTCGGCTACCGCACCGTCATCGTCATTCCGGAAACGCAGAGCCAGGAAAAGAAGGATGCGCTGAAACTGCTCGGCGCTGAACTCGTCGAAGTGCCCGCCGTTCCCTACAAGAACCCGAACAACTACGTGAAGGTCTCGGGGCGGCTCGCCGAGCAGCTGGCGAAAACAGAGCCGAACGGGGCGATCTGGGCGAACCAATTCGACAATGTCGCCAACCGCCAGGCGCATATCGAAACCACCGCTCGGGAAATCTGGAACGATACCGACGGCAAGGTCGACGGCTTCATCTGCTCCGTTGGTTCCGGCGGCACGCTGGCCGGCGTCGCTGCCGGCCTCAAGGCTTTCAATGCGGACGTCAAGATCGGCATTGCCGATCCCGACGGCGCTGCTCTTTATGAGTTCTATCAGAACGGTGCGCTGAAATCCGAGGGCTCTTCGATCACCGAGGGCATCGGCCAGGGCCGCATCACCGCCAATCTCGAAGGCTTCACGCCTGATTTCTCTTATCGGGTCTCCGATGCCGAAGCGCTGCCCTATCTCTTCGACCTCGTCGAAAACGAAGGCCTGTGCCTCGGTGGCTCGACGGCGATCAACATTGCCGGCGCGGTCAAGCTCGCCCGGGATCTCGGACCCGGCCACACGGTGGTGACGATCCTCTGCGACTACGGCAACCGCTACCAGTCGAAGCTCTTCAATCCGGATTTCCTGACCTCGAAGGGACTGCCCGTTCCGGGCTGGATGGCCAACTCGCCCGATATAAACGTTCCCTACGAGCCCGCGTGAGACCCCATGCCCGTCAATGCCCTCTATCGTGACGACTTCTATCTCTCGACATGCGAGGCGGTCGTCACCGCCGTCCACGAAGACGGGGGCATCGAACTCGACCAGACCTGCTTCTATGCGACATCAGGCGGCCAGCCGGGTGATACGGGCGAGCTTGAACGCGCCGACGGCACCAAGATCGTGTTGGGCCAGACGAAGCACGGCCCGAGCAAGGACATCGTCATCCACGTGCCGCTCGAAAACGAGCCGAGGCCTCTGGTTGGCGAGACGCTGGTGCTGCACGTCGACTGGCAGCGCCGTTACAGGCTGATGCGCATGCACACGGCCTGCCATCTGCTGTCCGTCGTCTGCTCGTATCCGATCACCGGCGCTGCCGTCGGCGAGGAGGAAAGCCGTGTCGACTTCGACATGGCCGAGACGATCGACAAGGACGAAGTGACGGCCAAGCTGATGGAACTGGTCGGCGAGAACCATCCGGTCTATCTGCAATGGATTACCGACGAGGAGCTTGCAGCCACTCCCGACATCGTCAAATCGAAGAATGTGCGCCCGCCGATCGGGCTCGGGCGCGTCAGCCTCGTCTGCATCGGCGAGAACTCCTCGATTGACAGCCAGCCCTGCGGCGGCACACATGTTTCGGAAACACAGGAAGTCGGCCAGATCCATATCGCCAAGATCGAAAAGAAGGGCAAAGAAAATCGGCGCTTCCGCATCCGATTCGGCACGCCCGGCGACGAAGCCTGACCATCAAGGGAGAGCATCATGAGTGAGACCAAAAGCCGTTTCGTCGTATCGGCCGACTGGCTGCAGGCCGAACTCGGCAAGCCGGATCTGCGCGTCGTGGACGCCTCCTTCTATCTGCCGGCGCAGAAACGCGATGCCGATGCCGAATATGCGGCCGGCCATATTCCCGGCGCCATCCGCTTCGACCAGGACAAGATCGCCGACCATTCGACGTCACTGCCGCACACGATCCCCTCGGCCGATTATTTTGCCGCCGAAGTCGGCCGGCTCGGCATCAGCGAGAACGATCGCATCGTCGTCTATGACGGCATCGGCCTGTTCGCCTCGCCGCGCGTCTGGTGGCTGTTCCGGGTGATGGGCGCAAAGAACGTCTTCGTGCTCGATGGCGGTCTCGACGGCTGGAAGGCCGAGGGCCGCCCGCTCGAAACCACCCTGCCCAGCTATTCGTCGGCGCGTTTCACGCCCGATTTCGACGAGAGCCGCGTGGTGACGCTCGATACGATGCGCGACATCGTCTCCAGCGGCGCGATGCAGATCGCCGATGCCCGCAGCGCCGGCCGCTTTGCAGCCGCCGAACCCGAACCGCGTGCCGGCATGCGCTCCGGCCATATGCCCGGCGCTCGCAGCCTGCCATCCAGCGTCTTCGCCAACCAGGGCCGGTTAAAGTCGCTGCCCGAACTCAGGCAGACGATCGAGGACGCCGGCATTGATCTTTCAAAGCCTGTCGTCACGTCCTGCGGCTCGGGAATCACCGCCGCCATCATCACGCTGGCGCTGGAATCGCTCGGCCATCACGACAACAAGCTTTATGACGGCTCGTGGAGCGAATGGGGAAGCCGTGACGATACGCCCATCGTCACCGGTCCGCCGACGCCGGTCAAAGTCTGATCGCCATGGGAAAGGCATCCGCTTCGCTGAAAGCTCACATCACCCGGCTCGAAATGACGGCGCCGCCAAAGGCAAGCATGCCGGTGCCCGTCAACATCCAGACGGCGATCATGCGCGCTCCCGAGATCCCATTGCCCTTCTACCGCTATCTCTACCGGCAGGTGGGTGCGCGTTGGCAATGGGTGGACCGGTTGCGCATGAGCGACGAGCAGCTTGCCGAGACGCTGAACGACAAGCGCAACAATATCAGCGTTCTCTATGTGAACGGCGCACCCGCCGGCTTCTACGAATATTTCTGCGAAGACGAGGATATGATCGAGCTCAGCCATTTCGGCCTGATCGAACATGCGCTCGGTCTCGGCATCGGCAAATGGTTCCTGCTGCAGGCGCTCTATGCCATCTGGTCGCTCAATCCGAAGCGGGTCACCACCACCACCAACAATCTCGACCATCCGCGTGCGCTGCAGCTCTACCAGATGTACGGCTTCTCCCCCGTTTCGACCGGTACCGGCATCGTCCGGCCGCTCAGCGACAAGGAGCTTCTGGAGCTTGCGCGGAAAAGCTGACGGATGCTTTCCTGACGTAGGCAGAACTGGTTAACGCTGCGTCAGGCTGTTCGGGCGGCGCGGGTCGTTGCGGCGCTCGAAATCGAGCGTGCGGCCCGACTGTTCCTTCAGTTCCGCCACTTCCCGCCGCAGGGCTCTCAGCTCTTCCAGTATTTCTGCATTCTGTTGCGCCAGCAGCGCCAGATCGACGTCGGCCAAGGCCTTCTCCTTTCGCCTGACAACGTACGTCCAGAAGATACTCCGCTTTTCACTCTCCGGCGATCTCTTATGCAGACGCAGGCAAGAATCGGGTGGCTTGCCCGCTCGTACAGGTGCATTTCATGGCGATCACAAAGGAGATCTGCCATGACCGCCATTCGTTTTGTTGCCATGCCGACGACCGACGCCGAACGCCTCTGGAACGGCGGCCGCGACGCCTATGACAGGCTGCCCGAGACGATCGTCTCCGATGGTCCCGGCCATCCCTGCCGCCATTGCCTTCAGAATATCGATGCGGGCCAGGCGTTGCTGGTCTTTGCCTACCGGCCCTTCCCCGAGCTGCAGCCCTATGCCGAAACCGGCCCTGTCTTCCTGCACAAGCAGCCTTGCGCACGTTATGCCGCCGAAGAGATCATGCCGCCGATGCTGACGACGAGCCGTGACTTCATCGTCCGCGGCTACAGCGAGAACGACCGCATCGTCTACGGTACCGGCGCGGTGACTGAGATCGGCGATATTCCGGCCTATGGCAAAGAGCTGCTGGGACGATCTGATATCGCCTATGTGCATGTGCGTTCCGCGCGCAACAACTGCTTCCAATGCCGGATCGATAAGGTAAAGGCGCCGGTCCTGGCGGAAACCGGCGCCTGATAGGCGGAGGGCGAAGCGCAACAGGAAGTCGTCAACTCGCCCGCGCGCTCCTTCTGCCGTGATCGCCGAGGCGGTTTCTGTTTCCCCTGACGAATGCTGTCGGGATCGCGCACCCTCGAATCCTATTAAACGCCACGCAAGGCAATGATCCGCGAACCTGCGGCCGCCTGCCGTTGGTGTGCGAGCGGCGCATATTCGGGCGATGCAAAGAGACCACGGATGGCATCCATATCGTGAAACTCGATGATCAGCATATTCGTCGCCTGCCAGCCTTCGAGTTCGAGCGGCGCGTCATCGAGCGCAATGAGGCGGCCGCCGGCCTTTGCCACCAGAGGCAGGGCCTTGGAGCGGTAATCGGCAATGGCTTCGGGGTCGTGGATATCGAGATCGACAACGAGATAGGCGGACATGTTCATATCCTTTCAATCAATGTGAAGTTTAGGGATGTTTTTTTGCGTGCAGCGGCGCGCTTTATGGCAAGTGCCGCCACTTGACCATGCGCTTCCGGAGATCGAGTGTGCTGCCATCCACGGTGAAGCTGCCGTCACCGCGATGATGCATGGTCCGTCGTTCCTTGCGGCTCTCGTCAATCCGGATCCTCTTTGCTTCGAGGATGAAGAGATTGTATCGCTCGACGAAGCTCGGATCGGCAACACGGCATTCGATATTGGCAAGGCAGTCCACCAGCAACGGCGCCGCGACATCCTTTGCTGGACGAGTCCTCAGGCTGAACCGCTCGAACTTGTCCACCGTGTCACCGGAGCAATTACCGATGTCCACCACGGTTTCGGCAAGATCGACGGCTGGAATCGCGATCACGCATTCGCCGGTCTTTTTCAAGGTCTGGTGGCTGAAGTCCCAAGGGCCGATGACGCAACCGATCAGCGGCGGTGCATGCTGGATCATCATGTGAAAACCCATCGTCATCACATTGGGCGTTCCCTCAAGGCTCGTCGTCACAAGAACGATCGGACCGGGTTAGAGCAGGCGATAGGTCTGGGAAGCGGAAATCTCATTCATCGTCCGGCTCCTTCGCGAGTCTCTTCCCCGCATGTATGCGGGGAAGCTGAAAGACCTTCTGGTGTGGTTACCAGCCCTGTTCGACCGGCAGAACGAAGAGTTCCGCGACATTCACATGGGCAGGCGCCTGCGCCGCGAAGACGATGGTGTCGCCGATATCTGCGCCCTGCAGGAACGTCATCTGCTTGGCAAGGTCGTCCATCTGCTTGATATAGCCAGGCTCCGTGATGTGATCATACAGCTCGGTCGCCACGGCGCCTGGCTGGATGCAAGTCACCCGAATGTTGTGCTTCTGGCCCACTTCCATGCGCAGGCCATCGGAGAACGCGGCCACCGCATGTTTGGTGGCGCAATAAACCGACAGGCCTTTGAAGACCTTGCGGCCAGCAATCGACGACATGTTGAAGATGTGGCCCGAATGTTGATTGATCATCTGCGGCAGAACTGCAGCAGTGGTGTTCAGCAGGCCTTTCACATTGACGTCGACCATCCGGTGCCATTCGTCGACTTTGAACTGATCCACATCCGAAAGCGGCATCAGGCCAGCATTGTTGACGAGAATGTCGATCGAACCATAGGCACCCACCAGCTTTTTGACGCCGGCTTCGACGGAGGCTGGATCGACCACGTCCATTTCGATGACGAGGGCTTCACCGCCCCCAGAAGCGATCTCCTTTTGGAGGCCTTCAAGTTTGTCGGTGCGACGGGCGGCGATACCGACCTTTGCGCCGGCCTCGGCGAGCTTCAACGCGGTAGCGGCACCGATGCCGCTCGAGGCGCCGGTGACCAGCGCGATTTTTCCATTGATATTCGTCATGGTTTATCTCCTTGACTAGGCGCCCTTCCAACCGAAAGGACGGTCATGTTCGACAAGGAGGAACATAAAGAGGAGTGATCGATCCCTCTCTCGGGACCTTGCGAGACCTGTCGGGATCTTGCTCAAATCCGCAAGGACCAAGCTGAAATGCTAAAGCATGTCGCACAAAAGTGTGCAGCGGTTTTGCGACAACGACATGCGTAGAAACTGAGACCTAAAGCGCAATGAGCGAATCTGAAAAAGATCGCGACGCGCTTTAGCTGCGACGGTAGTCGCTGGGGGAGACGCCAGCCTCCCGGCGGAAAATCTGAGCAAAATGGCTAGGGCTCGAATACCCCACGGACATGCCGATCTCGATGATGCTGGTGCTGGTTTCCTGCAGAAGTTGCTGGGCTTTGGCTATGCGTTGGCGAATGAAATAATGGGATGGAGAGAGGCCGGTGGCCTTCTTGAAGAGGCGGCTGAAGTGAAAAGCGCTCATGCCGGCCGTTTGCGCCAGACGTGCGAGATCAAACGGCTCTTCAAGGTTGGCTTCCATGAATGCGATCGCCCGCCGTAGCTTGGCGCCCGGGAGGGCATTTGACGGCCGTGCCTCTGCGTCGAATGTTGCATATTGTCGGATAAGGTGAACAGCGAGCGTCTGCGCCAATCCCTGCACGAAGAGCCGACTTCCCTGCCCTTCTGCCGTCAGTTCAGCATGGATCAGTTCCAGCATGCTGGAGAGATGTTGGTCGCGGCCACCCGATATGTCGCGCAGGCGCATGGCGCTGGCAGCCTTGCCGAGAACCCCTTCCGCCACCCGGTCAAACAACGGAACGGAGAGATAGAGATGCATTACCTGGAAAGGTTCGTCTCCCTCGGCGTGCCAGCGCATTTCGTATGGCGTAGGCGACCGCGTCAGAAAAAAGTCCCCGACTCTGACTGTATTGGCCTCCCACTCCCCGCCCAGATCGCGTTCCTCGACACATGCCTGACCTGAGATCACCCAAACAACGAGAGGCTCGGCGACCGCTGGGACAAGAAAGGGATGTTGCACCTTCAGGCGGGAAAACACCTGCACGAATATATCAGTCCAGGCTGGTCCATCCCCGCTGACAAGTGTCCTGCCGGCAATATATGTTTCGAGGCCGATAGGTGATGTTCGAAGCGGAACCGGCGATGTTTGCTCTCGACTATCAACCGTCATTGCTGCTCCGTTTGGATGGCGACTGCCCATCGGCATGATACGATGGCAACTGATCGGGCGGGACACAACTCGTCGCGCTGCGTGACGAGGAAAAGCATAGCCCCAACGCCGCCAACGGTCGCGGTTCGATTACAGGTGCGCCGTCATACAAAGAAGGCGGCATCCCTTCGGATACCGCCCTGCCGGCCGAAAATAGCGCAGTAAGTCGTCACCTAGAGTCAGCTAGCTTACGCTACGTTCAGCACGCTCTCCGGCGCAAAGGCTTCGTAGCCAAGTGCGTCGGCGACCGGCTTGTTGGTGATGCGGCCCTTGTGGACGTTGAGGCCGTTCCTCAGATGCTTGTCTTCGGCGACGGCACGCAGGCCGCGATCGGCAAGCGCCAGGCCGTGGACGAGCGTGGCATTGTTCAGCGCATGCGCCGAGGTGACGGGAACAGCACCCGGCATGTTGGCGACGCAATAATGCACCACGCCATCGACCTCATAGGTCGGGTCGGAATGGGTGGTTGCATGTGAGGTCTCGAAGCAGCCGCCCTGGTCGATGGCGACGTCAACAATGACGGAGCCTTTCTTCATGCCGGACAGCATCTCGCGAGTGACGAGCTTCGGCGCAGCCGCACCGGGGATCAGCACGGCGCCGATGATGAGATCGGCCGAGAAGACCTCCTCCTCCAATGCCTGGATGCTGGAATAACGGGTGTGAACGCGGCCTGAGAAGATGTCGTCGAGCTGGCGAAGGCGCGGCAGCGACCTGTCGAGGATGCTGACATCGGCGCCGAGGCCGGCGGCCATCCTGGCGGCATGCAGACCGACGACGCCGCCTCCGATAACCGCGACCTTGCCCGGCAGCACGCCCGGCACGCCGCCGAGCAGGACGCCGAGGCCGCCATTGGCTTTCTGCAGGGCGGTCGCGCCCGCCTGGATCGACAGGCGACCGGCGACCTCCGACATCGGTGCCAGCAGCGGCAGGCCGCCGCGCTCGTCGGTAACCGTTTCATAGGCGATTGCGGTGACGCCGGAGGCGATCAGACCCTTGGTCTGTTCAGGATCGGGCGCCAGATGCAGATAGGTATAGAGAAGCTGACCGTCGCGCAGCTGCGCCCATTCTGAGGGTTGCGGCTCCTTCACCTTGACGATCATGTCGCATTTTTCGAAGATATCCTTGGCGGAGGCGGCAATCTTCGCGCCAGCCGCGGCATAGGCGGCGTCATCGGCGCCGATCCCGGCGCCCGCCTTGGTTTCCACCCAGACCTCGTGGCCATGGGCGACGTATTCGCGCACCGAAGCCGGCGTCAGGCCGACGCGATATTCATGATTCTTGATTTCCTTCGGGCAACCGACACGCATTGGCGTTCCTCTCCTGTCATCCCGCAACCGCGGATCTCCTCGGATGATGAATCCAACCACCAAGGCGATGAAATGTCCTTGCAAAGACGATTTGCCGAAACGCGATTTTTCGGAGATTATTGCGTTGTCATCGTTATTTTTCGAAAGTTCTTCGAATGGCCGATCTCGATACCATCGATCTTGCGATTCTTAAGGTGCTGCAGGCCAATGCACGCATCACCAACGCCGAGCTTGCCGAAAAGATCGGACTGTCGCCTTCGGCCTGTTCGCGCCGGCTCGACATTCTGGAGAGAAGCGGCGTCATCGGCGGCTATCACGCGCGGCTTTCGCATAAGGCGCTCGACTATAAGATGATCGCCATCGTGCATATCTCGCTCTCCGGCCAGTTCGCCAAGACCCTGGCGGAATTCGAGGCGGCGGTGAAGCTCTGCCCCAACGTGCTCGTCTGCTACCTGATGTCGGGCGAATATGATTATATCCTCAGGGTCGCCGCCCGCGATCTCGAGGATTATGAGCGCATCCATCGCGACTGGCTGTCGGCCCTTCCCCATGTGGTCAAAATCAATTCGAGCTTTGCACTCAGAGAAATCATCGACAGGCCGAATGTCGGGCTTTGAGACCTTGCATCTTCGCTGAAAGCCTGACCAGACTCTCGGTGTTTCCCGCTCAACGGCATGTCATGACATCGAAGACCCACGGTTATATTTTCGCTCTGCTGGCGATTACCATCTTCTCTCTCCAGGACGCCATCTCGAAACATCTGGCGTCTGCTTACCCGCCGATCTTCGTGACGATGATCCGCTACTGGGCCTTTGCGCTGTTCACGATCATCCTCGCTTCGAAGATGCGCGGCGGCCTCAAGGCAACGGCCCACACCAAACGCCCGCTTCTTCAGGTGGTGCGCGGCGTGCTGCTTGCGGTCCAGGTGGTTCTGGCCATCACTTGTTTTGCCATAATCGGCCTTGCCCGTTCACAAGCGATCTTCTCAGCGACGCCGATCCTCATCGCGCTGCTGTCAATGCCGATCCTTGGCGAGCGGGTCGGCTGGCGGCGGTGGGTGGCGATCGGCGCCGGACTTTTCGGGGTGCTGCTGATCCTGAAGCCGGAAGGCGAGTTTTTCGATGTGAAACTGCTTCTGGCTATCACTTCCTGCTTCAACTTCGCCTTCTATGTCATCGCGACCCGTCTCGTCAGCCGCGACGATTCGGCGATGACCAGCTTCTTCTATACCGGCGTCATCGGCGGCATCACCATGACCATCATCGGCCCGTTCTACTGGAGCTGGATGTCGCCCGGAGACTGGGGCTGGATGGCGCTCGTCTGCATGACCAGCATTTCCAGCCACTATTTCCTGATCCGCGCCTATGATCTTCTCGATGCCGCTGCCGTCCAGCCGCTGACGTATCTGTCACTGGTCTACGCCTCGATCATCGGCGTGACGATCTATGACGAAACGCTCAGCCTCAACACGATTATCGGCTCGATCGTCGTCGTTGCCGCCGGCATCTTCACCGTCTGGCGCGAGCATGTCGTGGGGCGCAGAGCCGCCATGGCCAACTGAAGTTTCATTGCAATTTTAGCCAAGCCACTAAAACCATTTCAATTTTCGGGCGCTATGCTCCCCTGACGTATCCAAGGGAGACCGTATGACCCGCAACTTGAAAATCACGGCGCGAAAAGCCGACCGGCAAAACTGCCGGGTCTTCGGCAGCGTCAAACATCTGAACAGTGAAGTGGATGCCCGCATTCTCAATCTGTCGGTGACCGGCGCTGCCCTGGAGACGAAGACGCCGCTCCATGCAGCCTCCGGCAGCAAGGTGCGCATCGAAGCTGAAAACCTCGGTCTGCTCGAAGGCATCATCCGCTGGAAGCACAACGGCCGTGTCGGCATCCAGTTCGACGTGAATTCGAATGCGCGGGCACAGGTCTCCTCCTATTTCCGCTTTTTCCATAAGGAAATTCGGCCGGTCCTGGCGGTGCGTCAGCTTAGAGCCGCGACCAACGCCGACCGCCCACCTCACTTGGCAACGTCGACGCCGAAACCGTTACGCTGAACCGCCTTCGCGCCGAAGATCCGGCTGAGATCGTCCAGTCGCAGCGGCCGACGTTGACGTCCAGATTGACCGCGCCCTGGCTGCGGCAGTTGGCTGCGGCAGTCAGGCGCTGAGCCTATAATTGATCCTGTCCCCGTCGGCCCCGTCTGCACCATAAATTGCATTTCAAAACCACATCGCCCTTGCTACTCATTGTTTTGCCGTCCTGTCATTTTTGCAGTGTACTCCTCGCCAAATCGTCCTAATTCTGACGGGCCGGACGATGCATGATCCTTCAAGGAGAGTTTCGATGTCTTCCATTTTCGATGTCGGCGTGATGAGCCGCCGTTCCCTGCTTGGCGGCCTTGCCGCCACCTCCGCCCTGGTGCTGCTGCATCCCTTCAGCGCGCGAGCCAGCGCCAACCAGGCGCATCTCCGGCTGATGGAAACGACGGATATTCACGTCAACGTCTTTCCCTATGATTATTATGCCGACAAGCCGAACGACACGATGGGGCTTTCCCGCACCGGCACGATCATCGACAAGATCCGCGCCGAGGCCGTCAACTCGCTGCTGATCGATAATGGCGACGTGCTGCAGGGCAATCCGATGGGCGATTACATGGCCTATCAGCACGGCATGAAGGACGGCGACGTCCATCCCGTGATCAAGGCGATGAACACGCTCGGCTACACGGTAGGAACGCTCGGCAATCACGAGTTCAATTACGGGCTCGACTTCATGTTCAAAGTGCTGTCAGGCGCGAACTTTCCCTTCGTCTGCGCCAATCTGACCAAAGGCCAGCTCGCCTCGGACCCGAAGCAGGACGATCTGTTCTTCAAGCCCTACATGATCGTGGAAAAACAGATCAAAGACGGCGCCGGCAATGAGAGCCCGGTCAAGATCGGCTTCATCGGCTTCGTGCCGCCGCAGATCATGCTCTGGGACATCAAGAACCTCGAAGGCAAGGCGCAGACGCGTGATATCGTCGAGGCCGCCAAGGCCTGGGTTCCGGCCATGAAGGAAGCCGGCGCCGATATCGTCATCGCGCTTTCCCATTCCGGCATCGACGGAGCCGCGCCGTCCGAAAAGATGGAAAACGCCTCGCTGCATCTCGCCGCCGTCGAGGGGATCGACGCCATCTTCACCGGCCATCAGCATCTCGTCTTCCCCGGGCCGAAGAGCTGGGACGGCATCGCCAATGCCGATCCGGTCAAGGGCACGCTGCATGGCAAACCTGCCGTGATGGCAGGATTCTGGGGCTCGCATCTCGGCCTTATTGACCTGCTCCTCGAAAAGGACGGCAACAGCTGGAAGATCGTTGATTTCACCTCGGAAGCACGGCCGATCTATCATCGCGACGACAAGAAGAAGGTGGTTGCCGATTACGCCGACAAGAAGGACGTGGTCGAAGCCGCCAAGGCCGAACACGAGGCCACCCTTGCCTATGTCCGCACCCCCGTCGGCAAGACGTCGGCACCGCTCTACTCCTACTTCGCGCTCGTCGCCGACGATCCCTCCGTGCAGGTCGTCAGCCAGGCCCAGACCTGGTACATCAAGCAGATGCTGGCCGATACCAAGTACAAGGATCTGCCGGTGCTTTCGGCGGCGGCCCCCTTCAAGGCCGGCGGCCGTGGCGGCGCCGATTACTATACCGACGTCCCGGCCGGCGATATCGCCATCAAGAATGTCGCCGACCTCTATCTCTACCCGAATACGGTGCAGGCCGTTGCCATCACCGGCGCCCAGGTGAAAAACTGGCTGGAAATGTCGGCCGGCATGTTCAATCACATCGACGCCGGCGCGAAGGATGCGCCGCTGCTCAACAACGATTTCCCGTCCTATAATTTCGACGTCATCGACGGCGTGACCTACCAGATCGACCTGTCGCAGCCGCCGAAATATGATTCCTCCGGCAAGGCGATCAATCCGGATGCCAACCGCATCCAGAACCTCGCCTTCGACGGCAAGCCGATCGATCCCGCCCAGAAATTCGTCGTCGTCACCAACAACTACCGCGCCGGCGGCGGCGGCAGTTTCCCGGAGATCGCCACTGATAAGGTGATCTTCCAGGCGCCGGACACCAACCGCGATGTCATTGTCCGCTATGTCCACGACCAGGGCACGATCAATCCGTCGGCCGATGCGAACTGGACCTTCAAGCCGCTGCCGGGCACGACGGCAACCTTCGAGAGCGGCCCGAAGGCAAAGCAGTTCCTCGCTGCGGTCAAGAGCGTCAAGATCGAGGATGCCGGCGACGGTGCGGACGGCTTCTCGAAGTTCAGGCTGGTTCTCTAACCAAAAGAAATACGAAGGCGCGTCGGCTGCGCCTTCCCTATTCGGCCGCGAGCGGGATTGCGGGTTCACGCAGTTCCGCGATCTGGGCGTGGAAATCCGCCTGGCTCGGGCAATGGGTAAGCCGGGTGCGGAACGCGTCGATCATCCAGGTGGCGGCAGGTCCGGGCGGGTTGGCGAGCCGGCGCATCGAATAGATGGGATACTCCCCCTGTTCGTAGGCATCGAGATCGAGATGGATGAGCACGCCGCTCAGGAGATCGTCATGGATGAGCGATGCCGGAAGTCCGCCCCAGCCAAGGCCGGCCTTGATCAGCTGATGCTTCGTCGAAATATCGCTGACGCGCCATGTTTTGTAGGACAAAACGTTGAAATCGCGCCCCTTCGTCAGGCCCGACGCATCGGTGACGACGAGCTGCACCTCATCGCGCACGTCGCCGAGCGTCAGCGGCCGGTCGAGCCCGGCAAGCGGGTGGTTAGGCGCGGCGACAGGCATCATGAAGGAGTGACCGATCCGTTCGGTGACGACCGAATCGTCCTGCTTCAGAACTGCTCCGCCGATGCCGATCGTCGCCTTGCCGCCCATGACCAGATCCATGACCATTCCGAGCTCGCCGACGTTGAGGTTCAGCGAAACCGATGGGAACATCTCGCGGAATTCGTGGAGCACATCAACCACGGCCTTTGAGGGCACCATGACGCTAATGGCAACGGAAACCTCCGCTTCGAGCCCTTCCTTCAGGCTCTTGACGCGCGCCCGCATGACCTGCAGGTCGCCGAGGATACGGCGCGCATCCTCCAGCATCGCCCTGCCCGCCTCCGTCAGCTTTGGCTGGCGGGCGCCGGAGCGCTCGAAAAGCGGCACTTCAAGCTGCGCCTCGAGATTGGCGATCGTATAGCTGACGACCGACTGAGCCCGGTTCAGCGCCCGCGACGCAGCCGAGAAGCTGCCGGTCTCGGCAACGGTCAAAAACACCTGCAATTGGTCCAGGGTCGGGTTCGGAAGCATATCCATCCATTCCATCGATAGTTTCGATCGACATTATCACCGTTTTTTCGATATCAAGCCAGACCTATTTTCCGCTTCGAGACTGCGGCTCACCTCCCAAAACGGGCCGACAAATCCAATTCGAAAGGAAATGCACCATGTCGTCCATCCTTCTTCTGACGTCCAGCCCGCGTGCCGAATCGCTCTCGACGCCGATCGCCGTTGAACTCGCCGAGAAGCTGAAGAACCAGAATCCAGGCAGCGTCCTCGTTCGCCGCGACCTTGCCGCCAGCCCGCTGCCGCATATCGACGACCTCTTCACCGGCGCGATCCGCAAGCCGGCCGAGGCCCGCACTGCCGAGGAAGTCGCCGCCGTCAAGACGTCTGACGAACTCGTCAACGAACTCTTTGCCGCCGACACGATCGTCATCAGCACCGGCCTCATCAACTTCAACATCTACTCCTCGCTGAAGACCTGGATCGACAACGTCGCCCGTGCCGGCCTGACGTTCAAGTACACGGAAAGCGGCCCGGTCGGCCTGCTCACCGGTAAGAAGGTTTACGTGGTGCTTACCTCGGGCGGCGTCTACTCGCAGGGACCGGCTGCCCCCTTGAACCACGCCGTGCCGTATCTGAAGTCGGTTCTCGGCTTCCTCGGCATCACCGACATCGAGACCATCTACGTCGAAGGCCTCGCCTTCGGTCCTGAAGCTGCCGAAAAGGCCATCGACGCTGCCAAGACGCGCGTCCAGGAAATCGCGCTGGCCGCTTAATCGGCTCTTCAACGCTTACCATAGTGCAGCGGCCGGCATTCGCCGGCCGTTTGTCATTTGTCGATAGCAGCGACAAAATCCCGGACCGTCTCGAGAATTTCGGCCGACAGAGCCTCATCGGAGGAAATCCTGGCAAGGCCGACGCCGCCGGCCATCATCGCGAAGGCGATGACCGCCTTGCGCCGTCTTTCCGCGTCGGCTCCCGACGCCTTGCTCGCCAAAGCCTCGAAATTAAGCCGGAGCCGTTCCGTCGCAATCCCCCGCGCCTTGTCGTCGCCACGGGAGATATCGGAGGTCAGGGCGGCGAAGGGGCAGCCCTCGCCGGGATTGTCGCGATGATAGGCGCTCAGATAGCGGTCGGCAACATCGGCGGCCGTCATCTTCGCCGGGTCTATCCCGTCGGCCTCCAGCTTGCGTCCCCATGAATCGAAAGCCGACTGGATCGCCTCGGCGACAAGATCGTCGCGGGAGGCGAAGTGCTTGTAGAAGCCGCCAACGGTCAATCCGGCCTCCTTCATCAGGTCGGCGACGCCGACACCTTCCAGCCCCTCCTCTCGCAGCCGCCTCGACGCAGTCTCCACGATCTTTTCGTGCGTCTTCTGTTTTTCCAGCTGCGAACGACCCATCCGAATCTCCCCGTATCAATTTCGAACGAGCATGATGTCGGTCGAAAACCGCTTATACTTTTCGGCATCATGCTGCTTGACTCATGTAGATTACAATCATAATCCTTGTAGATAACGATCATAATCCAGATCGTTGCCATTTCCAAGAGGAGCATGAATCATGCGTCTAAGAAACAAGGTCGCGCTGATCACCGGCGGCAACAGTGGTATCGGTCTTGCGACCGCCAAGGTCTTCATCGACGAGGGTGCAAAGGTCGTCATCACCGGCCGCAATCCCGAAACGCTCGCCGCCGCCGAAAAGGCGCTTGGGGCCGGCGTCGTCGCGCTGAAGGTCGATGTCACCGATGCCGCCGCCACCGAGAAGGCCTTTGCGGAAGCCGCCGCAAAGGTCGGCAAGTTCGACATCGTCTTCGCCAATGCCGGCATCGGCGGCGCGACACCGCTCGGTGACACGTCGCCGGAGCAATTCAATTAGATCATCAGCACCAATCTCACGGCCGTCTTCTTCACCGTGCAATCGGCGCTGCCGCATCTCAGCGACGGCGGTTCGGTCATTCTCAACGGTTCGGTGCACGCCGTGCTCGGCGCTCCCGGCTGGTCGGCCTATGCGGCGACCAAGGCCGCGGTCCGGGCGATGACGCGCAATATGGCCTCCGAACTCGCGCCGCGCGGCATCCGCGTCAATCAGGTGACACCCGGCGGCACGAAGACGCCGATCTGGTCGCCGATGGCCCAGACGGAAGATGCGATGTCGGCGCTCGAGGCGCGCATCGGCGGCATGAGCCCGCTCGGCCGCATGAGCGAGGCCGACGAAATCGCCAAGGCGGCGCTCTACCTGGCTTCGGATGATTCTGCCAATGTCACCGGCATCGAGATCACCGTCGACGGCGGCATGACGAGTGCCCCCTCCGGCGCCAAGATCTTCCGCGCCGCATGAGCCAGCGAGGGTCGGGCAAATCGGACTTGCCCGCCCTCGATCAGCGGTTCCTTGCGCGGTCGACCACACGAAGCAGGACGATTGCCAGATTGGCGACGGCAAGCAGCAGCAGGACATGGAGCATGGCCTGGATCCCGGAGGAAACGATGAGGTTGCCGGCGATCAGCGGAAAGCCGAAGACGCCGATGAAATAGGACAGCGAGAACAAGAGAAGCGATTGCGGCATGAGACCTGCGGGCGCTTCATTTGCTGCCAGTCCGTTGATGACGGAATAGGTCAGCCCATAGCCCAGGCCCAGCATTGCCGCGGCTCCGAGATAGGCCAGCTGACTTGATGTCACCACCAGGAACAGCAGGATGGATGCCAGCGTCACGCTCGTCAGCACCAGAAGCGAATAGAATGGATCCCTCTTCACCACATATCCCGCCACGAACAGCCGGCTCAGGATGGCGGCGGACATGAAGCCGATGAAGAACAGCGAATAATCGAAACCGTGCGCCTTGGCGTAGCTTGTCTGAAAGCTGGAGAGCCCGCCGAAAATCGCCCCGCCGATGCCGACCATGGCGATGGAATAGATCGCCCGCGAACCTATCACCTGACGCGCTGCGGCAAAGGAGATCTTGTTGACATGCGGCAAAATCTTGCCGGCATTGGTCAGCCTGAGATGCAGCAGGAAATAAAGCGCGCCGCCGGCGAGACTGGAGAGGAAAGCAAAGGCGAAGGCCGTTTCGATCGGAAGGGCCCAGCCGGTGGCAATACGGCCGATGATCGGTCCGGCGCCGATGCCCGACATCATCGATCCCGACAGCAGGGCGAAGAACCTGATCCGGTGCTCGGGTTCGGTGATCGCCGCCACCAGAATAGGCCCGAGCGCATAGAAAGTGCCCCAGCCGATGCCGAGGACGAAACCGACGGTCATCAGGCTAAGCCCGGCTGCCGGGACCGTGGCAAATCCCAACCCGGATGCCGCCAGAAAGAGCGCTGAAACCGCCACCGCCCGCGCCGAGCCGATGGCATCGGCGATGTGGCCGGACAGGATCACGAGAATGACGGTGCTGACGGTCGCGGCCGAAATGATCAGGCCGGCGAGCGCCTCGTTGCCGCCGCGCTGACCGACCAGCACCGGGATCAGAAAGGTCACGCCATAGGCGATCGACAGAAGAAACCCGCCGATGCACAAAACGGCAAATTCGCCGCCATCGACCTTCCTTCGCACAGCTGCATCACTCATATCTCCAAGCCCCTTGCAGGAAAGCTGATCCGTTGCGGCAATGGAGATCACGTTTGCATTGTGCTAACAAGCCGTTTTTATTGTTATTATAACCCATTGAAAAGGCATGATATCGCTGTCAGGCGTTTCGGTTTATGCAACATCACAAACACCGGCAGCGGACGCACTGCGTTTGATCGGGTCAACCGAGTTGCACGACACCGGAACGGCCGACGACACAGTTGCGGCCGCTCTTCTTTGCCGCGTAGAGCCTGCCGTCGGCAGCCGTCAGCACGGCGGTAAAATCGACGCCGTCCTCGTCGGCGGTCGCAACACCGATGCTGACCGTGACCGGCTTGTCATCCGGCGTCTTGACGCTGGTGGCGATCGTCCAGCGCAGGCGTTCGGCAAGCAGCAAAGCTTCCTCGTGATCGGTGCCGGGGCAGACGGCGACGAATTCCTCGCCGCCGAAGCGGAAGATGCGGTCGCTCGAGCGCAGCGTCGTACCGAGGCGGGCGGCGATCGCCTTCAGCACCTCGTCACCCTGGAGATGCCCATAGCCGTCGTTGACATCCTTGAAGTGATCGGCATCGATAATCAGGACCGTGGCGTAGAGACCCTGTCTCAGCGCCTCACGCATCATCAGCGGCGCCTCCACCTCCATGCGCGTCCGGTCATAGACGCCGGTCAGCATGTCGCGACCGGTACGCTCCAGAAGATCGTTGTAGCGCTCGCGGAACGTCAGGTCGCCGAACACGTCGCTGATCGAACGCGCGGAGCCGGCCTTGCCGCCGCGGCGAATACGATATTCATAGATTGCAAACATTGCCGCATAGAGGCAGACGGCAAGCATTTTCGCCTTCCAACCTGCCCAGAATGCGGCGATCGGCACATCCAGGAAATAATTCAGCGCTGCAAAAAAGCCGATCTGGTCGAAGGTCAGCAGCACGAAGCCCGAAATCAGGAAACGCAGGACGACGCGCCGGCGGAAGAAATCGCCGAGTTTTTCGTAAAGCAGAATGATGCCGAGCGAATCGACATAAAGCAGCGCCGTGCCCCAGACCATCAGCCAGCCCATCTCCTGGAGGAAATCGACATCCGGCGTGTGGGCGGGCGACATCTGCAGCGGCAGGTGCAGTTGCAGCACCCAGGCAATGCCGACGGTGAGCAGGTTGCCGAGGAACAGGCCATAGATCGGCTGGCGCACCGTCGCGGCATCTTCCTGTAGGTAAAGCATCAGGATCATCATCAGCTTGCCGGAGAAGAAGACCGACGAGCCCGGCGACACATCCCCGAACGGCAGCGAGACATAGAAGACCGCCGCCAGGTAGGTTTCCATGAAATGCATGACGCCGAGCGCCGTCAGGAAAACCCCGAGACCGAGCCGATGACGGAAGTGCAGAAGCGTCACCATCAGCACGAAATAGGCGACGGCTTCGACGACGAAAAGGGCGAGGTTGAGCGTCTCCATCACCATACCCCGGCTTCAGGCCGGCGCCCTGGACGGAACGCGGGCGCAACGGTCGCGACAGCGGATCCTTTGGTCGATTGTCCGAAAAAGTCAAACACGAGGGCGGCCCTGCACATGCTGCAGGCGACACCTTTGACTGCAACCCTTTAAGATTGCGTGAGCGAGATGCCGATCCGCGACGGTGTCGCCGCGTCACAGGATTGAAAAAGAAGAATAATTGCGGCCACGCATGGATGCGACGGATATCCCGGTCTCAGACCTGACGAAGCTTCTCACCGTCACCAAAGAGTGACGAACCGTGCTGATCGATAATCTGCTGCGCCTTGCGCACCGTGCATTCGAGCGCATCGTCGGAGGACGAGAACAGATCGGCGCGGATAAAATTGCGCACCAGAACCTCGTCGCCGACCTTCTTTTCGATGCGACCGGCAAGGCGATATTGGCTGCCTTCCCTGCGCGGCTCCGCGTAGATCGTGCAATCGTTATAAAGCTGCGGCTCGCCGGAAGGGCCTGCCGCCTCGGAAGCCGGTTTGCCGCCGCCGGAGAACATCGAAAAGAGATTTGAAAGGAACGAAGCCATGATCCGCCTTTAGCACGATGGCATTGCTGTCGCCAAGTCAAATGATCAGGTTGGCGAGGATCTCGTTTTCGGTGATATCCTCGTAACCCATGCCGGCGGCTTCGAAATTTCCGATCAGCCGGGCGAAATTCTCCGGCGCCTTGGTTTCGATGCCGATCAGGATCGAGCCGAAATTGCGCGCCGATTTCTTCAGATATTCGAAGCGGGCAATATCGTCGTCAGGGCCGAGCAGATTGAGGAAATCCCGAAGCGCGCCGGGGCGCTGGGCGAGCCTGAGGATGAAATATTTCTTCAGCCCTGCGTAACGCATGGCTCTTTCCTTCACGTCAGGCAGGCGCTCGAAATCGAAATTGCCGCCGGAGACGACGGCAACGATGGTCTTGCCGCGGATCGCCTGAGCGTCCATCGCAGCGATCGCCGTCAGCGACAGAGCGCCTGCCGGCTCCAGCACGACGCCTTCGACATTCAGCATCTCCTGGATGGTGACGCAGATGGCGTTCTCCGGCATCAGCTGCACTTGGCTTGCCGGGAAATCGCGCAGCGCGGCGAAATTCAGGTCGCCGATGCGGGCGACGGCAGCGCCGTCGACGAAGTTGTCGACCTTGGCAAGCGTCGTCACCTCACCTGCCTCGATGCTGCGCCTCAGACTCGGTGCGCCGGCGGGCTCGGTGAAGACGAAGGCCGATTTCGGCACGATGCCGTCAAGATAACCGGTGATGCCGGCGGCAAGCCCGCCGCCGCCGACCGGCAGCACGACCATATCGGGGACCGTTCCCTCAGGCAGCTGCTGCATGATCTCGGCGGCGACCGTCGCTTGCCCTTCGATAATATCGGCATGGTCGAAGGGCGGCACCATGACGCCGCCGACCGCTTCGACATGGTCGCGCGCGGCCTGGTAGCACTGGTCGAAGAAGTCCCCGAACAGCCGGATGGTAATGAATTCGGCGCCGAACATGCGGGTCTTGTCGATCTTCTGCTGCGGTGTCGTTACCGGCATGAAGACGACGCCCGGCACGCCGAAATGGCGGCAGACGAAGGCGAAGCCCTGGGCGTGATTGCCGGCCGAGGCGCAGACGAAGGTCTTGCCGGCAGCACCCTGCCCGATCGCCTTGCGGAAGAAGTTGAAGGCGCCGCGGATCTTGTAGGAGCGCACCGGCGATAGATCCTCGCGCTTCAGCCAGATATCGGCCCCGTAACGCGCCGAGAGATGATCGTTGAGCTGCAGCGGCGTTGCCGGAAAAAGGCTGCGCATTGCCTCTTCGGCGCTTTCGACATCAAGTCTCGTCACGGGCGTGATCCATTCTCATAATGATACCGCCGCTATGGCACAGGCCGGCCGGCATAGGAAAGGCCGCTTCGGCCGTTTACGGTTCGGTCCAAGCCCTGTTTGCGAAAGCTTTTCTTAAGCCCACCGCGAAATAGCCGGCACATGAACTGATTTTAACTGTCAATGAAAAGACGAGCCACTAAATATGAAGCCATGATCATGTTCAAATTCGCAAGGCCGCTCGCCTGGCTGCTGCTCGCCTTAATCATCTTTGTGACGGTTTCGCCGATCGGGCTGAGGCCGGAGACCGTTACGACTGTCGATACCGACCGCGCGAGCGCCTATATTCTTGTCGGCCTCGCCTTTGCGCTCGCCTATCCGAAACAGTGGAAATTGGTGGCCGTGCTGCTGATCGCTGGTACCGTCGCCATCGAATATCTGCAGTACCTCTCGCCGACGCGCCATCCGCGCCTGCATGATGCCGGCATCAAGGCCATGGGCGCCGCCATCGGACTGCTGGCCGGCTGGGTGATCAACAGGTGGCGCGAGACGCTGATTATCTCCGGTTAAAAACCGCGAAACTCCACGGCCCAGAAGAACAGCGGTATTGCAGCAATCGCGGTTCCCAGAACAAGCGCGATACTGGTCTTGAATATCCGGATGCGCCGAACCCTGGCACCAGTCCAATCGTAAACCATCGCCTTACTCCCACAAGACAACACTTACTCAACCGCCGCGGCGCAATCCTTACACCGAAAACGCTCTTGTCAAGCAATAACACGCTTATATCCACAATATACATGTATATTCAACCGGTATTAAGCAGGTGCGTGGGCAAGCAGAACCGAACCCCGCATTACCAGGGCCGATAGACTGTCGCTGAGATCCGTTACACTTGATCGGCGCTGGGGACGACTATGATCCCATCAGTGCAGCGCCGGATTGGTGCTCGGCGGCGAGGAGGTCAAATGCCCCTCGCCGTCTCTCGCGCCTGTGCACGAATTCCTAAGATCGCAATCCGGAACGCAACGGCGCTATGGCGCCAATCATTCAACCCTAGCCGTCATAATGGCCAGAGAATGCCGCTTCCGCTGACTTGACCGTGACAGCCACATTCACGCCCTTTGTCACCGTCGCGCCGGTGGCGCGAAGATCGGTCACGACTTTCAGGCCGCCCGCCTTCGGGACCGGGAGCGGCAGTACTGTGCCGGCGTCCAGATCAGCGACCCATAGCCCGTCTTGACCATCAACACTAATAACAACAACTGTAGCCATGTTTTTGCCCTCTCTAACGATTGATGTTTAAAATCCAGCTTTCTTCAGGCCTTCACGATAAAGATCTTTATGCCATTGCTCTTTACTTGGTACTGCGGACAACCACTTGTCCACATCGAAGTCCGGATTGCCTTCACGAAACCTTCGTACGAAGATCCGCGCCTTGTCCTGATGACCCAACATGGCCCAATTTGCAGCGGACAACCTATCCGCTAAATGAGGATCGGCCATCTGCCCGATATAGTCCAGCGAAGCTTCGAATTCGCCGAGGGCATAGTTTGCTCCCGCAGCAGTCCAGAAATAGGTGTCGGGACCGAGCGGGTTCAGCTCGATTGCCCGCTCGATCTTTCGCAAGGCCATGGCCGGGAGCGAACAATGAACCAGCGTGTCCGCGTAGTCGGCAATCACGTCGGCGTAGTGCGGGGCGAGGCTTTCCGCCACTTCCATGGCTTCGGCGCTTTCATCGAAGGCACCCTGCAACAACTTGGCGACACCGAGCTCGCGATAGCCATCGGCGAAGTCCGAACGCATCTCGGTGACCTGCTTGGCGAAGGTCTCCGCCAACTGCAAAAGATCGATATCTCCCCGAGCCGTCAGCAACCATTCCTTGGAGTAGGTCCGCGCCATCGAACTTAGCGCCGGTGCGAAATCGGGGCTGACGCTGAGTGCGGCTTTCATCTCCTTGCGGACGCGCCGCAGGTTCGGAAGCGTCAACCGCGCCAGATGCCGCCTGCCGACAAGATATCTGTGGTAGGCAACCGGGTTCAGATCTTCGCGCAACGCCTCATGACGCTCGATTTCGCTGGATACGGAGAGAGCGATCTGCCGGGCAACAACTCGCCTGTCTCTGGCGAGATCCATACGATCGAGGCTGAACCTTTCGGCCCAGACGATCTGATTCTGATCGAAAAAGATCAGTTGGGCAAAGAGCGTCACCTCATCGCCCATATTGCTGATCCGGGTGTCGAGGATATAGTTGACGCAATGGCGTTCGAAGAAAGCCTTCTGCGTCTCCACCTGGTGGCCGATTTGAACCGCCGAATACGGGGCTATGACCTCCAGGCTGTTGAAGACACAAAATCCGATCGTTATATCCTCCACCAAAGACGCAGCTAAAAAACCGGCTTGCGGCCGAGCGGATTGATTTTTAGGGGGAAGCAGCACCAGGCGGGGAATGGAAATCCGGATATCTTCGGGCTCCAGGGGAAGAGAAGCCTCAAGTTTCGCCTTTGACGACGCGGATGGCGGGCGCAGGTATTTCGTGTCACCGTCGTCGGATCCGGTACGCGCGGAACTGCCTCTCGATGTCGCACTGCGCCGCTGTTCGAAATAGCTCCGAAGTAATTCGACTTCCCCTTCCGCCTTGAGGATCTTTATGAGCAGTTGCAGCGTCTCGGGATCCTTCGGCTCGGTCCGAAACAAGATAACCGCCGCCTTCCTCAGGAGTTCGGCGTTCTTTCGCGACGGGGCCAGCTGCGACGCCGTTCTCAAAGTATTGGCGAGAAGCTCGTTATGGTAATTTTCACGTTCGGCGAGCCAATACTGAAACTGGCGGCTCTGGCTGTGAACCGGCTCGAGAAAAGGCTGGTTCATCAGCGTCACCAGCTGTCTCAGCCGGGAGAACGGCTCAACCTCTTCCTCCTTGTCGGCCAGGAGCATGTCAGACGATAGTGCCCCCCGGTCGAGAGTGAGCACGTTGCCCTGAGATGAAAGGATGTTTACCCCAAGATCGATTTGACGGGCCTTAATTCTCGAAATCACCTTCCGCAAAGTCGACAGTGCAACCTCCCGGTCGGCCTCGCCCCAAAGGAAGCGAGCCAAGGTCGTTCGATCCGCCGAACCTTGATCGGTTGTAAACAAATAGGCGAGAAGCAGCAGGCCTTTCTCGGGAAACGCGACAGCGTTCCCCTCCTCGTCGACGAGCTGCAACCTCCCGAAGGTCTTCAGAACAAAAGCCATTTTGCCTTTTAAGTCACCACATGTCCCGGCGCTCACAATGAAAAGTGAAGTGCACGTATTGCAACAGTAAAAATCGCGAACTCTACCCCAGCCAGCACTTTGTCCCAATGTCCTGCGAAATTCAACAAGCTTCTGTCGCAGGGGTTGTGTTAAGTTTTCTACGCTGACTGGCATGAAATTTCGCAATCGACTGTCGCGCCCGGCATGGGGACAGCGTCAATTTAAAACTTCCTAATGTTCAGTTGCTTGTCGGAGCTTTGATCGGCGCACCGGATTGTCGCTTTACTGCCGAATGCAGCCGGACATTCGAGCGACCGGGTATGGAGGGCTTCCAGCGTTTGAAACGGAATCGCACCTCGCCACTGAATATCGGTTGAGAATGCCGCCTCTCTTTGTTAGCAGGGAGAACCACGCGGACGTGGTGGAATCGGTAGACACAAGGGACTTAAAGCAAAATTGAGTGCACTGGCGGAAACGCCTGATGTAGAACTGCTCAAAGTCGGGGAAACCTGTCAGATGGCAATCCCGAGCCAAGCCCCGCAAGGGGAAGGTGTAGAGACTAGACGGGCAGCACCTAAGGCAGACGCTAGGGTGAAGGTATAGTCCAGACCACAAACGCCGGAAGGCGGCGGCGAAAGCCGTAGCGGTAAGAAAATCCCTCGGCCTTAGGCTATGCGGGTTCGACCCCCGCCGTCCGCACCATATGCCATACAAATCAGGCCACCCATGAGAAGATGGGCGTCACCGCAGCCCTGCGGGTTTCATTGCGAGGGAAAACCGTTGAACCGGTACAGTTCCCACCCAAATCCGTCTTTCAGCAACAAAGTCGATTCCGGCAACATTCGCGATATGGTTATTTGCGCCAACCCAAACTTGGCGGCGCCAACGCGTTCGGCCAACAATTCCTGTTTCTCCGTCACCCGGATAAAGTACCGGATGTTGTTACGTTTGACGAAGGCGTCCACATCATTTTCGGAGTCGGGAAATATATAAGGGGGCAGCAACCATCCCCTATCTCTGCCTCCCGTGTAGGCGGCCGCAAATAAAATGCTGCCCGTGTCGAACGGTTGAAATACAGTCCTCAAATCATTTGCCGCAACATAGCGATAAATGATGTAACCTTCACGCTGGGCCCCAAGAAAGCCATCGAGTTTTTGCCGGCCGATCAGGACTTCCATGACTCCCTGCTCCATCCAGGAATAGGGTTGGCGGCTGGGCCGATAAACGAATTTGACTGCAGGAAGACAGAACACCACAAGAGCGATAACCACCACTGCAAGCGTAAACAAATGGCCATTGATGGCCCTACGTCCTGCCAGCAGGCGTGCAGACATGTCGAACACAAAGCCGCCCGGTTGAGCGGTTTTGCTGACTGCAATTTTTTCCACGATCAGACTCGCGCCAATATAAGCGGTCGAAAAATATAGCAAATAGGCCGGCGTCGCCCATCGGATATGGTTGAACATGACGGCGTACCAGATGATGAACATCGCAGCAGTTGTCGCTACAAGCACAAATATCCTTCTGAACGACGCGAGCAATGCGCCGATGATCAGGATGAGAGCGACGATCGCATATCGCCGGCGATCCAGAAACCAATCATGCAAGATAAAGAAGAAGTCGTGCCAACCCTGGCGGGTCGTAAGATCGGTCACGAAAACCCGGTTTGCCGGATCGAAAGCACGGCCGAGCTCAAGTCTGTAGTCCGCCATCCACTGATCCGAAAGTCCGGGATGCCCAAAAATGAAAGGATAGATAGGGTTACCGAGCACGATGAGATTTTTGATGTACCAGTAGCCCGCAAGGGATAGAAACGCGGCCAGGCAGGTCAAAAAAAGCGAAAATGGCATTTTGCCGCGATAGATCGACGGCAAGAGCGCCAAACCGATCAAGCCAACCATCTGAAGCTCGGTGTATTTGCCGCCGACTGCGCCACCCACGAGCAAAGCACAAGAGACGATCTCAGAGGGCCTGCCGGTCTCAAGATAGCGCCAGAGATAAAGGACGGCGGCAACCGAAAAACAGGATCTGGGAAGATCAGTTAAAGGGACTGCCACGCCTGGCGTAAAAAAGGGCTGAAACACGATCAGGAAGAAAACCAGCAACAATCCAGCCGCCCGCCAGCGGTGTGTGAGCAATAACAAAAATCCGAGGAAAATCGCCGCGTTCATCAGGCCCGCCCCGAGCCAGTGATCGACGAATAGCAATGTGCTGGCAAAAAGCACATTGAAGAAAAGCGGTATGTTTCCGTAAAAATTGCTGCCTATCTGCGGCGTGACAAACCCACCATGGGAAACGATGCTTTGCGCGAGCGGAATCTGAAATGCCCAAACATCCGCCGATCCTGCCGGGAAGAGCGCTGTTACCGAAATCACCCCAATCAAGACAATAAATGCGCCCGATGCCAAAAGAGGAAAGGGATTGCCGTTGGCAGTCGCCCGCACGCCCACCCCCGCCAGATTGCGCAAATCAACAAAAGTCGCCAGAACATCATTCCGTCGCCAGATCATCAAAATCGCGGCAAGAGGCAACACGATTTCTATGCGCAACAGATGAATGACTCCGAGGGCCGTTGCCAAACCACCGACGAGAGCAATCCCCGGCAAGATACCGCTCAAGAGCAGATCCGTGCCGTCACGAACAGGCGGATGAAAGCCGCGGTTTAGCCAAAGCACAAGAGCGCGATTGAGGGTCAGGCCAAACAGTAAAATCGCGGCAACGACAAGCCACACCGCAAGGACAGTCATGATCTTATGTTCCTCTCCCCCACTGCGATTGCTTACTGCGAAGACAGCGTAGATTCCGGCGCGCGAACTGCCGGATCGTGTGCAAATCTGGAAGGCAGCGATCCATCGCCAGGTAGGGAAATGCTGAAAAGGTTTGGGGGCTTTGCACTTCGATCTAATTGCCTTGTCGCCGACAGACCCGCCATAGCTTGTAAACCGTTTGCCTGCAATCCGAGAGACGCAGTGATTACCTGGGAACTATAGCTCGTCGGCGTCTAGCGCTTTCGCCACGCCCGCTGGAGGTGCCGTGGAGCGAGCCGCACTTGAATTCTTCGTTGTTTTAGTTTCGGTAAAAGTGACGCATCGGCGAGTGTTTGCAAAGCGGCCGAAGGGCGCTACCTATTCACCAGCCTCACATCACGGAACATCCCATGAGCCACGCCACCGTTGTTACCGCCGCCATGCTCGCCATTGGCGACGAACTTCTTTCCGGCCGCACCAAGGACAAAAATATCGGCCACCTCGCCGATCTGCTCACGCTTTCCGGTATCGATCTCAAGGAGGTGCGCATCGTCGCTGACGATGAGGAGGCGATCGTCGAGGCGTTGAACGCGCTTCGCGGCAAATATGATTACGTCTTCACATCAGGGGGCATCGGGCCGACGCATGACGACATCACCGCCGATGCCATCGCCAAGGCCTTCGGGGTGCCGTGCGAATATGACGAAACGGCGATGACGCTGCTGGCCGATATGTACCGTCGCCGCGAGATGGAATTCACCGAGGCGCGCCAGCGCATGGCGCGCATGCCGCGCGGATCTGTCCATATTGCCAATCCGGTGTCGACGGCGCCGGGTTTCATCATCGGCAACGTCCACGTGATGGCTGGCGTGCCGCAGGTCTTCCAGGCGATGGTCGACAATGTGCTGCCGATGCTTCGAACCGGAACGCCGGTGCTCTCGCTCGCCATCGCTTGCCCTTACGGCGAAGGCGAGATCGGTACGCCCCTGACGGCGATCCAGAAAGCCCATCCGGAAACCAGCATCGGCTCCTACCCCCGCTATATCGGCCAGAAATTCTCGACCGAGATCGTCGTGCGTGGCCGCGCGCAGGCAGCAATCGATGCGGCCGGCGCCGCGGTGCAAGACATGATCGACGTCATCCGCCAGAGGAAGGACATCGCCGATAACCATTCCGCCGAGGCTTGAGGGCATAACCGGAACCGGGGATCAGGCTTAATCCCCGTCAAGGAACGGAAGAACGGTCCGGTGCATTCCTTCCCTCGCGCACGCCATTTCAGCGCAAGGAGAATTGATATGTCTTACAAAACCATTCTCGCCATTCTCGATACAGCAGACAATAGCGCCGCCGTCGCCGATTTCGCCTTTGCCATTGCCGCCGAAAGCGGCGCCCATGTGATCGGCCTGCATGCCGAAAACATCTCCGCCGTACCGCTGGTGGCGCCGATGGAAATCCCCGATCCCGTCGCCGTGCAGGCGCTGCAGGATATGGCGCATGGCGAAACGATCGCGGTAGAGCGGATTTTTCGCGCCAAGGCTGAGGCCTCAGGCGGTTCCTCGGAGTGGCGCAGCTTTGCCACCTCCATCGGCTACGGCTCCGCACCGCTGATCGAAAGCGCCCGCAGCGCCGATCTGCTGATCGCCTCGCAGGCCGATCCGGCCAAATCCTCCGACAGCCATGTCGACGTCGACAGCTTTCTCTTCGAAACCGGCCGGCCGGTGCTGATAATCCCCTACATCATCCGTCAGCCAAAGCCGATCAAGCGCGTGCTGATCGCCTGGAACGGCTCGAAGGAGGCAGCGCGCGCGACCTTCGACGCGCTGCCTATCCTGAAGGCGGCCGACGCGGTGGAGATCTTGTCGGTCGATCCGGCCGACACCGCACTGCAGTCGCCGCTGACGGCAGGCACCGATATCGCCGCCACGCTCGCCCGCCACGGCGTGAAGACGACGCTTTCGACGGCTCGAAGCGTGGATAAAAACACCTCGCACGTCATCGAGAACCGGCTTTCGGACAACAGCATCGATCTTCTCGTGATGGGCGCCTATACCCATTCCTGGCTCTGGCAGATGATCTTCGGCGGCACGACGAGGACCTTGCTGCAATCGATGACGGCGCTGACGCTTCTGTCGCGTTGATCGGCTGCTCTTGCCTTTTGCCGGCAAATTCCGTTAATTGCGCCGACCGATGACGGCTTCGGGCCTCGGCACAACTCGCGCAGTGCAGCGCGCGATCTCGCGCAGTTCCGGCTCGCGCGATTTCTTGTTTTGCCGATCGCCGCCTCAAGCCCCTCCGGTCGCCGGCAAACGGCGTGTTGATTTTTCATGCCGCGGAGCAGCCCGATGTCCCTTCCCGATAAAGCCTTTCCCGTCTCCTGGGATCAGTTCCACCGCGATGCGCGCGCCCTTGCCTGGCGGCTTGCCGGCCTCGATCAAACGTTCAAGGCGATCGTCTGCATCACCCGCGGCGGCCTCGTTCCGGCCGCGATCATCTCGCGCGAACTGAACATCCGGCTGATCGAGACCGTCTGCGTCGCCTCCTATCATGACTACGTCAACCAGGGCGACATGACGCTGCTCAAGGGAATAGCGCCCGAGCTCGCCGAAAACGGCGGCGAAGGCGTGCTCGTCGTCGACGATCTGACGGACACCGGCAAGACCGCCGACCAGGTGCGCACCATGCTGCCGCGGGCGCATTTCGCTTGCGTCTATGCAAAGCCGAAGGGTGTTCCGACGGTCGATACCTTCATCACCGAGGTGAGCCAGGATACGTGGATCTACTTCCCTTGGGACATGGGCTTCACCTACCAGGAGCCGATCGCCAAGGGGCCGCGCTGAGCCCATAGGTCGCAGCGCGCACCCCTCGTATTTACCACTTGAAATTGTTCCAGTTTTTGTCGGCGAGGTTTCCTGAATCCGCTATCGGGATCTGCACATCTATTTTAACTTATTCGCATAAACTCGGCAGCTGCGAATCGTATCAAACTGCGCTTAAAGCGTGCAGCAAACGATGCGGTAGAAGGAAACGACGATGGCGCGGTGGGGACATGTTGCGGTGGTTGCCGTCGGGCTGGCGGCATGTCTGCTTCCCCTCACGCCTGCCCGCGCCGAGCCTGCCTATGTTCCCCTGGTGCGCGACTATGTCGAGACGCGGATCCGGCCGATGGTGGAAACGCCGTTGGTGCTGAAAGCCATCGCCGAGCAGAATGCCAAATTCACCGATGTCAGCGAAATCGACATGCGGGTCCTCGATGAGACCTATCGGTCGGAGGTCGATCGGCACCATCTGCAGATGGTCCAGCTGCTGCTCGACAAATCCGTGTCGAACTACCTGAAAACCAGGCAGGACGCCTCGCAGGGGGCGATCGTCGAATTTTTCGTCACCGACAGTCATGGACTGAATGTGGGGCAAAGCACCATCACCGCCGACTACTGGCAGGGCGACGAGGAGAAATACCTCAGAACCTTCGCCGACGGCTCGCGAGAGATCTTCATCGACCGGGCGGAACGCAACCAATCCACCCAGATGCTCGAAACGCAGGCGAGCTTCGTCGTCATTGACGAAGAGGACAAGGCGATCGGCGTCGCCACCGTCACCATCGCCATCGACGCGCTCTGAAGAGGGCTGAATTCGGCGCCGAATCGGCATGCGCATTTGCACGGGAAATGCCATCACAAGATTTGCCGCAGGACGCTTTTTTGTGGTTCCGGCATTTTCCTTGGCCGGCAGCGCCTGCAAGCCATTGTAATTTCAGGGCTCCCCGGCTTTCCCCAATCTCCACAGGCGCATCCACAAGATGTTGTGGTTAGCAATCAATTAACGGCCAGCCCTTGACGGAATCACCCGTTTCAAACTTACTGTCCCTGATGTTGCGGCGGCGACAGGACCGGAGGTAACGAGCCCGGTTCCCTATTGAAAATTAGGACGCGGAATCAGGGCGACTGGCCGGGAACGGTGTCAGGCCTGACAGGATCTCTGCGCGATTTTCAGCCTCCAAAAAAAGTGACGTCGGGACTGGCGATAATAAGCTGTTAATACTATATTTAGCGTTTGCAGCCACCATCACCACAAGATACAGGAAGGACATCTCCGGATGACACCCCTGTGACAATACGGAAACGAGACTGGCTGCACGACGACAATGTGCCGCCGGATAGGAATTTTGCGCCCCGGTCGTGGGGACTGGGCGCCAACACGAGGTCAAGACCATGCGCATCGAACGTCGTTTCACGAAGGCCGGCCAAGGCGCCTATGCGGATATCGAATTCCGCAAGGCGACCAGCGAGATCAAGAACCCCGATGGTTCGATCGTGTTCCGCCTCGAGAATATCGACGTTCCCGCCCAGTTCTCCCAGGTCGCGACCGATGTTCTGGCGCAGAAGTATTTCCGCAAGGCCGGCGTCCCCACCCGGCTGAAGAAGGTGGAGGAAAACGACGTTCCTTCCTTCCTGTGGCGCTCCGTTCCCGACGATGCGGCGCTGAAGACCCTGTCCAAGGATGAGCAGACCGGCTCCGAGATCGATGCGCGCCAGGTCTTCGACCGCCTTGCCGGCACCTGGACCTATTGGGGTTGGAAGGGCGGCTATTTCTCGTCCGAAGAAGATGCGGCGGCCTTCAAGGACGAGCTTGCCTATATGCTCGCCACCCAGCGCGTTGCGCCGAACTCGCCGCAGTGGTTCAACACCGGCCTGCATTGGGCCTACGGCATTGACGGTCCCGGCCAGGGCCATTTCTATGTCGACCCCTTCACCGGCAAGCTGACCAAGTCCAAGTCGGCCTACGAACATCCGCAGCCCCATGCCTGCTTCATCCAGTCGGTCGAGGACGATCTCGTCAACGAAGGCGGTATCATGGATCTGTGGGTGCGTGAGGCGCGCCTGTTCAAATACGGCTCCGGCACCGGCTCCAACTTCTCGATGCTGCGCGGCGAAGGCGAAAAGCTTTCCGGCGGCGGCCGCTCCTCCGGCCTGATGAGCTTCCTGAAGATCGGCGACCGCGCCGCCGGCGCCATCAAATCGGGCGGCACGACGCGCCGCGCCGCCAAGATGGTGGTCGTCGATATCGACCATCCCGATATCGAGGAATACATCAACTGGAAGGTCAAGGAAGAACAGAAGGTCGCAGCCCTCGTCACCGGCTCGAAGGTCGTCGCCCGGCACCTGAAGACGATCATGAAAGCCTGCTTCAATTGCGAAGGTGGCGACAACGGCGACTGCTTCGATCCGGCCAAGAACCCTGCCCTGAAGCGCGAAATCCGCGCCGCCAAGAAGGACCAGGTTCCGGAGAACTACGTCCAGCGCGTCATCCAGTTCGCCCGCCAGGGCTACAAGGATCTTCAATTCAAGACCTACGACACGGATTGGGATTCGGAAGCCTATCTCACGGTCTCCGGCCAGAACTCCAACAACTCCGTCTCGATCAAGGACGACTTCCTGCGCGCCGTGGAAAATGACGGCGAATGGAAGCTGACCGCCCGCAAGGACGGCCGGGTGATGAAGACGCTGAAGGCGCGCGATCTCTGGGAAACGATTTCCTACGCCGCCTGGGCCTCGGCCGATCCTGGCATCCACTTCAACACGACGATGAACGACTGGCACACCTCGCCCGCCGGCGGCCCGATCCGCGGCTCGAACCCGTGCTCGGAATACATGTTCCTCGACGACACCGCCTGCAACCTTGCCTCGCTGAACCTGCTGCAGTTCAAGGATAAGGCCACCAAGCGCATCAATATCGCCGATTACGAACACGCCGTTCGCCTGTGGACTGTCGTGCTCGAAGTCTCGGTCATGATGGCGCAGTTCCCGTCGAAGCGCATTGCCGAACTCTCCTATGAATACCGCACGCTCGGGCTCGGCTACGCCAATATCGGCGGCCTGCTGATGTCGTCGGGCATTCCCTATGACTCCACTGAGGCCCGCGCCATTGCCGGTTCGCTGACCGCGATCATGACCGGCATATGCTATGCGACCTCGGCCGAAATGGCTGCCGAGCTCGGCCCCTTCCCGAACTTCGCGCCGAACCGCGACAGCATGCTCAGGGTCATTCGCAACCATCGCCGCGCCGCTTACGGCGAAACCTCCGGCTATGAGGCGCTGTCGATCGACCCGGTCGCGCTGATCCATTCGGAAAACCCGGATCAGGATCTTGCCGCCCACGCCAAATCGGCCTGGGACAAGGCGCTCGCGCTCGGCGAACAGCATGGCTACCGCAATGCCCAGGTCTCGGTCATCGCCCCCACAGGCACGATCGGTCTCGTCATGGATTGCGACACGACAGGCATCGAGCCCGACTTCGCCCTCGTCAAGTTCAAGAAGCTCGCCGGCGGCGGCTACTTCAAGATCATCAACCGCGCCGTGCCCGACGCGCTGCGTACGCTCGGCTATTCCGAGAGCCAGATCGCCGAAATCGAGGCCTATGCCGTCGGCCACGGCAACCTGAACCAAGCACCGGCGATCAACCCGTCGACGCTGAAGGCCAAGGGCTTGACCGACGAGAAGGTGGAAGCCGTCAATGCGGCGCTGAAGAGCGCCTTCGACATCAAGTTCGTCTTCAACCAGTGGACGCTCGGCGCCGACTTCCTCAAGGAGAAGCTGAAGGTTTCCGACGAACAGCTCGCCGACATGAGCTTCAACCTGCTCGACCATATGGGCTTCTCGAAGAAGGACATCGAAGCCGCCAACATCCATGTCTGCGGCGCGATGACGCTGGAAGGCGCGCCCTTCCTGAAGGCCGAGCATCTGCCGGTCTTCGATTGCGCCAATCCCTGCGGCAAAATCGGCAAGCGCTACCTCTCGGTGGAAAGCCATATCCGGATGATGGCTGCTGCCCAGCCCTTCATCTCGGGTGCGATTTCCAAGACGATCAACATGCCGAATGAGGCGACCGTCGAGGATTGCAAGAACGCCTATCTGCTCTCCTGGAAACTCGGCCTCAAGGCGAACGCGCTCTATCGCGACGGCTCGAAGCTGTCGCAGCCGCTCAATGCCTCGCTGATCGAGGACGAGGACGACGAGGATGCGCTGGAGGACCTGCTGCAGGCGCCCGTCGCCGCCCAGGCCGTCACCATCACCGAAAAGATCATCGAGCGGGTGATCGAACGCGTTTCGCGTGAACGCGAGAAGCTGCCGAACCGCCGCCAGGGCTATACCCAGAAGGCCGCCGTCGGCGGACACAAGGTCTATCTGCGCACCGGTGAATTCGGCGACGGCCGCCTCGGCGAGATCTTCATCGACATGCACAAGGAAGGCGCTGCCTTCCGGGCGATGATGAACAATTTCGCCATCGCCATCTCGCTCGGCCTGCAATATGGCGTGCCGCTCGAAGAATATGTCGAGGCCTTCACCTTCACCAAGTTCGAGCCGGCCGGCATGGTCATCGGCAACGACGCGATCAAGAACGCTACCTCGATCCTCGACTATGTCTTCCGCGAGCTTGCCGTCTCCTATCTCGGCCGTCATGACCTCGCCCATGTCGATACGTCGGATTTCTCCAACACCGCACTCGGCAAGGGCATCCAGGAAGGCAAGACCAACCTGCTGTCGACCGGCTGGACCCGCGGCTACAAGCCGACGCTGGTGTCCGGCACCGGCGGCGAACGCCAGGCCGGCGAACCCAAGGGTGCTGCCACTGCAGCCCCTGCCCGCGCCGCTTCCACCGGCACGGTCACCGCCTTTGCCGGCAGTGCTGCCCGCAAACTGGAACCGACCGCAGCCATCTCCACTTCCGAAATCGTCGCCTTCAAGCGCGACTACGAGGAGCGCGCCAAGGAATTGGCCGAAGAGATCGCCGAAGAGGTAACTGAGGAAATCACCAGCGACGCCACCGCCCTTTTCTCCGACAAGGCGGCAGCGGACGCGGCAACGGCGAAGACCGAAGCCAAAAAGGTGGAAGCCGAACGCCGCCAGCGCTCGATTATGCAGGGTTATACCGGCAACATGTGCTCGGAGTGCCAGAACTTCACGATGGTGCGGAATGGGACCTGCGAGAAGTGCGACACGTGCGGTGCGACGAGCGGGTGCAGCTGAAGACTCTCGGAGTTCCTCTGGCGCGACAAGCGTTATGACATAGCGCCACTTTTATGACACAGAATCCATCGGTCTAGATTGCGATCTGGACCGATGGATTTTTTACGAGGGCGCAGCGGACGGGACTTTTTTACGAGTGATCTTAGAGGAAGTAGCCCCACAATCTCCTCCCAGACTTCGGTCATTGCCTGAATGAAAGCTGGACTTCCACACATGTCCGGATGACCGAAGAACCTCAAATCCGCCTCAGGCGACTCCGATTCCGCACCTGCTATGGCGATGCGTGATTGCATCCCAAGCAGTTCCTGAAGGGTCATCTCGTGAAGATCGCGATAGATCGGGCTTGCATGCCGCGTTGAAAACACTAGGGACTGTCGGCTTGCCTCGGCGCGTATATAAGCTACGGCAAACATAAGGAGAGCAAGCAGGTTACCGTAGCCTACTGACGGATCCGCGTTTAGCCAGGAACAAATATCCGGGCGAAAGCCGTTCAGAACAGCAATGGCGTGGCAGGCGACATCAGTGTCGACGCGATATCATCGCCGCAACTTCTACCTGGCTCGATCGAATTCCGCGGTCGTATCTTACTGTAACCTACTTCAAGAACGCGGCTGTGGGGGGTAGTTATCCTGATCGGAGATCAGCGGCACGCATCGTTATATGAAACGGCGATACGCTAGCGAGGGTGACGAAAATGATACCTGACCGGCGCGCGGTGGACGACGCGGGATTTCAGGGCCTAGTCTGGGTGGCCGGCCATACCTTCACCATGGGTTCGGACAAGCATTATGTGGAGGAGGCTCCTGCCCATCCGGTGACGGTCGACGGCTTCTGGATCGACGCCACCCCCGTCACCAACCGCCAGTTCGCCTCATTCGTCAAAGCCACCGGACATGTGACCGTCGCCGAAAGGGCGCCCCGTGCCGAGGACTATGCTGGAGCGCTCTCCAAAATGCTGCGAGCCGGATCGCTGGTGTTCACGCCGCCGAAAACCGTCGTCGGTCCCGACATTACGCAGTGGTGGTCGTTCAAGTTCGGAGCGGACTGGCGACACCCCTACGGTGGTCGCACGGACATCCGCGGCAAGCTCGATCATCCCGTCGTTCATATCGCCTATAGCGACGCCAAGGCTTATGCGGCTTGGGCGGGAAAAGATCTGCCGACCGAGGCCGAGTGGGAACTGGCGGCGCGCGGCGGCCTTGATGATGCCGAATTTGCCTGGGGCGACGAGTTGATCCCGGAAGGAAAGCTGATGGCCAACACCTGGCAGGGCACCTTCCCTACGCAGAGCACCAAGCCCGCCGGTGCAGATAGAACGTCCCCTGTCGGATCCTTTCCATCAAACGGCTACGGCATCTACGACATGATCGGCAACGTCTGGGAATGGACCTCTGACTTCTGGTCGGCACGCCATCCCGAGCCTGCCAGCCATTCATGCTGCATCCCCATCAATCCCCGCGGAGGCGACGCCGACGCCAGCTATGATCCGGGGATGCCAGACATCAGGATCCCCCGGCGCGTGCTCAAGGGCGGATCCCACCTCTGCGCGCCGAACTACTGCAGGCGCTATCGTCCCGCCGCCAGACATGCCGAGCCTGAGGACACGTCGACAAGTCATGTCGGATTTCGCTGCGTCAAGCGCACGTGAGGGCCGCGTGATAACCAAAGGGCGCCTCGGCGGAACGAAGCCGCCGATTGCGGGTCCGCAACTCAGTCTGCAATGTGACTGTAGGAGCGAACGCGGATCGACAGTGCATACTGTATGTTACTGGCGCGTGCGCGGTACTGGCCATACCCTCCCCGAATAAAACGGTCAGCATCATGCGGGATCGATTGCCGGGGGACCGAGATGAAAAGCAGTATCCTGACTTTGGCTGCCCTCTTAGGCGGTACGGCGCTTACACTTTTTTCCATCGGCGGGACGAGTGCGCCAGCGCAAGTCATCAATGGAACAGCCGGCGCGCCCAGTGCGACAACCACAATCGACGGCCGACAGATCCCGCCGCCACCAGGCGAGTTCGGCGGCACGACAAATCTCGACGCGCTTCAGTCGACGCCATATTGGCAGCCGCAAGTGGTACCGCCCAAGGGGGCGCCCAACGTCTTGCTGATCTTGACCGATGACGTTGGATTTGCGGCCCCGAGCACCTTCGGTGGCGTCATTCCGACGCCAACGCTCGACCGGATTGCCAACATAGGCCTGCGCTACACCAACTTCCATACGACATCGCTGTGTTCCCCCACACGCGCCGCTCTGATCACGGGCCGGAATCATCATTCAGTGGGATTCGGTGTGATCAGCGAGGCGTCGACCGGTTATCCGGGCTACGACAGTGTCATTACCGCGGACAAGGACACGATCGGCACAATCCTCAAGGCGAATGGTTATGCAACATCTTGGTTCGGCAAGAACCACAACACGCCAGCTTTCCAAACCAGTCAGGCGGGTCCCTTCGATCAATGGCCCATCGGAATGGGATTTGAGTATTTCTATGGTTTTGTCAGCGGCGAGACCAACCAGTGGCAACCGGACCTCTACCGCAATACCACGCGTGTCTATCCCTATCTGAATAACCCAACCTACAACCTGACGACTGATATGGCGGACGACGCCATCAACTATCTCAACCAACTCAACCAGCTCGATCCCAAGAAGCCATTCTTCCTCTACTATGCACCGGGCGGGACGCATGCGCCTCATCACCCGACCCCCGAGTGGATCAAAAAGATCAGCGACTTGCATCTCTTCGACAAGGGATGGAATGCGCTGCGCGACCAAATCTTCGCCAACCAGAAGAGACTTGGCGTTGTTCCGCAGGATGCCCAACTTACGCCTTGGCCCGATAAGCTTATCAAGCCGTGGGACGGCCTTTCTGCTGATGAGAAGAAGCTTTTCATCCGCCAGGCCGACGTCTACGGAGCCTACCTCGCCTATACCGACAACGAAATCGGCCGGGTCGTCAAAGCGGTCGAGGACATGGGCAAGCTCGATGACACGCTGATCATCTTTATCAGCGGCGACAATGGCGCGAGCGCGGAAGGCTCCCCGGCTGGAACGCCAAACGAGATGACTTTCTTCAACGGCGTCGACGTGCCCGTCCAGGACCAGCTCAAATTCTACGACGCCTGGGGGTCGGCAGCGACCTATCCGCACTATTCAGTCGGCTGGGCATGGGCTTTCGATACGCCCTTCAAGTGGACCAAGCAGGTCGCTTCCTATTTCGGCGGCATTCGCAACGGCATGGCCATCGCATGGCCGGGTCACATCAAAGATCCGGGTGGGGTGCGCAACCAGTTCCACCATGTCATCGACATCGTCCCGACGATCTTGGAAGTGACAGGCGTCCGCGCGCCCGAGATGGTCAATGGTATCACCCAGACGCCGATCGAAGGCGTGAGCCTGGCCGACACCTTCGACAAGGCAAACGCCGACGCGCCATCGAAACATTCGACCCAATATTTCGAGATGTTCGGCAATCGCGCGATCTATCACGATGGGTGGATCGCCTCCACATTGCCCTATCGGGAACCTTGGAACGGAACGGCTCCGATCCCGAAAGACATCGTCAACGGCGTGACCTGGGAGTTGTTCGACCTGTCCAAGGATTGGACGCAAAACAATGATCTGGCGGCCGCCAATCCCGGCAAGCTGAAGGAGTTGCAGGATTTGTTCTGGATCGAGGCCGCAAAGTATCAGGTCCTGCCGTTGGATGCCTCGGCCTTGACGCGCTTCATTCTCCCGCGACCGAGCATCGTCGCTGGACGCAATGACTTCATCTATACGAAACCGATCGTCGGCGTCCCCCTCGGGACGGCACCGAGCATCCTCAACAAGTCCTTCACGATCACGGCCGATATCGATGTGCCCGCTGGCGGCGGCAACGGCATGCTTGCGACTGCGGGCGGGCGCTTCGGGGGATGGGGCTTCTACCTGCTCAACGGGAAGCCAATCTTTGTCTATGACCTGTTGGACCTCGCCAGGCCAAGGGTGGAGGGTGCAATGGCATTGACGCCTGGAAAGCACAATCTCGTGTTCTCCTTCAAGTCCGACGGGCCGGGCCTCGGCAAAGGTGGGACGGGGACAATCACCATCGACGGAGCCCAGGCGGCAAGCGGGACCTTCCCTCATACCATTCCCTTTGCTCTCGAAGCGAGTGAAACCTTTGATGTCGGCTCCGACACGGGAACCGGTGTCGACGATAACGACTATCAGGCACCGTTCGCTTTCGACGGAAAGCTGAACAACTTGAAGATAGAACTTCAGCCGCAACCTTGAGGCAGGAGGTCCAGCGCAGAGCGCCCCGTCGCCAAGGCGACACATGCCGAAAGTGGACGCTGACCTGGGCACGGGGATTCTGCGCCATGAACACAGCGCACCGACGCATGCTTCTGACTCTGTTCGCTATCGCCGAAGGTGCGACGGGACTGGGGCTTGTCGTGGCGCCGTCGATCCTCTTCGTTCTGCTGTTTGAGACAAAGCAGGTCGCTTCGGAGGCACCACTGGTTGGGCGGATCTGCGGCGCGGCGCTGCTCGCTCTTGCCGCAGCAAGCTGGGGTGCGGGTGGCGCCGAAGACAGGCAAGGCAGACTGGGGCTCCTCGTCGGAGTGACGCTCTACAATTTCCTGACCATGGCCGTCTTGACCTATTCCGCCCTCGTTCTGCAGATGGTCGGCATCCTGCTGTGGCCGGCGATCCTCTATCACGCGGCGACTTCCCTATGGGGCTTGCTCGCTATTCGGCGGGCGCAGTAGATCGTGTCATCGTGCTTCCTTGGGTGGTCATTTACGGCTTTGGCCGCCTCGGGTCGCGGGCTGCTACGAGGCGACGACGACGCAATGTCCGCTTCTCCGGTTGGACGAGGATCAGTTTCTGCGGTAGGTTACAAAAGAGATAGTTAATAAAATCTCCGGTAGTCACGTCCCTCAAGAGCGGGTGAGGAGCAAGTCGTGCAGGATACATTGCCATCAAGGCGCGATATCGCGCCGGATTCGACGCGGCCACCTCCGACCCACGATGATGTTCGGGCTCAGCTTAATCAAATCGTTACCAGCCCGCAATTTCCGCATATCGGTCGGAGTGCCGCATTTCTTACCTATGCCGTGGAGGAGACGCTTGCAGGCCGCGCAGCCCGGATCAAGGGGTATTCTGTCGCCGTCGAAGTCTTCAAGCGCCCCAACGATTTCACGCAGGATGATCCGGTGGTGCGGATCGAGGCCGGAAGGCTGAGGCAGGTGCTTGAGCGCTACTATCTTACGGCAGGTCGACACGATCCGATCCGAATAGACATTCCGAAAGGCGGTTACGTGCCGACCTTTGCCTGGACTTGTTCGAGTGCTGACAATTCTGATGCTGAAGACCAAAGTTTGCCGTTGGAGCGCGCCGAGTACCCTTTTACCAGCTTAAGACGGCATATGTGGGCAGTGGCCCTTGGATTGATCGTGATCGTGGGCGGCGCTGTAGCCCTGGCTGGATTGACCTCCATTCGATTTGGCTCCATCTGGCCCTTCGCGACTGCCGACATAACCGGAACCGATGGACCGACATTGGTGATCGCTCCATTTGCTAATCTGGGTGACGGTCCTCAGGCGCAACTCTACGCGAAGGGCCTGACTGAGGAGCTTCTCGCTGCCCTTCCCCGCTTCAAGGAGATCAAGGTTTTCGGTCGCGAGACGTCCAGATCCTTGCCTCCAGAGGTGGGGACATCGCAGATTCGCGGGGAACTTGGTGCGCGCTTCCTGCTGGCAGGCGGTGTCCGCGTCTCCGGAAGCCGAGTGCGTGTGACGGCACGTCTGCTCGACACGCAGACCGATGCGATCCTCTGGTCGCAGACCTACGACGACGACATCGGCGTCCGCGACCTGTTCACCATTCAGTCCGACGTCGCCAACAAGGTTGCGAGCGCCGTGGCGCAGCCCTATGGCATCATGGCGCAGGCCGATGTCTCCAAACCGCCGCCTGATGATCTTGGCATCTACGGCTGTACGCTGAGCTTTTATGCTTACCGTGCCGAGTTGAGCATCGAGCGGCACGGAGAGGTTCGTAACTGCCTCGAAAGTGCGGTCGCCCGCTATCCATCCTTTGCGACGGCCTGGGCGATGTTGTCCATCGTCTATCTCGATGAGGATCGCTTCAGGTTCAACCGGAAGCCCATTTCATCCGCGCCGATAGATCGCAGCTTTCAGGCCGCCCGCCGCGCCGTTCAACTGGATCCCGCTAACACCCGCGCCCTTCAGGCGCTGATGACGACGTTGTTTTTCAGCCAGCGGGTTCCGGAGGCACTTCAGATAGGCGAACGGGCACTGGCGACCAATCCGAACGACACCGAATTGCTAGGAGAGTTTGGTACCCGGCTGGCGATGAGCGGGGAGTGGCAGCGGGGGGCAGCACTGTTGGATCGCGCCATTGCTCTCAACCCTGCCGGCGGCGGCTACTATCGCGGAACGCGCGCACTCGCAGCCTACATGTTGCACGACGACAAGACCGCTGTCATCGAGATCAGGCAGGCTGACCTGCAGAAGTTCCCGCTGTTCCATGCGGTGGCTGCCGTCATCTATGTCGACGCAGGAATGGTCGAGGACGCCCGCAGCGAGGCTTCGCAGTTCAACGAAATGAGACCCGACTTCATTGCGAACATCGTGGCCGAACTCAAGATGCGGAATTTCCAACCACAGGACAGGGCGCGGATGATTGCCGATCTGCGAACGGCCGGACTTCCTGCGATGGACGAGGTGCAGGCGACCATGTCGCTGCCGATCGACGGTTCCAATGTCCTTCAGCCACGATAACGCCACGGTCAGGACAACTGGCACAGAACATACCCGATGTTACACGCGCGCGCTGTCGTCACCATGTAGGTTGTGGTCGCTGATAATCGTTTCTTTTGATACTCGAGAGCCAGCTAGCGACCTCAGTCGTCCGACAAACCATTTAGAAGGGATTCGTCGATGACCAAAGCACTCCAGCGAACCTTGCACCCTGCCGTGGCGGCGGTGTCTTCCGCGGCACTCGGCTTGATGATCATCGTGGGATCTGGATCGGCTGCAAGCGCTGCAGACGCAGACGCCAAGAAGCTCGTGAAAACAATGTCCGACTACATGGCCGCAGAAAAGGCGATCTCATTTTCGTATGACACCAACCTGGAGGTCGTCACCGGCGACCATCAGAAGATTCTGCTGGCAAGTTCCGGCAAGATCGAAATGGGCCGGCCGGATAAACTCCGGGTTACCCGGTTTGGTGGGTTCGCCAACGTTGAAGTCACATTCGACGGCAAGACGCTTTCGCTGCTTGGCAAGGACGCCAACCTCTATGCCCAGGCAGAAGTTCCAGGCACCATCAATCACCTAATCGATGAATTGCGGGACAAGCTGCATAGACCCGTTCCGGGTGCCGATCTTCTGCTCCCGGATGCCTATGACGAACTGATGCGCGACGTGGTCGATGTCAAGGACCTCGGCAGCGGTGTGATTGGCGGCGTCGAATGCGACCACCTTGCATTCCGTACCAAGGAAGTCGACTGGCAGATATGGATCGCTCAGGGCGAGCATCCCTATCCGTGTCGATATGTCATTACCGCAAGCCAGGTGGATCAGGGCCCGCAATACAGCATCCAAATCAGTGACTGGAAGACAGGCATCGATGTCGTTGCCGACGACTTCGGGTTCAAGAACATCACGAACGCAAAGAAAGTCGACCTGACGAAGCTTGCCGATATTGATGAGCTTCCTGATCACTTTGCCATGGGAGGCACCAAATGACCGTCGCAAGAAAACTCAAACTCCTGCTGCTCGCTGCGGCGATCGGCATGTCCGGCCTGGAAATCGGAAACGGGTTTGCGATTCCGGGACTGGGCGTCTTCACGCCGGCAGAGGCCAGGGTCGGCCGGCCGATGACGCCTGTGAGTGTCGCTGGAGTTGCGCGCCGCTCGGTCCGGCGCTGCGCCGTCGGCGTCTATAATTGCTAAAAAACAGGCCCGACGAACGCGCATTCGACAAGCGCCAGCATGAGGGAAATCAGTGGGGAGCAAAAACGACGCGGGAATGGGATCGATCGTTGCCGGCTATGTTCAATGGCTTCTGCTGTGTGCATTGATCGTCGCTCTGTCTGGGTGCGGCGGGCATCCGAAGGACGTCATGACGCCCGTTGCAGACACGTCTCCGAAGTCGACCAAGGTCAACTTGCTGATCGCGACGACACGCAGCAGGTCCGCGGTGCCAGGAGAGATGTTCAACGGAGAACGGGCGCTGGCCCCGGCTTTCGCCGATATCACCGTGTCGATCCCGCCGAACACGGTCCGCAAGGAGGGAGAGGTCGCCTGGCCAAAGAGGCTTCCCTCCAATCCGGCGACTGATTTCGCGACCTTGAAGGCCGACGATCTCAATGTCGATGAGGCCAAGCGCTGGCTGAGCGCGAGCGTCCGCAAGAGCCCCGACCACAGTGTCCTGGTGTTCATCCATGGTTTCAACAACCGGTTCGAAGACTCCGTCTACCGCTTCGCCCAGATCGTCCAGGACTCGGGTGTGCACAGCGCTCCCGTGCTGGTGACCTGGCCGTCGCGTGGCAGCCTTCTCGCCTACGGCTATGATCGGGAGAGCACGAACTATACAAGAAATGCTCTGGAGACGCTCTTCCAGTATCTCGCGAAGGATCCGCAGGTGAAGGAGGTGTCCATCCTCGCTCATTCCATGGGGAACTGGCTGGCGTTGGAATCGTTGCGCCAGATGGCCATTCGTAACGGCCGACTTCCGGTGAAGTTCAAGAATGTCATGCTCGCGGCTCCCGACGTCGATGTCGACGTGTTCCGCCAGCAGATCGGCGACATGGGCAAACAGCATCCGCAATTCACCTTGTTCGTATCCCGTGACGACCGTGCACTGGCTTTCTCGCGTCGGGTCTGGGGTGACGTGTCCCGACTAGGAGCCATCGATCCCGAGCAAGCGCCCTACAAGGCGGAATTCGAGGCCAACAAGATCGTGGTGATCGATCTCACCAAGATCAAATCTGGCGACCGAATGAACCACGGAAAATTCGCGGAATCGCCGCAGATCGTTCAGCTCATCGGATCACGCATCTCGGAGGGTCAGACGCTCACCGACAGCAGGGTCGGACTTGGCGACCAGATTCTGGTGGCGACGACCGGAACGGCGGCGGCAGCCGGGAACGTTGCTGGTCTGATCCTTGCCGCCCCCGTCGCTGCGGTCGATCAGAACACGCGGGACAACTATGCGGGCCAGGTCAGTGGTCTGATGGGCACCGCCAAACCGCGGCCGGCAGCGTTGAAAAACTGCGACGAGGTACGGCCAACCCCGAGCTGCAGACCTTAGCTCCGACATCGGCAGGACAAGCGCAGGCAATGCCGAGAGGGACAGATGCTACCGTAACATACTTATCGGCAGGCGGGTCTTGCGCCAGACTTGGGTGGAGATCGATGATTATGATTGATTCGTCGGCGACAGCGATGAAGACCGACAAAGCAGGGGGACTTACATGACGGCATTTCTTCTACGCGCTGCGGTCCTTTGCGCGGGTCTCGTGGCCACCTCGCCCGGCTGGGCGGCCGATCTTACGCCGCTAACACCCGATGCAAAAGTAGTCGAGAGCCCGAGCGGTTGGACCTTCACCGTCGCGCCGTATTTCTGGATGGCAGGGATTTCCGGAGACATTGCACAGTTCGGATTGCCGGAGGTTCATATCGACTCCGATTTCGGCGACATCCTGGAGAACCTCGATTTCGCCTTCATGGCTGCGGGTGAGGCACGGTACGACCGGTTCAGCATCTTCGGCGACATCATCTACACCAAGCTTGGCGCAGACGCGAATACGCCGCTTGGCATTCTCGCCGACAGCGTCGACGTCACTTCAAAGACCTTCGCGGGACTTCTCGGGGTCGGCTACTCGGTGCTGGAAGACCAGTCGGGACACCTCGATGTCGTCGGCGGCGTCCGGGTGTGGTCGGTCGACACCAACATCTCCTTCAATGGCGGGATTCTCGGTGGCGTCGAGCAAGATGACAGCGCGACCTGGGTCGACGGTCTGGTGGGCGTCCGGGGCAATTACTTCTTCACGCCGGAGATCTATCTCACAGGATGGGGTCTCGTCGGTGCCGGCGGCGCGGATCTTGACTGGGATGTGGCGCTCGCGCTCGGCTACAAGTTCACCGACACGATCTCGGCTGTTGCGGGATACCGCGCACTCGGCGTCGACTACGACAACGACGGCTTTGTTTTCGACGTCGTCCAGCAGGGGCCGATCCTCGGCGTCGTCATCCATTTCTAAGAACGACGTCTGGAACAGCAGATCGAAGCGCACCGTGATCGATGTCAACCGAGGTACTCAATGCTTCCCCTCGGCTCTGCTCGTTCCGGCCTCCCCCGGAGCAAGACACCAACCGTGACCGTATCGACGCAGGCGTCCGGCACGCCGCCACAGTTGCGGGCGCAGTTTAATGAAGGATAGCCGCGCGTCGAAGATGTTATGTCGTCGTCGCTACTCTGGGATGGAGCGCTCGGGAGGCGATGACGTCAGGGAAGACGACTTCCGCACGAAAGCCACCTTCAACACGGTTTTCCAACGTGAGCGTCAGATCGTACACCGCTGCAATCTCCGACACTATGGCAAGACCTAGACCAGAGCCGGGTTTGAGACGGTCGAGACGGACACCCCGGCGTGGAAGATCGGGCAATCTCTCTGGCAAGACGCCTGGGCCGTCGTCCTCGATCGTGAGACGGCTCTGCCCATTTTGTCGAATCGCGGTGACATGGATCCTGCTCCTGGCCCACTTGCAGGCGTTCTCAAGCAAGTTGCCCGCAAGTTCGCGGAAGTCGTACGGATCGACGGGAACGCTGAAGTCCTCGGCCACGTCTATTTCCCATGCGAGGCGTTCACCTGCCTCAGTGTGTCGGAGCATTCGAACGGTCTCGCTGATGATCTTCTCGACGTCGGCATCGCCACTTCGCTGATCAGGGCTCGGGGTGATACGGGCTCGGGCGAGCTCGTGCTCGACGTGCGAAAGCATAGTCTCGGCAAGATGGTCGAGTTCATCGGCGATCTCGGCCTCGCCCTTCTCCCTGAGTGAGTACGCGTTGTTTGTGAGAACGGTCAAAGGCGTCTTCAGTCCGTGGGCGAGATCACTGGCCCTACTCCTGGCCTTCTCCATCGCGGCGGCCTGGCTTTGCAGCAGCTTGTTCAGTTGGTTGACGAGCGGTTGGACCTCGCGCGGATAGGCCCCCGCCAGTCGGCTGGCCCTCCGGTCGCGGACGGCTTCAAGATCACGACCGATGCGGTCGAGAGGTCTCAATCCGATCCAAAGCTGACCGATCGACATCAACACGAGTAGCGCAGCAAGAACGGCGACATAGGGCAGAATGTCGAGAGCAAATCCAAGGCGAGCGCTGTCGACCTCGTCGGCATTCACCGCCACCGCGATGCGAATGGGCCTCCTGCCCTCAGGCGCGGCCAACGACAGAACGCGTTCCTGAACAAGGACATCTTTCCCCTCCGGGCCGGAGAGACGATATTGGTGCATGATACCGACAGGATGCGACTCCTCCGGCAGAGGCAGGACATAGTCGAAGAGCGAGGACGATCGGACCTCCGCCTTCCCCACGGGATCGTCGATCTGCCAGTAGAGACCCCCATAGGGTATCAGGAAACGATTGTCCGGAGGGTTCTCGGGCACCTGCAGCCTGCCTCCGGGCAAGAAGCGGATCACAGCCGCCAGACGGTTTATGTGTCCGGTCAGCTCGTTCTGCACGCGCTTGCTGTAGCTGTCCGCAAAGATCTGGACGAGAGCGACGGATGCAGCAGCAAGGCATATCGACACAGCTATCAACGACGTGATGATGAAACGGCCGTGAAGCGACCTCATGTCCCCTCGCCCGATGCTATCTGGTATCCGAAGCCTCGGCGCGTGACGATCGCGTCCCTTCCAAGCTTCTTTCTCAGCCGTCCGATCAGGACCTCCACCGAATTGCTCTCCCGTTCAAAGTCCTGAGTGTAAAGCTGCTCGGTAAGCTCGAGCTGGGAGATCGCGCGACCTCGATTCTGCATCAGCACCAACAGACATTTATACTCCATTGGCGTGACGTCGACAGGCATTCCGTCGACCATGACCGCGCGTCGGCGGGGATCGATAGAAACGGGACCTGACGACAGGACCGCGCTGGCGTGCCCGGAGTACCTGCGCAGGACTGCGTGCAGCCTGGCGAGAAGCTCCGCAATGCGGAATGGCTTGCCAAGGTAGTCGTCGGCGCCAGCATTGATGCCCTCGACGCGTTCCTCCCAGTTGCCGCGCGCCGTCAAGATGATCACCGGCATGTCACGACCGTTCGACCGCCACTTTTTGAGGATCGTTAGGCCGTCGATCTTCGGCAGACCCAGATCAAGGATGACGGCGGCGAACTCGTCATGCTCGCCAGCGAACAGTGTGGCTTCCCCATCGGATTCGTGGACGACGTTGAAACCGGCCTTGGTGAGCTGGGCGGTCACGTCACGGGCGATGAGCGGGTCGTCTTCGGCAAGCAACAGGCGCATCATTCGTTCTCGATTTCGGCGATCCTGCCTGACGCGGCGTCCACTTCCACCTCGGTGACCTGACCGCCGCCCCTCAGAATCCGGAACTCGTAGATTATGCGACCGTCATGCCGATCGACACTGACATCGATCAACTCGCCGGGCAGCTTGGCGAGGACTTTCGCCTTCAGTACGGCAAGAGGCAGAATCTTCCCTTCGTGGACTCGTTTAGGCAGGTCGTCGTGCGACGGCAGGTCATCCGCTTCGCGGGAACGAGCAGGCAAATCGTCGGCATGTGCGCTCCATACCGGAAGCGACGGCCACAGAAGGACAAAGCAGACGAACGCGAGCGTGCGGGGCGGGTACATCGTCGGAGAATATCCTATCGAAGGTGACAATAACCTGACAATCGCGATCAGGTCGCCGTCAGGTCGCGCCCCATAGGTTCGAAGCCGACCAGATGAGCAAAACCGCTCCTGGGATGATGGAGAAAAACCAATGAAGAAGATCATGTTCGCAACCCTCCTGCTCGCTACCGCGTCGATCGGCGTTGCCCGCGCCGAAGAGGGTCAGAATTGCACCCAGGCTCCCAAGGACAAGTGGCTGAGCCAGGACGGCATCAAGGAAAAGGCCAAAGCCGCGGGCCTCGACGTGCGCCGGGTGAAAATGGAGGGCAGTTGCTACGAGGTCTACGCCGTCGATGCGAAGGGCAAAAAGGTGGAAACGCTGTTCAACCCGGAGACCGGCGTAGTGGTCGGCAACGAAAGCGAATGACCATGGGCAGGATGGACATGGATGCGGCGGGCGCTTGCTCGCCGCCAAAGATCAGGGTCTGGGACCCGGTGGTGCGGGTGTTCCACTGGGGTCTGGTGGGTCTGTTCGCCTTTTCCTATCTGACCGGTGACGAGTGGAAGCAGGCGCATATTCTGTCGGGCTACGCCATTGTCGGCCTCCTGCTCGTGCGAATCATCTGGGGCTTCGTCGGCAGTCACCACGCGCGCTTTTCCAATTTCATCTACGATCCGGTCACGACCCTCGGCTTCGTGCGTGACAGCCTGGCCATGCGCGCCAAGCGCTACATCGGCCACAATCCGGCCGGAGGCGCGATGGTGTTCGCGCTGCTCGTCGCGATCTCGGGCATTGCCGCAACCGGGTACATGATGACGACGGACACCTACTGGGGAATGGAATGGGTGGAAAGGGCGCATGAACTGCTGGTCGATGTGACGCTTGGCCTCGTCGGTCTTCACGTTGCAGGCGTCCTCCTGGCAAGCATCGAGCACAGGGAAAACCTTGTCCGAGCGATGGTAACCGGCAGGAAGCGAGCCGATTGACCTGGATCGGCGTCGCAGCCGAGTAGGACCTGAAGCCATGGAAGGCACCTGGGTTAAGGACTTGTTGCTCACTTGACCGAGCTGATCTCGTCCTGGGGTCTACGAACAACCACGGGGCGCGCAGGTGGACATCTTGGCTTCGTCAGCGGCCTGAATGAAAGCCTGACGCGCGGTCTCCTGCGAGACATGCCCGCTTACGGCCGCGGCGCAGATCTCTCTCGCGAATGCGAGTTTTCTTCGCGAGCCCTTCCATCGGTTGGCGAAAAAATCGAGCGCCTCGCTCGCTCCGCCGATAGCCTGAGGGACGCTCATGCCCACCTGGACAAAAACGGTTTCCGACCAGGTTCGTTCTATCTGTTTCTGGGGAGCCATCCTCGATCTCCTGAAAGTTTCGAACCGCGAGCGGGGCATCATCACGAGGGCGGACAAACGATCAGGCGTTGGCTGATGGCGTCAGAATACCCGGTTCGAACGGCGTGGACGTTGATATCGATCAAGCCAGGCACGATCGCACTCTGAAATCACCTTGTTCTCGCCTTAGCCGGCTCAATCCTCCGTGTCGCTTCAGCCGCGATCGTTCCTCGATGACGCAGGTGGCTGGCGTCGCAGTCATGGCGCGGCGCGAAGGCGATCGGTCCGTCCTCGACGACTCGAACCATACAAGTGGTTTGATCCAGCGCAATGTCTGAAACCGGTGTGCATCGTATCCTCAAGGGCGCTCCAACTCGTGGAGGACAATACTCAAAGAGGAGAGTCAGGATGTCCATGTTCAGACTGCCAACGATCACTATGCTGGCCTTGCTCGGTGCCGTCGGCGCCATGGGCAGCGCGTCCGCCCAGACGAAAAGTCCAGACCCGGCCCAGTCTGAGGCTAAACCCGAGGCCGACGGATCGGAAATGATGCCAGGCATGATGGGCCGCAACATGATGCCATCTGGCATGTACCCAGGAATGCGCATGATGGGGCCAATGCGCGGTCATATGGTGAAGATTATGTTTGCCATCGCCGATAGCGATGGGGACGGTGCAGTTTCTTTCGAAGAGTTGACCGCAATCCACAAACGCGTCTTCGACGCGGTCGACGCGAACAATGACGGCAAAGTCACACCTGAAGAAATGCAGGCGTTCATGCAAGACATGTGATTGGACGCTGGCATTGCCGGCCGTTGCATGGGAGCCCGAAGGAGACTTCTCATGACCTATACGCTGGATAGGACCCTCTGGGCGACCAGTTTCGACGATGCGGTCGGCAGGACGAAATCCGCTCTCTCCAAGCACGGTTTCGGAGTTCTGACGGAGATCGATGTCAAGGCAACCATGAAAAAGAAGATCGACGCCGACATCGATGACTACCTCATCCTCGGAGCCTGCAATCCGCGCATGGCGTTCGAGGCCATGAAACTGGAACCGAAGGTGGGGGCCATGCTGCCGTGCAATGTCATCCTGCGCGGGGTCGATGGCGGCAATGTCATGGTGAGCGCCATCGATCCGGTCGCATCCATGCAGGCGATCGACAACGAAACGCTTGCCAGTCTGGCAGGCAGGGTCCGCTCGTTGCTCGCCCAGGCGGTGGCCGAGATCTGACGATTATGAGTTCCGGCCCCCGAGCCTTGAGGAGTCGAAATTGCGTCCGCTCCTCTTTCGTTGCGACCAGAACCGCAACATCCTAGAACTCACCGCGTCCTGAAGCAGGGCGTGCAGGAAGGGGCAGAAAGTTACTCGTCAGACTGCGGTGCCAACCAACGCACCGATCCCCGCCGTCAATGCCATAGCGAAAGCGCCCCAGAAAGTGACGCGAGTGGTGGCCCTCCAGACGTTGGCGCCGCCCGCTTTCGCACCGATAGCGCCCAGCAGCGCGAGGAAGGCCAAAGACGCGGTTGCAACGGTATAGATCAGCAACGAGGCGGGCGAAAGTACGACCATGAGCAGGGGCAATGCGGCCCCCACCGCAAACGTGAGGGCTGACGTCAAAGCTGCCTCAACCGGCCGGGCCGCCATGTGTTCGACGATACCGAGTTCGTCGCGCGAGTGCGCGTCGAGAGCATCATTTGCGGTCAGTTGGATCGCGACTTGCCTGGCCAGTTCGTCGGTGAGACCGCGTTTGACGTAGATCTCCGTCAGCTCCTCGCACTCAGCTTCTGGTTGCGTCTCCAACTCGATCCGTTCTCGCGCGAGATCGGCTTCCTCGGTGTCCGCTTGGGAGCTTACCGACACGTATTCGCCGGCCGCCATGGACATCGCGCCCGCGACCAAACCAGCGACGCCTGCTACCAGGATCTGCGAGGGTCCGGCGGACGCGGTAGCGACGCCCATGATCAAGCTCGCCGTCGAGACGATTCCATCGTTTGCGCCGAGGACGGCAGCCCGTAGCCAACCGATGCGAGAGACCAGGTGATGTTCCGAATGCAGTCTGCTCATGCGCGTCTCCAGGACAAAGTCGATTTTGACGTAGTGAGTGCGAGATTAACCGATGAGCGCAACGTCGATCAGGAGCAACGCGGCACTCGCGATCACACCTGCGACGGGCACCCAGAACGGGCAAAGGTTTCGGCTGCCATCGAGCGGCGGGACCTTACCGGGTTCGAACGGCGCGAACGTTGATATCGATCAAGCCAAGCCCCTTCGACGCAAAATACGAAACTTGACAACCATCAATGACGTCCTCCTGGCGAAGACGATAATCGGCGAAATTACATACGGAGTTCGCCATGGATATCCCCGTTCCTCCTTCTCCTCTACCTTCGTCCACTTTAGAAGTTGCGATCCCTACATACTGGACGAGATCGCCCTCGGAGCTCGGCGCTGCCCTCGCCACGTCCCTGCAGGACGGACTGACGACCGCCGAAGCCGAAGAACGCGTGCGACGGTTCGGACCGAACTCTCTTTCCGACGAAAGCCGTGGAGGCATGCTGGCAGACTTCGCGCGCCAGTTCAAAAGCCCGCTCGTGCTCGTGCTGGTGTTCGCAGCGCTCGTCGCGGGTGGCGTCGGCGAAGTCCACGACGCCATCATCATCGGCATCATCATTCTCGCTAGCTGCTTTCTCGGCTTTCTGCAGGAACATGGCGCGCAACGAGCGATCGAGGCGCTGCGACAGCGAATTTCTCTCACTTCAAAGGTCCGCCGCGACGGCGCCGACAAGGTCGTTGCCGCAATCGGCATCGTACCGGGCGACCTGATCCTGCTCTCGGCCGGGAGCCTCGTGCCCGTCGACGCAGTCGTCATCGTCGCGCAGGATCTCAACGTCAGCGAAGCGACGCTCACCGGAGAGACTTTTCCCGTAGCGAAGGCGCCCGGCGTCTCAACCAAAGACGCCGGTCTTGCGGATCGTTCCAACTGCGTGTTCACGGGAACCTCGGTTCGGAGCGGCACAGCGACTGCCCTTGCCATCGCGACCGGCCCGCGCACGGAATTCGCACGGATCGCCAGCGCCGTTGCGCGTCAGATCCCGGAAACTGAATTTGCGCGAGGTGTTCGGCATTTCGGATTTCTGATGACGCGGATCATGCTCTGCATCGTCGTCGTCGTCCTGGTGGCGAATCTCCTGCTTCACAGACCTATCGTGGACTCTCTGCTTTTCTCGCTCGCGCTTGCCGTCGGCCTGACGCCGGAACTGCTGCCTGCGATCATCAGCGTGACGCTCGCGCGCGGCGCCCGGACGATGTCGAAGTCTGGCGTGATCGTCCGCCGCCTTGATGCAATGGAGAACCTTGGCAGCATGGACGTGCTCTGCACGGACAAGACGGGCACGCTGACCGAGGGCGTCATCCGCCTCGACAGTTGTGTCGACGCGCAGGGCGTCGTCTCACCTGAAGTGAGACGGCTGGCACTTCTCAATTCAGCGCTTCAATCGGGAATGAAGAATCCTCTCGACGACGCCGTGACGGCCACGATCGCGGCCGGAGAGATCTCTTCCGAAGCCCGCAAGCTTGCCGAGATCCCGTACGATTTCTCGCGCAAGCGTCTATCCGTAATCGTCGGTGGAAAGGACGGGCCACCGCTGTTGATCTGCAAAGGAGCGACCACCAACGTGATCGACGTCTGCGCCACCGTCATGACCGAGGGTCGCGAACTGGCATTGGACGACTATGTCCGCAAACAGTTGGACGACGTCTGTCGGCAATGGGGAGAAGCAGGCATGCGCGCGCTCGCAGTCGCCACCCGGCCCATATCCGAAGCAACTTCTAAGATGTCGCGGGAAGACGAATTCGGACTTTGCCTGCAGGGTTTTCTGCTCTTCTCAGATCCGCCGAAGGCCGACATTTCAGCCGTAGTAGCAAGCCTCGTCGAACGAGGAGTGCGGATCAAGGTGATATCGGGAGACAACCGATATGTCGTCCGGCATCTCGCGTCGTCCATCGGCATCGATGGTTCCCGTATGCTCACGGGGAAAGATGTCGGCAGCATGAGCAACGACGCACTGTTCAGCCGTGCGGGAGAAACCGACCTGTTCGTCGAGATCGACCCAAACCAGAAGGAACGGATCGTGGCGGCCCTTCGCAAGGCCGGACACGTCGTCGGATATCTGGGGGACGGGATAAACGACGCGCCGGCCCTTCACGAGGCGGACGTAGGGATTTCGGTGGACGGCGCGGCCGACGTCGCCCGAGAGGCCGCCGACGTCGTCCTGATGCGGCAGGATCTCGCGGTCCTTTCCAAAGGGGTGGACGACGGGCGTAGGACCTTCACCAATACGATGAAGTACATATCGATTGCGACGAGCGCTAACTTCGGCAACATGATCAGCATGGCAGCGGCGTCGCTCGTGTTGCCGTTCCTGCCGCTCCTTGCCAAGCAGATACTGCTAAACAATCTGCTGTCGGACCTGCCGGCGATGGCCATCGCCACGGACAAGGTCGATTCGGCAGACCTTCGGCGTCCGCAGCGTTGGGACATCTCACGCATCAAGAGGTTCATGCTCTGGTTCGGGCCGCTAAGTTCTCTCTTCGATCTGGCGACGTTCGTCGTGCTCCTGGGAGTGTTTTCCGCCGGACAGGACGAGTTCCGGTCCGCGTGGTTCGTGGAATCGCTAATGACGCAGTTGGCGACTATGCTCGTCATCAGAACGCCTGGTCCGATCTGGAGGAGCCGACCCAGTCCGCTGCTATTCGGCACGGCGATTGCCGTCGGTTCCGCGGGAGTGACCATCCCCTACACCCCGATCGGCGGGCTTTTCGGGTTCGTTCCGATCCCCCTCGAAATTCTCGCAGTGCTTTTGGGTATCACCTTGTTCTACGTATCAGCTCTCGAGACCGTGAAGATCTTCTACTTTACGACGCTGTCAACGCAGGACCATTCACAGCCTCGAGCGTCGCGCCGTCGGCCTCGCACTCGAACAAGGCGCCATTCAAAATAGGCGTGGTCGCTCAGCGCGGGAGCGCGGAATCTCAAAATGCACTTATATTTCGTATTTCGTGGTTGCCACCGCCATCGAACTTCGCGGCGTCCCTGATTAGTCGGTACTTCACCTGGGTTACCCTGAGGTCACGATACCAGTCCACGATAGCCCCCCAAGGGTCGACGATCTTCGCCAGTCCCGAGACAAATGCGACCACGGTCCCTATCTCGGTCTTGCCGGTGACAACGTAGTATCCCCCCAGGACGAAAATGCCAACGTAGCCCAATTGCGCCATGAGATTCATGAGAAAGTTCATGGCGTACTTGTATCGGCAGATCCCCATGTTGGCGGAGAAGATCGCTCCGATGCGCGAAGTTTGAGGATCCTCTCCCTGGCCACCTTCGATCGCATGCACCATGCCTTCGCTGACGTCGCGCATGATGGCGACCTTCGCCTCGACCCGGCGGTTGATCGCGGCCTGCATCATTGGGACGAAGGCAATCTGCGGGGCAAAGGTCGCTGCGACGGCCAGCATCATCAGCGGCTGGAGATAGATCAGGTAGCTGCAGACGGTGACAAGGATGCCGACCTGCAGCAGCGGCTCGGAGATGCTGGTTCCAACGAAACCGCCGACCGGCTCGGCTTCCGCAAGAACAATCGACAGTTCGACGCCCTCGAGCATGGATTCTGATGGCGGCGTCTCGGCCTGATGCAGAACACGCGCCCGCAGCCAGAGCGTGCCCCTCTCGCCCACCCAGCTTCTGTAGAGATTGAGGGTGAATTTAATGGCGCCCTCCACCACTGCCACCGCGAGATAGAGCGAAACGAGAAAGAGAAGCGACCCGTACGAAGCTCGCTGGGTCGCCTCGTTGACGATCCGACGCTGGAGTTCGAGAGGCGCCGCGCCGATAGCAAACAGAACCAGGGACAACCCGGCGATCAACGCCTGATGACGCCTTCCCATCAACCAGATGAAACCGAACAGGTCGGAGGGCATCGAATCCGTCGCACTTCCGGTCCTTTGCGAGAAGCGGCCAAGCAATTCAGTCCTGGAGCGCCAAATGTTCATTGCGCACTCACGGGTCAGAAAGAGAGCGCTCGACGCGCCCGCTTCGAGAGTCGTCGGATGGTTTCACCAGCAGGACGCCCACGACCGTCCCGACCATGAGGATCAGGATGACGAGGAGAAGCCTCGACATGACGGCGTCTGCGATGACCCTGACAAACATGACGGAAACTCCAGGCACGATTTCATCGTTCGAGGTGGCTCACCATGCGGAAGCCAGGGTGATCTTGTTCACCACGCCGCCGACGCCGCGGACGCTTTCCGCCGCCACCCTGGCCGCTGAGCGTTCCAGCTCCGTCTCGACCTCTCCCTTCAGGGTGACCACCCCGTTGGAGACGGTCGCAGCGACCATGGGGGGCGTTATTTCAAGCTCGGCGTTCAGGCGGCTACGAACCGCGATCCCGAGGGCCTCGTCGCCGGAAGCGGTGCACTGCCGTGGAACATCGAGAAGCGCTCGCATCAAGTCGCGACGGCTGATCATTCCGGCGAGCCTGCCGTTCTCGACGACGGGCAGGTGTTTGATGTCGTGGGCCTGCAGGAGTTCGGCGAGCTGGCTCGCGGTGGCGGTCGGAGCGGCGCTGATGACAGGCGTCGACATCACGTCCTTGACGCGCCAGCTTCGGGCCTTCACATAGTCCGCCAGTGCATCTTCGCGGTCGCGCGTATGCGGTACCGCCCGTCTCGCCCAAGACGACGCCACCCGGCGCAGCAGGTCTCCCTCGGTGACGATGCCCGTGAGCCGCCCTTCGCCATCGACGACGGGCACCGCGCCGATCTTGCTGGCGTTGACGATCTCGACGGCTTCCTTGATGTTGTGTCCCTCGTCGAGCGTCGTCACGGGGGTCGTCATGATGTCTCTAGCAAGCATCGCACTGTCTCCTTGTTGATCAAACAATTACGGAGCCAACACGCGTTGAGCGCATTGACGTGGATCAAGCCTGACACGAAGCCGCGGGAGGCCGTCTTCGCGCATCGTCGTCTCCGGAGCCTTCCGACGAAGTGCGGCATCAGGCTCGCCGGCATTGCAACCTTTTGCAGGATCAAGACGTTATGGTTCGTTCTCGTCCTCGCGCGGCACACCAAAGTCTTTCCGCGCCGTCGCAAGGAGTCTTATGCAGCATTCCGTCAAGCTGGTATCCGTCGGTACCGCAGTTCCGCCACATGTCATCGAGCAGCGTGACGCGGCGCGAGCGTCGCACACCGCGTTCTCATCACGATTTGACGATTTCGAAAAGCTGGCAAGGGTGTTCGAAACCTCGGGGATTCAACGCCGCTATGGCGTCCGGCCGATCGATTGGTATCTCGAGACGTCGGGATGGCCCGAACGGAACCTTGCTCATATCGAGGGCGCGTGTGCGATGTTCATGTCCGCCGCCAGCAAAGCTCTGGCGTCGGCGGGCCTTACAGCAGGCGACGTCGACACGATCGTAACGGTCTCCTCGACTGGTATTGCGACACCCAGTCTGGAAGCGAGGGTAAGCAGAAAGCTGGGTTTCCGGGACGACGTCGAACGGGTGCCCGTGTTCGGCCTCGGCTGTGCCGGCGGAGTCTCCGGACTTTCAATCGCGTCACGGCTGGCGGCATCCCGGCCAGGCTCGGTCGTGCTGGTGGTCGCGGTCGAGACCTGCACATTGGCATTTCGCATGGACAAGCTTACGAAGGCGAACATCGTGGCGACCGCCCTCTTCGGCGACGGGGCCGCCGCCTGCGTAGTCCGTGCCAGCGAGGCCGGTCTGGCCGAGATCGAATTTGCAGGCCAGCATACGTGGCCCGACACGCTGGACATCATGGGGTGGAGCGTCGATCCGGAAGGTCTGGGCGTGATCTTCGACCGTGCGATACCGCCGTTCGCCGAAACTCACGTGCTGAAGGGCGTAACATCCATACTCGCCCGATCAGATCTCACTCCTGACGACGTTGACCGGTTTGCGTGCCACCCCGGCGGATCCAAGGTCATCACCGCCTTGGAAGCGGCACTCAAACTGAGCCAGGGAACCCTCGACAAGGAACGTGAGGTTCTCTCGGATTATGGGAACATGTCGTCGCCAACCGCGCTGTTCGTACTCGAGAAGCTTCTTGCGCACGGACTACCCAGGAGAACCGTCCTGACGGCGATGGGACCGGGCTTCACGCTTAGCTGCCTCTCGTTGAGGGCTGCAGCATGATCCCCTCTATCATTCTTCTCGCCGCGGTCACGCTAGAGCGGGTGGTGACGCGGTTGAGATGGGCGTAGATGAAGTTGAGGCCGGGCGTCGTTCCCAATGTCCGAGAAGGCGGGGCTTGATTTGTTCCGGCCGATGCGGCTCGCGCAGAAGTTGGCGGTCGATGAGTTCGAGTTCGCGCTCGGTCGGCGGTGGGCTGCTATGTTCAAACATGTTCGACCCTTAAAGCCTGTGCCGGCTGATGACTGCGATCGCTTCTTCGGCGATGACTTGTTCCTCGTTGGTCGGAATGACAAGGGCGACGATTTCGCTTTCCCTCGCGCTGATTACGGTAGCATTCATCTTGTTCGCGGGCTCGCTCAACGAGAGACCCAGCCAACCCAGATGGTGCGCGACGCCACTGCGTATTTCCGATTGATGCTCGCCGACGCCGGCGGTGAAGACGACGGCGTCCACCCCGCCTAGAGAGACGGCAAGCCTTCCTATCTCGCCGGCGATCCTGAAGCAGAAGAGGTCGAGGGCTTCCCTGGACGCCGGATTGAAGTCCTCCAGCAGGACCCGGACGTCACCGCTTTTCCCGGAGACGCCGAGTAGCCCGCAACGGTGGTGAAGGAAATCCTCGAGGCTGTCTGCGTCGTGGAAATTGTTGCGCAGAAGGTGGACGACAGCGCCGGGATCGAGCGACCCCGGCCGGGTCGACATCGGAACTCCGCCCAGCGGGGAGAAGCCCATGCTGGTGTCTATGCTCACGCCGTCGACCATTCCGCAAAGGCTCGCGTCGCTTCCAAGATGCGCGCAGATGATACGGCCGGCGGCCAGGTCTGGATCGTGTTTCCTGAGCTCGCCGGCGACGTACTTATAGGAAAGTCCGTGGAAGCCGTATCTGCGGACCCCGGCGTCGTGCAGCTCTCTGGGAATGGCGAGCCGCGCGGCAAGACTGCTCTGCGACGAATGGAATGCGGTATCGAACGACGCAGTCTGCGGTATGTCCGGATATGCACTCCGGACGGCGCGAACGATCGCAAGCGCCGGAGGAAGGTGCACCGGCGCGAGATGCGTCAGGTGTTCCATTCTGAGGACGACGTCTGGCTCCAGAAGAACGGGGCCATCGAAGACCTGTCCGCCGTGGACGATTCGATGGCCGGCCACCACGGGGTCGAATCCTCTGCGGACAATGCAATCGACGACCTGCAATACCAGCCGCGCGTCGATCTCTGTACTGGACGGAAGATCGACAGCCTCGTCCCCGCCAGAAAATCGCAAGGTGAACCTTGGCTGGTCCCCGAGCGTGGCAATACCACCTCCCAGCCGGAGTGCTCGACCGTCCTTCAGGCTGAAGACGCCGACCTTGAGGCTGGAGGACCCGGCGTTGAAAGTGACGGCAACCCTATCCATGGCCCGAAGCCCTGGAGCGTGCCGTCCCAGCAGACTTCGCAGCCACCTTCGTTGCGCCTTGCCTGGCTGCCTCCTTGCTTGCCTCTTCGAAGAACTCGCATGCGTACTCGAGGACGGACGTCTCGTCTTCCGACGACAGACCGAACGGCGCGCACTGCTCCTTCATGGCCCGCAAGACCTTCTTCTTTAACGCAGCGACCGCAAAGGCATTCTTCGAAGCGAGAACCTCCCTCAGGCAGGTTATAGCGACGACCTCCAGGACGGTAAGCTTGCCTTGCACCTCACCCTGGGTCGGTATCGCGAAGCGTTCTCCGCCGCGCTTGCAGTCACGATCCATGATCAACATTGCCGTCTCTCCTCCCTTCGGCAGCCGAAACTTCGTCCGGGTCCAGTGCGCGTCGAAGCCTGCGCAGCACGACCGCGCGACCCTTCTCGTCGGCGACGGATTTCAGACGATCGGACAGGTCCAGAACGAACCGCTGATAGTCGTTGTTCCAGTCTGGCTTGCCGGGCACGACCGGCTTGATACGTGCGGGCCTCGTGTCTTCGATGAGGCGTGCACCCGCCGGTGAAAGCTCGTAGGCATCATCCAGCGACGGGCAGACGACCTTTGCCGAAACTTGCTTCGAGAGACGCGCGGACATCGCTTCACGAGCGCGCTCCTCTCCATGGACAAGGAAGACTGCGTTCCGGATCGGCTCCCGCTCGGCAACCCACGCATCCAGTTCGCTTGCATCCGCGTGTCCGCTGTAGGCGTCGAGCGTGGCCATCCTGGCGCAGACGTGAATCTCCTCGCCCTGGATGCGGATATCGGTAGCGCCCTCCTGCAGGATACGGCCAAGCGTCCCCGCCGCCTGGAACCCGACGAACAGCACAGTGCACTCCGGCCGCCAGAGCCAGTTCTTCAGGCGGTGGCGAATCCGCCCTGCCTCGCACATTCCGCTTGCCGCAATGATGATGTGAAAGCCCCGGACGAGATCGAGCGCCTTCGACTGCTCGGCAGTCTCCGTGAAGCGCACGTTTTGAGCGTTAAGCGCGCGAAGGAACGCCTTGCCGTGACCGAGGTCCGCCGCATGCTTCTTGAATGCCTCGGTCGCTCTCGACGCGAGCGGCGAGTCTATCATGATAGGGCACCGTGGCACCTCTCCTTCGTCCATGAGGGCCACGAGGTCAGTCAGCACCTCCTGCGTCCTCTCGACGGCGAAGGAGGGAATCAGAAGAACCCCGCTGGGGCTGTTCGAAGTCGCGACTACTTCGCGCAGCCGGTCCCGTCGATCTTTCAGAGCGTATTCTTCCCTTTCACGGTCTCCGTATGTGCTTTCGCAGATGAGGTAATCGACATCTGAAGGTGCCCGAGGGAGGTTTTCGAACAATTTGTTGCTCGCGCCGACGTCGCCGGAGAACAAAGATCTCGTCGCCCCGTCGGCGCCTGGCGCCTCGACTTCGATCGATGCGGAACCCATCAGGTGTCCAGCATTCCAATAACGGAACTTCACGCCGCCAACGGTCTCCCGCCACTCACCGTACTCGACGGCAATGAACTGCGGCAGCATTCTGCGGGCGTCGTCGGCGGTATAGACGGGCTCCACCGTCTCTCGCGCCCTTCTCCGATTCCTTCGATTGAGCTGCCGGACCTCCGACTCCTGGATGTGACCCGAATCCTGCAGCATGATCGTGCAAAGGTCGATGGTTGCTGCCGTTGCAAAGATTGGCCCGGCATATCCCGCGTTCGCAAGCTTCGGAAGCAGCCCCGAGTGGTCGATGTGCGCGTGTGTGAGTAGCACGGCGTCGATCCGCGACGGCTCGAAGGGAAATGGTTTGTAGTTGAGTTCCTTCTCCGACTTCGAGCCCTGGAACATTCCACAGTCGATGAGAATGCGTGTGTCACCGCTCTCTAAAAGGAAGCACGATCCGGTCACCGACCCAGCGGCGCCATGGAAGTGAAGGATCGGATTGGCCATGACAGCTCCTATGTGTTGTCGGGTACTTTAAGGCACTCCGGACGAAACCACGTTGACGAAGGTCAAAGACCCGTTCGCGGCTCGCCTGATCCGCAATTTGGGGGTGATGCAGGCCACCGCCAGGTTCGATTGACCAAGCGCAAAGCCAATAATTTTGGATGGCGCATCATACCCCACGAGGCCAACGCGCTTCGGAACCCAACAGGAGGTAAAAATGACGGACTTGGCAATCCAACAGGACATACTCGACGAGCTGGCGTTCGAACCCAGCATCGACGCCGCCCATATCGGGGTCTCGGTGGAAGATGGCATTGCGACCCTCTCCGGTCATGTGTCGACCTACGCGGAAAAGCTGACAGCGGAAGACGTCGCGGCGCGGATGAAGGGCGTCCGGGCGGTGGCTGTAGAGATCGAGGTGCGGCGCGTCGGTCACAAGCAGCATGCGGACGACCAGATAGCATCGCGGGCGATCGACATCATCGCCTGGAACACGGCGCTCCCGGAGGGATCGGTGCATGTAAAGGTCGAGAGCGGCTGGGTCACGTTGTCGGGCGAAGTGCGCTGGCGGTTTCAGAGGACTGCCGCCGAACATGCCGTCAGGAAGCTCGGCGGCGTGGTCGGCGTCATCAATCTGCTGACGATACGGCCGTGCCCGACGGTGCCGGACGTCCGCCGTCGGATCGAGGACGCCCTGAAACGGAGTGCCGAAGTCGACGCTGGAGGGATCACGGTCAAGGTTCAGGACGACAAGGTCGTTCTCGAAGGGGGCGTGCGCGCCTGGCACGAGCGCGGCGTCGCCGAGCGGACGGCCTGGTCCGTACCAGGCGTTGCCGCCGTCGAGAACCACATCCGCATCAACTGAAAAAGAGGGAGGGGCCCGCCCCTCCCTCTCCGCGCCCCACCGTACGCGCCACCCCCTCGGCGTAGCGGAGGGTTGACCGTCAGGCCGCCTTCACCGTGATCTTCTTGCTGTTTTGCTGCCGCTCGGGTGTCTTCGGCAGCGTCACCTTGAGAACGCCGTTGGAGAACTTTGCCTCGATCTTCTCGCTGTCCACGCCGCGCGGCAATTCCAGGCTTCGGTGGAACGACCCGTAGCGCCGTTCGGAGAGGTAATAGTCCTTTTCCTTCTCTTCCTTGGCCTCGTTCTTCTCGCCCTTGATGGTGAGCACACCGTCGGCGAGCGTGATGTCAAGATCCTTGGCGTCGACGCCTGGAAGCTCGGCCGACAGCTCGAAGGCTTTGTCGGATTCAACGAGATCGACGGCGAGCATGCCGCGCGAGAACGCGGCCGGCATCCTGCTGAAGGCCCGGTCGAAAATCGACGGGCTCCCGAAGTCGTTGAACACGCGGTCGATCTCGGACCGGAGGCTGTCGAGGGGCCACCAGCGGTCGGCGGGGGCCGCCGGCCTTGCTTCGGTCTTAACGGAAAGTTTCGTTGAAGAGTCTGCCATTGTCATTCTCCTTCTCTCAAGAATACCGTCGTTCACAGGCGGCGACGCGTACATAGAACAGTCCATTGCAATCTCAGTCTTTGATCACCATCAAATCACCCTGGCTTTTGTCATTCGAGTTTCCTCGGACTGAGGATTGACCTGGGACAAGGCCCCAATTGCCGGACCATGCGAAGATTTCCTCTCGATCGAGGAGGAAAGCCGCCATGACATCGGGATATTGCGTCCACCTGCTCCACTTGGACGATGCGCTGATCGCCTACAGCCTGATTCAGGTGGCGGCTCCGTGCTTTTCTGCCGACGATTGGGCGCGAGTGGTGGCGAGCGCCGATCGGTGGACGCTCGTCTCGTTAAAGGATCCGGCAGGTTATGTGCGTGGGCTGGCCGTCTACCGGATCGGCACGCATCCGATCGCCGGACGATTGATGGACGTGCCGATCTTCGCGGTGGCGAGCGTCATTGACGACGTGACCATCACGGACCTCCTGTTCACCTCGCTGCGAAGGCGATCGGCGGGATGCGACTACATGCGGTTCTGGGCGCAGTTTCCAGGTGATTTCTCAGAGATGGAAAGCGAAGACCGATTTCGCCGGTGGGATCATGGCCTGATGTTCAGGATCGACCAGAAGCCGTCTCCGGCCTTGCTGTAAAGAGATATCCGACGCCGCGGACGGACTTAATCAGGCTAGGATTGGCCGGATCCGTCTCTATCTTGCGCCGCAGCCTCACGATCAGCGCGTCGATAGTTCGGTCGAAGCCGTCGCGGCCACGCTTGTGCGTCAAGTCCATCAGTATGTCACGGGTCATGACGCGCCCGGCATGGGTGGCGAATACATGCAGCATGTCGAACTCCCCCGTCGACATCGCCACTTCGTCCCCGGCCGGGTTGGTCACCGCTCTCCGTTCTACGTCAAGCCGCCATCCCGCGAAACGGAGCACGCCTTCTTCCGGGGGTGCGGGTTCGGTTGAAACTGTTCGTCTTCGCAGAACCGTCCTCACGCGGGCGAGCACCTCCCGGAGATGGAATGGCTTGCCAATATAGTCGTCCGCGCCGACCTCCAGACCGACGACGCGGTCCATCACATCGTCGCGGCCGGACAGCATGATGATGGGGACGTCCGAACCTGAACGGATTTCCCTTGCGAGTTGGAGTCCGTCACAGTCTCCCGGCAGGACGACGTCGAGCAGGACGGCGTCGAATTTCGCGCCCGCCATTCTCGCGCGCATCTGTGAGCTGCTGCCTGCCACGTCGACGTCGAATCCCTCCTCGCCGAGGTACTGCGCAAGCATTCTCTGAATCCGGACATCGTCGTCCACGACAAGTATGCGGGTCCGCCTGAGAGTTCCGCTCGTCATTCCGGCTTTCTTCGCCTGTTACGGATTGTTACACAATCGCACCAAGTCTTACGCTTCTCGCATTCCGGTGTCATCAGGGTTCGGTCAAATCCAGGCCAAGCAACGGCAGATGGAGGCCACGACATGCAAGCGGTATCAAACATCCATTCACTCGAACGGCCGCGGGCGCATGGAATGATCGACTTCGCGCCCCTGTTCATGCGCCAGACCGTCGAGACTGCCCAGTCGGGAACCACGATCTTCTTCGAGGGCGACGCCGCCCGCCATGTGTTTCGCATCGTCCGCGGGAACGTCCGCATATGCCGGTTCCTTCCCGACGGCCGCCGCCTCATCATCGGTTTCCTTGGCGCGGGCGACCTGGTCGGCTTGTCATTTCGCAACCGCTACATGTTTGCAGGCGAGGCCATCGATGACGTGGCCTTCACCCGGATGAACAAGCGGACGCTGGAAGAGGAACTGCAACTCGTGCCTGATTTCCGGCTTCAGCTTCTGTCGCAACTTCGCGACGAAATCTCGGCGGCACAGGACCACATGCTCCTGCTGTCGCATAAGAACGCCGAGCAGCGTGTCTGCACCTTCCTTCTTCATCAGCTGGAGCGGAACGAGGGGCGGGACGGCCGGACGATCAGTCTGCCAATGGTGCGCGCCGACATCGCCGACCATCTCGGCATGACGATCGAGACCGTGTCGAGGACGCTTACCAAGCTAGTCGCCAAGAGCATACTATTGCCTGCGGACAAGCATCAGTTCAAGGTTGCCAGCCGGTCGTCACTGGCCCGCGCCGCCGACGAAGACCCGGACGACGAGTTCGAAGAGACAGACTCTGGAGCACGCTATGCTGGAATACGCTACCAGTGAAACCGACCTGGACCGGATCGTGCGCATATTCGACGGGGCCAACCTCATCGTCCACGGCTTGGACGGCGTCATCCAGCGCTGGACCTCGGGCTGCGAGCAACTCTACGGATGGTCCGCCACGGAGGCTGTAGGAAAGGTGGTGCACGAGCTCCTGGATACGCAATTTCCGGCAGACGTGGCGGAGATTCGAGCCAATGTGCGTACCAAGGGATCTTGGAGCGGTCAGGTGGGTCACCGACGGAAGGACGGTGTCAGGCTGGCCATTGTGACACGGTGGACCCTCCTCGAACTTGGCGATCCTGACACGCTCATCGTCCAGTCCAACAACGACGTGACACTCATGCAGGAGGTCGAGCACGAACTGCGGGAGCGACAGGCTCACCTCCAGTCCATTCTTGATACGGTCCCAGACGCAATGGTCGTCATAGACGACAGAGGTGTCATCGCTTCTTTCAGCGCTGCGGCGGAGAAACTCTTCGGCTACTCCGCGCACGAGACCACCGGGCGGAACGTCTCCATGCTGATGCCCTCGCCCGACCGGGAGGCGCACGACGGATACTTGGATTCATACATCCGGACCGGGCGCCGCCGGATCATCGGCTATGGGCGCGTGGTCGTCGGTCTCAGAAAGAACGGGACCACCTTTCCGATGGAGCTCTCGGTCGGCGAGGCGATCGTGGGCGGCAAGCGGACCTTCACGGGCTTCGTAAGGGATCTCACGAGCCGCCACCGCATAGAAGCCGAGCTGCGGCAGTCGCAGAAGATGGAGGCGGTCGGCCAGTTGACTGGAGGGCTCGCCCACGACTTCAACAATCTGCTCGCCGTCATCAGCGGCAACCTCGAAATGCTGGAGGCCCGTCTGGCCGAGCCGGGGCAGTTGTCCCTGCTGCGCGAGGCGCAGTCCGCGGCCGACGACGGCGCCAGACTGACCTCGCAGCTTCTGGCGTTCGGAAGGCGGCAAGCTCTCGCACCGAAGGTGCTGGACGTCGGCGCCCTGCTTGGAGAGTTTTCAGACCTCGTCCAGCGAACGCTCGGCGACTCCGTCGAGCTCCGGACGATCATTCCTGGACGGCGGCTGAGCGCAATGGCGGACAAGGCGCAGCTCCAGAGCGCGCTTCTCAACCTTTCGCTCAACGCCAGGGACGCGATGCCTGCCGGCGGCCGCCTGGCGATCGAGATATCCGGCGTCGAGATCGACTCCGACTACGCCGGCATGTACCCGGCGATCCGCCCCGGCAAATACGTCCTCATTTCGGTGACAGACACGGGCACTGGAATGACCTCGGAGGTGATGGAACGTGCTTTCGAACCGTTCTTCACAACAAAGCCGACGGGTTCGGGAACGGGACTTGGGCTCAGCATGGTCTACGGTTTCGCCAAGCAATCCGCAGGACACTTGCAGCTCTATAGCGAACCTGGCGAGGGGACAACGGTACGCCTCTTCCTTCCACGCGCCGACGCCGGAAAAGATTCCCTTCCCGGCGAACAGCGGGCCGAGGACGCCCCGTCTCGAGGCACGGAAACCATCCTGGTGGTCGAGGACGACGCGAGAGTTCGCAGAGTGACGGTCGGCCGTCTGGAGACGCTTGGCTATTCAGTGATCGAAGCTACGAACGGGATCGACGCGTTGAAGGAGCTGGAGGCGGCGCATGACGTAGCGCTTCTGTTCACCGATGTTGCCATGCCTGGGATGAACGGCGACGAACTGGCCCGAAGGGTACGCGAGCGCTGGCCGACGGTGAAAATTCTTCTCACGTCGGGCTTTTCGGAGCCTCATGCTGCGGAGAAGGAGATCGAAGCGGGCGCCGGCTGGCTGAAGAAGCCGTATACGGCTTCGGAGATGTCGGCTCGTCTCAGGCTGCTGCTCGACGCGAGGCATGATCGAGATTCTGCTCGACTGCAGGATTTCAATTTAAAAAAATGAACGCGGCGCGGACGGCGTCGAGGCGCATGTCTGTCTTCGCGGAAGATCCCGCGGGCTACGTCCCCGCCCAAGGCCGTTCTCCAAGAACAACAAAGGTTTCCCTGCACTCGCGACGGAGGCTCTGCATTGGCAAGCACGGAATTTCGGAGACGAGATTTGCGCGCAAGTCGATCTCGGAAATTTGAGGCTATGCAAAGGGCGCTCAGCGGCGCCCTTGCTGCTGAATGTAGGCGGAGCGGCTAACGTCTAGCAGCCCACGATATTCGATCACCCGACCGTCAGCCGATCGTCGAGAGTGCTGATCCCCGGAGCGGACCATGCAGCGCGTTCCGCCGCCTGCCGTTCCGACCAGGTCTTCACCTTGCCTGAGAGGATAACCTTTCTGCCTTTCACATCGATCCTAATTGCATCGGCGTCAAGAGCGGCGTCGCGCTGAAACGCATCCTCTATGCGCTTCTTGACATCCACGGCCGTAACGCGGGGCTTCAGCTCCACGAGATTGGATACCCCCACCACGCCGGCGAGATCGCGCACTGCGTCGTAAGCCGCGTTCTTTTGATATTGCCACTCGACCTCGCCCCGCAGGGTCACCCACCCTGTGAGAACCCGCACCTGCACGGAATCCTTTGGCACGGAAACGTTCCAGTCGAGCATTTTGACAGCTCGCCGGGCGATGTCGTCGTCGTCTGTTTCCTTGGGTCCGAAGATCCGCACTTCAATTTCGGCAGCAATTCCGCGCACGCCCTTGACGCGACGAACTACTCGCTCGGCGGCTTCCTTCTCCGCGTAGGTGCGCACATGACCCGTCAGGGTTACAATCCCGCTGTCGACCGCGACGCCGATATCAGCCGCGTCGATGCTGGGCTCGAATTCCATTTCGTCAAGAATGTTCTGTCTGAGTTGAATGTCGTTCATGACAACCTCCTTCAGGTTTGCGACGTGCCGATCGTGCCCGTGCCGTAGAATTCCGTCTTTGATCTTCATCAAGCAGGTGAGCGACCTTGAGATCTCAGCGGACCGAACATCGTCTGCGAACTCGCTACTGAGTCTGCACGTCGGTGGCCACGAAGAGGCGGTGGCCGTTCCTCACGACGGTGATGAGAGCGCGGGCATGCTCCTTCAAGAGAATTGCGAGAAGTTGCCCGACGTCGGTCACCGGCTGCTGGTCGACAGCGACGATAACGTCGTCCGGCTGCAGGCCGGCCTGTGCAGCGACCGAGCCCTCCGTCGCGACGACGACGCGCGCGCCGAGACCGTCGGGGGAGTTCGCCATCTCGACGTCGGCGAGAGGGCCACGGGAGATATGGATGGTACGAGGAGCGGCCGGTTCGGCGACCGGTGCGGCGGATACCTCAGGAAAGACCTCTATCCTTCGGCTGGCGCGATCGATCTGGAAGGATGGCTTGGACTGCAATGGTAGCGATCCCACAAGCCTGCGTACGTCGGACGCGCCGCGCACTGTCCTTCCGTCGACCATTCGGACGACGTCGCCCGGCTGAATTCCTGCATTCGCAGCCGGCGAACCGGGCCGGACTTCGCTGACGAGCGCCCCCGGCTCTTCATCCACGCCGAACGCTTTTGCAAGACCGGGCGTCAGGTCCTGCGTGACCAGTCCCACCTCGCCGCGTACCAGCTTGCCGGTCAGGATGAGCTGCCGCATCACGATGCCGACGGTCTCGGCGGGCACTGCAAAACCAATGCCGATGCTTCCGCCGGCCGGCCCGATGATCGCGCTGTTGATCCCGACGACGACGCCGTCCTCGTTTACAAGTGCGCCGCCCGAGTTGCCGGGATTTGTCGAAGCGTCCGTCTGAATGAATCCTTCGTACCCCTCCGATCCCACGGCCCGGCGTCCAAGCGCGCTGACGATGCCCATAGTGGCGGTCTGGCCCAGGCCGAAGGGATTTCCGATTGCCACGACGACGTCGCCGACATGGAGCGAGGACGCGCTTCCAAAATCGGCATGAACAAGATGATCGGGTGGAATTTGAACGACGGCGACATCCGTCTCGGGATCGGCGCCGACGAGTTTCGCTTTGAAGCGTCGGCCATCGGAGAGCGCCACCTCGATTTTCGAGGCGCTTGCTATGACATGTTGGTTGGTGACGATGTAGCCGTGGACCTCGTCGATGACGACACCCGAGCCGGCCGATTGGAAGCCGTTCTCTGCCGGCGCGGCGTCGTCAGGTAGTCCGAAAAACTTTCTGTAGAAGGGATCGGCGAGCGTCGCATCCGCGTCGTCGAGTTCCTTGCCCTGCACCGAGATGCTGACGACGCTCGGCACGACACGCTGGAGCATGGGCGCGAGCGACAGGCTGTTTGCAACGGCGGGAGCCGACAACAGGCTCTCACCTGCGATGAAGAGCGCCCCCAGGGCTAGCAACGAACGCGACATCTCTGATCTCCTCGCGGAAGCGCCGCCGGTTGTCGACGGACGTCTTGACGAAGAAGCTTCCGTTTTGCCCGATCGATCCGCATTGATCCTCGTCAACGCGGATGGCGGCTATGGCACGATGATGGCTGCGCCGTTGATGCGGCCTGCCCGCAGGTCGTCGAGAGCCTCGTTTGCATGTTCAAGCGCGTAGACGATGGTCACGCATCTGACCTCGGCCGCCTTCGCGATCGAGAAGAATTCCTCCCCGTCGCCCCGCGTCAGGTTCGCCACCGAAACGACCCGCCGCTCGCCCCAGAGCAGACGGTAGGGCATGCTCGGGATGTCTGACATGTGGATGCCGCCGCAGACCACCGTTCCGCCCTTCCGCACTACGTCGAGCGCCATCGGCACGAGCTCGCCGGCCGGCGCGAAGATGATGGCGGCGTCGAGGGGCACCGGCGGCCTCTCACCGGAGAACCCGGCCCAGACGGCGCCAAGATCAAGCGCGAACTTCCGCCCAGCCTGGTCTCCAGGACGCACGAACGCATAGACGCTCTGGCTCCGATGCTTGCACACCTGCACGAGGATGTGGGCGGCCGCGCCGAACCCGTAGATGCCGATCGTCCTCCCCTCGCCCGCCATCTTCAAGGATCGCCACCCGATGAGGCCAGCGCAGAGAAGAGGCGCGGTCGCCACCGAGTCCGTATCGTTAGGCAGTTCGAACGCGTAGCCCGCCTCGACGACCGCATGCGTCGCGAAGCCGCCGTCGATCGAGTAGCCGGTGAAGCCGGGGGCGTCGCAAAGATTCTCGCGACCCTGTCGGCAATATGGGCAGTGGCCGCAGGTGTGGCCCAGCCAGGGTACCCCGACTTTTCGACCGATAAGACGACGAGGAACGCCCTCGCCCGCTGCGATCACGGTTCCCACAATCTCATGCCCCGGAACGAGGGGAAGCTTTGGCTGGGAGAGGTCTCCGTCGCAGACGTGAAGGTCCGTCCGGCAGACGCCGCAGGCCTCCACCTTGACGACGACGTGGCCGGGCGACGCTGGCGGGTCCGGCCGCTCCACTAGACGGAGCGGCTGCCCCACCTCTTCCAGTACCATGGCCCTCACGTTTCCCTCCATCGGCATGGGCATCGCTATAGTCGTATCACCACCTACCGGGCCCCGGCTTGATCCCGGTCAAACATCCGGATTGATACTCGTCAAAGACCGATTGTCTTAGAGCAGATAGGCTCGTGGACACAGCGCCACGACCTCATCCAAAGGAGACGGACATGCGCGAACAAGAAGAGGCACGCAAGACAGCAACCGACATAGCCACGACCATTCCTCCGGTCGAGCGAACGTGCGCAGACCTTGTTCTCGGACGTCGAGACGAGGATCGCTGGGAGGTGACAGCAGTGACGCCGCGAGGCGAGGCGTGGGCGAGAGACCATTTTTGCTGCGCGCTCCGGCAATCCTTCACTGGCACCATGTGTCTCGACATCATGAGCGCCGATCGGCTTCTCAAGGAAGCGCATGACGATGGCCTGACGACCGAGTTCGTCAGCCTATCTGGAAAGGACATATACTGACATGTTCGCCACCATCGTCTGCGCCATCGGCCGAGGATCCCGGCAACGCATGCTACAGCTCGTCGAAACGGCCCGCGCGCAGCTCGCGCCCAACGGAAGCCTCCACCTCATTCACGCGGTTGAGGGTCTGCCTTTGTCTGCCGCGCCGGACGATTGGGCGGTCGATGTGATGGCCGCCGCCGAGAGCAGACTTTCGGAAGCTTTGCGGTCGACCAACACTCCTGCTTTGATACGCGTCCGCGCGGGCAACCCGTCTCAGGTCATCATCGCCATCGCGAAGGAGATCGCCGCCGATCTCGTTGTGATCGCCTCTCACCGAGACGACGTGCTCGACCGAGTCTTCGGCTCGGTCGTGGACCATGTCGTGCAGCGTGCACCATGCTCCGTGCTCGTCTTGCGAACGACCCGGTAAGCCCCGCGCTTCACACGACAGTCTTCGCTTCAGCCTCGCTAACCTGACAGGAGGCGGCGTCACAATACAGTTCGGCGGCGTGCGACAACGTTCTTGACCCGGCCTCGCATAGCCGCGCCGCCTCCCTGGGATACTGCTCCAGCTCGCTCTCAACGTCGTCCGAAAGGACCTCGACCGCATCACCGTTGTCGATGCTGCCGACAAGTCGAGCCAGGAATTCACAGTATCGTAGCCCCGTCGCGCGGCGGACGCCGTCAAATCCGTAGTGACTTGGATCAGGAACCGCTTGCTAACAATGGGCGGGAGGTCGGCGTTGAGCGTTTCGCTGCGATGCAGGCTGAGGGAATTGGCATGTGGTGCTCCGTTTGCGGGATGTGGAATCAGCGCGAGGATCGTCGGTCATTCCGTCCTGACTGCGCTTCGACCCGACACGGCCGTTACGACGATCCCGTAGAAGACGTGAGGAGAGCCGTCGAGCATGGGGAGCTCGTGGGGCTTCATGGAGCCGATCTCCCACCAGTCCGAATACTTTTGGAGAAGCGACCATGCATGGAGCCTTTCGCTTCGTCGCGCGTCGCTGTCAGGAAACTCCTCGAACCTGCCTTCGACAACGACGCTCGTCCACCCGCCTGCGCTCGAACGCTGCTCGACGTGAAGGCAGACCTTGTCGTTTCCCCGCATCCAGTCGAGCTTCTTGCCGGGCATGGTGAAGCTATAGGCAACCCCGCTGGAAAAGGCGAAATAGATCGCCGCCACGTAAGGCTGCCCATCCTTGCAGCAGGCGAGATGACCGAAGCGCTCGTTCTCAAGGATCCGGTAGCACTCACCGGGGTTGATCTCCGTCAGCTTGATCGTCATGGCCGTGTCCTCCAGCTTTAATGAAGGCAAGATCATAGGAGCTTCGTTGCGCCGCGGCCTTGACAAAGCGCAATGCGAACTCTCTCCGCGGCAGGCATCATGACGGCTGTTTAACCTCAGGAGGCCAGCATGAAGCCGCAGTTCCATCTCCCGTTATCGACCTATCCCGACCCCAGTTCCTTCACCATAGTCGACAATGCTATCGGCCTCGCTCGGCAGAACGACGCCGATCTCGTCGCCAGCATCCCGCAAGTCCGGATCCCCCAGGTCCATCAGCCCTTTCCCACTTTTATCGATGTCGACACATGGCGGGAACAAGCAGAGGGGAATAGCCGGCACAGCGGGACTTTGTTGCGGGAACATCTCGATCACGCTGTTTCGGAGACTGGCGTCGAAGTGCGAATCCATGGATTCGAGGCCACGGAGCCGTTCGTCTACGAACGTTTTTCCGAAATCGCCAGGTGTCACGACCTCTCCATCGTCGAGGCCTCGGAACTGTCCCGCCAGTTTTCCGAGACGCTGCTGTTCGGGAGCGGCCGTCCTATCGTACTGTTTCCCGCCACCAGCGTCTGCTCTCGCGTGGACACGATCGCCGTTGCCTGGGACGGCAGCGCCACCGCAGCACGTGCCCTATCCTGCGCCCGCTTTTTCATCGAACGCGCGACCAAGGTGCAGGTCATCTCGATCACCGACGACAAGGAGATCGACGAGGCGAACCGCTCGCTACTGATCTCTTCTTTGAAGCACTCGGGATTCGAAGTGGAAGACGTATCGATTCAGGCAGGTGGAGAGACCGCGACCGCTGCCATCCAATCGGCCGCGCTGGAACGAAAAGCGGACCTTCTGGTCGCGGGCGGATTTGGCCATTCCCGGCTTCGTGAATTCATCCTCGGCGGCGTCACTCGGGAACTGCTCGTCAAGGCCGAGCTACCAGCGCTTCTCGCCCATTAGAGGGCGCGAAGGGCGTTGAGGATGACCGCCACGTCGATGGCCTCCTGAAGCAACGCGCCGCCAACCGGCGGAAGGTATCCCGCTCCCGCAAACCCCATCGCGATGAGCGAGAGACCTATACCCGTATAGATGCTCTGAAGCGCGATTTTGCGTGAACGACGCGCGATGCCGATCGCCTTCACTATCTGCGTGAGGTCGTCCCGGACGAGCACGATATCCGCAGCCTCCGCAGCCGCCGCAAGGTTTTCGACGCCCACCGCGATTCCGACTTCGGCTGCCGCCAGCGCTGGCGCGTCGTTCACTCCGTCGCCGACCATCAGAACTCTCCCGTGGACGCGCTCCTTCTCGATGACTGCGACTTTGTCTGCGGGATCGAGCCTCGCCGCGACGTCGTCCAGGCCCAGAGAGCGAGCTATGGCTGTCGCGATAGGCAGCTCGTCCCCGGAAGCGAGGACTATTCGAGAAATCCCTGATGCCCTGAGCTGGTTGACGAGCTGGACGGCGTCTTTGCGAAGCCGGTCTTCGAGCGTGATCGTGCCAGCCGACGCGCCGTCAAAGAGCACCTTCACACGCATTGCGCTGCTTGAACCGTTCGGCCCGGACGGCGGAACCTCTCCGAAATAGGTGTCTCCTCCGACGTCGACATGCACGCCATCGACGATTCCGGAGATCCCGGATCCCGCAGTCTCGGTCACCCCCGACGGGCGGGTCAACACTAATCCACGCCTATGCGCCTCGTCCACCAGCGCGCGTCCGACCACATGGCCGGACGCCTGGTCCAGCGAGGCGGCCAGCCGCAGGATTCTGTCTGGATGCTCCGGGCCGTCTATCGCGCCGACTTCGGGCTGTCCTGCGGTGAGCGTCCCCGTCTTGTCGAACACTACTACGGTGGCTTGGGCGAGGGCCTCAAGAGGTCCCGCTCCCTTCACCAGAACGCCCTCCTTGGCGGCTTTTGAAGTGCCGGCCGCAAGTGCGACGGGTACGGCTAAGATCAACGGACATGGCGTGGCGACGACCAGCACGGCCACGATCCGTGACATGTCTCCGGACAAGATTGCCGATAGTCCTGCGACCGCGATCGTAGCGAACAGGAACCAGACCGAGAACCGGTCGGCCAGGCGCATCAGCTTCGCCTTGGATCGCTTCGACGCTTCCACGAGTCTGACTATTCCTGCATAGGTGCTGTCCTCGGCACGGCTTAGAACACGGATTTCAACCGCGTCGCCATCGTTCGTAGCGCCACTCGAAATGCTTCCACCCTTGGCGATGCGCACCGGGAAAGGCTCTCCGGTTAAAACCGCCTGGTCGATCGTTGCGAATTCGCCGACAAGCGCCCCGTCCGCCGGTACGACGTCTCCCTTGCGTATCAGGAGCACGTCGCCGACTGCGACCGTCTCGATCGGAATTTCTTCGAAGCCACTCCCGGCAAGCCGCAGGGCGGTCCGCGGAACTTGCGCCAGCAAAGCCGACATCCCCTCGTCGGCGCGACGATGTGCGTATGCCTCCAGAAACTGACCGCCGGAATACATGAGGCCGACGATCGCTCCGGCGAGATATTCGCCGAACCATAAGGAGGACCCCATGGCCAGGGCCGCGATCAGGTCCAGACCGTATTCCTCTTTCTGCAGCTTCTTGGCGATTTCAACGCAAAGGGACAGCAGACTCAGGCTGGTGCAGCCCACCAGGATTAACCGATATCCAGGGCCGTGACCCGCGAGATAGAAGGCGAATGCGGCCGCAAGCGCAAGCAGCGACGACAGCACCAGAAGGCCCGACCGGGAGTCTCCTTCCCTCAGTCGCGACAGCCCGCCCTCAGGCCACGTCCACCTACCAGCCCACCAAGCCGCCGCTGTAGCCACCTCTCACCCCCCATCAATCCAGAAGCCTCAGCGGAACGATTTTGCGCAATCGATGCAGAACGGTGTATAGGGGACCGCCGCGAGGCGCTCCTTGCCGATCGAGCGGTGGCATTTGACGCATCGCCCGTATGTGCCGTCGTTCAGCCGGTCGATCGCCGCGTCGATGGCCTCGATCTGGTCGCGCCCCTCGGCTTGCATCTCGCGAAGAACCTCATCGTTTTCAACCTGGGTCGCGCGCTCCTCGCTGTCCTTCTCGAGCGCGACGCAGAGGTCCGCATCGATCGCTCCGAGACGACGGACAAGGTCATCCTTCATCGTCTGCAACACGGCCTGTACTGAGCTTTTATTCATTTTAGTGCCTTCCAATCTTGCCTGATCAATGCGGGTCCACACGCGGCATCGTCGGGAACCAATCCAAGCGCAGCGCGTGGCCGCATAAAGCCGCGGTCCATAAATCGGCTCCAGCATATCTCAGTTCGATCGAAGCTCCTTGATCCCGGTCAATGCCTCTTGCGCGGGAGCACATAGGCTGTCGGGGGAGCCTTCGATGAATCGTCGCGACAAGCCCGGAGCCCATGATGAATCTGACGGCGCAGACACCCGCCCCCACGACGCCTGCGGTGATCGGACTGACAAGCATCGAGGCCGAGGAACGCCTCGCCGAGCTTGGACCCAACACGCTGCCCGAGCCTGAGCCCCCATCGCCGCTGCGGGTCTTTCTCATCCAATTTCGCAATCCGATCATCTACATCCTCTTGCTGGCATCGGCGCTCTCGTTTGCGACCGGCAGAATCGAAGACGGCCTGTTCATTCTCGTCGTGCTTCTGATCAATGCCTCCATAGGCACCTACCAGGAGTATTCTGCGGATCGAGCGGCCGCCGCCCTTCGCAAGCTTGAGCAGCCGTCGGCCAGGGTCATACGGGACGGCGTGGCTTGCAGGATCGAGGCCAAGCGGCTGGTCGTGGGCGATCTCGTTCTTCTGGAATCCGGCGACCGAATCCCTGCCGATCTGATGCTTGTCGATGCAAGTGATCTCCGATGCGACGAGTCGCTTCTGACCGGCGAGTCGATGCCGGTTCCCAAGGGGCGAACCGTCGAAGGATCGTCGAATGAAACCGCCAGTTCCATGCTGCTCGCGGGTTCCTTGGTGACGCGCGGGCGAGCCAAGGGCGTCGTGACCGCTACAGGTACCGCGACCATGCTTGGCGGCATCGCCGCCAAGTTGGGAAGAGCCAGTTCGTCGCAGCCCCCGCTTGTTGCCCGTCTGGCGAAGTTCACGAATGCGCTGGCGGTTTTCGTAGGATTGGCAGCTTTGTTGCTGGTCGTCGCGGGCTTCATGCAGGGCCTACCTATGCACGACCTTGTGATGATGTCCGTTGGACTGGCGGTGAGCGCTGTTCCCGAAGGGCTCCCGATCGCGATCTCCGTCGCGCTTGCCGTCAGCATGCGGCGGATGGCCGCCCGCAACGTCATCGTCCGAAGCATGCCGGCCGTTGAGGCCCTGGGTTCGACTACAATCATCGCCACGGACAAAACGGGGACCTTGACCAGCAACGTGCAGACGGTAACCGAAATTCGCCTGCCGGACGGCACGGACATCGCCCTGGACGCCCATGCAGATCTCGACAAGTGCGAGATCAGGGCGAGCGGCCTGGACAGCGACCTTGTCCGCGAGAGGGCGCGCAGGCTGCTACGCGCCGCACTACTCGCAAACGAAGGAACCCTGGCTCGCCGCGACGATCTCTGGGTCGCCGCCGGAGACACGGTCGACGTGGCGCTTCTTGCAGCAGGACGGAAGGCCGGGCTGGGACAGGAAGAGTTGAACGACCGATACCCGCTGGCGGCAAGGATCGCCTACGAGCCCGAGCACAAATACGCTGCATCCTTCCACCACGGCGGTGATCGGATTCATGTCTTCGTCAAGGGGGCGTCGGAGGTGCTCATAGAAATGTCTGATCGCATGGACTCCGCGGGAAACGTAGTCGAAATCGACCGTACGTCGCTTTTGGCGCAGAAGGAAGAAATGGCCGCTCGAGGCCTCAGGGTGCTCGCGTTCGCCGAAGGGGAAATCGGCGCGTCCCTCGCCGGAAGCCTCGGACACGGTCACCTTGTCGATCTCGTGTTCTTGGGGCTGGCCGGACTGCAGGACCCGGTCCGGCCCGAAGTGCCGAACGCTATGAAAGACTGCCACGCGGCGGGCGTGGAGGTCGTGATGGTGACCGGGGACGACCCGCGGACTGCTGCCGCGATTGCCGAACAGGAAAATCAGGCGATCTCCGTCCATCGCTTTGCCGAGACTGGAGCCGCCGAGGGCGCCGACGACGCCGAGTGCAGAGAAGACGGCCGCGCAGCGCCACCAGACGTGGCCCTTGATCGCGTGGCTGGCAAAGTTTGCGAACGCATTCACCGAAACAGCGAGCGCACCCGTTCCGATCGCGATATGCGGCTGCGTCACCCCCACCACATAGAGCAGAAGGGGCGTTGCCAGGATGGACCCGCCGCCGCCGAGCAGGCCGAGCATGAAGCCGACGATTTCGCCGGAGCCAACTGCCGCCCAAATGGAGGTGTTCACGTCCGTCTGCTCCATACTCTGTCATACAAGGTCATCCCGATCAGCATGGCGACGACGAACAAGAACGTTTGCGGAAGGCCGAGCGATAGGGATGCGACTGCCGGACCGGGACAGAAGCCACCGATCCCCCAGCCCAGGCCGAACAAGGCCGAACCAACGACCAGCGGAGCATCGATCCGACGGTTCATCGGCACGTGGAAGCTGTCGTCGAAGGCGGGACGCTTCATCCGTTTCATCACCTGCACTCCGATAAAGGCGACGACGACGGCGCCGCCGAGAACGAAGGCAAGGCTCGGATCCCAGACGCCGAACACGTTGAGGAAGCCTTGGATCCGGACCGGGTTCAGCATGCCGGACAGGGACAGTCCGAAGCCGAAGACGATACCCGAGGCGAGAGCGGCCACGAATTTGTAGATGTTCCGCTTCATAGTCCGAGACCTCGCAGTATTGCGACGGCGACCGCGCCGGCGGTCAGGAACGTGGCGACCGCGACCATCGATCGCGTAGACAGGCGGGCAAGCCCAAGCACGCCGTGTCCGCTGGTGCAGCCCGATCCCATGCGTGAGCCGAAGCCGACAAGCAGTCCGGCCACGATGAGCAGCGGCCCGCCGGTGGTGATCTGCACGACCGGCCAGCCGCCGAACATGAGCAGGTATGCGAGTGGCCCGAGCAGCAGCCCGAGCACGAACGCAAGATTGGTGGTCAGTCCCACGCCTTGGGCGAGACGGCCGACAATTCCGCTGACCCCGGCAATCCGGCCGTTGAGGAGCAGAAGCATGGCAGCCGATGCGCCGATCAGCATGCCCCCGACCAATGAGGGCAGATACGCGTTCATTTGTCATCCTTCACGCAGAAGATGTCATAGAGGGCAGCGACCAGTTGCGCGGCCTTTTCTTCCGTCAGGCGATAGAAGATCTGTTTCCCCTCCCGCCGGGTTTCGACAATCCCGGAGCCACGCAGTACCGTCAGGTGCTGCGACAGATGCGGCTGGTGGACGTCGAGCTTCTCTTCAAGCTCGCCGACCGAATACTCGCCTTCCACGAGCGAGCAGACGATCATCAGGCGCGCCGGATGGGACAGCGTCTTCAGCAGGTTCGCTACCTCTCCGGCCCGGCTGGCCATCTCGGCGGGGGAAAGCCCCGCCCTCATCATCGCCTTTAGATCGGTCGTCATTCCCATGCTGCTCCCTGCAGTGCATCGAGTGGAAACTTGAGGTAACGCCTGCCGTTGGCCTCCGGCTCCGGCAGACGTCCGCCGCGGATGTTCACCTGCAGGGCATGAAGGATGAGCTTCGGCATCGGCAGCGTCTTGTCACGCCTCGTCCTCAGCGTCACGAATTCCTCTTCGGTCACGCCGGAAAGATGCGGGTTGGACTTCATCTGCTCCACCACCGTGCTTTCCCATCGAGGCGCTCGACCGTCCGGCTGGTAGTCGTGGCCCGTGAATATCCGCGTCTCGTACGGGAGCGCGAGGATCTCCTGTATCGACTTCCACAGGACGCGGGCGTCACCGCCGGGGAAATCGGCGCGTGCCGTACCGCTGTCGGGCATGAAGAGCGTGTCGTGCACGAAGGCCGCGTCGCCGATCACATAGGTGATGGAGGCGAGCGTATGTCCCGGAGAGAAAAGCACTTTGGCTTTGATCGAGCCGACCTCGAAGGTCTCGCCATGGGCAAACAGCCGGTCCCATTGGGAGCCGTCGGTGGCAAGCTCAGGCCAGTTGTAGATGCCCTTCCACAGCTTTTGGACGTCCACGACGCGTTCGCCAATCGCTGTCTGCGCGCCAGTCTTCTCCTTCAGATACTCGGCCGCCGAGAAGTGGTCGGCGTGCGGGTGGGTGTCGAGGATCCACTCGACCGTCAGCCCGTTGTCGCGGACGTAGTCGAGGATCGCGTCGGCATTGATGGTCGCCGTCGCACCGGCCCTCTCATCGAAGTCGAGCACCGGGTCAATGATGGCGCACTTACGGGTCGCGGGATCGGACACCACGTACTGGACGCTCCAGGTGCGCTTGTCGAAGAAGCCCTCCACCTGCGGCCTGCGGGCAGCATGTTGCACGAGCCAGGCTGCGGCGGCGCTGGTGTCGAAGCCGCGGCTGCGTCCGAATTCGACGACCTCGTCGGCAGACATGCGGCCGTCAAGGGCCTCGCCGATCAAGTAGAGGCTTAGCGACCGAGTGCCGGTCTTGCAGTGGGCGAATACGGGTCCCTCGGATTTGTCGACCGCGCGCTGGAACGCACGCACATCCGCCTCGGTGATCGTGCCAGCCGTGACCGGCACAAACGCATAGGACAGGTGGCAGTGCTTCGCCTCCTGGCTTTCGGCTTGCGTTCCAGGCTGGGCAAGATCCTCGTCGTCCGGTCGGTTGTTGATGAGTGTCTTGAATCCTTTGTCATGAAGCGACTGGATGTCCTCGATGCTCGGCTGCGGCGAGATCGATAGTTTCTCGGATATTATCGTGACAGGCATGACTAGCTCCGCGTCCAATTCATTATACGATCTAATATAATATATATTGATTTATCTTCAAGGTGAGGCACGGAACTTTGTGCTCACCCAATGGCTCCCGCGAAGAGGAGATAGCAACCATGGCCACGACGACGAACCGGGTGAGAACCCAGACATCCGACGAGATCAACCGGCGCCTGCGCTGGCAGATGGAGGAGAGGGGGAGATCTCTACGATCTCGTGGCAGCGGGTACGACAAGCCGCCAGTCCGACGACCAGATCACCGTCTTCAAGAATGGCGGCGACGCGCATCTCGATCTGATGATGGCGAGCTACGTCGTCGATGCGGTCAGTGCCTAGGTCGACAGCGAGACCGGCGGTTCAAAAGGGCAGGAAACCGAAGAGGCGCTTGCTTGCGCGTGCCGCCCAGGAGGGCTTCACCGTCCCGGCCGCCAAGGGCGGGCCGGAGGATGGCGCCAGCGGCGATTGATAGAAGCGATTGAGCATCGCGTCGCAGACATAGTGTCCCCAATTCGTCAGATACTCCGTTTCCCTGGCGCCGAGGAAATGAAGATAGGTGCCGACCTCGGAGGGAACGACCGACGATGGCGGCAGCGTGTAGGAAGCATAGGGCGCGAGTTCGGCATCCCTGCTGTCGATCGACCAATAGACGCCGCGCGTTCTTGCGCGCAGAGCCGATTTCGAGGGAGCATCGAGGCCGAGCAGATCAGCCTTTTTGGCCGCCTTGAAGCCGCCGATCAGGTCTCGCCGCCTCAGCGCCCTCACCTGATTGTCGGTCGTGTGGAGCACGCGCTTGAGCTGGCTGAGATAGTTCCAGTATCCGCGGGTGGAGGAACGCCAGGGCGCGCCGGCATCGCTGACGAGCAGGCAGTCGCAGCGCTTCAGCGCCGGCTCGATGCCGTGATTGTCGTAAACACCGCCGTCGCTCAAGATTGCCCGGCCCGGAGCGACAGCTTCGCCAACCGTATCATCGAGTTTTTCCCGCCTCCACGAAAACTGTGACAGGTCCACACGCAGCGGTGACAACACGGGCGGGAATGCGGCGGAGGCAGCAACCGCGGTCGCGAGCGACAATGCCGGATGAAACGACACGCCGATCCGGTAATCCGCGATATAGCGGTTGGACATGCGGAAGAGCGAGCCGGTGCTGAGATTGCTGGCGCAGAAGACGAACCAGGGCGATCCCGGCAGGTCTTTCAGGCTTGGCGACTTTCCGTCGAACAGATGTCGGTCGTAGAGTTTGGCGGCTTCCTCCGCCGCACTCGAGAAAGGGTTGAACACGCCCTTCAGGAAGCTTGGCCCATCCGCAAAGACCTGGCTGAAGGCCAGGATGCGATCGACATATTCCGTCTTGAAGTTGACGGCGACGTCATTCTCAAAGATTAGCCGCGGCCACACATAGGCGAGCAGGCCGGAGGCGATCGATCCGCCGGAGACCGAGGAGATCATGTCGAGCTTCGCCAGAAGACCGGCCTCGTTCAGCCTTACCAGCGATCCCGCATGGAAAAGCATGGCTCGATAACCGCCGCCGGAAAGGCAGAGGCCGAGTTGGTAGCGTTCGGCCGGCTTCTCGGGTTCGTCGGATGCCGGCAGCACGGAGTTCGATTGGGAATGCTCGTTTTCTGACATGCTCGGCCTCGCTCAGGAATGTGAGTTTCCCAACATCTCTTCCTCCGGGCAACGACCGGTCGCGCTACTTGCTCGTATATCGGCGGGAATTGGCATCGCATTTGTGCCACTCCCAGTTTATTCCGGCTTCGCCTTCATGGCCGTAGCACCATTCGACACGATTGAGCATCGGACCGAGCTCGTCGCGCCGTTTGCACGCCCGCTGCGTCTCGGGGCCCTCGACACTCGTGCGGCAGAAGTCGTCCAGTCCTGTCCACTGATGGATCAACCGGTCCGGCGCCTTGGCTCCCTTGTCGGTGGCGAGCACCTTTCCGGTCTCGGACTCGATCTGCAGAGAGGCCGTGTTCCAAACAAAGGAGAATTCCGCCATGCCGGAGGACGTCTTACCCGTGTCCCTGTTTCCGGCAAACCACTCGACAACTCCCGACATTTCGCATTTTCCCGCACAACTGGCAGTGACGGAGCCCGGCTTGACGCTGTAGATGCGCTGCGGCCAGCGTTGGGCGAAGGTCGCCTTGTCCTTTAGCACGACGTCTTTATCGACCGGGTTTCCGAAGAAGGAGACCTCGTCGGCATAGATGCTCTTCATGAAATCAACAGCCGAGGCGTTGTCTTTCGACCATTCGTCATTGTATTGGTTGACGAAATCAACCGCTTCCGTGGTCAGGTCGCCGGGTTCGGATGCGGCCGCCTCCTCGGAAGCGCTTGAGTCCGACGGCGTGACGGCGGGTGTTGCGCTCACCTCAGGCGCCGCGTCCTCAGGTGGCGACGCGCTTTCTTGCGGCGCGGGCATGTCCTCGGGCGTGTTGATGTTCCAGTTCCGCATTTCCGCAGCAGTGAGATACCTTATATCGGTGCTGTCGATCGACAGGCTGAGCTGCAGCAGATTGGGGCTTACCCCCATGTCGGTGAGATAGCCGATGATCTCCCCGGTCATCACTTGAACGGTCGAGACTGCCAATTTGTTGTCCATGGGAACATCGTCGGATAGGGAAACGCGATGTACGCCGATGGAGCCCGGCTCGGCAAACCGTTCGACGCCACCGACGAAGGCGAAGGCGCAGGCCGACGCACATTCCAGGGCTCTGATCTGCAGCGTTTTTGCATTCAACGCGCGGATGGCGCGGCCGAACCTGATCGCAGCGACCACGTTTCCGCCGGGCGAGTCAAAGCTGATGTAGTCCGGACGGTACTGCGTATATTCGTCGACAAGCGTCATCGGATCGTCGAAGAATTCAAACACACCCTTTATCACCAGACCACGCTCTCCCGGGGCGCCGTCCAGACGTTGGTAGGAAATGGCTGCATGCCCCTCTCCGGCCATGGCGACGAACGCCAGCAGCATCGATATGAATGAGACGGATCTGCGCATTATTCCCCAGCCCTCGAGCACCTCTACCTCTCCTGTCGTCATTCGCAGCATAGCTTGCCAGGGTGTGGCCGGATGACGAAATCACCTGCCCCGTGAATCCCGGCGTCCGCGCTCAGCCGACGCCGATTGCGTCTGCAGAACAATAGCTTCGCAGAGAATGTTGATAGCGACCCCAGCAGCTTACGATCAATGCACAACGGGCGATCTTCTGGCAAGTGTCACAATCAGAAGTGTTGAGACAAGGTAAATGCCGGTCCTCGCCGGAAAGGATCACGGTTCGCCAGACATCATAGACCTATGCAATGAATATCGGCTATGTCGCCTGCACCGAAGCAGTTGACCAACGAGGCACTTCGTGACTTCTATTTATGGCAATCACGCCCTTGACCTGAGGAGCGATCCCGATTTCTTCTCCCTCCTCACCGGCAGCCACCTGCGCATTATAGGTCGCCCTCTTGTTCAGGAGGGGCAAGGGCCGGACTGGCTCTACAACCTCGCGCCTTTCGTGGTCCTCGCGCACAATGCCCTGCCCGACCCGCGCTTCATTTATGCGAACCGCATCGCGCAGACCTGCTTCGAATATAGCTGGGATGAATTCATTACGCTGCCCTCGCGGCTTTCGGCCGAGCAGCCGGATCGCGCCGAGCGTCAGCGGCTGCTGGACAGCGTGACCCGCGATGGTTTTGTCGAGAATGGCCGCGGCCTCCGGATCGCGAAATCGGGGCGGCGTTTCTGGATCGAGAACGTGACCGTCTGGCAGCTTATCGACGAAAGCGGAACGCGACTGGGCCAGGCGGCGACGTTCCCTTCGTGGCGGGACGCGTAGTCTCTCCGCCCAATCGCCGAGCCTCAGCCTAATGCCTTGTACCAAGACGGTGACGTTACGGCTTTACGCAGTCGGGATGCGCCGCCTGGAAGGCCGGCAGTTCGGCGCACCGGGTATCGATATCGACGATGCGTTTGAGATGCGTGAGATCAACGCCCCAGCGACGGGCGTTATAGACTTGCGGGACAAGGCAGAGGTCGGCCATCGTTGGCTGATCGCCGAAGCTGAAGGTTCCGCCGGCGTCATCGATCATCGCCTCCAGTTTGCCAAGCCCGTCTGCGATGAAATGCTTCATCCACTCCTCGCGCGCGCCAGCCTTCTCGGTCACCTCAATCAGATGCGCCACGACATGCAGGTTGCAGATCGGATGGATGTCCATGGCGACCGCATAGGCCAACGCGCGGACATGCTGACGGTCGGTGATGTCCGATGGTAGCAATCGACATTCCGGGCGTAGCTCGGCCAGGTATTCGATGATGGCCAGCGACTGGGTCAGAACTTGCCCGTCGATCACCAGGGTCGGCACCAGCCCCTGCGGGTTCAGCGCGAGATAGTCCGGCTTCCTGTGGGCTGCCTCCAGAAGGTTGACTGGCACCGTCCTGTAGTCGATCTCCAGCAGGTTGAGCGCGATGCGGACGCGATAACTCGCCGACGATCGCCAGTAGTCGTAGAGAACGACCTCGCTCATTCCGCCCTCACTCCGCCATAGCGTTCGACCGTCTGCTCGATCGCCCCGAAGATCGAATGGCCGGCACGGTCCTTCATCTCGATGCGGACCTGATCGCCGAACCGCATGAAGGGCGTAGTCGGCGCGCCGGTTTCGATCGTCTCGATCATCCGGATTTCGGCGATGCAGGAATAACCGTCGCCGCCGTCTTCGACCGGCCGGCCCGGGCCGCCGTCCCGCTTGTTGGACACCGTTCCCGAGCCGATGATCGTTCCGGCCGCGAGATGGCGGGTCTTGGCGGCATGGGCAATCAGCTGGCCGAAATCGAAGGTCATGTCGATGCCGGCATTGGCCTTGCCGAAGGGTTTGCCGTTCAGGCTGACGAGCAGCGGCAGATGCAGCTTGCCGCCATCCCACGCCTCCCCCAGCTCGTCCGGCGTCACCGCAACAGGCGAAAAGGCCGAGGCCGGCTTGGACTGGAAGAAACCGAATCCCTTGGCCAGTTCCTCGGGGATCAGGCCGCGCAGCGACACGTCGTTGACGAGCATCACCAGGCGGATGGCGTCGCGGGCGGCCTCAGAGCTTGCCCCCATGCCGACGTCGCCGGTGATGACGGCGACCTCGCCCTCCATATCAATGCCATGAGCCTCGTCGGCCGCGACGATCGGATCGCGCGGCGCGAGGAAGACATCCGAGCCGCCCTGGTACATCAGCGGGTCGGTCCAGAAGCTTGCCGGCATCTCGGCTCCGCGGGCCTTGCGCACCAGTTCGACATGGTTGACGTAGGCGGAACCGTCGGCCCATTGATAGGCCCGCGGAAGAGGTGACGTAGCGTCATGCTCGTGAAAACGGAGCGTCGGCTGGGCGCCGGTCTCGATGCCTTCGGCAATCAGCCGGAGTCTCGGCGCCACATGCTCCCAGTCGTCGAGGGCTGCCTGCAGCGTGCGGGCGATGTGGCCGACTTCCGAGCAGCGGGTCAGGTCGCGGGACACGACGACGAGGCGGCCGTCCCTGGTGGAGTCCTTCAAGGTCGCAAGTTTCATGTGTCGATTCCGATGCTATCACTTGATACCGGGGGTTCCGTCGAACTTGCGTTCCAACCCGTCCCAGCACTCGAGATAATCGTCCTGCAGCGTTTCCAGCTCGGCGGCGTATTTCGTCAGTTGCTGCGGGTATCGGGTCTCGAACATGAAGGCCATGGTGTGATCGAGCTTCACCGGTTTGAGCTCGGCATTGGCTGCCTTTTCGAAGGCGAGCGCATCCGGCCCGTGCGGCAGCATCATATTGTGCAGGCTGATGCCGCCGGGCACGAAGCCCTCCTCCTTGGCGTCATACTGGCCATGGATCAGCCCCATGAACTCGCTCATGATGTTGCGATGATACCAGGGCGGACGGAAGGTATGCTCGGCCACCAGCCAGCGCGGCGGAAAGATCACGAAATCGACATTCGCCGTGCCGGCATCTTCGGTCGGCGCGGTCAGCACCGAAAAGATCGACGGATCGGGATGATCGAAGAGGATGGCGCCGACCGGAGAAAATGTCCTGAGATCGTATTTGAACGGGGCATAATTGCCGTGCCAGGCCACGACATCGAGCGGCGAATGGCCGATCTCGGTGACATAGAATTTTCCGCACCACTTCACATGCACGCGGCAAGGCTTCTCCTTGTCCTCGTAGGTGGCGACAGGCGTCTTGAAATCGCGCGGGTTCGCCAGGCAGTTGGCGCCGATCGGGCCACGTTCCGGCAGCGTGAATTTGGCGCCGTAGTTTTCACAGATGTAACCGCGCCAGACCGGCTGCTCGCCGATCCTGAGGACCTTGAACATCATGCCGCGGGGGATGAGGCATATTTCCAGCGGCTCCACATCCATGATGCCCATTTCGGTGAACACCCTGAGGGCGCCGAGCTGCGGCACGATCAGCAGTTCGCCATCGGCGTTGAAGAAGTAATCGTCGACCATGTCCTCATTGAAGACATAGGCATGGGCCGACATGCCGACCTGGGTCACGGCATCGCCTGCCGTCGTGATCGTCCGTACTCCTTCCAGAAAATTCAGTCTTTCGGTCGGCGCGGGGATAGGGTCCCAGCGAAGCTGGCCGAGAGGGAGCGAATGCTCGTCGAGGCAGGGCGCGGTCTTCCAGAGCGGATAGGAAGCGTTGGAGAAGCGGCGGGTGTGACGCACGCTCGGGCGGATGCGGTAAAGCCAGGACCTCTCGTTCGTGCCGCGCGGGGCGGTGAACGGCGAGCCGGAAAGCTGCTCGGCATAGAGGCCGTAATTGCATTTCTGCGGGCTGTTCTGGCCCTGCGGCAAGGCGCCGGGAAGCGACTCGGTTTCGAAGTCGTTGCCGAAACCCGGCATATATTTCAGTGTGTCCGTCGCCGCGGCTTCACCGCCGGACGTCTGGATCGATGTCTGGTCCATGCTCAACTCCTCCCATCACTCTCGCTGCGCCGCGCGTCTTTTCAGACGTGCGAGAGAGTTTACTCCGCCGCCGTCCCGATGACACCACGCTTGATCTGATCGGCCTCGATCGACTCGAACAGCGCCCGGAAATTGCCTTCGCCGAAGCCTTCGTCGCCCTTGCGCTGGATGAATTCGAAGAAGATCGGGCCGATCACGGTTTTCGAGAAGATCTGCAGCAGGATTTTCGTCATGCCGCCATTCACCACGCCCTCCCCGTCGATCAGGATGCCGTGCTTCTTCATGCGCTCGATCGGTTCGCTATGGCCGTTCACCCGTTCATAGGACATGTCGTAATAGGTCTCCGGCGGACCCGGCATGAAGCGCAGGCCGTTGTCGGCAAGCCGGTCGGTGGCGCCGTAAATATCCTCGGTGCCGACGGCGATGTGCTGGATGCCCTCGCCCCGGTACTTCTTCAGATATTCCTCGATCTGGCTGGTGTCGTCCTTCGATTCATTCAGCGGAATGCGAATCTTGCCGCAGGGCGAGGTGATGGCGCGGCTGACCAGACCGGTGATGCGACCGTCAATGTCGAAGAAGTGGATCTGCTTGAAATTGAACAGCTCGCGGTAGAAATCCCACCACTTGTCCATATTGCCGCGGAAGACATTGTGCGTGAGATGGTCGAGATAATAGAAGCCGATCCCCTCAGGACGCGGATTGCGCTCACCAAGCCAATCGAACTCGACATCGTAGGCCGATCCCTTGGCGCCATAGGTCTCGACGAAATAGAGCAGCGAGCCGCCAATGCCGACAATTGCCGGAACATCAAGCATCTTGTCGTCACCTTCATAGGGAACGGCGCCTTTCGACACGGCATGGTCGAAAGCATGTTTGGCGTCGACGACCCGCCAGGCCATCGATGCGGCGCAGGGACCGTGCTTATCGACAAAGTGAGCGGCATGGCTGCCGGGCTCGGCATTGACGACATAGTTGATGTCGCCCTGGCGCCAGACGGTGATGTCTTTCGTCTTGTGCCTGGCAACGGCTACATAGCCCATGCGCGTGAAAAGTTCGCTGAGCTTCTCGGGTTCGGGATGCGCGAACTCAACGAATTCGAAGCCGTCGGTGCCGGCCGGGTTGTCGGCGGTGATTTCGGATGGCGGCGCATCATGCGGGAAAGGACCCATTTTCTCCTCCTGACGAGATGGAGTTTAACTGTGCAAAGTGTGGCGCAAAACACGTGCAAAATCCTTGCATTCTTCATATCAAGAGAAGATATTATGCACGGTTCGTGAGCAATGTGGAGATTTCTTGCAATGGATGAACAGCTCGACAAATTGGATTTGCGCCTGCTCGAGGAACTGCAAAAGGACGGCAGGTTGACGAATAACGAACTGGGGGATCGTATCGCGCTTTCACCGTCGCAATGCTCGCGCCGGCGCACGCGGCTGGAAGCCGAGGGCTATATTCGCAGCTACCGGGCCTATCTCGATCGGGAGAAGCTGGGCCTGGATATGCTGGTGGTCATTTCCGTGACGCTTGCGACCCACAATAGAGACAATGCCCGCCGATTTTCGCAGTTGATCAACGGGCTGCCGGAGGTTCTCGAAGCCTATGCCTTGACGGGTGAAATGGACTACCACCTGAAGGTGGCGGCCCGCGGCCTCGCCGACCTTTCAAAATTCGTCAACGACGTTCTCTTGCCGCACGAGTCGGTCCAGCACGTGAAGACCTCGATCGTGCTCGACACGCTGAAGACATTCGAGGGCTTTCCTGTGCACATGCCGGGCGGCCGGCATGGCGACAGCATGCGATAAGTTTGAAAACATCCCCGCCCCGCCGGCGGCAGGCGTCAGAGCGGCAATTCGGTCGAGAATTTCAGTTCGCGCAGCACGAAGCTCGAGACCACGGTGCGCACGTGCGGGTTGCGCATAAGGTAGCGCGTCATGAAGGCTTCGTAGCTTTCCACGTCCCTCGCCCGGATCTTGAGCATATAGTCGAAGGCGCCCGACAAGGCATAACACTCCATGATCTCCGGCCGCTCCAGCACCACCGTAGCGAAAGAGGCGACTGCCTCTTCATGGTGATCTTCCAGCGTCACATGCGCGATCACGCAGAGCTTGAGATCGAGTTTGCCGGGATCGAGCAGCGTCACCCGCTTGCGGATAACACCGTCGGCTTCAAGTTCCTGGATCTTCCGCCAGGCGGAGCTCTGCGACATGCCGGCCTTCTCAGCAAGATCTGCCAGCGACAGGCTGCCGTCGGCCTGGATGAGCTGCAGAAGGGTGCGGCGAAAATTCCCAGTTTCTTTCATTTCTAGCCCCAGGCTCGGGAAAATTTGCCACCATTATTGCAAGACCCAAGATGAAAGAAAAGAAAATCCGCCGAAGCTGGAGGATAATGGCAACCATATCGTCGTGTTCCGGGAGGATCAGCCTATGACCAAGGAAAGCAGCTACACCGCTAAATTGCCCGGCCCGGACGGCCTTTATGACTACACACCCGAGGAAGACGCGATCTGGGGCGAACTCTACCGGCGCCAGATGAAGATGCTGGCCGATACTGCCTGCCGCGAATATCTAGACGGCGTCACATTGCTGGGGCTCAAGCCGGAGAAAGTGCCGCAGCTTCTCGATGTGAACAGGCGCCTGAACGAGACCACCGGCTTCGGCGTCGAAGGCGTGCCGGCGCTCATCCCGCCCTCGCGCTTTTACGAGCTTCTGTCGCAAGGCAAATTCCCGCTGGCAACCTTCCTGCGCCGCCGCGAGCATATCGACTATATCGAGGAACCTGACCTCTTTCACGAGGTGTTCGGCCATTGCCCGCTGCTGACCAACCAGAGCTATACCAATTTCGTGCGCCATTTCGGCGAAACCGCCGTCCGTCTCGGCAAAGGTTATTCCTGGCACCTGTTCCGCATCTTCTGGTTCACCGTCGAATTCGGGCTGATCAACACGCCGCAGGGCCGCCGCTGCTTCGGCGCAGGCATTGTCTCGTCGCCAAGCGAAGCGAAAGCGGCAACCGAAGGCACGACCTGCGAGTTTCGGCCGTTCGATCTGCTGAGTGTGCTGAGGACGCCCTACCGCATCGATATTCTCCAGCCGATCTACTACGTCATCGACAGCTTTGCCGATCTGGAGGCGATCGTGGAGCAGGATATCGAGGGCACGATTCTCAAGGCGAAATCGCTCGGTGATTTCGCTCCCGCTTTCGAAGCCAAGGCTTCGTAAACGCCGACGGAGCGAAACGAGGGCGGGGATTTGGCGATCTCTTCCCTCTCACTTCGGAGCGGCTGAACTTCGATCGACGAAATCGACCAGGATGCCCGGCTTGACCATGCCGGCCAGTTCTTCAACGTCCCAGTTCGTCAGCCGCACGCAGCCATGCGAGCCAACCTTGTCGATCAGCTTTGGCTCAGGTGTCCCATGTATGCCATAGGTCGGCTCGGTCAGATCGATCCAGACGGTGCCGACCGGGCCGTTCGGCCCTTTCGGAATGGTCAGGACCTTGTCGTTCTTTCCCTGCTTGAAGTTGCGCTTCGGGTCATAGCGGTAGACCGGCATTCTCGCGACGCCCTTGACCTTGTGTTTGCCCGACGGCGCCGGGTTGTCTTCGCTGCCGATCGTCGCGGGATAGACTGCAAGCAGCGCTCCGTCCTCAGCATAGGCGAGCACCTGGCCCGTCTTCCTGTCGGCCTCGATCCTCTTGACCTTGCCTTTCCTCGGGGGACCGGGATTCACCACCCAAACCGTGTCGCCAGGCGCAAATTGCGAAGCCGGGTTGAGCGCATTGACGAGATCGATACCCATGTGGAACCGCTCGGACAGCTTTTCCGCAACGCTGGTATATCCCAGGCTCTGCATCTTGGCCTTCTCGCCATAATCCTCGGGTATCCGATCGACGAGGCCCTTGGCATCGTCCGCCGAGACGACATAGCTTTCAACGATCGGGATCAGGGCATCCTCTTCCAACCGGGAAACGACGTTCGGATCCGGCCTGCCATCGACGGGCAGGTTGTTCATGGCCTCGAAACCGGCCACCGCCTTGTTGACGTTCTCGCCGGCGAGCCCGTCAATGACGCCAGGAGATGCGCCTGCCCGGTCGAGAAGGACCTGGAGGCGGACGATTGCCGGGTCCGGATCTTCGGACGAGCGCTTTTCTGTTTTGATTGATGCAATCGAAGCGGCGTTGATCGCATCGGGTTTGAGTTCCGCCGCGACACCATCGCCAACGGAGATGATCAAAGCGAGCAGCGACATCGACAGGGCTGTTTTCATAGACGACAAATGGCCATCGCCGAAACTTGTTCCATCGAGCAAAGATCCTCGGACTTTAGGCTTAGCCGCTTATGTCCTCCTTCAAATCACAGGTGCGTCCCACGCCTCCTGGCTTCCCGCGATCTTGCCGCGCGCCGCGCCGGCCTCAGTTCCGCAATCGTCGGCAGCCACCACTCGGCGCCTTGAACGGCAGGCGTTTTCGCAGGCCAGGTGCGGAGGAGTTCTTCGAGCGTGGGCGCCCGCCAATATCCCCAGACGTGATCCTCGGTCACGCCGGGATAGAAATCCGCGACGATATCCGGGTCGGCCAGTTCGCCGGTGATCTCAGTAAAGATGACAATGCCGTAGGAGATGGCGACCGGTCTTCCCAGCGGCGGCAGGTCGTTGCCGGGAAGCGGGTAGCGATGACGCTTTCGTTCCGCAGAGCGCAGCTTGCTGCGCTTTTCCAATTCCGTCCCTTTCCGCTCCTCGGCCCGGCGCCGTCTCTCTTCCGGCTCGTTTCTGCGAGCCGCCGCCTCGATATCGGGCCATCTGCGCCTGAGGTCCTCATAGGATCGGAAAGGAACGTGCCATATTCTGAGATCGCCGTCCCAGCGAGAGAACGGCACCTCGCGCAGTTCGTCGACGACGGTTTTCGAGTATGGCGTGCGGATTCGAAAACCTGCCTTGCCGAGTTGAAGATATGGGCTGTCGATCGGATCGAAGGAAAAAGAGTCGCGCCCCTTGGCATCCGCATGGGCGTCGGCTTCGGCCTCCAGCTCCGCAAGCCATCGGCCGATGCGGCGGGGCGCCGTCCGGCCGGGGACGAACCAGGCCTTGCGAGCGTCGCTCCAGCGGGCACGGGGGAAACGCTTTCGGAACTGCTCGATGGTCATCCTGTCGTAGGGGAAGGACACGTCGGCACCGGACTTGGGATCATCTCCGCCGGCCGGCACCTCGTCACGATCTGCCGGGGATTTTGTTTCGGTCATGGACAGAGAACGTTTGCACGAAGGGATCGGTTTCCAGTGGACGGCCGGAAGCGACCAAATTTGCACTTGGAAAAACGAGGCCGCGAAAAGACTGAGGCCAATTCCTCTTCAGTGAATTGTCTTCAATCGCGTTTCCGCTTGTGAACCATCCTGCAGTGTCGCCATTAGCTTTTCAAATTCGTTCAGGACACGATTGAATTCGGCGTCGGGCATGCCGGTGATCTCCGCTATCGTCGAGGAAACGGAGGCAATGAGCCTGTCGATCCAGATGCAGCGATCGGCCGGTACATGGCCGAGAACCTCACGCCGATGGGTCTGCAGTTCGCGCAGAATGCGGACGATAAGGGCGCCTCGGTCCGTCCTGCTCAGGAACCGGAGCCTTGCCTGCGCCCTCTGAATTTCCGTTATTAGCGTCGTCGCCATCCCCTGATCTCCGACCCTCAATGCAACCGATATCACAACCGTAGCGTTTGAAACACGGACTTAGGTCCGACATTGACGCGGCATGGCGATGATCAATTGCTCGCCGCCACGATGACCGGCGCGTCGCAGTTGCGCCGCGGCCCGCCCCACGGCTGATATGTATTGTCCTCAGGCCGATACGACCTGTAGCGAGCGGCGCACCAGGCCGCCGCCTGCGGGTTCACTTGCGGGCTCGCGCTTTCATCGGCCGCTGCGACATCAAGCTGGTGCGGCGAAGAGCAGGCGCGGATCTCACCGCTATAGGATCGATAGCTGTTGGTCGCAGGATCGAAGGAGCGGTAGCGTTGCGCGCACCAGGCAAGGTGCTCGGCCGAAAATTTTGGTTGCGGCGGCGGGGGTTCGGTTGACGGGCTGGTGGGATCCGGCTTCGCCCTTGCCGTCATGACGGCCGGCGCCTCGGTGACATAGCTGGAATAGACGGGCGCAATCCGTTCATAGCGCTGCCGATGGGGCTCGACTTTCACCGGCCCTGTCGTCCAAAGATCGGGCTCGGCGAGGTTCTGCAAGGCATGCGGTTGGGAATCCGCCACGACGTGGGAGGCAACGGATGCGGCGGCTATGCAGGCCCCGACCGAGCTGACAATGCCGAAAGCGACGGATGCGAGGCCGTTCATTGTCCTGTTCCCTGCTGTTGAACCTGTGGAACCCAGACGCGGCCAGCCGTGCTGCCTTGTCGGCCGCCGGTGACGACAAGTATGGCGAGGATACCGGCGATCGCCAGCAGAATGGCGATCAGCGGCAGAGCCAGGCCAGCGGATTTCTCTTCGGAATAGATCATGTTCCTCTCCTCATCCCGGCTGCGCAAGGCCGCCGGGTGCCGGCTGCTATGCCGAGATGATGTAGACGATCGTCAACGCAGAGGGATCGACGATGACGATCCGGCCGTCGGCGAGGATGAAGAAACGATAGGCCTTGTACTGCGGAACGATTTCCACGATCCGCGGCGGCAGCGGCTCGAGCCTGATCTTCTTCGGGATGGCCGTGCCGACCGAAACCGTGAAATCCGTCTCACGAACCGGCTCGACATGAACGTCCTTCACGACAGTCCGGATTTCCGTCTGCTGCTCGACCGAGATGTTGACGTTGGTCGTGTTGTTCGCCTCGGTCTTGGCGGTGTTCTTGGTGTTGCTGTCGACGGACGTGTTGTTGTTCTCGACGTTCGTCTTGCTGTTGGACTGGGTCTCGGTCGAACTGCCGGAAGACTTCGCGGCATCGCCGGATTTTTGGGTTTCGCCACCGATCGAGGTGCCGGTGGATGTCTGGGAGTCCTGGCTGCCGGCGGGCTTCTGGCTTTCCGTCGAGGACTCTTTCGACTTGGGCGTCTTCGAGCTGTCAGAGCTTCTGGACTGCATCTTTGCGCCCGGCTCGGTTGCCGTCTGACCGGAGGATCCATCGGTGGCGGCCCCAGAGGATGCGCCCGACGAGCTTCCGTCGGAGCCTGAAGGTTGCCGCGTGCCCTGGCTTGTCGATGTGCCCGCACCGCCCGCTTCCGGCTGCTGCGCGGCACCACCGCTGGACTGGTCGTTCTGAGCCGCACCCTTCTTAGGCAGGATCGGCGCATCCTGCGCCGAGGCGGATATGATGCCGATTGGCGAGACGCCGATCGAGAGTGCCGTCATCAGGACGGCGGGTATCCTGGTCTTCATAACAATCTCACTGATTTTGTCCGCACGACGTCGCTACTGCGCGCCGTGCGGCCGTTCTAAACGATGATTTCGGGAGTGAGCCGCGGAACGGGGCCGCGGAGAGGATCAAGTCACTTGATAACCTGGATCACCTTGCGGGATGACGGTTCGACAATGACACGTTCATCATTGACCACCGCGTAGGCATATGTCGGATCATCCGGAATGGGCGTCACGACGACCGTTTCCGGCAGCGGTTGTCCGACGACAACCTTCTCCTTGACAACCACGCGCGCCGATGGGGCCGGAGCCTCGCGGACATAGGTGACAACCTTCTGCGGCGGCGGATCGATCGCGGTGCCCACGACCGCGCCGGCAACCCCGCCGACAGCAGCGCCGACGGGACCGCCGACGATTGCCCCAGTGACCGCACCGCCGGCCGCGCCATTGACGGTCGAGGACTGGGCGAATGCAACGCCTGACATAAGAGCCGCGGCGGTTGCCGCGCCGACAATAAGCTTGGAGAGCATATTTTCCTCCTTCTGTTTTGAAGCGGCCTTGGTGACCGCTGCCAAACCAACCAGTTGGAAGCGGGGTCGTTCCACGCCCCGGACCTCAGTCCGATCGATCCCGGCCTTTGGTCCTAAACGCATTTCAATGTTCGTTGCGGGCGCTACTTTCAGATCAAAAGGCGTTGTCGTTCCGGGCCTAAGCAGGAGAAAGAACGAGATGGCACGATCCAACCGCAGGGAGGCGGGACGCAGACGCCTGGCGATGCGGCTGCCGGAGATGCGGAAGCCGATCATGGAAACGCGCGACCCACGGCTGCTCCAGCTTTTCGAGGCGTACCAGATGGCCGTCGAAGCGCGCGACGCCATTCGCAAGCGGCGGTTCGATTGGAAACTGGTGCGGGAGTACGACGAGACCTGTTTCGAGATCGAAAAACATGTCATCCGCGCCATACACGAACCTCCCCTTGCGAACAGACAGAAGGCCGGCGAGCCGTCATAGCGTGCCGGATAGGCCTTTGAACATAGCGTGTGGAGGGTGATTGGTGCGCAGCCCCCAGGGAACTACGAAACGCTGCCGGCGACGACCAAGGCGCTCATGCCGCCGCTAGGACGAGCTCCGTGACGCGCTTCCACGCGCTCGGCCACCTCATCGACGATCTCGGACATGCGTTCCGGCGCCCGCCATTCGATCTCGCCCCGCAGAAGCGTGCCCTGGCAGAATGCGGCTGCGACGTCCTGGGCGCTGGCCGCGACGGAGGTCAATTCGAGCCGGTTGCAGGTCACTGCCTTAAATCCTGCCGACGACATCTGCGCCTTGATGGCGCCGGGGTCGAAGTAGGAGTACGGCAAGCGCCGGAGAAAATCCGGAGGGTCGGATGGGAAGAGACCTGCCAGACATTCGTCGACACAGCTCGCGAAGTCATTGGCCGAAAGTGAATCCCACGTCGAAAACAGAAAGCGGCCTTTGCTGCGCAACACTCTTTCAGCCTCGCTATAGGCCTTCACCTTGTCGGGAAAGAACATTGCGCCGAACTGGCAGATGACCAGATCGAACATCTCAGGCGCGAAGGGAAGATTTTGCGCATCGGCGTGCATCCAGTGGGTCCGCGACATCGTCACCGTTGGCGCGCCGATATCGATCATCGCCTGGCTGAGGTCGGTGGCAACGATTTCCGTGGGCGGATCAAGCGTTGCGCGCAGAGCGCGCGTCAAGGCGCCCGTCCCCGCAGCGAGTTCGAGAACGCTTCCAGGTTTCGACTGGTCGGCGGCGATCGCCATCTCCGCCGCATAGGGCTCGAAGAGGATGGGCACCAGGAGGGTCTGATATAGCTCGGCCATACCTTCATCGAATGGTGGGGCAGAAGTGGCAAATGCGGCGGCAGCGCCGTTCTCGATGTCAGCAGAAATTGTCACTCGCAAATCTCCAGAACCCCGAACCTTTCAGTGCTGAAATATGACTGAATCTGGTGACGTCCACGGGGGCCGGACCTAGGTCCGAGGCCTGTCAGACCGAAGTCCCGGGGGTGGAACGCGGACAGGACCGCGCCGTTTCGAAGGGGTGAAGGAGATCCTGAAATGGCTCAGACTAACAGATCCCGCGTCAATGACGCCTGCAACGTGTGCGTCGTCGCCCTTGTCGTCGTCATGGCGGCTCTTCTCTACGTTTTCGGTGCAGCCATGTCCGGCGATACGCTCCAGCTGACGAAAAGTATAAGAGGTGCCGAAATCTTCGATACCAGGGATGTCCCCTGACGCCGTCTGGAAAAATTTCGAGGAAGCGATAGGTTAGTCGGCAAGTCTCTTACCGGTATCACAATGAATTGGCTTCGCCGCTGGAATGCCCGCTCACTCGCCTCCCAGTTCTTCATCGCAGGTGGGTTGATCTCGATTGCCGCCATGTTCCTGGTGGGCATTCTCGTTACCCATCTCATCGAGGAGGCGGTCATCCACAATTCCGGTGCGGCAACGGCCCTCTATGTCGACAGCGTAGTCGCGCCGCTGCTTCCAGACATGCAAACGGCATCATTTCTGGATGAAGGCAGCGCGCAGGCTCTGGACGAAACACTTGGTCAGGGCGCGCTCGGCAGGCGGCTTGTTTCGTTCAAGCTGTGGCGAAGCGACGGCACCATCCTCTACTCGAACGAAAAGGAACTGGTCGGCAAGACCTTTGCGGTCAACGACAAGCTCCGAAATGCCTTCGCAGGGTCTCTCGTTGCGCGCTACGAAATCGCCGACGATCCGGAAAGCGAGAAAGAGCGCGCACTCGGCAAGCCGCTGATGGAAATTTACAACCCTGTGCTCCAGCCATGGTCCGGACAGGCCGTCGCCGTCATCGAATTCTACGAGACCGCGGAAGGACTGGGCGACAGTCTGGCAAATGCCAGGCTTCGGAGCTGGGCCGCCGTCGCCGCTCTGACAGCAATCTTTTTCCTGGTTCTCGCCGTCCTGGTGTTTCGGGTCAGCCGCACGATCGAAGCGCAAAGGAAAGATCTCAAGGAACGGGTCAACGACCTGTCTGCGCTGCTGGCGGAAAACCGTGGGCTGCAGCGGCGGCTGCAGCGCGCCTCCCAGCGCGTGGCGGCGCTGAACGAAACATATCTGCGCAGCATCGGCGCCGATCTGCACGACGGCCCGGCCCAGCACATTGCCTATGCCTCACTGCGGCTGGACAGCGATATGTTGATCAATGCCTCGACACCGCCCGAAGCGCGGGAAAAGGAGCTCGCATGGATACGTTCGAGCCTTGCCGAGGCGATGACCGAGATTCGTAATATCTGCAGCGGGCTGGTGCTCCCGCAGATCGAAAAATCCTCGATCAGCGAGATCGTCACCCGGGTGGTCGAAGCGCATCAGCACAAGACCGAGACTCGTGTCGAAACAATTATCGACGACGATGGACCCGAACCCGCACCTGCCGTAAAGATCTGTATCTATCGCTTCGTTCAGGAAGCCTTGAACAATGCCTATCGCCACGGCGGCGGTATTCAGCAGACTGTAAGCGCCGCCTCGCACAATGGACATGTTCATGTCGAGGTCAGCGACCGCGGCGATGGGTTCGACCCGATGGAGGTGAGGCCGACGAGCCTCGGCCTGGTGGGGCTGCGCGAACGGATCGACAGCCTGGGAGGATCCTTCGACGTCAAGACGGGCGAAGGAGGGACGACGGTCACCATGACCTTCGAGCCTATGGAAGTGGGAGATTAGACATGACATCCATCACGATCGGCGTCGTGGACGACCATCCGCTTTTTCGCGAGGGCGTAACCCGGAGCCTATCCGAGATCAGCGACTTTGCCGTCGTTGGGGAAGGCGCCAGCAGCGATGACGCTGCGATGATCGCTGCGAACAACCATCCCGACATCATGCTCCTCGATGTCTCGATGCCCGGCGGCGGGCTGTCGGCGATCAGCGATGTGCTGACGCGGAGTCCGGCAACGAAAGTGCTGATGTTGACGGTATCCGAAGAGGTGGACACGCTGATGGCAGCCCTGCAACGGGGCGCAATGGGCTATGTTCTCAAAGGTGTCGGTTCGCGTGGTCTCGCTGAAGCCATCCAGACTGTCCTGAGCGGATCACGATATATCTCGCCGACGATGTCGACAAAGGTCATGGAGAATTCGCTGAATGGCAGCGCGACCGAGAAGAACGGTCTGACGCCACGGGAACGCGAGGTGATGGATCTCGTCGCTCAAGGCTTGTCAAACAAGCATATCGGCCTGCGTCTCAGCCTGCAGGAAAAGACGGTGAAGCATCATATGACACAGATTCTGAGCAAGCTCGGCGTTTCGAACAGGACTGAAGCGGCTCTACAATGGCGCCAGCAGCGCTAGACCAGATGTCCGCATCCCCGCTTTGGGCTTTTTAGCGAACGTAGCGGCCGAGCCGCCGGGCATCGTTTGCGGTCGCTTGCCGGCTTATGATCGTCCTGCCCTTTCCGTCCTTCATCACGTAGCGGCCACGCCTCAGGGTTTCAGTAATGCCGTTCGCGTGGCGGACGTCGATTGAGCCATCGGACGCTTCGGTCGCTGTTGCCCCCGATTCCTGCGAGGCGCTCGCGGAGGAAGAGGCAGAGGATCCGGCACCATTGCTGGAGCTTCCACCGGCACTATTGCCCGAACCGCTATTGCCGTTGCTGCCACTGTTGCCGCTACCGTTGCCTCCGCCGTTGCCGTTGCCGCCGCCGTTTCCTCCGCCGTTGCCGTTTCCATTGCCATTCCCGTTATTGCCGTCCTTTGCCCGGGCGCTTTCTACCGCCAGAACAGGAAGGAAGCCGTCAAGGTTGAATGTGGCCGGCGATGCGGCTGCGACGAGAGCAATGGCCGCGCTGCCGCCCAATCTCAGAAAATCACGTTTCGAGAACGTCATACCATAGCCTCGTCCGCTCTTCGCCGTCTTACGCAATATAGACGCTGGCCAATTTTCGCCGTTCCGGCGGATAAATGCAACCGGACCTAGGTACTAGATCGGGCCGGACTTTGGTCCCGCCCGCCGGATTGCCGGGGCTATCAGCGAGGAAAAGTCCGAACGACTGTCGCTGGTGCTGGATTGCCCAGCGCGCCATCGGCGATATTCGCCTCCTCGTCAATACATGGCCGCATCAGGCGAATGCATTTTTCTGGAACTTCTTTCCTCGTCACCGATTTGATTGTCGAAGAGCAACAGAGGAAACAGTGATGGCAAACCCGAACGAATCCCCCGCAGTCCAATCCCTGCGAAAAGAGCAGGCAGAGCAGCAAAGAAGGGCTCGAAAGGGTGAGCTCGACAGAGGCATCGAGGGCACCTTCCCGGCCTCCGACCCAGTGTCGGCCACCCATACCTCGATCCCTGCCGGCCGCAGCGATATCGAGGCGGCTGAGCGGGTAAAGCGGGAGCCCGATCCGACCAGGCTCGACGAGGCGTATCCGCTCGTCGACCAAGCGCTGCGCTCGACCGGCGAAACCGGCGGCTTCGCCGAAGCCTCCGATTTCGATCGCGGCGAAAGGCGCACGCTTCAGAGAGAAGCCGGCCGCGTGGCGGAAACCGCTTCGGAGGTGGCTTCCGGGACGGCTCGTCTGGCAAAGGCGGAAGCGCGAAGCTTTGTCCAGGACGTCGAAGATCGGATACGCCAGCAGCCGTTGACGGCGGTCGCGATTGTTGCCGGCATTGCCTTCGTCTTCGGAGCGACGCGTTGAGCGATTAGCGTGAAAATTGCAACCTATAACGTCAACGGGATCAATGGACGGCTGGCCATCCTATTGCGCTGGCTCAAGGAGGATGCGCCTGATGCGGTCTGCCTGCAGGAACTGAAGACAGACGACGCCGGGTTTCCGCGAAAAGAGATCGAACGATCCGGCTACGGCGCCGTCTGGCACGGGCAGAGATCCTGGAACGGGGTTGCCATATTGGCGAAGGGCAAGACGCCGATCCTGACGCGGCGCGGTCTTCCCGGCGATCCCGACGACACCCACAGCCGCTATATCGAAGCCGTCATCGGCGGCACCGTGATCGGATGCCTCTATCTGCCGAACGGCAATCCCTTCCCAGGCGCCAAGTTCGACTACAAGCTTCGCTGGTTCCGTCGCCTGCACGACTACGCCGCCGAACTCCTGGAACTCGGCGTGCCGTCGATCCTGGCCGGCGACTTCAACGTCATGCCGACGGAGATCGACGTCTACAAGCCGGAACGGTGGCTCGACGACGCGCTTTTCAGGCCGGAGGTTCGCAAGGCCTATGCCAATCTCGTCGGCCAGGGCTGGACCGACGCCGTCAGGCATCTGCATCCAGACGAGCGCATTTACACCTTCTGGAAATACTGGCGCAACAGCTTTGAACGCGACGCGGGGCTACGGATCGACCACTTCCTGCTCAGCCCGGCCGTCGCGCCATGGCTTCGATCGGCGACTGTCCGCAGAAAGCCGCGAGGCTGGGAGCATACCAGCGATCATGCGCCCGTCATGATCGAACTCGACGTTCCCAGCGCTGCAGCCATTTGAGCCGCTATGCCGGCTCATTCATCCGCGCCGAGATCATAGATGCGGCCTGTCAGCCAGGCTGGCCAGTCTCGCTCGAAGAAGGATTTGGCATTTTCATCCAAAGTGCGGTTTGCACGCTTGGAAAGCCTGACCTCATCGCCCTCGAGTCGAACGACGATCTGCTCGTGCCTATGCGCGTCGCTTTCCTTCCGGAAGCGATATTCCTCCAACGGGCCTGCCTTCGCATGCGGAAGGGATTCGCCCTCGCCATCGCATACCGCCCGCGCTCCGCGGCTGCCGCCGCCATCGCGGATGAAGAAGTCGAGCGCGGTGAGCACCGCTTCCGAGGCGAGCGCCATATGCCGCCATTGCACGCCCCGGACCGCCTCGGCGGCGCGGCCGTAGGCGATACCTTCCGCGCGAATGTCGGCATTCAGCTTACGCGCTTCGATCAAGGCCCGGCTGACGCTCTCCTGATCACAGATGATGCCGGCCTTCTCGCTCATCCGCGCCTGCACCTCCGAGCGGATCGATTTGACGGTGAGCGGGCTCTCTGAGCGAAGAGCGGCCAGCAGTTTTGTGATGCCTGCTTCTGCTATAGCTGAGATCTCACCCGCGGCGGCCCGCTTCGCTCTTCCGCTTGCGCTGATATGCTCGGCCGCCCGGGTGCCGAAGACTTGCCCCGCATTCAGCGCCGCTCCACCGGGCCTTGTTACCCCATGTGTGCCCGCCGCTTCGCCGACCGCGTAACAGCCTGCAAGATTGCTGCGGCCCCAGGTGTCGACCATGATGCCGCCGTTCATGTGCTGGTTGTTGACGGCGAATTCCAGCGGCTCGGCGGCAATGTCGATTTTGTAGCGGCGGTAGAGCTCGATCGCGAGCGGGTTCATGTGCTTCAGTCGATCGATCGGCATGTCCTGGCCGGCGCCGGCTTTGCCGAGATAGAGGCGGACGTCTTCGTCAACTCTTTCCAAACTGAACGGCAAGTCGCCCGGCACCGGCGGCGGATTGCGGTTGAAGTCCATGAAGACACGCCGTCCCGCGGCCGTCTCGCAGTGGATGGCGAGGTCTACCAAGCTCGAGCCGAAATCGAGCATGCGCGTTGCATGAAACGGCCATTGATAGCCCTTGCGGAAGACGTTCGACGCCAATTCCTGCGTGCTGCGGTAATATTGCGCCAGGAAATGATGTTCGACGCCTTCGGCATCGACCGAGTAGAGATGCGGGATTGCCTGGACGTAAGTGCCCGACAGATTCCACGGGAAGCCTTCTCTGCGCGTTCCGATGCCGAACTGGCTTTCGGTCAGGTTAACGAGCTCGACGCCTGCCTCGAGCGCCAGCCCGAGCGAACCGAAGCAGCCATTGGGATAGACGCTGTCGCGGTAAAGCTCGCCCGGCCCGCCCGCTGCAAGCACGATCACGTCGCTGACGAACAAGGCGATGCCCAGCGGGTTTTCTTCCGTGCGGTCGCCGGCGCGCATGGCGAGTATGCCGACGCCATGGCGGCCCGCTCCCTCACCCTCGGTGAGGATTTTGACTGCGGTGGTCTGGTTGTAGAAGGGCACATTGAGACGGAGCGCCTCCTCGGCCAGCACTTTGACCATCAGGCGCGAGGTGCGCGGGCCGCAGCTGGTGGCGCGGCCGACCTCGTCATGGTCGGTCTGATATCGCAGCGTTCCGCCAAGCGGATCCTGCGGCAGCGGCAGGCCCAGGAACTGCAGCGATGCCATCATCCGCGACGAGCCGATCGCTTCGACATAGGCCGTGTCCTCGTCCATGGCACCGCCGCTGCGGATGGCGCGGGCCATCGCCTTGTAATTGTCGCCCTGATCCGCCGTGTTGGCCGTGTGCAGGGTCTGCTTGTCCGAACCGGAGCAGGCCGAGGTTCCGCCCCAGGCGCTTTGACTGACGATGACGACATCATCGCCGCGCCGCTTCATTTCCACGGCCGCACGCAGACCTGCCGCACCGGATCCAACGACGACACAGCCGGCTCGATAGATCGGCACGTCGACACCGGCGAGCCGAGCCATTGCCGGGGGACCGGCTTCAAGCGGAAGCCTGGGCATATCGACATCGGTCAGCGCGTCGAGAATTTCCTGCGGGACGTCTATGGTCATCGGCATTTATCCGAGCGGGATGTCGACCCAGCGCTTCTGCCGGGAGGACTCCATGCATGCGTCGACGATCTGGCAGATGTGGTGGCCCGTATCGAAGGTCGGCCACATCGGCTTGTCTGCAACGATCGAGCGGATCACCTCGGCCACCTCGATGATCTTGCTTTCGTTATAGCCGATGCCGAAATTCGGCAGCGGCAGGAAAGCGCGGAAGGTGGCATTTTCCGGGCCGACGTCGATCTCCCGGAAGCCACGCCGCCCCGTGCGGTCGTCGTTGGAGTAGAAGAGCAGCCGGTTTATCTCGTCATAGGTATAGGCGATGCTGCCTTTGGTTCCGTAGACCTCGTAGGTCTGCATGAATTTGCGCCCGGTCGCGACACGGCTGAAATCGACGATGCCGCCGGCGCCGTTGGCAAACCGGCACAAGAGGTTCGTCGCGTCCGGGTTGGTGATATCGGCCCAGGATTCGTTGCCTGTCAGTTTCACCTGCTCGCCATAGGCAAGGCCCTCGACGACGGGCCGGCGCGGCGTGACGATCAGATTGTCGGCAATCAGCGAACTGACGCGGCCGACCAGGAAATCCATGAAGCTGAAGATATGCGAGCCCGTGTCTCCAACGATCCCGGTCGGCGCCAGCTTGCCGTCGGCGCGCCACATGAAGGGGGCCAGGGGATCGCCGTACATGTCGACGTGCTGGCAGCCGCGGAACAGCTTGATCTCGCCGATTTCGCCGGATTCTATGATGTCTTTTGCCAGGTCATGGACGGGATTGCGGGGAAAGGCGTGTCCGACACGGGTGATTACACCCTTCTCTCTGGCGATGTCGGCAAGTTCCCGCGCCTCATCGGCGCTGTTGGCCAATGGCTTCTCGCAATAGACATGTTTGCCGGCGAGCAGAGCCGCCTTCGCCACCTGATAGTGCAGGTGATCGGGCAGGCAGATATCGATCAGATCGACCTCGGAATCGGCGACCGCCAGCTTCCAATCCTGATAGATCCTGGCGCCCGGCGCCCTGTTGCCAATATCCTGCGCTACGTCAGGGTTGCTGTCGACCAGCGCCACGATCCGCGCCGTTCCCTCCGAGACGCCGAAGAAATGCGGAAAGGTCTGATAGGCCATCGTGTGGACCTTACCCATCCAGCCCGAGGCGCCAAGCACTGCAACTCTCACTTCAGACATCGTCATTCTCCTTAGCGGATTTCTGCGCGGGCTCGAGGCCTGATATCGTTGCGCTCATACGCGAAGATCGCCGACGGCAGCGCAGGCAAGCCCTTGATAATATCCGATCCCTTTTCGCCGACCATGATCGTTGGCGCGTTGGTATTGCAGGACGGCACGCGGGGCATGACCGAGGAATCGCAGACCCTCAGGCCATCAAGGCCGTGGACCTTGAGATCCAGCCCGACGACCGCGTCCGGCCCCGTTCCCATCTTGCAGGTGCCCACGGGATGATGGTCGGTCTTTGCGTTGGCGCAGCCATAGTCGAACAGCTGCTCGTCGGTCATGACTTTCGGCCCGGGAAGCCGTTCGGCCATGACAAAGGGCTTCAGCGCCGCCTGCTGCATGATCTCGCGCGCAATCTTCAACCCCTCCAGCGACATCTTCCGGTCGTGCGGATCGGACCAGTAGTTGGGATCGATCAAGGGCGCGGCACCTGGGTCGGCGGATGACAGACGCACCGTCCCGCGCGAGCGCGGATGCAGGTAGGCGGAGTTCAGCGTCACGCCCGCATTTTTCAGCCGCTCGACGCCGGCTTCGATGCCCGATCCCAAGCCGAGATGAAACTGGATATCGGGAGAGCGGGCATCGGGATCGGCATACCAGAAGCCGCCGGTCTCGAAGAGCGACGAGGCGACCGGACCGGTGCGGAACAGGACATATTGAACCCCGGCCCAGAGTGTGCGGTGAAACTTCGCGACGCCGTCATAGGTGTGATCGCCGGTGCATTCGGCGATGACGAAAAGATCCAGGTGATCCTGCAGATTGCCGCCGACGCCGGGCAGATCGTGGTTCACCTTGACGCCCGCCGATTTCAGATGATCGGCCGGCCCGATGCCGGACTGCAGAAGAAGCTTCGGCGATCCGATCGCACCTGACGACACCAGGACCTCGCGTTCGGCGCGCACGATCTCCAAGCCACCGGCGGTTGTGATCTCGACGCCTGTTGCTCGGCCTCCTTCGACGATGATCCGCGTAACGCGCGCGCCTGTTCTGACCGTCAGGTTCTTCCGGTCCCTGATCGGCGAGAGATAGGCGAGCGACGCCGAAGACCGGCGGCGATTGCGCTGCGTCAGCTGATAGAATCCAACGCCCGCCTGCTGGCGGCCATTGAAATCGTGATTATAGGGAATGCCGAGCTCCTGCCCTGCCCGGATGTAGGCATCGCAGATCGGCAGGGATGCTGCCGGCATCGAGACACCCAGCGGGCCGCCATAGGCGTGATAGTCGTCGGCGAAGCGCTGATTGTCCTCGGCGCGTTTGAAATAGGGCAGGATCGAGCGATAGTCCCAGCCCTCACAGCCGTCTTCGCTGGCCCAGAGATCGTAGTCGGCCGCGTTTCCGCGCGTATAGAGCTGGGCGTTGATCGACGAGCCGCCGCCGATGACCTTCGCCTGGGTGTAACGGAGCACCCTGCCCTTCATGTGCTTCTGGGGGACGGTTTCCCATCCCCAGCTGGCCACGCCCTTGGTCATTTTGGCAAAGCCGGCCGGCATGTGGAAAAGCGGATTCCAGTCGCCGCCGCCCGCTTCGAGAAGCAGTACTTTGACATCCGGGTCTTCGCTGAGCCGGCTTGCCAGGACGCAGCCTGCAGGACCGGCACCGGTGATGATATAATCGAATCCCATCTTACTGTCCTATTTGAGAGCCGGAACGCGCCAGCGGATCTGCATTTGCCTGCAGGTCCTTCGATGCGATGTGATCTGCAACTCTCAGCGCTTGGCTGGCGACGGTCAGCGCGGGATTGACCGCAGCCGAGGTGGGCAGAAAGCCGGCGTCGACGACGAAGAGGTTTTCGTGATCGTAGGACCGGCAGTAGGGATCGAGCGGTGCCATCGCAGGGTCGTTGCCGATCCGAACCGTTCCGCACTGATGGGACGGCGTGCGCTTGTCGAAAGGCCGCGACAGCACGACGGGAAATCCGATCGACCGCAGGATCGACTTCAGCTTGGCGACGAGCGCCAGATGAGCGTCCCAGTTGGTCCTCTGCCATTGAAGAATGATCCGATCGCCATCGACCATGACTCGGCTTTCGGGATTGGGCACGTCTTCGCTCATTGCGTAGAAGTCGATGGCATGGCCGGTGATGAAACGGAGAAGCCATTCCGGAGCCTGCGGCAGAGAGCCCTTCAGAACCTTTTCGGAGATACGACCCAGGAGCTGGACGTTGCCGAGCGGCGGTCCCCCCTCTCCGTCGGAAAGGTAGAAATCGTTGAAGGCAAAGGTCTTCTGGTAGACGGCGGTGTTCCTGAACCGTGGCGAAACGCCGATCACGGCTGAGGCGTTGTGGTTCATGAAGTTGCGCCCCACCTGATCGGAAGAGTTGGCGAGGCCCCTGGGGAAGCGATCGTTCTTCGACCGCAGCAACAGCGCCGACGATTGGACCGCCCCGGCCGAAAGGATCACGATGTCAGGCGAGACAGTCAGCGTCTCACCGTCCTTGATATAGGTGACCAGGTCGATCCGGCGGCCTGATCCGGTGTCGAGCCGCGCCACGCGCGCATTGGTTTCGAGCCGGACGTTCTTATGTCTCAACGCCACCGCAAGTGCGGCGGTTTCGGCGTCCATCTTGCCGTCTCTTGCATTCGGATGGGCATCCCATGGCGTGCGCGCCTTGGACAGCCACGCGTCGAGATCCAACCCGAGCGGCAGGGAAGACGGATGCAGGCCTTTCGCCTTGAGGCGGGCCCTGACATCGGCGACCGGCGCCTCGTCGGGCACGGGCGGGAATTCGTAGGCAGTCGAGTGATACGGTTCGGTTGGATCGTCGCCGAGACTGCCGCGGACCTGATACATCCGCTCCGCCTTGGAGTACCAGGGCTCCAACTCCTCATAAGGAAAGGGCCAGGCCGGCGACACGCCTTCCCGGTGCTCGATCACACCGAAGTCTTCTTTGCGGTAGCGCGACAAGACGGCGCCGTAGAATTTCGAATTGCCGCCGACATTGTAGTAGTTGCCGGGGTTGAAACCCTTGCCGCTCGCCTCGTACCAGATTTCCCTAGGGCGGAAATGACCTCGCTGGAAGATAGCGCGCTGGTCGCGATTGACCGGAAGATCGGCGATCTGATCGCCGGCTTCGAGGATCAATATGTCAGCGCCGGTCGCGGCCAGGCCGGCGGCGACAGTGGCGCCGCCGACGCCTGAGCCGATGATGACGATGTCTGGTGAACTGCTCATCTTAGCCTCTGACCATCAGGCGATCCGCATCTGGCTGTCGGGATCGAAGAACACGGCCTTGTCGAGATTGAAGGCAAGGCGGGTGTTTTGTCCGGGCGCGATGCCGGCATCGGCGCGCAGGCGGGCGACGACGGATTTGCCGCCGAGCTTGGTGACGGCAAAGGTGTCGGAGCCGGCCGGCTCGACGACCTCGATCAGGCAATCGTCCTCGGTCAGCGAGCGCGCCTTGCGGTCGGCGCCGTCGGGATCGGTCAGCGCCTCGGGGCGGATGCCGAAGATCACTTGGCGGCCGGCATAGGAAGACAGGCCGTGATTGCCGGAAACAACTGGCAGTCTTAGCGGCGCGCCATTCGGCCGCTCCAGTGCGACGGCAAGGCCGCCGGCGCCGTTCTCGACGGTGGCGGTCAGCAGGTTCATCGCCGGCGATCCCATGAAGTCGGCGACGAAGAGATTGGCCGGGCTGT
>NZ_JAILYH010000039.1 GCF_019793435.1 Rhizobium redzepovicii | reverse complement strand
AGACAAGGCGGCGAAGCGCCGCAAGAAGCACCTCAGCGTCGCAACGAGCGGCGACGAGCCTGGCGATGAGCCGAAGGCCCTTTCCGAATGCGACGTCAAATCGAACATCAAGTCCATTCCGGGCGTGGCATGTGCCCAATAGGACCAAGCTTTCGAAGGAAAAAAACGTGTCAAATATTGTATGTGAACGTGACACGGACTGCAGGCGAAAGTCTTTGCGCGCACCGTCGTCGATTTTCGTTCCGAACACAAATAGCGGGGTGCAGTTGCCTTGGTATACTATCTACCCAACAATACAGGAGTTTTCTTCAGAAATCGGCGCCCACACTCATGAGCAATGGCTGAGAAGCCAGGGAACTGATGACGCTGTCTCGCTCTATCTCCACATTCCATTCTGCCGCTCGATGTGCTGGTATTGTGGTTTTCCGACTAGCATCACTCGTCGGGACACTTTGATAACCAATTATCTAGCAATGCTGCGCGAGGAAATCCGCCTGGTCGCCGAGCAAGTGCCGCAGGCACTCTCAGTGGGTGACGTGCACTTTGGCGGCGGATCCCCGACCATTATGCCATCGGCAGACTTCCTGTCGCTAATGGAACTCCTGCGCGGCCGTTTTGCGATTGAGCGAGGTGCAACCATTGCCGTTGAGGTCGACCCGCGCACGTTCACCACCGATATGGCCGAAGCCCTAGAAAGGACCGGTGTGAATCGCGCAAGCGTCGGTGTGCAGAGCTTCGATCCCGTCGTACAAAAAGCGATCAACCGGATTCAGAGCGAGGCGCAAGTGATGACCGCCGTCGAAAACCTCCGCCTGTATGGGGTCAGGCGTATCAATTTCGACTTGATGTTCGGTTTGCCGAACCAAACCGTCCAGTCCTGTCTCGAGAGCGCTATGTTAGCTATTGCGATGCGTCCCGACCGCCTCGCGGTTTTCGGTTATTCCCACGTTCCATCTTTTCGAAAAAATCAGCGCTTGATTGACACAGCAGCACTGCCCGATATAGCCGCGCGAGCTGAGCAGGCCTCAGCCATGGCCGATACGTTAGTTGCAGCAGGCTATCTGCAAATTGGTCTCGACCATTTTGCTTTGCCGGATGACGAGCTTGCAATAGCACAGAGAGCTGGTCGTCTGCGCCGAAATTCGCTTGGTTACTCTGCCGAAACCTGCTCAACTGTCATCGGTTTGGGCGCGTCCGCCATTGGTCGTTGCGGCGACGGTTACGTTCAAAACGATCTCACGCAAAGCTGTTATAACCGGCACATAGCATCCGGCCGCTTGGCGATCTCAAGGGGCTACCGTTTAACTACCGAGGATCGCGTAAGAGCTGCAATCATCGAACAGCTCATGTGCTACTTGGAGGCGGACATATCAGCAATCTGTACGGCTCAGGGATTTGATCAGACCCATCTAGTGAGTTCAGCTAAGCAGCTAGAGATTCTGGCTGAGGATGGGATCGTTGAGTTTGACAACGGTTTAGTCCGTGTGCGGCACGAACGTCGCTCTGCCCTTCGCCATGTCGCTGCCGCGTTCGATGCTTATCTTGGCCGCCAGCCGATCTAGACTGGCAAACGGAGGGCCTTGGAGTGATCACATAATCGAGCTCGAGTTCGTCGAGATGTTAGGCAGGAGGCAAGCCCCCAATTGCTCGATTTTAAATCGATCGCTGAATTCGCAGTCCATGGCATGTGTCGGTCTCGATCGCGTCACAGTTCAGCTCTCGCCACTGGCAAAGAAATCCGCCGTCAAATATCGTGAAAGGTCTGGCGCAGCACGGCTTCACCGGCTCGGTTGAGCGCGCCAACTTGAAGCAGGCGACACCTTCGTTCAAAACGGACCAGACGCCCGGACAGTTCAGCTTGACGCCACCAATGCGGCTTCGATTGCGCAGGCGGCGGAGACGCGCATCCAGGAAACCTGCGGCAGGCTCGATGTCCACGGTGGCGATCGAGCGCGGTTAAATGCCTAGAACATGGCCTAAACACTCTTGTCGTTGATCTCGACGAAATGGGACCGTGTTCGGACCCCAATTATTTGTCCTTGCCGTACACAGGTGATGCTGCCGCTGGCTCCACTACATGCCCGGGGCGACAGGTTGTTGCACTGCGACAGGTCACCGTTCAAACCGCTCCAGCATTGTTCTCAACTGCGCGTTTTGCAGCCTTAGCTTTCTGGCTAGTTGCCTCCTGAGCACCCTGATGTCTTCGTCGAGGCTCATCTGGTCCGCAGTGTGAACTGCCGGGGCAGCGTTTGCAATCGCGGCTGATGCCTTCTTACGCGGGGCGACCTCGAGAGTTCGCTCGAGCCTCGTAGCATCGTGCCCAGCGGCGATGTCGGTACTAAGCCCGCCGAATGGAGGTGGATCGGCCGCCTCAACGTTTTTGGCATCTTGGCCTTCTACCTGATCGTGGCCACCGATTCCGACTTCCTTAGAAACGACAAACTCGGTGGAAATTGCAGGAGAATGGCCGTGACGGGGAGGCCCCTCGCTTGCCGGTCGAACGGCGCTTATCAGGCTCTTCTCGGCAGGCGTTTCGGTCGGACCGGCAATGGCCAATGTGTCCGGCGTAACCTTCTGGTCCGAACCGTTTTCTCGCTTTTGTTCGCGACCCGGTGAGATCAGTCGGGCAAGAAGTTTCCAGGGAGACGCCATCTATCCGACCTCGCGTTTTATCCCGCAAGCAGGCAGTGAGTTTGGGGTCCGGCAACAGCATTACCGTTGCCGAATTGTTTGTCTCGATAAGAATGTAGATACGGTCGCTTATTGACCGGCTGCTTATATCAATCGAGCTTGAGCCGTTTGCGCAGATCTTCATTTTCAGCGCGAAGTTTTTCAGCAAGAAGCTTGCGCAGCCGCTGATTTTCCTCTTCCAACTGCAAAAGGTCTGCCATTTCATCGCTCGCCGTCATCGGGGCAGCCGGCGCTGCCTGCACAGCCTTTGGAGCACGGTGCACAGGTGCGCGTTTGGCGCTCGCCGTGGCTTCGATAGCCTTTGTCTTGCGCCCTCTCCTCTTCACACCACCGTCCCCGGCCAGCGCAGCTGCCGGCTCTGCCGTAGCGTCAGCTAACGCGGTCTCGAGTGCCGCGACTTTTTTGGCGCGCGGTTTGCGCTGTTTCTTCGGCGCATTAGGCGTTTCGACAACGGTCTGTCCATCGACCTTGGTTGTCGTATTAGTCTCGTCGGCCATGCTCATCTCCTGTGTATCTGATGCAGTTGTCGACGGCCCGAGAGGCGCTGTCAACAACTGCTCGGCCTGATCTTGTTCCGGCAAAGACATTTCGCTGTCGGGTTTGCCACTCTGAGAGCTACCTGACAGAAAAGGCAATGCCTCTTCCTCTAGATCGCGCGCGACTGACTTTAGATCCACATTGCCCCAGATCGAGTTCGATCTGGCATCAAGTTTTCGCCTGCCGTTCTTGTACTCGACGGCAAAACTGCGTTGCACTTTTTTCAATATAAGAGGCCTTGGAGAATCCACGGGGTGGCTGATGTTATGCTGGAACAGCACGAATAGCGCCTACCGGACTACCAGTCTATACCCACGGTCTAGCCTGAGGCCAATTTTTTAGCGCCGCGTTATTTTTTGGAGTTACCGCGGCCTCTGCCGATTTATCGTCCCGGTCCCTAAGTGGTGAAGGAGCCGCGCACCAACCCAGGCTTCTCCTTCGTCGGCTGGCGCTTCAAAGACCAGATGCTGCGCACTCACGCCGGGGAAAATGTTGAAGCGCTTGGCCCACGTTTCGCGGCACTCGCAGCGGCGGTGCTGACCAAGACCGAACGCAGTTTCCTTGCAGCTAGCGCCGCCATTAGGCTCATTGATGTGCCGAGACGAACATGCGGCTTGGCTTTGTCGGCTGAAACAAGAGTAGCGAAGGAGTGTTGCTTTTATGACAAGACACGAGGAGTTTGTCGGTCGAATGTCACAGGCGGATCTGCCTTGCACACGGCCGCCATAGAGAGAAGGATGGGGTCGCCGCTCGCTTCACTGCTGAGTCACGCCATCGTTTTCGTGAATGCATTCCATCCAAACAATCGATTTTACTGATCGAAACGGTTGCCATTAGAAGACGCTGAAGAAGCGTTTTGTAAAAGCCGTAATTCGGAGTTCTTAAAATGGGTCCTCGGGTGCCGTGGAGACTGTGCTGGGAAAACGAGATGAGGCAGTCGGTCTGCTGCCTGGTCTCGATCGTTATCTTGCGCTCGACGTGATCGAGTAGAATCTTGGTCGTTGCTTCTCGACGTTTCAGTGGGCTCTCACGGGACGCACTTTTGCCCCGGTCGATGCCGCCTCCTATTCGTCTTCACCGCGCGCTGGTCATCTTTCTACTGCTTCCCCTTCTAGCGTTGTTGCAGATCGGTTCTCACGCCGTGGGCGCCGTTCGACGTGATTATCAATGGCGGTCCCACCGCGTGGTAGCTGAGTTCGGTACTGGCGCATATGCGAATGACGGAGGCCGGCGGCGGAATTCTGTGTGCTATGCCTCGGAGCCAACGCAGGCGCACTCGCCGCTGCAAGGATACGGTCTGCGACCTTTGTAGCGACCACCAAACGTCGTTGTGGCTGTCGGGCGGAAAGATGAAGGACTGGGTAATGTGGATACGTTACGCGGCGTTACTGCCGCAAATGCTTCGGTCTGGGGCTCTGTTAGCGCCGATTGTCGGCAATCTCACCGATCCGGTCACGATCTGATTTCGGCTTCGACCCGTGAACTCTAGCTGCACTGTCAAGCGCCACCCTATGAAACTACGAAAGCCGGTGGCCAGGCCAGAGCGACCTACCTTTCGAAACGAACTGGAGAGCAACATGCTGTGTCTAGGGCTCAGTGGCGGTCTAAGCAGAGTCTACGAAAATTCGTTCGATCTACCGAACACCTTTATGCACGATGGGGCTGCGGTTCTCGTTCGCGACGGGCGAGTGATAGCGGCGGTCGAGGAGGAGCGCCTTAACCGGATCAAGCACTCCAACAAGTTACCAACGCGTTCGATTCAATATTGCCTCGCATCTGCAGGTGTTCAGCTTAGCGACATCGACCGCATCGCGTATTATGCGACCGAGGCCTATTGCAACGCTGTGCTCGAGCGCGTGCGCCTCTCTTACCCAAGCACCCCAATACCGGATGCGAGACTGTTTTTGTGCGGCTTACTCGGGCAAGAATTTGGTGCCGAAATTGATCCCTCACGTGTGTCCTTCGTGAGCCACCATATGTCGCACGCCGTGAGCTCGTTTTTCATGTCGGGCTTCGAGCGAAGTTTGGTCCTCTCAATTGACGGCGGTGGAGACTTTCTTTCGGGGCTTTTGGCGATTGGTTCCAGCACGGAGATTGAGCCACTCGTGACATTCCCGGAGAATGATTCTCTAGGGCTGCTATACTTGGAAACGATCCGCTACCTAGGTTATGGCGCGTTCGATGAATATAAGATCATGGGTCTGGCACCTTACGGCAATCCCGCTTCGTACCGCGAGATCTTCGAACAATTTTACGAACTCCTAGACGACGGTGGTTATCGGGTCCATCTCGACCGAGTTGGTCCTACGTTGCTCAGTAACATTCAAATACGCCAGAAAGGCATGCCGTTCACGCAGCAGCATAAAGATGTGAGTGCTTCACTGCAGGAAGCACTGGAACGGATCGTGTTCCACGTCCTACGGCATTACACCAAGGTTACGGGCATCGAACGACTGTGTTTGGCCGGAGGAGTGGCACACAACTGCACTTTGAATGGCAAGCTGCTGTACTCGGGGATGTTTGACGACATCTTCGTGCAACCGGCGGCCCATGACGCTGGCTGCGCACTAGGCGCCGCATTGATGGCGTCTCATGATCTGGGGCATCCGGCACCTCGTGAGCGTTTGCAAAACGTCTATTGGGGACCCGACCTGGAGAGCGAAGGAAGCGTGGAGGAGGAACTTTTTGCTTGGGGCCAGCATCTCGAAATTGAACGCAGTGATGACGTGACAGGCAAAGCAGCCGAATGGATTGCGGATGGCGCCGTGATCGCCTGGGTGCAGGGGCGTTCGGAGTTCGGTCCACGGGCGCTAGGCAACCGGAGTATTCTTGCTGAACCGAGGCCGGCGTCAAACAAGGATCGAATTAATATGATGGTCAAGAAGCGGGAAGGCTACCGCCCATTTGCTCCCTCGGTATTGGAGGAGGACGCCGTGGAATTCTTTGATCTGCCAGGTACCTTGCGCAAATTTCCTTTTATGAATTTCGTAGTGTCTGTGCGCGAACCCAAGCGTAGTTCGCTAGGCGCCATCACGCACGTAGATGGTACGGCTCGTTTGCAGACAGTGTCACGCGAGACAAATCCCGCATATTGGGAGCTAATCAATGCTTTCGGGAAGCGAACCGGCGTTCCGATCTTGCTCAACACGTCGTTTAACAACAACGCCGAGCCGGTAGTAGATTCGGTTAGGGATGCCGTAACGACTTTTTTGACGACCGACCTGGATGCACTTGTGATCGGTCCATTTCTCGTCAAGAAGCGAATCTCAACGATGGAGGAGTGGAATAAACTAGCAGTTTCCTTGCCACCTTACGCAAGTCTCCATCAGGCGCGTGCATATTCCACCCTGGATCGGCAAGAGACTGTATGTGAGATCCGCACAGGCGCCTCCAGCCTGCAGGCCGTGCGTATTTCACCGGAGTTGTTTGAACAGCTAATTAGGATTGAGGGAGAAGCCCTGGTTGGAGACATTTTGGATGGAATCGCGCCGGTTTCAGGTAGTCGTGAGACTTTCCTAAATGAACTTCGGCAGATTTGGGAGCAGCGTTGCATATGCTTAAGCCCGGTACGTGGCCGCAAATCACAGGTATCCGTCCCCGCTGAGGCCTCGGTGACTAGTGGGCTTTCAGCATAGCTTGGGGTCGCTTCGTTACGCCAAACAAACTCGCGAATAACAAAGCCCGCGACAGACAATGCGCCGTGCCCACCTATCGCACGGCGAAGCGTCAACAACCATGTCGAAAGAAGGGCCAAATGGCTCGGTATTTCAGTGATATCCTGCCCGAGCTCGTTCAGCAGTGGCACTTCGAAAACTTAAGGAGAATGTGATGGATCCGGTGTGTGGGTTAGACGTACATCGACAGATCGTTTCGCTTCTCGATAAGCCTAACCCTGTAATCTTTGACATTGGGTGCAATGACGGAAGCGATGCTCAACGCTTTCTGCGCCTTCTTCCGAGCGCCCAGCTCTATTGCTTTGAGCCAGACCCCAGAGCCGCTGCACGCTTCAAGGAAAAATGGGTTCTGATCGGGATCGGATGAGGCTATCCGAGGTTGCGATCAGCGACCGAAACGCGAGGATCGAGTTTCATCCCAGCAATGGCAATGACAGCGCTAAGGAATGGGATCTCTCGGGCTCGATACGCCGTCCCAAGAACCATCTTTCTGAGTACGAGTGGGTTCGGTTTGACCCTCCGATTTCGGTTGAGACTAGGAGGCTGGATGACTGGTGCAGCGAAGCTGGCCTAGAGAACATAGATCTCATCTGGATGGATGTGCAGGGAGCCGAGGCCGACGTTATTGCCGGTGGCAATCAGATCCTGATGAGAACGCGTTACATATATGCTGAGTATAGTGATCATGAGCTCTATGAAGGTCAGCTTCCCCTGCGCGCCATTCTTGAGCTCTTACCTTCCTTCCAGGTGGTAGTTGAGTATCCCCGAGGAGTGGAGGGTGACGTTTTGCTTAAAAACTCAAGCCTATAGCCGGTTCCCTTTTTGGGATTCAAGAACCGCGCGAGTTTGCCGGAGGCTTCAACTCATGAGAGATTGGAGCCGATATGAGCAAGACAACGAACAATTTCTCGCCTGAAGTCCTCCGCATGGTGCTGGATCACGAAGCCGAGCACCCCGCGCGGTGGGCTGCCGTTTCATCTATCGCGGCCAAGATCGGTTTCTTGCCGGCCACGCACGCTGCACGAATGGGTGAAGAAGACCGAGGTCGATAGCGGTAAGCGAGCAGGCCGGCCGAACGATGTCGCTGAGAATATGAAGGCTCTTGAGCGGGAGAGCCGCGAGCTTCGTCAGGCCAACGCGATTGTGCGCAAAGCGTCGGCGTATTTTGCCCAGGCGAAACCTGCCACCGGAAAAGACGCTCGACAGCTTTGATTTTGATGCAGTCCCTATGCTCTCCAGGCCCAGGTCATGGCCATTGCCGCTGGCGACAGCTGGGTCGCGAAAGGTGCCAATATCCTCATGTTCGGTACGCCGGGCGGCGGAAAGAGCCATCTCGCCGCGGCCCTCGACCTCGCGCTGATCGAGAACGGTTGGCGGGTGCTGTTCACTCGCACGACCGACCTCGTCCAGAAACTGCAGGTCGCACGGCGTGAACTCCAGCTCGAATCCGCCGTCGCAAAGCTCGACAAGTTCGATCTGCTTATCCTCGACGACCTGGCCTACGTCACTAGGACCAGGCCTAAACCCGCGTGCTCTTCGAACTCATCTCCGCAAGATATGAGCGGCGCTCCATCATCATCACCGCCAATCAGCCCTTTGGAGAATGGAACCGCGTCTTTCCGGACCCGGCCATGACGCTTGCCGCGGTGGACCGACTTGTTCATCACGCTACGATCATTCGAAATGAACGTCGAAAGCTAACGGCGACGTTCCGCGATGGAAGCCAAACGTGGTCGACCCAGCCGGCTTGCGGCCATTACCTCTATCTCATTGCAAAACGATGACACTGAAACGTCAGGAATCCGGTCTTCTCCATACAAGGCAGCCGATCGAACAAAATGTCGTAGCCTGACGGGAGACGCAGGGGTGTCCCTCCCGCATGCGGCGCCCTTTGCTATCCCGGATGAAGGGGATGGCGGCAACGACATGCGCAAGCCCACTGAGGATAGAAGGACTGGGTGAAAAGACGCCCCTGAAAACAGTGGGTTTGGCGACACTTGTTGGTTCGGGCAGGCAAGACGTCGTCTACATGCATCGAATGGATGACTCGCATTTAAACAATAGATTTCACCAATTTTCGCGGATGCTCCATAGACGGCCGTCTCCACTCCACCGGGTATGATCCGTTGAAAGGCTCTCAACCAATCCAACAACGCCTGTAGCCCCGAAGCACTGGCGGCGGGAATGGCATCAATCCTACCTGGTATCGCCTGGCCTTAGCCGAAGAAAGGAAACGTCTCATGAAGGTTACTGGTTACTACGTCATCGTTGCAGCGTTGCTCGCATTGGCATTGCGGGCCGGGCCGTCACTTGCAGCAGATGATCGTAACCAAGATTGCGGCCCGGCGACAAGTGACCCCCGCGCAAACCTGAATGGTGCTGACAAAGCCCATTCAGCGGAGCACACTCAAGACTTCAATTGCCAAGATACTCCTGCCGAAGAAGGTGAGTGCTACGAGTGCGTCTTACCCCCCGAAGTACGTATTGAAGGCGCCGAAGTGATCGACGTCGCAGACCGAAACTTTTATCCGCGGAAAACACTGCTACTCGCCAGAATGATCAGGCACCACTGAATCGTGTCGGTTGAAGGTAGCAGTAAGACCATCAAAGCCACGGCGGCTGGAACATCGATACTTTCTCAATTTTAGGCGACCCTTTGCTTGCTGATCTCTCGTGGCGCCGCATTGCGACACCAAGCCTTTTCACCTTTTATCTCGCCACCTCGCTACGGATGAAGACATGCGGTTCAAGGGCCTTGATCTGAATCTCCTCGTCGCACTCGACGCCCTGATGACCGAGCGTAATCTCACGGCGGCAGCGCGCAGCATCAACTTGAGCCAACCGGCCATGAGCGCGGCCGTCGGCAGGTTACGCACCTATTTCAATGACGACCTTTTTACCATGGTCGGTCGCGAACTCGTTCCAACCCCGCGTGCGGAGCGGCTCGCGCCTTCGGTCCGCGAGGCTCTGCTTCACATCCAGGTCTCGATCATATCTTGGGATCCGTTTTGCCCTGCTCAATCGGATCGCTGCTTCAGAGTTATTCTTTCCGATTACGCCGCACTCGTTTTTTTTGAAAAGGTCGTGACGCGTGTCGCCCGAGAAGCGCCCGCCGTCAGCTTCGAGTTGCTGCCGATCGCCGATAACTACGATGAGTACTTGCGGCGCGGTGACGCCGATTTTCTCATCTTTCCGGAATTGCTCATGTCGCGCGCACATCCTAAGGTGGCGTTATTCGAGGAGACCCTCGTGTGCGTGGGCTGCCACTCGAACAAGCTACTCTCGGAGCAACTTACACTCGAGAGGTATATGTCGATGGGACACGTTGTGGTGAAGTTTGGGAACGCTAGGACGGCTTCCTTCGAGGAATGGTGTTTGCTTGGGCATGGGCTTAAGAGACATGTCGAAGTAGTCGTGCAGGGCTTCAGCATGGTTCCGTTCATGCTTTCAGGGACCGAGCGCATAGCGACAATGCCCTTACGCCTGGTCAAGCAGCTCGAAAAGACAATACCCCTGCGGATCGCCGACCTTCCGCTACCGCTGCCCGCGTTCACACAGGCCCTCCAATGGCCCGCGCTTCACAATAGTGGTCAGGCAAGCCTCTGGATGCGGGACGTGCTATGTCAGGAAGCATCCCGCATGCCCTCGCCCCATGAGGTAATGAGACGTCTCAGGATTTCCTAGCATTCTTTCGTGGTTTTGTCGTTCGGCGTGATTCATGGCGTCGGAATGAGGAGCCTCTTTGAGACGTCGCCGCTACAGTCTCACGGATGATCGATCCTGTCCCGCTGGCCCAACAGCCGCGCTGACTGACGACCAAGTATGGAGGAACTGGACAGATGCTCTCCTACGCCCGCCGTTCAACGACCAATGAAACAACCTCCTCGACAGTTTGTCGACGACGCAAGTCGAAGGTTCACGCAGCTCCAATCGACATTAGAGTCTGTCAGGGTTATTCTGAACCATACCCTGCATGTCTGAGGTAGTTGGAGCACTCCTGGGGACTGAACGCCTTCAAGAGTTCTCCAATGCGTCTCCATGTAGTTTCAACGGTTCGTTCGTCTGCCTTTCTGACGAGTGTCTTGAGCTTTGCGAACATCATCTCGATGGGATTGAGGTCGGGGCTGTAGGGCGGCAGGAAAAAGAGATGTGCACCGACATCTCGGATCGCATCGCGGGCCGGCTTTCCCTTGTGGCTTCCCAGATTGTCGAGGATGACGATGTCACCGGATTTGAGTGTCGGGACCAGACATTGGCGAACCCATGCGGTAAAAGCGATGCCATTGATGGGACCATCGAGGACGAAGGGGGCAACGATGCTATCGCGGCGTAAGCCGGCCAGGAAGGTCAGTGTCTTCCAATGACCATGAGGGACTTTTGCAATGAGGGGCTCTCCCCGCTGACACCAGCCGCAGGTGCGCGTCATGTTGGTCTTGACCCAAGTCTCGTCGATGAAGACGAGACGGTCCGGATCAGGCCGGTGCTGATGGGTCTTCCATCGCATCCGGAACCGGGCCACCTTCGGGCGGTCTTGCTCGCTTGCCACCATCGTTTTTTTTGAAGGTCTTGCCTTCGCTGCGCAGAAAGCGCCAGACGGTGTCGTGAGACACGTTGATCCCCGCAGCCTTCAGGTCCGCCGACAGTGCGCGCACCGTCCAGTCGGACTTGACTTGTAGCCGCTGACGCACTGCATCGGCGGCCGCACCCCTCAGTGTCGGTTTGACATAGCCGCCGATCTTCGCCGGCACCAGGCCTTTACCTGAACGATCGAGTTGTCCGATCCGCACCGCTGTCGCAGCCGATATGCCAAACCGCTCCGCTGCGGCGCGAACCGTAATGCCATCACTCAACGCTGTCGCAATGCGCGTTCGCAAATCCAGAGAAAGAGGTCGCACCATCATTGCCGGCCTCCACACCAGCAATGACCTTGAATCACAAAATTGAAGGCAAGGGAATCTCCGCACGATTCCGATTAGCGCTGACAGACTCTAGCAAGGAGCGGCAAACCAACCCCTAATATGGGACGGGTTCACCACATCCGAGCCGTGGCGCCAGATTGCCCTCCGGTGATACCTCAACGTCTTTATTTTTGCGGCAGAACATTCTCACTGCCCTTTTCCACCTGATCGATCACGAGCAGCTTTACCGGCTCGGTGCCGTTGTTCGCCCCTTTATGCCATATCCCCCAGGACTCGACGATAAAATTCCCTGCCGTGAAAATGCTTTCTTTCCCAGATTCTGTATTGGTGACCGTGATCTCCCCGGAAAGCACATAGCCATAGCGCTGATAGCGATGCTGATGAATTGGCAACGTCGCACCGGGCGCAATCTCATAAATCGAAGCGATGACCTCGACATCCTTCCGTGGAACGATGATGGGCTGACCGGCAATCGTACGATCGGTCCTTAAGATAGGCGTAGCCGCGACCGCATTGTTTTCGAACGCGTTCGCGGGACACGCCAGAGCAAAGAGCGCCGTAGCGATTGAGATGACCTTCATTTGCTTTTCTCCTGATACACGCCGGATCTTCCTGAAGGGTGTTTGCTTCCGAGTTCGGCCAGTTGCAGAGCGACAAACCTGCATCGTCTCACCGGCGCCGACACGGGTTCATTTGTTCCCGGACTATGATGATTATCTTCAGAGCTCTGCGGGTCTTTTCAAGATACTGCATCGCAATACCCCTCATGGCGTGGTGGCGAGTAGCGTCAAGACATCAGGCGCCGACGCAACAGCGCTGCCGACAGGAAGAACGGCAAAATCGCGTAGATGCAAAGCGCGCCTATATGCATGCCCATGCTGCCCGCGGGGCGCCCAAGCATTGCCGGGCGTATGAGGTCGATCGCATGCGCTAGAGGCAAGAACTGCGCTACCTGCTGAAAGGCCTGGGGCAGTTGCGCGATTGGAAACACCGCGCCGCACAAGAACAGCATTGGTGTCAGGACGAGCGTCTGGTAAAAAATGAAATACTCGTAACTGGGCGCAAGCGCCGTGACTACCATCGCAAGGCTCGCGAATGCAAATCCAGTGAGCATGATAACTGGCAGCACATAGACGACTGATGGCCACGTCGTATAGCCTAGCACGGTGGCGACGATTATGATTCCCGTACCGGCAAGAAATGCCTTGCTCGCTGCCCATGCCAACTCACCCAGGATGATGTCCCCAAGTGTCATTTGTGTGTAGAGCATGGCTTCCCAGGTGCGTTGGGCGTGCATTCGCGTAAAGGCCGCGTAAATCGTCTCGAACGTCGCAGAGGTCATCGCACTTGTCGCCACCATGCCGCCCGCCAAGAACGCAACGTAAGTTGTGCCGTCAACGCGACCCACAATAATTCCGAGGCCAAGGCCGAGGCCAAAAAGGTAGATCATAGGATCGGCCAGACTTCCAACAATTGACGCAAGTGCTACTTTCTTCCATGCCAGATAGTTGCGTCGCCATATCGCAATCCAGTTAAAAGCGTTGGCGGGCAGAGCCGCGGCACAACCTTCACCCATCGTTCACTTCTCCATCTCGCGCCCGGTCAACCGCAAAAACACATCCTCAAGATTCGGCGGACGCTGCAGAATGCGCAAGCCCGCGCGCTCCCGCAACCGCACACGCACCTGCTCCGGGTCGGACACATAGCAAAAAAGGGTCTCGCCGCTAATTTCGACGCGATCGGCATATGGCCCGACCAGCGATTCCAATTCATGCGGATCGCCGCCGTAGATCTCAATGACTTCGCACCCGATCAGTTCATCGATCAGGTCATGCGGACGCCCTTCGGCAATGCTGCGACCTCTTTCGAGTACGCAGAGTCGATCGCATAGCCGTTCGGCCTCTTCCATGAAATGGGTGGTCAAGATGATCGTTTTGCCGCGCGTAAGCAGGGAACGCAGGCGCTCCCAGATCAGGTGGCGCGCGTGCGGGTCGAGACCGGTGGTCGGCTCGTCCATGACAAGTAGCTGCGGGTCATTGATCAACGCACGCGCTAGCGTCAGGCGCCGCTTCATGCCGCCTGAAAGTTCAGACACACGCGCATTCACCTTGCTCTCTAGGCGTGCAAACTCAAGGAGCGACGGCATGACCGCCTCGACTTTGCGTGTATTCATGCCGAAGTAGCGGCCGTAGACCAGCAGATTCTCGCGCACAGTGAATTCAGGCTCAAGGTTGTCGAATTGCGGCACCACGCCGATACCCTTTCGCGCCAAGCGAGCCTGGGCAGGCACCGGCACGCCGAGCACAGTAATCTTCCCCGCATCAGGGGCTGTCATGCCAAGGATCATGCGTGCGATCGTGCTCTTGCCCGCGCCGTTCGGTCCAAGCAGCCCGAAGCATTGCCCCGGAGAAACGCGGAACGATAGCGCGTTGACCACGGCCTTGTCGCCATATGTCTTGCTTACGTCGGAAAAATCTATTGCGGACATGAACATGCGCTCATCTGACCGTCGGGCGCCGTTGACTGGCATTTCTTCGGTTGGTTGTGTTCTTCTTGGTCCATCGCACCGTATGTGTTCATTGCGTCTCCATTAAAGGGCCGCAGCAGCATCCGGGAAAACGCCTCGTCCGTGGTAATTGGCACTCGTGTTGCAGAGCAGCCGAATGTCCCTGAGCTTGTTACATTCGAAGAGTAGCTCGGCGACTTCACGGAGAGAGTGCCTGGGATGGTCTGCAATCGTGCAGATTCATCGAGATGGACAACAGCCGGAATTCTGTCCTGGCATCTCATCCGCGTCTGATGCTTAAACAACATTTCACAATCCGGAGTTCGAGGGATGACTATATAAGGCGCACGCTCCTCCAGGCAGATCGGCGCCACGAGGCGGAGCCACGGGCTGCGGTGGCCGCGCGGCACCTATCACGATAATAGTTCTTGCAGGGAAATGCCCTGTCATTGGAACGAGACCGGGGCCCTCGACGGATTCGAGAGAACTGTCAGCATTGCACCCCTTCCATCGATGATTTGATCAATAACGCGTTGATCCGGACCGTGTTGCGCCAATGCGGCGCCAATCACGTCGAGATTGTCTAGAGTTTCATATCGCGGGTCGTTGCCCCGCTTCTCCTGCTCGACGCAGGAGGCGAGCCACCCATCCTCGACAAGCGCGTCCGCTCCGTCACGGGTCAATTTTGTACCACAGACGCGCATAGTGTCTCCATGTCTGAACGTCGAGGGTTGGGGCCGTTAAGAGGCAGAAATCGGATTCCGGAAACAGGCGAGTAAGCAATCTTCGTTGACCGACCCACCCCGACACTCAAGCCGCTCTAGCTCGAGCAAAGTTTCGTTCAGCATGCCGAGGACCGTCTCAGCACCAGCAACGTGGCCCCAGCGACGACAATTGGCGTCGCGCGCCGATCCGAAAACCAGATATCCACCTGGCGCAAGCATCCGCACTAAATTCCGAACAGCCCCTCTCATCTCGGCTATTCCTCCAACGTAGTAGAGCACTTCCGCCACAACGATCAAATCAAACCTCTCGTCAGGTGAAAACTGTTGAACATCAGAGACTATCCAGCTGATGTGCGGAGAATCCCTCATGCGTCGACGCGATCTTTCTATAGCGTGAGGCACAACATCGATCACGGTGAGCCGTTTGCAGTGGGGGGCTAGCTGCACCGTAAATGCGCCGGCAGCGCATCCCACTTCGAGCGCATTTGAGATGGATCCCTGGGCAAGCGCCAAGCGGAGCATTTGCGTGTGACGCTCACGCTCGAATGGATTGGCGTCGAGTCCCCATGGATCGGGTGCAGCCAGTTCCCGATTCAGCAATTGATAATTGTCGCTCTGTGTCAACTCGTTCACCTCGGTAAATAGATCTTACTCGTCGCTGCACATGCAGTCAGACGTCGTTCGCCTGGCAGAATCGCGGGCGGGGTTGAGCCTTCGAGGCGCTGTCGCATGTCCAGAACATTCTGTAGTGCGCGCATCAGTCGCCGGATGTTGATTCGAGTTGCCAGCAGAGCTGCGCGACAGCCAGTCGCTATTGCTCAGCGTGCACAGCGCGTAGGCTTTCAAGGGCAGTAGCAGAAAAATATTGATGAATGCATGCAGAGAGAACCCGAGGAACCGTCGTTGGCGGGCCCGGAGCGCGACAACGCTGCAGTGGATCATCGTCATGGCCACGATCATCAGGGATGCCAACCAAGGCACGGTGCCCGTCAATGCAAGCTGTGCGAGCCCCGTCAGCACTGATAGTGCCAGAAGCAGCGGTCCGAGGTTCTGTCCGACAACGTCGAGCGTAAGGAAGCGATGGAGGTTGGGCAGCAGGCGCAGCCCAAGCAACGTGTCCCGGTACGTGCTCCGCGCCCAGCGTAGTTGTTGGCGCAGATACGGTCCTAGCTTGTTCGGAACGACTGTCGCTGCGATGGCGCTCGGCACGTACTCCGTTCGAAAGCCTGCCTTCAGCATAAGAATGGTGAGATGCCGATCCTCACCGAAATCGCTTGGCTTTCCCCGAAAATACTGTGATTCGTACTGGTCAAGCAGCGAAGCGAGCGCAGAGCGACGGTAGATAGCACATGGACCGCAGCAGCACATAACGGCTCCGAAGCGAGCTTGTGCCGCACGCTCCTCGTTGCAAGCCAGCCAGTACTCCATATCGATCAAACGGGTCAGCCAACTATCGTTTCGGTTGCGGGCCGTCAACTGTCCCATGGCCGCGCCGACAGCCGGATCTTGCATTTTAGGCACGAGCTTCCTGATGACGTCAGATGCGAGGATCGTGTCGGAGTCGACGTTTAACACCATATCTCCAGCAGAGCGGCGTATCGCGGCGATCTGTGCCTTCCGTTTACCAACATTCTGGGGAAGCAGGAGAATATTGAATCTGGGGTCTCGTGCGAAGGCCTCGTGCACAGGTCGCAAAGCCTCGCGATTTTCGGAACCGTCATCAACTAGGTAAACCTGCAGCCTTCCCCCGTATTCCTGACCCGCAATAGAAGCCAGGCACTCCGAAAGCGTGCGGGGATCCTCGTTGAAGCTTGGCACGATGACATCTACGCTGGGCAGCTCCTCAAAGCCGGCCAAGCTCTGGGACGCCAATGAAACATCGGTCGGCAGAGAATAAACGGCCTGCACGCTTTTATAAGCAGTCGAGAGAAGTGCATAAAGCGAGACGGCGACAGTGCTGGTTGTGTCAAGCATATCCATCAGAACTCCCGAGGAAGCGAGCGGAATACAAAGCCGCGATCATGCAAAGCTGGAATTATGCTAGATAACGCCATGATAGTCTGGTGGCGCAGACTGCGGTCAGTTCCTTGTTGCATTTCACTGGAGGGACAACCGTCGTGCAAGAGCACGATTGACCCCGGCCGGACAGACTGCAGCACATCATTGACAATGCCGTCGGCCCCGGGAAGAGACCAGTCTCGCGGATCTACCGACCAGTGCACGGCAGTGAGTTCCGCATTCGCCGAAACCTTGAGCACTTCTTCGGTCCAGATGCCGTAAGGAGCCCGGATGTGCCGCACCACCGCCTGAGGCGACGCCATTTTTATGGCTCTGTTTGTCTCGAGTATCTGACGTTGCACCTCGTCGGGTTCGCAGTCAGACAGGTCTGGATGCGTCATTGTGTGGTTGGCGACTTCATGTCCCTCTGCAATCATTCGCTGGATCAATTTAGATTGATCGGCCAGGAACTCGCCGATGACGAAGAATGTTGCCGGCACCCGGTGTTCAGCCAGAATATCGAGAATCTCCGGTGTACAAAATGGATGCGGACCGTCGTCGAACGTCAAATAAACGCTGTGACTACCAGTGCCGTCATCGCGCTCACCGTGCACTTCGCACGAGCAATCGAGGTGCGTCATTGCTCTCGTCCTTTCCGGTAAATTATCCTGGTGGCATTCGGAGACCGGCCACCAAAGGGTAGGATGATGACGCCGCGCGTGGACGCAGGTCGAAACGCGCGCGTGGCAGCGTGTAGCGTACGCCGTTTCCCCAAAATAGCGGTCACCAGGCCGCCTCGTCTGAATCTGTCAATACCGCGGCTCGTTGCGGACTGTACCGAGTGCGATTGGTGGTGAACCCCCGAGCTGTCGACGATTGCAAGGTGATGCAATGGGCTGATCGACCGCTTATGCAAGCATTACATTCCAAAGCCACACATTTGACCCCTCTACACCACTGGGCGCGCCATCGACGACTTGATTTCCGTCAAGATGCTCGTCTAATGGATCACGCCATTCAATTCGTAAAATCGATTGTTTGGATGATACCCATTCACAGCATAGATAAAATTCGAGCTCCACGGTTCCTGCTAACGGACCGAGCCTGTTGTCGTGACTGGCGGGGGACTTGCGTCGTCGTTCCCTGGAAGAACTTATGAGCCGATTCAAGATATTGCTGGCGTACGGGTTATTTGCGATGACCAGATCACCAGTTCTCATTTCCGGGACCGTTCTTCCCATCATGGTGGAACAAGCCCTCAATCGAGAGTGTTTACCGCCCCGATGAACAAATTTTCCGGGAACGTGAACCGAGCTTCTTTAAGCCCAGGACGATACTGATGCTAACACGGTAGTTTGTGATGCCTGTTAATGTGGCGGTGCGACCAAGCTGCCGAACGCCAGATATTTCAGATGACCTGCCACTGAATTTTCATCCGGCGGCGATTAGAGCCTCGGCGGTCTTTGAAACGCTCCCAAACGTTGGACCACCGGATGCTAGAGTTTTCCGGCTTCATTCAGGGAGGCGGGCTGGTTGCGCCTCCCGAATTCACCAACGAGATCGGCACCTTGTTGCCGATCGCACCATGAGGTCTTT
>NZ_JAILYH010000038.1 GCF_019793435.1 Rhizobium redzepovicii | reverse complement strand
CAAAACGCTGGAATATTGCAAGGAGGTCGGTCAGGTTACGGCTTCGTTCCATTATCCGCTGGGTGTTCAGGCGACCGACGAATTCCTGATGAAGGTCTCGGAGATTACCGGCAAGGAAATTCCTCCGGCAATCGGCCTGGAACGCGGCCGTCTCGTCGACGCTATGGCAGATAGCCAAGCCTGGCTGCACGGGAAGAAATACGCGATCTACGGCGATCCTGACTTCGTCTACGCCGTTGCCCGGTTCGTCTTGGAAACCGGCGGTGAGCCGACCCACTGCCTTGCTACCAACGGCACGTCGGCCTGGGAAGCCGAGATGAAGGCGTTGCTCGCATCCTCGCCCTTCGGCAAGGATGCCCAGGTCTGGGCGGGCAAGGACCTGTGGGCGTTGCGCTCGCTGCTCTTTACCGAGCCGGTTGATCTTATGATCGGCAATTCCTATGGCAAGTATCTCGAGCGCGACACCGGCACCCCATTGATCCGGCTGACCTTTCCGATATTCGACCGGCACCATCACCACCGTTTCCCGCTCATGGGCTACCAAGGCGGCCTGCGCGTCCTGACGACGATCCTCGACAAGATCTTCGACAAGCTCGATCGCGAGACGAGCGAGCCGGGTGTGACGGACTATTCTTACGACCTGACCCGCTAGGAGCGGCGGCGGTCGGCCTTGTGAGGCCGGCCGCCTTCATCTGAACTTGGAGACCGCAATGCCCTTGCTCAATGCTAAAGTCCAGGATGTCTTTGACGAGCCTGCCTGCGAGAAGAACCGCAGCAAGGATTCCAAGGCGCGCAAAAACGGCTGTTCGAAGCCGCTGATCCCCGGGGCGGCAGCCGGCGGATGCGCTTTCGATGGCGCCAAGATCGTGCTGCAGCCGATCACCGACGTCGCGCACCTGATCCATGGGCCTCTCGGCTGTGAGGGCAATTCCTGGGACAATCGCGGATCGGCTTCCTCAGGTCCAACGCTCTGGCGCACGAGCTTCACGGCGCTGACCGAAGCAGGCGCCATTGAAAAGAAGCCTTTCGATGAGGAGGACTAAGAAATGGGTACATTGACAGGAAGTACGAATGGCCCTGCTGTCAACGAAGATGGGGATCTCGCCACCCCTTTTCTCAGATGCCTGATAAGGCTCATCCGCGCTCAGGATGCCCATGGGGCGTGGGAAGGCAAATCGGACGCTGACCTGCTGGCCGACTTCATCCTCACCAAGGAGCAGCGCCGTAAGATCCCGATCATAGGCGATCCGGATCCTGATGTGCTGTGGAGGCTACAGAATTTTTACAGTTGCGTGGGGCTTGTGATCGAAGAGTGCACAGGCCTGTTGGCATCGCCGATCATGACGATCGGCCATGAGGGCTTCGGCCGCTTGCTTTTCACGACTGGACGGTTGGTCGTTCTGTCGAAGACCCTGCGCGATGTCCACCGGTTCGGCTTTGAGACGCTAGGCAAGCTCGCCGAGACCGGCACGAAAATGGTCGATGACGCTATTGAAGTTATCGAAACCTATCCCGACGTGGCGCGGGCATCATGAAATCAATTTTCGAGGAAAGAGATCATGTCAGACATTGTGGAGCAGCTGAAGAAGGTCCGCAAGCTGCAGTCCCGCGCCGCCGCTGCGAAGATGGAGTTGCACGATCTTGCCGAGGACCTTCCGATTAATTGGGCTAGAATCAAGACCATTGCAGGAGAGACGTTCGACGCCTTCGCCGAGTTGAACGCTGCGAAGGAAGAGCTCGCTGCATTGGAGAATTCACGATGACTGGCCCTTTCGTCACGCGCGACGGCTCCAGCTGGGTGCCGGAGTACCTGACCTGCATCGATGCTACAACCTGCATCGGCTGTGGCCGATGCTTCAAAGCCTGCTCTCGCGAAGTCATGCACCTCTATGGCGTCGGTGAAGCGGGTGAAATCCTCGGCATCTGCGACGACGAGGAGGAAGACTTCGATGGCGAGCTCAATCGTATGATCATGGTTGTCGATGAGGCCGGCCGCTGCATTGGTTGCGGCGCCTGCGCGCGCGTCTGCCCGAAGAACTGTCAGACCCATGTCGCGGCAGACAAGGTTACTGCGTGATCTCGCGAACAAGTCAACGCTGTTACCTTCAGATCGTTTGTTGTCTCCTGCTGCTCGTCGTCTGCGCAAACGAACGAACGTAGTTACTTCGTGTGGCATTCCATCCACAAAGTTAGCGCTGCGATGGTGGCTAGTTCGTCGCTTCTTTCAATAGGACTTTTTTAAAAGCGCGAAGTGGCGATCGCTGTCTCGTCGCCCTCGGCGATGAACTTATCCGGTTGCCAAGGCAGATGCCCCGCGATTGGATCGCCACAGATCGTGCCGTTCGTGTCCCATGCCTGATCCGCGGATGCGGCGGTTCTAATCAATGGCGGCCGGTGCAAAGAAGGCACTGCAATTGCACGCAATGTCTCGCGCAAGCTGACCGTCAAGGTAAGCACCAGTGCGCAGCTGACGGAGGCACTTGCGGCGAGGACCGCAACGCCACTTTCCACCCCGCAGGCTCAATACGATCCGACACAGGACGATCCTGAGCGCGGTTGAATTACATGCTAATTCCCTTGTCCCCAGCGCAACCGTCGACATTTCTCGCAAATGTCGGGCATCCGCCACTTTTGTCAGGTTTGTCGTGATTGGAACGTTTTGTTCGCCGGTCTCTCCGTCAAATACACATCAACCTGCCCTCAACCCGCCCATTGATAAAAGAAAATCATCTTCTTGGCGCGTCGGAGCAGTTGGCATGGTGTTTGCTGATCCCTGGTTACAAGCGGCAGAAAGCAGTCTGCATGATGCCGGTTCATGAAACGAACGGAACGGAGGCCACCTGACCGTTCGTCATCGGATCCGCGTTCTACCAAGCGGCCATGCATCCGCCGGCGGAAGGGTCAATCCCGATGTCACAGCTTGCAACCAACTCAAAGAGAAGGAAAATGCAATGACCAAGATTTCCGAAAGATCCTTTGAAACGATCGAAAACCCGGGGTCATCGTCGCTCAAGGTGCCAGATCAGTTCGGCGCATCTGTTGAAAAGGGGAACAAGAAGGTGACAGAGGCTCTTTTGAAACTTGCGTCCGGCGCTGAAGCGACACAGAAAATGCTGCCTCCGATCCTCGAAACGACAAGTCTATTCGGCAACGAATTGTGGTGGAAGACGATCGCTGCACTGCAGGCCGACGCCGAGGCCAGCTTCTCACATTTGCAAGCTTTGCTGGGCGCGAATTCGCCGTCGCAGATCCTCGAACAGCAGTCGACCTTTTTCCGCAAGCGCGTTGAGACAAGTTTGCAGCACGCCAAGGAAGTCCGGGTGCTCTCAAGCAGGGCGGTGGAGGAAATCTCAAAGCCGGTCAAGGATGCTTTTGACAAGGTGCTGACGGACCTCAAGGCGACGTAAAACTGAGGAGACCCTAGAAATACCGCGCGGTGATCTGCCCGGTGAAGAAACACCTGAAGTTCGCACTCGCTTCGATGACCGCCCGGTAACCCCGATCTTTCCCATTCATCTTCTGTGCACGGCTGATGCGCGGGACCATGTCTATGGCGCTTATATTCGCGCCCGAATGCAGAGCCCGCTTGAGCAACTCATTGTTGGCTGCGGGATAGAAGAAAGCGATTAGCGTCTTTTCAGGCGACAGCAGGGCGACCTCATTGATCGAGGCGCACCTTGACGATCACGTCGGCGGCCGCGGCGAGGGCCTGTGGAATTGGAAAACGACCACGACTTCCGCGTTTCGGTAGGCTTCGCTCGAGATTCCCGCCGTTAGGCCGGCACCAGTTCCACTGGCGATCAACAAACTATCGCCGGGGGCCAGCGCATGGAGCGAGCCGAAACCGTGGGATGGCTCGACCGGCGACAGCACGCGGACACCAATTTGTTTCACCCGTTTTGCGTATCAGTCATTCTTGCTCATTTCCTTGTGGCACGTCTCTTCGAACAGCCGGGACCGCGGCTCGACCCATGTCAGAACGAGATGTTAGGCGGGTTCGAAAGTGCTGACTTTCACAGCGGACAAAGATCCGGCTGATTCTGGCCTGAGACGTCATCATTGATTTGGGACAAGGAAGCCGGCGCGGCCGGAGGTCATAAAGCATCCTGTTTTGAAAAGGGATGCGAAAATGTCTGATGATCTGATCGCCAAATACGGCGATGCGCGGATTCCGCGTTATACGAGTTACCCGACGGCGGCGGCTTTTTCTGCAGCCGTGGGGCCGGATGAATATGCCGGCAATCTCGCCCATATCGCCGCGGCTGGCCCGGTTTCGGTTTATCTCCACGTCCCGTTCTGCCGTTCGATATGCTGGTACTGCGGCTGCCACACGACCATCACCCGGCAAGACGCTCCGGTCGCCGACTATCTCGACGTGATGAAGGAAGAGATCGAGCTCGTCTCTTTTGCGGCCGGAAACGACGTGCCCGTCAAGTACGTGCATTTCGGCGGCGGCACGCCGTCGGTCATGAAGCCGCAGGAATTTTCGGCTCTAATGGCAAAGCTCAGGAGTGCCTTCACGTTTGAAGCGAAAGCCGGCGTCGCAGTCGAGATCGACCCTCGCACATTGGTCGCCCCCATGATCGATGCGCTCGCCGAAAACGGCGTCGACCGCGCAAGCCTCGGCGTCCAGAGCTACGATCCGATCGTGCAGGCCGGTATCAAGCGGCTGCAATCCTTTGAGCAGACGGAAAGGGCGGTCGCCGGGTTGCGCTCAGCAGGCGTCAGCAGCATCAACTTCGACCTAATTTATGGCCTTCCGAAACAGACTGTCCAATCTTGCATCGAGACGGTCCGGCTGGCTGCAGAACTGCGTCCCGAACGTTTCGCCGTTTTCGGTTACGCTCACATACCCGCTTTTAAGAAACATCAGCGCCTGATCGACGAAGCATCGCTGCCGGACGCAAAACAGCGGAACGAGCAGGCGGAAGTGATCGCCGAGGAGCTCCAGAAGGCCGGATATCTGCGCATTGGGCTCGATCATTTTGCACTGCCGAACGATCAGTTGGCGCTCGCCGCGCGCAACAGAACGCTGAGGAGAAACTTCCAGGGCTATACCACGGATGATTGCGATAGCCTGATCGGCCTCGGCGCATCTGCGATCGGGCGGCTGCCGGCCGGCTATATGCAGAACCACGTGCCTCTCGGCCTCTATGCCGAGCGAATTGCCTTCGGGGTGCTGCCGACCGCCAAGGGATATCTTCTCAGCGAGGAGGACAAGCTTCGGGCGAGGGTCATCGAGAGGCTGATGTGCGATTTCGAAGCCGATCTCGGCCAGTTGAGCAGCGGATCGGGTTTCGACACCGGCTTCCTTGTCGAGCGCAACGACCGTCTCGGCGAGCTCATGGCCGACGGCGTCGTGACGATCAGCGGTGAGCGGATTGTCGTATGCGAGGAGGCGCGCTTCATGGTCCGTGCAGTCGCGGCGGCATTCGACGCCTATTTTAGCTCGCACGGGCACACGCACAGCAAGGCAGCCTAGTACTTGTCGCCGGAAGTGTGCATCGGTTCCGGCGACACGAAACGCATCAAAGGCCGCGCGAGAAGACATCGAGTTCCCGTTTCTCGATCGAGGACCCTGCAGTTATCTTCCCAGGAGTCCCGTCGACAACGGCACGTCGAGGAGGATCGACGTCGCAAGTTCGTGTGAAGCAGGGCGGGCGCACTCACAAATACGGTCATCGGGCCGCCCTGTCACAAGTAGATGGGCGCCCGTATCACCGCCTGGACGTCGAGGTCGTTATCGTCGAGCTTTTCGGCTCATTCAAATACAGCTCGATCTCGGCAGGCCCCGGCCCAGGGTATCGTTGGCGACTGACGTCGAACCTTTAAGGTGGCGTGGGCAAGCGCCGGTCCGCAGAGTTGTGCCCATCGCGATTATGGCGGCCGCGCAGGCGCCTGAAGGAGCCTTTTCGCGAGGTGAGCTACCGAGCGCCACATGATCGACGGCTCTCGCCCTCTCACGAACGCGGTTGTTCGAGCACGTCGAAGGACGAGGCAGGGGTCTCCTAGTTGTAGGACTTGCCTGCCGCGGGGATTTCGATCAAACGTTCGACGGCGCCTTCCGTGCAATTCTTGGGTAACCAGAACGAGACCCCGGGTTTTGGCTGGCATCTCCTTCGCGACTGCCGCGCAAAAAAACGACCTCGTTATATTCGTCGTCAGCGAGATTGCCGCCGGGCTAGTGATCTTGCCCACGCGTTCCTTCACAGGTCTGCCGTGCAGATCATAGCTCTTTTCACAGGCCACATTCACTTTCTCGACGGTCCCACCAGGTTTCGGCATCGGCTTTGCCGACAACCGTGTCCGACCACTGCCTTGGACGTCTTGCCTGACAGCGCCTGGCTCTGCTCGATGCTCACTGAGCATCAGCTGCTCCTGGCGAGGCAAACAGCTGCCACGAAAGCCATCGTCATGGGCTGCGCGGTCATCCGCACCTGCTGTGTCTCACTGGGTGATGTTTGTGAGGTCGGCATCGAGCCGCTTGCGCACCATGTTCGGCACCTTTGCAGTCTTGATCGCTTCGAGATTGGGCGGACTGTCACCCACCTGGATCAGGGCAACCATGCCCATGCCGGAATGTGGGGTGCATTTCAGGACATAGACGCCTGGAACATCGAATTTCGCGCGATATAGCTCATTCGGCTTTGACTTGAAGTCGGCAACGCCATCCGGAATGAGGCCTTTGAAGGTTTCGACGTTGTGGCCCTTGTCGGTGGGGATGAAGGTGACGGTGTCGCCGGGGGCGATCTTCAGGAAGCCAGGCTCGAACACCATCGCGCCTTCCGTGCCTTTGTTGAGCATCCGAACCTGGTGGTCGGCCGCCATCAACGGCGCTGCCGAAACAATCAAGGCTGCCGCTGCAGCGATCAGACCGAATTTTAACCGCATTTGCAAGCTCCTTTTCTGCGAGACCCAATCAGCCTCATGAATGTGTCTTAGCAGATGCCGGAATTGGGCTCTTTGACGCCCGTCAAATTCGGGGAAAAAAGGCAGAAGGTCCCAATTTTTGCCTGCTTGCCCAGCGCCCTTGCGAGGGACATGGCAGCCTGCAAGCGATGTAGGAATCACCGAAGGACAAGCACGCTCGGCGAACGTCGGCGCTGCTGAACAGCTTAGGATTGCCGTGACTGAGCTCATATCGCGTCGAGAAGTTCGCGGAGGGCATGAATGTCGATCCCGCGGCTTGTCGCGTGTGTTGAGGTTTACCCTCTGACAGAAATCCTCGGAAAAATCATCAGTGTCGCCCGATAACCGTACCAGCGGGCAAGATTGACGTTCCGCAGGTCGTGCCTGCCCTCGGGAATAACGATGTTGCGCGACGCAAGTTTCGTAACGGTGTGGGCCAGGGTCTCAATGGTCAGGCCGAGATGATCCGCAATGTCTTGACGATTCATGGAAACGCGCAACGGACCTTGGCGGACGCGGGTTGCGCCGGAATGCAAGCTTCACGATGAAGCTGCAGGGGCGCTCCTCGGCGTTCTTCTTCGGCAACAGCACCATCTGTTCATGCGAAGCGGCCGCCTCCTGCCAGAGCAACGAGAGCTAGGTCGAGCGAGCGCATTAGACCGAGCGACTTCCCCGTGGAAACTCATGTGCGATATCCGGCGGATCTTGCATTTCGTGACGGCCTCAGCCGTAAATAGGAAATCGTTTTGCAGCGACGCGCCGTTGAGATCGCCGGCGAATTGAAGAGCGATTATCACCCGACGATCTTTCGCCGATGATACGAAGCAGGCGCACGACACCTTCTTCCACCTGGACAAGATGGTTGCTTATCACCCTCCCACCAAATCGCCTTACCGGCTGCGACGGCCTCGGCCGCCGAGCCTACGAACAGCGAAGAGAGGGATTGGCCGGCATGTATGGCTTCGCGCCCCTTCGCGCCATTGTCGAACGCGTGGTTGTTCTGCACAGCATCTTCATCGCCCCTTGTGGCAGTGGGTGCGGTAGAAAGCAGCTGCGTCACACGGGAGTAAGCGGGCGGTGCCAAAGGGGGAAGTTTGCAACAGAGTGTAACAACGTCGGTTCGTCCACCGCTTCCAGTCCGCTTGTTGATGTAGATCAAGGAGCCGTTCCCGTCTTCGTGACAGTCCTGCCTCGAAATCCGAGAAAGCCGGCCGCGAGGCGGTCGTCTGCGCACTGGAGACGACATCATGAATTACACGACAGAAACGATGGTGATCGCGGTCGCAGCGTTTCTGGCGCTGCTCGCGGCCGCATTCGCGCACGATCATCTGTTTGCAGTCCATATGGGTATACTTTGCCTCTGCCTGGTTGCGGGAACGCTGCTGCTTGTCAGAAACGCAGAGTTTTCGCCGACGGGCCAACAGCGCAAAACAGAGCTTACGGGCTATTGCGACGAGGTAATCCGCTACGGCCTGATCGCTACGGTGTTCTGGGGCGTCGTCGGCTTCCTCGTCGGCGTGATCATCGCGCTGCAGCTCGCCTTTCCCGACCTCAACATCGCGCCCTATTGGAATTTCGGAAGATTGCGGCCGGTTCACACATCGGCGGTGATCTTCGCCTTCGGCGGCAACGCGCTGATCATGACATCCTTCTATGTGGTGCAACGCACCTGTCGCGCGCGTCTCTTCGGAGGAACACTCGCCTGGTTCGTCTTCTGGGGCTACCAGCTGTTCATCGTGATGGCTGCGACCGGCTACGTGATCGGCATCAATCAGTCGCGCGAATATGCCGAGCCCGAATGGTACGTCGACCTGTGGCTTACCATCGTCTGGGTCGCCTATCTGGCCGTCTATCTCGGAACGATCCTGAAGCGCAAAGAGCCGCATATCTACGTGGCAAACTGGTTCTATCTCAGCTTCATAGTCACCATTGCGATGCTGCATGTGGTCAACAACCTCGCTGTTCCGGCGTCGTTCCTCGGCTCCAAGAGCTATTCTCTCTTCTCCGGCGTCCAGGATGCACTCACCCAATGGTGGTACGGCCACAACGCCGTCGGCTTCTTCCTCACCGCCGGCTTCCTGGGGATGATGTACTATTTTGTGCCGAAGCAGGCCAACCGGCCGGTTTATTCCTACCGGCTGTCGATCATCCACTTCTGGGCCCTGATCTTCATGTATATCTGGGCCGGCCCGCATCATCTGCATTACACGGCGCTGCCTGACTGGGCGCAGACGCTCGGAATGGTCTTCTCCGTCATGCTCTGGATGCCCTCCTGGGGCGGCATGATCAACGGTTTGATGACCCTTTCGGGCGCCTGGGACAAAATTCGCACCGACCCGATCATCCGGATGATGATCGTCGCCATCGCATTTTATGGGATGTCGACCTTCGAAGGCCCGATGATGTCGATAAAGGCTGTCAATTCGCTCAGCCACTATACCGAATGGACGATCGGTCACGTGCATTCCGGAGCACTTGGCTGGGTGGGTATGATCACCTTCGGGGCGATATACTACCTGACGCCGAAACTGTGGGGGCGCGAGCGCCTCTACAGCCTGCGGATGGTCAACTGGCACTTCTGGCTCGCGACGCTCGGGATCGTGATCTACGCCGCGGTGCTCTGGGTCGCGGGCATCCAGCAGGGGCTGATGTGGCGAGAATACAATTCCCAGGGCTTCCTCGTCTATTCCTTCGCTGAAACGGTCGCGGCGATGATCCCCTATTACGTGCTGCGTGCCGTCGGCGGAGCACTCTACCTAGCGGGTGGCCTCGTCATGGCCTGGAACGTGTTCATGACGATCCGCGGCCACCTGCGCGACGAAGCGCCAATCCCGACCAGTTTGGTGCCCCAGGCACAGCCTGCCGAGTGAGGTGAGACATGGCATCGTTACTTGATAAACATAAGACCCTCGAGAAGAACGCGACGCTTCTTCTGGTCGGCTCGCTGCTGGTCGTCAGCATTGGCGGCATCGTTGAAATCGCACCGCTGTTCTACCTGCAGAACACGATCGAAAAAGTGGAAGGCATGCGGCCCTACACGCCGCTAGAGCTCGCCGGACGGAACATCTACATCCGTGAAGGCTGCTATCTCTGCCACAGCCAGATGATCCGGCCGTTCCGTGATGAGGTCGAACGTTACGGCCATTATTCGCTCGCCGCGGAATCGATGTACGACCACCCGTTCCAATGGGGATCCAAGCGGACAGGGCCCGATCTGGCCCGCGTCGGGGGGCGTTACTCGAACGAATGGCACGTCCAGCATCTCGCAAATCCGCGGGCCGTGGTGCCGGAATCAATCATGCCGAGCTACGCCTTCCTCGAAGAGAAGGAGGTGACGGTCAGGAGTATCGGAGAGGACCTCAAGGCCAATGAGGACGTGGGCGTGCCTTACAGCGACGACATGCTGGCGAATGCCGAGGCCGACATGAGAGCCCAGGCCGATCCGAACGCGGACACGGCGGCTCTACTCAAGCGCTACCCAAATGCGAATGTCGGCGATCTCGACGGCGATCCAACCCGGCTGACCGAGATGGACGCGCTGGTGTCCTACCTGCAGATGCTCGGAACGCTGGTTAATTTCTCGACCTATGACGACGCGACCGGCTACCGGTGAGGTGATCCATGGAAACTTACACTGCAATGAGACACTTCTCCGACAGCTGGGGCCTCCTGGCAATGGCCGCATTCTTCGTCGGCGCGGTCATGCTCACCCTTCGCCCAGGTAGCAAGCAGACGGCCAAAGATGCCGCCGATATTCCCTTGAAGGACGATTGAGATGTCGCAAAAGCATATCGATGAACTGAGCGGCGTCGAAACGACGGGTCATGAATGGGACGGCATCCAAGAGCTCAACAATCCCATGCCGCGCTGGTGGATCTGGACCTTCTACGTGACGATCCTCTGGGCGATCGGCTACGCCATCGCTTACCCGGCCATCCCGATGATCACTTCCGCCACTAACGGCTATCTCGGTTATTCAACGCGCGCCGAGCTGCAGCAGGACCTCAATCTCGCTAAGTCATCGCAGACGGAGTTCCATGACCTGATCGCTGCCAAGACAGTGGAGGAGATCGACGCGGATCCTGCTCTTCGTAAATTCGCGATCGCTGGCGGCGCATCCGCTTTCAAGGTGAACTGCGCGCCCTGCCATGGATCGGGAGCGAGCGGCGGTCCGGGGTTTCCGAATCTCAACGACGACGACTGGCTGTGGGGCGGGGATCTGAATGCCATCCAGGCCACGATCTCTCATGGCATCCGCTTCGACGGCGATACGGATAGCCATTCCTCCGAAATGCCGCCCTTTGCCGGTGTTCTGGAGCCCATCCAGATGAAGCAGGTCGCCGCCTTTGTCTGGGGGCTGACCAATACGCCCTCGGATGTCGGTCTGGCGGCGGCCGGAAAACAGGTTTTCTTCGACAATTGCGCCCCATGTCACGGCGAGGACGCCAAAGGAAAGGTGGAAATGGGTGCGCCGGATCTCGCCGACGCAATCTGGCTGAAGTCGCGGGGTGAAGACGCCATCCTTCGTCAGGTTGCCTCTCCCAAACATGGCGTAATGCCTGCCTGGGCAGCGCGCCTGGGGGACACAACGGTAAACGAGCTTACTATTTTCGTTCATGCGCTCGGCGGCGGCACGTAAGGAGAAAAGACATGACAGCCCACGACCGCAATCCGATCCTCCCTCTCTACGGCGCGCCGCGTGCTGTTATCCGATCGCGTGTCTCAGCCCGCGCCCAACAGATGCCTGCGTCTTCGGAGCAGGACGACCCGGCAAAAATCGGCAATTCGATGGTGAGTTTGATCTGCCTCAAAGACCACAAGCAGACGAGCCGATAGTTTCAGCTCCTGTGGAGGACGTCCCAGCGGTTTCTCCGCCGCTGTCCTCCGGCCACGCCCTTACTCTGGGGCGTGGCCTTTTCGCTTCTGCACGGTCGTTCTTGATCTGCATCAAGGAACGGATCCGCCACGGCTGGGAAAAGAGTGGTGAAAATCGGACAGGTCCTATGAATCTCTATACCCGCCCTAATCTAAATGACATTGACCACGTTCGCGTCGAACCCGTCAACGCCCGGCGCAACCGCCAGTCTCTCTATGCGCCGCGCAAGAAGATCTTTCCGAAACGAGCCGAAGGGCCCTTTCGCCGGTTCAAATGGGTCTTGATGCTGCTCACGCTTGGCACATATTACCTCGCGCCGTGGATTCGCTGGGACCGCGGTCCCTATGCGCCCAATCAGGCAATCCTCGTCGACCTCGCCTCGCGGCGCTTCTTCTTTTTCTTCATCGAGATCTGGCCGCAGGAATTCTACTATGTGGCGGGCCTGCTCGTCATGGCGGGCTTCGGCCTCTTTCTCCTCACCGCCGCTGTCGGCCGCGCCTGGTGTGGCTATGCCTGTCCGCAGACCGTCTGGGTCGATCTCTTTATCGTCGTCGAACGCGCCGTCGAAGGCGACCGAAACGCTCGGATGAAGCTCGATGCCGACCCCTTCACTTTCGACAAGCTCAGGAAGCGGGTGATCAAGCACGCGATCTGGTTGCTGATCGCCGTCGCCACGGGCGGAGCATGGATCTTCTATTTTGCCGACGCGCCGAGCCTGGCGGCTTCACTGTTTGACGGCAGCGCTCCTGCCGCTGCGTATGCCACGATCGCCACCCTGACCGCGACGACCTATGTGCTTGGCGGCCTCATGCGCGAACAGACATGCACCTATATGTGTCCGTGGCCGCGCATTCAGGGCGCGATGCTGGATGAGAATTCGCTTGTTGTCACCTACAACGACTGGCGGGGCGAGCAGCGGTCGCGCCATGGCAAGAAGGCTCAGGGTCTGCCGGTGGGCGATTGCGTGGACTGCAATGCCTGCGTCGCCGTCTGCCCGATGGGGATCGACATCCGCGACGGCCAGCAGATGGAATGCATCACATGCGCCCTCTGCATCGACGCCTGTGGCGGCGTCATGGACAAGCTCGGGAAGCCACACGGCCTGATCGCCTATGCGACGCTCAAGGAATATTCGAGCAACATGTCGCTTGCTACTGACGGAGGACGGACAGCCATCCAGCCCTCCAATGTCCGAAACGACGACGGAAGCTTCATGCCAGCTGTCCGGAATTTCGACTGGCGCATCATCTTCCGCCGAAGAATTGTCTTCTACGGTGTCGTCTGGGCATCGATCGGCGTCGCCATGGTCGTCCATCTCGCCTTACGCGATCGGCTCAGGCTCAACGTTATCCACGACCGGAACCCTCAATATGTTCTGGAAAGCGACGGCTCCATCCGAAACGGCTACACGCTGCATGTCCTCAACATGGTGCCGAAGCCGCGGGACGTGACCATCACCCTCGTCGGGCTGGAGGGGGGCACAATGCGCATTCCCGAGTTCGGCAGGCAGGATGCCCGCAGCTTCACCGCTCACGTCGAACCCGACGCGGCCACGACGCTCAAGGTCTTCGTCACGCGCGCCCCAGACGGGGCAGAGATCAACGAATTCCTCTTCGTCATCGAAGATATAGGTCAAGACGCAGGTCAAGCCGACCGGGCGAGCTATCGCGCCGCGTTCAACGCGCCGGGAGACGTGAAATGAAGACTTCTACTCAGGGCTTTACCGGCTTGCACGTGCTGCTTGCCACCTCGGCATTCTTCGCCGTAGTGATCGCCGTAAACGCCACCATGGCCTTCTATGCTGCGTCCAGCTGGAGTGGCATCGTCGTGGAAAACACCTATGTGGCCAGCCAGGAATTCAACACCAGGGCGGCAGCGATGAAGGCAATGGCCGCCTCCGGCGTCGAGGGCGCGCTCGTCGTTAAGGGCATCCAAATCCGTTACGACATCCACGACAAGGCCGGCACGCCTGCGATCATCGATGATGTCACGCTGAACTTCAAACGGCCCGTCGGCGATCATGAGGATTTCCGCGTGACGCTCCGGAAGACGGGCGAAGGGCGGTTCGAAGCCGATCACCAGGTTGTCGCCGGCGACTGGATCGTCGAGGCCATATCGAGAATGAACGGGGCGGTCGTCATGCATGAGGCCAAACGCTTCGACACCGCGGAGTTCCGCCAATGACCTGCTGCTCGATGGATGCGGAAAGCGTTCTCGGCCTCAGCGCGACATCCGCCAGCGCCGAGGAGGTATGCCTTGCAAGCCACCCGCTCGGGGCAGGGTTACGCCAGATCGACCTCAGCGTACCCGACGTCCACTGTGGCGGCTGCATATTGACCCTCGAAAAAGCGCTGTCGGCGCTTGCGTTCGTCAGGAAAGCCCGGGTCAATCTCACCGCCCGGCGTGTCACCTGCGTCTATCAGGAAGAGATCGAGGCGAAGGCGACCGATCCCTCCGAAATCCTCGCCGCGATCACCTTGGCCGGATACCGCGCCCATCTCATCACGTCGACAGCACCCGAAACCGACAGGATCCGGAACCAGCTACTGCTGGCGATTGGAGTTTCCGGCTTTGCGGCCGCCAACATCATGATGCTCTCGGTGTCGGTATGGTCGGGCGCCGATGCGGCCACGCGCGACATGTTTCACTGGATCTCGGCGATGATCGCGGCGCCGGCGCTGATTTATGGTGGACGCTTCTTCTTCAAATCGGCCTGGAGCGGGCTCAAGCGTAGGCGCACCAACATGGATGTTCCGATCTCGCTTGCAGTGACGCTGTCCTATGCGGTCTCCCTATGGGAAACCATGCACCATGGCGAACATGCCTGGTTCGACGCGTCGGTGTCTCTGCTGTTCTTCCTGCTGATCGGCAGAACCCTCGATCATGTAATGCGGGAAAAAGCCCGCGCCGCGATCAACGGGCTTGCCAGACTGGCGCCGCGCGGGGCGCAGCTGATGATGCCGGACGGGTCGCGGCACTACATCCCGGTCGAAGAGATCGCCGTCGGGGATAACATCGCGATTGCCGCCGGCCGACGCATTCCCGTCGATGGCATGATCGTCAGCGGCGAGAGCGATGTTGACCTCTCCATCGTCACCGGTGAAAGCAGCACGGTCGCCGTCGCCGCAGGCAGCGCGCTGAATTCGGGTGCGATGAACCTGACCGGTTCGCTCGTCCTGCGGGCGACCAAAGTGGCAAGGGATTCGCTTCTTTCCGAGATCATCGGCCTGATGGAAGCGGCCGAGGGCGGCAGGGCTCGTTATCGCCGGGTCGCCGATCGCGCCGCAGCACTTTATTCTCCCGCCGTGCACCTGTTGGCGCTGGCTTCCTTTCTCGCCTGGGGCTTGCTTGGGGGCGATTGGAAACAGGCCATGCTGGTCGCGGTCGCGGTGCTGATCATCACATGCCCCTGCGCATTGGGCCTTGCTGTACCGGTGGTCCAGGTGGTCGCCGCCGGCGAACTTTTCCGCAGGGGCATCGTGGTGAAGGACGGTTCGGCGCTCGAAAGACTGGCCGACGCGGACATGGTGGCCTTCGACAAGACCGGCACCCTGACGATGGGCCGGCCCCGCCTCGTCCGAAGCGACGCGATCGCGGGCAATAGCGCCATCGTTTGCGCAATGGCGGCGCATTCACGGCATCCGCTTTCCCAGGGTCTGGTGCGGGACATAGACATCTCTTACCCCTTCGCCTTCGACAGGGTCACGGAAATCGCCGGCGGGGGGCTGGAAGCCTGGAAAGGAGCGGACTTCTATCGGCTCGGCAACCGGGCCTTTGCCTGCGGAACCGGGCTCACGCCCGCGGGCGATACTCCGTTTTCGGAGGTGGTCCTGTCGAAAAACGGCGTCGATCTCGCCCGTTTCCTGTTTGACGACACGCTTCGTCCGGGCGCCGCCGAGGCTTTCCGCCAGCTCGCTGCAGCCGGTATCGAAACGCTGATAGTATCCGGCGACAGGCAGGCCGTCGTCGACAACACAGCGCGGGCTCTCGGTATCGGCAAAGCTCTGGGCGACCTGGCGCCGAAACAGAAGGTCGAGGAACTCCAGAGGCTGGGCGCCGAGGGCTATCGTGTGCTCATGGTCGGCGACGGGATCAACGACGCACCGGCGCTGGCCGCCGCGCAGGTCTCGATGGCGCCCGCAACCGCATCCGACGTCGGCAGGCAAGCTGCCGACCTTATCTTCTTCAACGATCGTCTCGATGCCGTTCCTGAGGCAATCGCCGTTGCGCGAAGATCCGCCAGCCTCATTCGACAGAACTTTGCTCTCGCCATCGGTTACAACGTGCTTGCGGTACCGATCGCAATCGCCGGCCTGGCAACGCCGCTGATAGCGGCGGTGGCCATGTCGACTTCGTCGATCATCGTCGTGACGAATGCGCTGCGATTAAATGCCTTCGGCAGGCGCCCCGGCCTACGGAGCGAGCCGCTTGCCGGCGGACGTGCGGAAGTTGAAACCACATGAACATGCTGATCTATCTGATGCCGATCGCACTGCTGATGGGGGGAATGGGTCTCCTGGCGTTCCTCTGGTCGCTGACGAGCCGCCAGTACGACGACCTTGAAGGAGCAGCTTGGCGAATCCTCGTCGAGGACGAAACCGATTGCAAAAGACCTTGAACCGCTCACGGCCGAAACGAAAGGAAGATCGATGCTATCGAGACATCCCATACTTTTGCGATCTGACCTGTTTCACGGCCTGGACAAAGCAAGGATAGAAGAACTGGCCGACACGGCTCAGTTCCAGATCTTCGCACCGGACGAGCGGATTATCGCCGAGGGCCAGCAGGCGTCGTTCGTCTATTGCGTGATGCGCGGCTTCGTGCGACTTTCGAAGTCGGAATCCGCGGGGCGCCAGGCAGATATCTGCATCTGCGAACCGGGCGAGACGTTCGGCGAATATCTCCTGTCGGGAGGCGGCTCCTACACCTACAGCGCATGGTCCGCCGACGGCGCAGAGGTCGCGTTGTTCGACCTTGTGGAGTTGCGGGCGCTTGCCGACCGGGACCCCGTCATGCGTCGCAACGTGATGCGCATCATGGCCCGGCATCTGCTCGGTGCCATGGATTGCATAGCGGGAGACCGGCTGCACACGGCTGCACAGCGTGTTGCGAATTACCTCGTCAGCCGCTGCCCGGCCTCAGCATCGCAGGCCACCTTTCGCCTGCCTTACCGGAAGAGAATTCTGGCCGGCAAACTGGGGGTTGCGCCCGAAGCCCTTTCGCGGGCTTTCGCTGCCCTCGGTCCTGCAGGGGTCGAAGTCAGAGGCAGGGTCGTCGTGGTCGACAGCGTCGACCTGCTGCGGAAGGCGTGCTGACCTCGGGGTAGGGCGATAACCGCGCCGGAATTCGACCGCCGTCAATGTGGCGATCGCTTGCTCCGTTATGGCCAGGCGCAAAATGTACCAGGACGTCATGCTCATCGGGATTGTTCTTGTCATCTCGACTGTTTTCATCGCTTGCTTCAGGCCTTGTCCGCATCAACGGTGGCGCTGACGACACATGCGGATACCGTCGGACTGGCGGGCTTAATAGGGAAGTGCAGACGAACGGGCGCAACGAGCACCAACATGCGACGGAGAGCGTCCGGCGTTATTCTTCGAGGAGCAGGGCCGTCGCGAGATAACCCATGCTGATGGTGCTTGCGAAGAGGTAGATGAACAGGCCCTGCGCGAGATAACTCTCAACCGTGCCTGCCGCGGCAAATCCATTTTGCCAAACGAAGAAGCCCACGGCGGATCCAATTGCGAACCCCGTCGCCAAACGCGTGAGCATGAACCTGATCATGCGAGGCATGGCACCACCTCAGACTTACTCATTACAAATGGCCGGGCAACGGGAATGGTGGCTGGCCAATTGAGTTTTGTCAACGACTGGCGCAAGCCGTCATGCAAGCAGCGGCGGGAGCCGGAGACTACAACAGTGCATCTTCTGTCTTTCGCAGCCGGCGTTATCACGCCTGCGAATGCGTCGAGGCTGAGGGAGTTGCGAGTTGCAAGGACGATGCGCGCTAAGGACCTAGCGCGGCGGCGGCTTCTGTGGTCGAGCGGTTTGCCAGACGTGTCGGGATGCGGGAATAAAGAACGGCTCCGGCCACGCCCACGACCGCATAGAGCACGAACATCAGCTTGATGGCAATCTGTCGACCAAGCCCGACGAACGCCCTCGCATCAGGCAGGGCGTCGGCTAAGGCGCCGACGAGGCTGTGGCGCGCGAACGTCCTCGTCCCATCGGAATCGCCGACGTGCGAGCTTGCTATGCCAATGATGCGGGTCGAGCGCGCGGTGCCGTTTCCACTCACCGAAGGCGCCCAATAGCTACCCTTCACAACAATGATCCAGCAAGCCTTTGGACGCGCTAGAGCAAGTCCTGCGATCGATGAATCGATTGTGATGTGACGGCGTCCATCGATGCTGATTCAAACATCCACAGAGAAGAGGTGGATGATGGGACAAGCACTGAGCGATGATCTTCGAATACGGGTTTTGAAAGCGTCTGCGGCCGGCATGTCGGCTCGACAGGCTGCGGCTCGTTTCGGAGTTGGGATTTCGACGGCGATCCGCTGGATTGCAAGAGCGAAAGAGGGTGAGTTAACTGCTCGGCCACAGGGCTGGAGACGACCTTCGGCAGTGGATGCACACGAGGAATTCGTTGTCGCGTTGATCAACGAGCGTAGGGATGTGACGCTCGATGAGATGGTTGAGCGCTTGTCCGTCGAGCGGCAGGTGAAGATCAGCCGCAGCGCACTTGGCGCTTGGCTTCGAGGCCGCGGATGGACCTTTGAAAAAAGACCGCCCACGCACTGGAGCAGGACCGGCCGGATGTCCTAAAGCGCCGGCGTGTCTGGTTCGACGGCCAACTGGATCTCGATCCAGAAAAGCTGATCTTCATCGACGAAACCGGCCTTTCGACCAAGATGGCACGGCTACGCGGACGTGCACTTCGAGGTGAGCGTTGCCGAGCTGGCGTGCCACATGGCCATTGGAAAACAACGACCTTTACCGGAGCGTTGCGCCTCACTGGGATGACCGCGCCGTTTGTCTACGATGGCGCCATGAACGGTAATTGTCTTCCTGGCTTACGTCGAACAGGTATTGGGGCCTACCCTGGAGATCGGCGACGTGGTGGTCATGGACAACCTACCGGCTCACAAGACAGCGGGTGTACGCGACGCCATCGAACGTGTCGGCGCCACGCTCATGTTCCTGCCCCCTTACAGCCCAGACTTCAATCCGATCGAGAACGCCTTCTCCAAACTGAAGGCGATGCTGCGAGGTCGGGCAGAGCGAAAGATTGACGCCCTCTGGGATGCAGTTGGCGCCCTGATACCCCGCTTCACCCCCGCAGAATGCGCCAATTGCTTCAAGGCTGCTGGATATGATCCGGATTGAACAGGATTTGCTCTAGACGCTAGGAGAGGATGCGCCCCCGCCTTGTCTCGTCGCGTGCTGCGCCCACATCGCGATCCAGTGAACACCTCTCCTCAATCCTGCGAGGGCGCCGAGAATTTGTTCAGCGGAGTGCCGGTTCATCAAGCCGGCTCATGCTCGGACGATTCATCAGTCAAGATCAAGCGAGTCGGATCTTTCAAGTCAAACTCAATAACACGTGGCACGAAGAGACGGGCATAGCGCGTGAAGGCGCTGGCCGGCGGAAAGCGAATTACCGTATCGCATCGGGCGAGAAGGTACATCTCTGTAAGAGCAGAGATACCGCCGTCCACTCCGAGCGATGCACTGTGTAATGGCCGGCCTGGGCCGCCTGAAAGCATTTCGGGATAGTGATTGATCGGGAAATACACCGAGTAAATGGTCCCGTACCTGCGCGCTGTCCGTACACAAGAAAACCATCACAGGGCGTCGATGCGGTATCGCTTTGGCCTTTTCGATGGCAGTGCACACTGACCTGCCACTGAGAATTTCCTCCAGAATGGATTAGAGTCCGGCCCATTGATCTGAACCCTTCAAACTGGACCAATTTTGGTTAGAGTTTTCCGGTGCATTTTCCTGGCTGGGAAAGGGACCAGAAGACGATGAAAGCGTCGCAGTTTTCGGACGCTCAGAAGGCGTTCATTCTGAAGCAAGGTGATGAAGGCGTGTCGGTT
>NZ_JAILYH010000037.1 GCF_019793435.1 Rhizobium redzepovicii | reverse complement strand
CGCAACGGCGTCAGTCGGGCATTCTTATGAATGTTCATTCGCGGCGATCCTTCCGACTCGAGGTGTGATAGCTCCAGTCTCCTAAATCCGCTTTGAATGGACAACCTCCCGAAAGCTCACATCTAGAGCCTGCGCGCTCCGAGTACGCCAAGTGGCGGAAACGCGAAGCTTTCATCTCGCGCAGCGTTGGAGCCGGTTGCGGCAATGGTATCTGCATCACGTGCCCGGGTCTGGTCCGAGCGATGAGTGCGGCCGGAAGTGGTTGTAATCGTCGGCCCAGCAATGGCGCTTCGGGCATAATCGCAGCCGAGGAACAGGCTTTGGTTGACCATCTCGTCCCGCATCCGGCCGTTGAAGCTCTCGACATTAGCGTTTTGCATCGGCTTCCCGGCGTGATGCCGTGCGACTCGACACTATGATCCTTCGACCTGGCAAGGATGGCATTCGAGGTGAATTCCGTGCCGTTGTCGGAGACGATCATCCCCGATTTGCCGCGCCGTTCGATGAGGACCGACAGTTCGCGAGCGACGCGACGACGCAAGATCGAGGTGCACGGGATCGCCGCCAGGCATTCGCGGGTCACGTCTTCGACGAAGTTGAGCACGCGAAACCGCCTTCCGCAAGCGAACTGGTCGTGAACGAGATTCAGCGAGCTTCGGGCATTGGCCTTCGCTTCGACCAGGATCGGGCCACGCGTGCCGACAGCGTGCCGCCCCGGCTTTTCTGCTTGCGAACGGAAAGTCCTTCTTCGCGATAGAGCCCGTAGATGCGGTCGACCCCAACGTCGCTCCCCCCCCCGCCGAAGCCGCCGGTCGCCGGTCGCCGGTCGCCGGTCGCCGGTCGCCGGTCGCCGAAACGCCATCGCTCATTGGCGAGGTCGCGCAATAGGGCGACTTCTTTATGATGTGGGCGCACCTGCCCGACCAACGCTTCGATCTTTTGTCGCGCGTCATGCATGACCATGCACTCATCGGCGGCTCTAAACTGCGTGATGTCGTAGAGACAGTTCGGTTCTGCGACACCCAAACGATCGAGCTGCGCGAGCGCGCCGACCGTCCGGCGCGGCAGGCAACGTTGTGCCTGCGCTTCGGCCAGGCGACGATCAGGCAACCGCAAAACCTGCGCGAAGAAGGGCTGCCCGACGGGGTTAGGCTCAGTTGGGTCGAGGTCGTCGAACCGGACGCACCCGACGGTGTCGAGCCCTTGCATTGGCTGCTCTTGACCACCCATGCGCTCTCCAGTGCGACTGACGCCTGGCAGATCGTCGCTTGGTACAAGCAGCGCTGGATGATCGAGCAGTTCTTCCGGGTGATGAAGACGCAGGGCTTCAAGATCGAGGACAGCCAATTGCAGTTAGCGCCGCGGCTGGAAAAGCTCGTCGCCATCGCCGCCAAGGCCGCGGCAATCGTCCTCCAACTCGTGCAGGACCGCAGTGGCGGCGATCCTCACCCGGCAAGCCTGGCAGTCAGTCCCCACGAGATCAACACGCTCGCCGCCCTCGAAAGCCGCTTCAAGGGCAAGACCAAGCTGCAATCCAATCCCCATCCCAAAGCTTCGCTCGCCTGGGCCGCTTGGATCATCGCCAAACTCGGCGGCTGGAACGGCTATGCCTCCTCCAAGCCGTCTGGACCCATCACCTTCTTCAACGGACTCAAATACTGTGCCGATGGCTGGGCCTTGCGAGATAGGTATATGCCTCAGTCGTTCGGTGGAGAAATGTTCCACTGGATCATTTGCTTTTGGTCACGAACAAAATCCAGCGACCAGCGGGCAGAGCCTTCGCGTTGGCCAGGATCGGTGCGCGCGTGCCTGCAAGTTCGCTTACGGAAGGGGGTTTCGCGTGCTCAACATCGTCGATGACGCGACGCGAGAATGCCTCGCGGCGATCCCCGGACACCTCGATCTCCGGTCGTCGCCTCGCTCGAAACTCGCAATGATCTCTCCGACAACGGCACCAAACTCACCTCGAATGCCATTCTTGCCTGGTCAAAAGACCATAGGGTCGAGTGGCTCATTGCGTCACCTCGCCCAAGATAGCGGTTGATGAATTCTCCCAGTGTTGTGGAAGTGCCGCCGCGAATCAGCCCCGTAGATTCCGGGGCTGCGGATGGCAGCAGGTACTTGTTCCTATTGCGTCCTATCCATGCGGCGCCATCGCCCACTCGCGATTAGCCGGCACAGCCGGCCGCCTTGCGATTTGCCGCGCCGGTGCCAATGAATTGATGAAAGGCGGCTGCCATTTCGTGCGAAGACTTCGCTCCTGGTCTTGTTCGTGCGCGACCTTGGGCGCGTTCGTATTGAGATCACGGTCTACTGTTCCCCTAAGAGGCGTCATTTGGCTCGGGAGCCAGACGGTAACCGGCACAATGCCTGCGACAAGCCGCCTTTGAAAGTTGGTGTTTTCCAAGGGGTTAGCTTGGTGGTCAGCTGACCACAACCGAAATCCTCAACGGCAGGAATAACGATCAGCCGCACTTACCCAGCCCTCAAACCGCCTTGCCCGTTGGCCTTCAACAACGCCATTATCATCGGGCCAAGCGAGAATTCACCGCGCTCACTTCGGCGCGTTAGATCCCGCAGATAGCCTCCAGGAGAGTTGATGAAGTTAGCCCTTTCCAGGATGCACGCAATTGCCACCGCAGCATTCTCCGGTCCTAGCGCCTCGCAGGCATCCTGGTAGGCGGAAGGGCTTACCCCCAGCATAGATCGAACCACCACAGCGGCAGACATCAGATCTCGCCAGCTCCCCACGCCGCGCGGTGCATAGTCGCTGATCATCGGGCACGCCTTGAGCACCAATCCCAAGGGGAACGCCCTTTGCGATTCATTCTTCGGCTGATGGCTCAAGCTCGCCTTTGCCCCCAGCTCCTTTTCGGAGCGTGGTTCAGATTCATTTACGGATTCGGGTTTTGAATTCTGTATGTGCTGCTCGATATGAGCAGCATTGGTGCTAATTTTTTCAGCATTCTCGAGGTTTTCCAAACGATTAAGCACTTCCTCACGGAGCATCTCCATTTCATTGAGAACGCTAGTGACCCCTTCAAGGGTCGGAACGCGCGGAATTCTGCTCGCGAGCGCAATGTAGATGTCCTCGGTCGTCTTCCAATCGCCGTCGGCGCCCTCGACCATTGCAGCAGTAATAAGTTTGCGAACATCCCGCCGGCAAATTGTAAGGCTCTCTTTGGCTTTCCTGAGCGAGGCTCTCTCGGCCGCCACTCTTTGCGCCAACATCGCCAACTCTTCCGATCGCGCCAGGAGGGGCGACAGGTCGAAGCCAAAAGCATTCTCGATCTGGCCATCGTCGCCCTTGCGGGCGAAGCGCTTGCCATTGGCGCTATCCTTACGGGCGATCAACCCCGACTCCACCAGAATGGCAATATGCCGCCGCAACGTTGCGCCCGCCATTGCATGCGCCCGAAGCGCCAGTTGGGCATTCGAGGGGAAGACAATCAATTGTGCATCCTGACGCAACTCATTGTCAGGATAAAAACTCAAAAGTGCGTCAAGAACAGCCAGACTGTTCGACTGGATCTTGAGCAGTTCCATCGCGGCGGAAGCGTCTCTCAACACTTTCCACTTATCGGCAGCTTTTCCATGCTTGATTTCCATTGCCGCCTGGCGCCGCACGAGCGCAAGCGTCATTGGCCGCCGCCCGAACGGCGTCGCTACATTCCCCGACTGCATTGTCTCTCACCTTTCAGCAGGCAAAGGAAATTCGCTCACCAAAACGGCGCCAAAGACTCTTGACGAGGATTCGAGGAAATGCGATTCTGTTCTTGCTACAGAGACAGAAGGGCTTCCACGACGGCGACGTTGAGGGAGCTCTTTTCTTTTGCGGGTTACACTCCCTGTTTCCGTTGATGCTTTGCGCGATGCTCCTGGTAAAGCGCCGGCAAATGCTCGAGTACGAAAGCCGCGAAATCCGGCGTGGCTTTCCTGTCAATGGTAATTTCTAGCTTGCTCTTGCTCTGCGTGACCTGCGCAAGCCTGTCGCCATCGGGGGTCGACAGGACGTCTGGCAACCCGCGCGCAGTCCGACGCGGTTTCAGATGGTCGATCACTGCCTTGAACCGTTCCGACGACGGCAGCGCCTGCACCTCCTCCGAGGCAGCATATTTCGCAGCGCCTGCCGGAGGCGATGCTTTCTCAACCAGCTCTGCCAATTGCTGCCAACTTGGGCGTCCAACGCCTGGAGCGGCGCCGATGGCATCGATCAATTCAGAGGGGAGGGCGTCAACAAGCAGGAGCATCTTCGACAAGTTGCTTTTATCGATTGACATAGCCGCGATGACGATTTCTCGTGGAAACTGCTTGTTTAGCTTGTGTGCGAAACGTGCCTTTTCGATGAAGGTGAGGTCTTCGCGCTCATTGTTTTCCTGACCCTGTGCGACAACCAACTGCTCGTCCGTCAAGTCTCGAACAACCGCCTTGACCGGCAGTCCTAGCTCCGAAACGGCGCGCAGCCGGCGATGTCCAAAGGCAACTTGGTAGTGCGCGGGTTTAACGGGATGAGGTCTCACAAGGATTGGGACCTGCTGTCCTTGCTCGCGGATGGATGCAAGAAGTCCTTCGATATCACCTTGCATGCGATCCTGAACGAAGGACGGCTCGATTGACGACGCGTTCAGTTCAACCACGGCCTGACCTTCGGCGAGACGCCGCTCGATCTCCTCGGCACGACCAAGACGATCATTTTGCTCGCGCAACGCGTTACCGATGTTTGCAGTCAGCTTCGTCGCTGGATCTCGTTCTTTTCTGGTCACGCCGAGAAGCGGCATGGAGCGAGTCTTTGCCGCTCTGTGTTCAGCAGCTGATGAGCTGTCGGGCGCGTCCGTGGTGACGTCAAGGAGGTGCTTCCGACTCATGTGGTTCTACCCCATGCTTTTTTGATTAGAGTTTCGATCTCGTCGTTGACGGCGTTCATCGCCTCTAAGGCCCGATCATAGGTCGAGCGCGTGAACTGTCCGCGCTCAACCTCAAAGAGGGTTTGATTCGTCAGGCCAGCGTCCGAAACGGCGGTCGTCTTGAGCATCGGAAAATTGAGGACATTTTCGCCAAAGATCGAACGCAGATAGCCCACCATCTGGTTCTGCGGGCCATCGCTCGGTTCAAAACGAGTGACGAGGTAGCGCATCCAATTGAACTTGAACTGGGCGCCTGCGTTCTCGATTTCCCGAAGGAGATTCGAGGTCATCGCCAGAAACTGGTTCATCGACATTACATCCAACATCTGGGGATGGACGGTGACGAGGATCGAGGTTGCGGCGGTCAGAGCTGAAAGCGTGAGATAGCCAAGTTGGGGAGGGCAATCGATAACGACGACATCGTAGTTGTCCGCGATGTCTTCGATGACCTGACTGATCCGACCGTAAAAAAGCGTGTCACCTTCCTTCCGGTTCATAAGCGCGCGCGGGGTATCGTGCTCAAACTCCATCAGTTCAAGATTGCCAGGAATTAGATGAAGATCCGGGATGTACGTTCCTCGGACAACCTGCTCGATTGGGACCTGCTCGTCATCATACCGGATGGCGCCATAGAGTGTTTCGTTCGGACCAACGTCAGTTTCTGGCTGACTGCCGAAGAGTGCGGAAAGGCTTGCTTGGGGATCAAGATCAATCGCGAGAACCCGGTAGCCACGCATTGCCAGGTACTGTGCCAGATGCGCGGCTGTCGTCGTCTTGCCCGAGCCGCCTTTGAAATTCATCACCGAGACGACTTGAAGCTGCTCCCCCGTGCGACGATGGGGCAGGTAGCGCCGGTTCCCGCGGCCAATCAGGTCCAGGTGCTTACGGATTGAATGAATATCTTCGATCGTGAACGTGCGTCGACCGCCAGGGCTCATACTAACGTGCAGTTCAGGCATTTCCGAAGCAGTTTGTCTAAGATAAGACTCACCGATGCCAAGCAATTTTGAGGCTTCTGACGGTGCAAAGGATCGAATGCCCTTTTCGGACGTCGGCGGGAAGACCTTGAGATGATGTGCTTGAAGTTGGCTGGAGAGAGCGTCAGCATGACGCTCCATCAATGCGGTCAACCCTTCGACGACCGGCGCTGGTTTTGCTGCGGTTTTCGCCATCTCAAAATCCATTTCCTGCAAGTGGCGGAACTTTTCGCGAAACCGCTAAAGTTCCGCCACTAGCTATTAGAGCCGATTCTGCATTTTGAGCAAGGGGTTTTAGGTTAACGAAAGGCTAACGTGGATAAACCCGGAACGTAGAGTAAATGGATTTTTCCGTTTATATCCTGCAGCTTAGCAAGACCGCGGTACCGATTGGTCATGGTGTGTTTTATTGTGAATCCTACAAATGTGCCCCGGCGATTTAGACGAAAAGCAGAAGACCTCGGCAAAGTCGGTGATCCCCTTGCCGCGACTCACTCGCACAAAACCGTAAGCATTCGACAACGGACGCCCGATTCCAATTCGTGCAGAGTTCCCGGCGCCTAACGGCGGCGGAGAAATTCATGCAGGTATTCGCGATCTCGACACCAAAAATTTACTACGAAGCGTAGCTGCTTCAGGACGATCATAGGCTACGTGCGAGGATCTTTTCCACTCGCACTTGGGATGTAGAAGTAGTCGACGAGTGCGAGGCAGATGGGGTTGACGCTCTCGCCCCGACTGCCATCCTGGATGTCACCGCGGCTGGACCACTTGCAGGATGTGCACGCGATTTGTCTGCGATGGGACCGACCATGCTGGTAGACGTATTTCCGTCTCTGCTCCCGAAGGGTCGCCTGAACGCCAATCCCCTGATGGTCTAGAGTTCTCGCTTTTGCGTCGACACCTCGAAGAGTGGAGGGGAGGGGAGGGGAGATGGTTCCGTTCACGAGGCAACGCTGACCTTGTTCGCCGGCATCGTAGAATGGTGCCTGGGAGGTGGTCTCAGCGAAGTCGTTGCGGTAACGGATATCAGGTTCGAGCGAACTCTTGCTAGCGTCGAATGGCCTCTCCCGCGCTTGGGGCAGCCAGAGAAGATCGTTGCCACCACCGCCATCGCAGGCACGCGTCCAGCAAACGCTGAGACCTTTCTGATGTTGCGGCCGCCCAACTACCGATCTAGTTGCCGTCATCCTTCTCGGTGCGACTCGGATTGTTGGTCTGTTCGGTTCGAACCGGTGCGCCACGAAGGATGAAGCTTTGGACGATGTGGCGATAGGCTCTTAGGAGGGTTCGCGCGGGCAGATGAGGGAAGGCGACATGGCATCTTCGCAGAGATGAGGATGGCATCGAAGAACGGGCTGGTAAACCGCGGCTCGTGTTTGAGGCTGGTGGCATTGACGCGGCCCAAGCGCTCCACTCTACCTTCAATAGTTTCGTCGCTCCTTGCGCAAGGGAACACTTCTGCCGCTTGAAACGTCCTTTGCCGTTTGCGCCGACGATATCTCCGAGAAGCTTGTCAAGACCCAGGACATAAGCAAGCCCGCCAGCAAGGCACGTGATTTCATCAGCTTTCTGACTGCCGCCTGTGGTTGTTGGCTAGATTCTGGATGCAAGTAAGTGTACATATTAGGATAGTCGGTGTGTCGGGGAGCGAGAGGTCTCGTATGGAGGTTCGTGGACTCGTAATTACTTGCCCCCGCAAGGTTGAAGAATGGACATTGTCGGTTCCACTCGCCGTATCGTCCGAAGTCGGTGTGCGGATAGAGTTGTGTGGACTCTGCACACCGGAGCAACGCGTTTATCGGGGCGCCAAGCCGACTTACCCCTATTGGGGCGGGCACGAGTTGTCAGGCACGATCGTGTCTCTGCCGGACGATGTACCGGATGGCCTGCGCGTAGGAGACCGCGTTGCGGTGCTTTTAATGCGCAGATGCGGCCAATGTCGTGCCTGCCGCCTCGGACTGGACAACCACTGTGCATATTTAAATCCTAAAGCGAGAGGAGGGGTGCCGCAGGGGCCGGGGGGATTGGCCAATTTTGTGGGCGTACCCGCCTATCAGGTTTTTTCCGTACCTTCCTTTTTGGCTCCCGAGCGTGCCGCGTTAGTTGAACCTGTCGCCTGCGTGGCACGCGGCATAAATAGGGCGCGTGCAAAGGCTGGAGACACTGTGGCCGTCATCGGCGGAGGCACGATGGGCCTTCTCCATTCGATACTTCTGACAACCAAAGGATGCGACGTTTACCTTTTCGATGACGACGTGGCAACGCATGGGCCTGTGATGTCGACCGGCGCCCATGCAACGGGGTCAGTTCATTCTCTGTCTGATCCGAAACTCGTCGAGAAATTAACGGATGGCTGGGGCTTCGACTGCATCTTTTGCACGCGCTTCGGTGTCAGAGGCATTCAGGGGGCCATAGCTGCGGCGTCACGCGGTGCCAGGATTGTACTCTACCAATCGATTCCGACGTCCGATTTGTTATCGGTAGGCCCTAACTTTCTGCATTACCGGGAAATTGAACTGATCGGCACCATAGCCCAAAGCGCGGACGACGTGAGAAATGCCATCCGAACCATCGTTGAACACGCCGCACGCTTCGACGTGCTGCAGGTCAATCTTTGGCCCTCGTCAAACGCCCAAGAGGCATTCGAGCAGGCGCTCGATCCACGTGTTAATCGCGTGATGCTAGATTTCAGGTAATGCTTCTCAGCGTGCCTGCAGCGCGCCTGCAATTTCGTTGCCGATCGAGACTACTTCGACACTGTCGGGGAAATTGTCGGTACGTCCGACGCTGTCGGTCACAACGATGCGGTCGATCTGAGACCGTCCCCAGTTTTCGTTCAGCGACGGCGTGAATATGGCATGGGCTGCGGCAAGGGTTATCTTGCGAGCGCCTGCCGCTTTGAGATGTGCGGCGGCTGAAAAAGCCGTCTGACCACTGTTGATTTCGTCGTCAATCAGGATGATCGTCCGGCCAGCAACGTCCCCCAGAATCTCGACGCTCTCCCGAAAGTCATCATCGTCTCTGCGGTGCTTGCGCATGACAGCGAATGGGCAGCCGAGCAGGGCCGCCAAGTGCTCAGCTCGCTTCGCTCCGCCGAAATCCGGTGAAACGACCATGTCGCCATCGACGGCCGCAGAACCGAGATGGCGAACTAGGGCGGGAGCGAACTGAAGATTGACGACAGGACAGGCAAATGCGGCGCACAGCTGAGGAACATGGAGTTCGAAAGTTATCAGCCGATCTATACCGAGAGTTTCGATAATCCCCGCAAGGATTCGCACCGGTACAGGTCCGCCGTCGAAGGCAGGGCGATCCGAACGCGAATATGGGAGGTAGGGAAGAACAGCGGTAATCGTGCGGGGACCCCGCGCCCGCACGGCACCAAGCGCTAGGAACAACTCGAAAAGACGATCATGAACGCTGTCAGGAAATGTTTGCACGACCACCACATTTCCGCCAAGCCCGCCGTCGCGCGGAGTGACAGCCATCTGGCCATTGCTGAACACCTGCGTGTTTAGGATCGTTATTCCTGACCGCGTGAGGGCCCGATGGACTGTTGACGCAAACTTTGCAGAGGTTTCGGTTGCTGCGATACGAAGGTCGTTCGCCGCAGGATCTGTACGATATGGTGACTCGGGCGCCATATTTACGCCAGCTCAAGATCGTTAACAGTGGGAATAGACAGCAGTTTGGGCAACACGTCGCCCCAATCATGTTGAAGTGGTACCTCGGTTTGATCAGGTCGAATGAGCTCTAGGAACTCGGACGGTATGTCTATCCCACAGATGCGCTTCATCTGCGTCAGGACGAAATATAACGCCGGCCTCATCTCGTATTTGTAACCTATCGCAGCGACCTCCGCCCAGCTAATATTCGCCATTTCTTTGTGTAGAACCGCATGAAGATCGCCGAACATCAATAGTCGAAGCGAATTATAAAGGAAGGCCTCGTGATAAAGCCTGGCCGAAAGGAACCAGACGGCGCCAGTCGCGGATTGGACCTGCAATATGCGGCCTAGACCGTTTGCAAGACGCACGCCTGACCATATGTCTTCGACATCGATGCCGACGGAGAGATTTACATGCATATCAATGAAGATGGGCATGTGCAGCTTCTTCGCGGAATCGATGTATCCCTTTACGTGGCGGTAGCGCAGCTGGCGTGGCACCGCGGGACCAGGGAACGGAGATTCAACGGATTCTATCCTTACAAACACCGGCAAGGAATAACTTTCGCGGAAGGTTTCGTCATCGAGTTCCTTTCGTTCCGGATGCCAGTTGCCATTTGAAGGGTCGAAAATACCGTGCCGGTAGCCGAGATCGAACATGAGCCGCTGCACGCGCTGCGCGTCAGCGGGCTTGACCATGATGTCGAGATCGGTCATCGGCCGTAGGAGTGGATCGGGATAGTGGAGAAGCGCGAGATCTGGTCCCTTCACCAGGAACCAGGCGATGCCGGCCCGATCCAGCGCATCCATGATTTCTGGCAGATTGCGAAATTCGAGTGCGGACCTGACCTTTGACATGACAGTCCAGCACTGAACGTAATGCGCCGCCTCAGTAGGCAATAGTGTCAACAAATCGAGGCGGCGCAAGTGATTCTCAAGCAGCGGCACCGTCCGATTATGCTCGGCGCGCCATACCACATAGGGCCAGTTGACAGGCTCCTTGCAGAGACGGACCAAACGCTCTTCATCCTCGGGTCGTAGGTAGGCCCGGCAGGTGATCAGCAAAATAGAGTCTTCTGGTGACAACCGAAGCATCGCGGAGACTCCTGCGGCTGCGTGATTTATTTCGAACTTTCCGGGCTGCCGAATTCGGCTAGTGTCTGCCTCAGGTCGGCGAACTGTTGTTCGAAGGAAGCGAAACTCTGGTCGACGTTTTGTCCAAGCAACTGTTCAAGGCTGAGCGTTTCTTCAGCGCGTTCCTCTTGTCCAGACATAAGCTTGTAAACCGAACTTACCGGCAGCAATCGCGACAAGAGTTCACCACCGCGGCCCGTCTGGGCGCTGTCCCGAATTTGCCGGATGCAACTTTCGGCAAGCAATCCGTCAATCACGATTACCAGCTTGCCATCCTCTTCGTCAACGGCGTAGCCAAACAGTCGGGAACTAGCCATTGCCGCTACCTCTGAACCTTCTTGAGGTCTTCCACTTCACTGCGTATCTGCAGCAATTGTGCCTGAGCCGAGAGAAGTTTGGCGAATGCGGCGGTAACCGCCTTTGCCGATTGTGTGTCGGAACCAGTCATCCTAACCGGTCCTCGCCCAATGCGGCGTCCTACAAGACCTGAATCGGCGGCGCGCGGCCAATTGGCTTTGCCAAATTTCTTCGAGGCGGTTATATCAACGTAGTAGTCTTGTAGTTCGCCGTTAGCAGCGAGTGAGCCGGATTTCGACCGTTGCGATCTGCGTGACACCTTTAGCGATTGCTCTAATTTTACAAGGCCAGCCGTCAATTGCTGAGCTTGGTCATCCAAACCCGCCTGCAGCCGGGCGAGTCCTTCCGCGAGACGAGAAATCACCTGGGCTTGCTGGGCGGCTGCTTTGTTGCCGGATCGTATCGCGTTGTTCGCAAGTGTGTGCGCCACACCCGCCGCACCTCGGAAAGCTCTGCTCATCCTCAATCCTCCACGTTATTTTTGTTGACCTGGTTAAATTACGTCGTCGACACAGCAATTATTACGTCGCGCCTCCTGCGTTAGTGAGTGTGTTGCGCAGCAGCCGCGATTTCCTCCGAGAAGTTATAGACAGGAGCTTCGGCGGCGGGCCGACGCTCTTTCGCTATAACTCCGCGGCGGTAGGTGGAATCTTTCGTCGGGTCCACCAGGGCGTACTCCGGAAAACCTCCGTTATTGTAAAGTTCCTGGCACAGCGGATAGGGCGCGTCCTTTTCACCATAGTGCGACCAGCTACTCATCTTGCAGACGCCGCGACAGACTGGATAAAACACGCAGTTGCCGCAGACGCCCTTAACCTCGCCACTCACCACCTCGCGTAGCTCATGGAAGAACGGGCTGTTGCGCCAGATTTCCATCAAGGGCATTTCGAAGGCATTGCCGGCGATCATTTCCGGATCATCGTAGGAGGCACTGCACATCGAAACTTGTCCGTTCGACAGTATGCCCAGTACGTTGTCGCCCCAACCGCAAGTATGCACGCCGTTCAGATACTTGAGAGGCATCAGAGCCGGCGGCAGAGTCATGTATGCAGCGCCACTCTCAAAATGGGGAGATTTCAAAAGATCGCCTATCAGTAGCTTGCATTCCTCCAAGCTTATCGCATTGTCCTCATGGCTGCGCGCGTTGCCCATCGGATGTATGTTGAGCAGCGTCCGATGCTTCTTGATGCCCCAGCCGAGCACCAAATCTATAATCGAAATCACCTTGTCATAGTTGTTGCGATAGGCAGTCGTCGTTACCACCGTAGAGATGTCAGTTTTTCCAAGCCGCTGCAGGACAATCGCAGTCTTGGCGAACGCACCCGATTTTGCTCTGAAAGCGTCGTGCGCCTCTGGGTCGAAATGGTCGAGGCTGATGAAGACCGTCAAATTGGGGAGCCTACTTAGCTGCTCGATCGTGAACTCGTCAAAGAGGGTTCCATTCGTCTCGAAAACCAGCTCCTTCAGCCCACAGGATGCGAGATATTCCATGACTGCCATGAATTCCTTGTGAACCATCGGTTCACCCCCGGAAACCTTAACCTTGCGCAGCCCATTGGGTAGTGCTTGCTCGATCAGTCCTTGGATCGCCTCCAGGTTGAAATCAATGCCCTTGGCCTTGGGCCCGACGCCTGCGATATAACAGTGGTGGCATCCCAAATTGCACTTGCGGGTTAGAAACAGATAGATCGTTTTAATTTCGTTTTCCGAGACGACTCGTTTCGAAAGTTCACTTGTGACGAGGGCCTGTAGCGTCTGACTGGCTACATGCACGTCCTGCGGTGTCGAAAGCCAATCAGGGGTATTCATGCGCTTGCCTCCTTACGTCTATGTTGCTGCGCTAGCACGTCATCGCACTGATCACTGGTGCGTCGTCCAATTGACGCCTGCCTTTCAAAACTTCGATTTCGAGTATGAATGCGTATCCGGCGATCTCTCCGCCTTGGGACTTGACAAAATTCCCAGTCGCCCGAGCAGTGCCACCCGTCGCTAGAAGGTCATCAGCAATCAGGCATCGCAGGCCGTCACCGATGAGGCCGGCAGTTACCTCCAGGGTTCCGGAGCAGTATTCACAGCTGTATTCAAATGAGAGGACGTCCCCCGGCAGTTTACCGGGTTTCCTTACCATGATGAAACCGCAACCGAGCCTATCAGCCAATGAGGCGCCCAAGATGAAACCACGCGCATCAACCGCCAAAATGGCATCGATTTCTGTTCCCGACACTTGGCTTGCGACGGTAGAAACGACTTCGCCCAATGCACCTCTACCAGCCAGCATAGGCGCTATATCCTTGAACAAGATCCCGCCTATCGGAAAGTTAGGAAATTCTCGTAATGCTTCTACACCGGATTGGTTAATCCGTGACGCCCCGCTATTTGGAACAGCTACAATCATTTTACTATCCCCCACATGTAACCATCTAAGAGCCTCGTAAGGTGCGATGGCCTCGCGCACTTTGTGGCCAGCCACCAGATGAGGCCCTGGCAAGCTTATCTGCGGCGGCCGCCGCCGCGCCTACCACGTTCCTCCGGGCCGGCACGGGTCCGCTCTCTGACCAGATCACGCCGGAATTCGCCAGCGCCGCGAACAGATGAAACATCAGTCGGCCGCATAATGTTGTCTCCTCGAAAGCGGCTCCGATCATGATTCGTCCAGCCCTGATCTTAGTGCCGAGTCAACTTTACGTCGCTTTGGGGTTCGTCAGGACCTTGTCAAAAGCATCCTTGACCGGCTTTGAGATTTCCTCCACCGCCCTGCTTGAGAGCTCCCGGACTTCCTTGGCGTGCTGCAAACTTGTCTCAACGCGCTTGCGGAAAAAGGTCGACTGCTGTTCGAGGATCTGCGACGGCGAATTCGCGCCCAGCAAAGCTTGCAAATGTGAGAAGCCGGCCTCGGCGTCGGCTTGCAGTGCAGCGATCGTCTTCCACCACAATTCGTTGCCGAATAGACTTGTCGTTTCGAGGATCGGAGGCAGCATTTTCTGTGTCGCTTCAGCGCCGGACGCAAATTTCAAAAGAGCCTCTGTCACCTGCTTGTTCCCCTTTTCAACGGATGCGCCGAACTGATCTGGCACCTTGAGCGGCGATGACCCCGGGTTTTCGATCGTTTCAAAGGATCTTTCGGAAATCTTGGTCATTGCATTTTCCTTCTCTTTGAGTTGGTTGCAAGCTGTGACATCGGGATTGACCCCTTCCGCCGGCGGACTATGCATGGCCGCTTTGGTAGAACGCGGATCCGATGACGAACGGTCAGGTGGCCTCCGTTCCGTTCGTTTCATGAACCGGCATCATGCAGACTGCTTTCTGCCGCTTGTAACCAGGGATCAGCAAACACCATGCCAACTGCTCCGACGCGCCAAGAAGATGATTTTCGTTTATCGATGGGCGGGTTGAGGGCAGGTTGATGTGTATTTGGCGGAGAGACCGGCGAACAAAACGTTCCAGTCACGACAAATCTGACAAAAGTGGCGAATGCCCGACATTTGCGAGAAATGTCGACGGTTGCGCTGGGGACAAGGGAATTCACGTGGACTTCAAATCGCGCCAAGGATCATGTGCCTGTTCGTGGCTAAGGGGCGTTACTCGACTTCTCGTGAACGTCCCTGGCGGTCTTATCAACCCTTGTCCTGGTTCCTGCTTTGCACCACCTTCCGCTTGGAGCCATGAAGAGGGTCGTTGTTTCGATAATTTGAGGATGGGCTGCTTGGCGATTTGTTCGTAGCCCAGCTCGGGTCCATACGTCTCGGTACGGTTCGCCTGCCTATCCTGTTCACGGCACTTTCGAACCTAAGACCGAACGTCATCAGAGCGATCGCTGTGATGCGCAACATATTTCATTTGGTACGACGTTTGCTGGTGATCGGTGACGCTGGTTGACCATAGGCTCTGATGCCGATCTCGTCGGACAAGGACGCAATTGAAGTCAACTACGGAGGTTTTCGGGACCTGACACGATGATTGGTTCGGTGCATGCGGAACGCTTGGCGGCACGAGGATGACACCGAAAAGTACGTGGGGTCAAATCAATGGAGTGAAAAATGAAAAAGTATGTTTGCGAATTCTTCGGGACCTTCACACTTGTCTTCCTCGGCTGCGGCACATTGCTTTATATGCGTCAAGAGGTGGGCCTGTTGGGTGTCGCTTTAGCCTTCGGGACGACCGTGGTTGCAATGGCCTACACGATTGGCCCAGTCTCGGGCGCGCATCTCAATCCGGCGGTCAGCCTGGGTTTCCTCGTGTCGCGCCGATTGAGAGTGTGGGACTTTCTCGCGTATGTCTCCGCCCAATGTGCAGGAGCTATCGCGGCGGCAGGCACGCTCTACCTTATCGCTATGAACAAGGTCGGCGGTTACGATATCACCCTAGAAGGTTTCGCCCAAACCGGCTGGGTAGTCTACGGATGGAGAGCTGCGTTCCTATTCGAGTTTATCGCCACGTTCCTGTTCGTAACTGTATTCCTCAAATGCACGGCTGGACGCGGCGCTGTTGCACGATTGGCGATTGGACTTGCCTTAGTTGCGATCCACCTTGGCGGTATCACCGTTTCGGGTTCTTCTGTGAATCCAGCACGATCGATCGGCCCAGCACTTTTCGCAGGAGGGGCGGCACTCTCTCAACTCTGGCTTTATATATGTGCGCCAATGCTCGGCGCTATTGCGGCCGGCCTTCTTCAGCTCAGGGGGATCGTCGCGTCAAGCGAGCCGCAAAGTCTGCGCCAATTTGAATCGCGCGAAATGACCAGCGACATATCCAGCCCGGTTTCATTCTTTCGCCACCGAAGGAGAGGTATCCCAAAAAGGGAAAGCCACTGATCGAGGAGGGGGTCTCGACCTTGACAGGGGAGCGCATCCCCAGACACTGGCCGTTGCATCCCGCATATCTTGACGCTTACTGCGATCTTCCTACGGATTGGGACCACGGTCGTCTCTGACGTATCGACAAACGTCGCATACGGATCGACAATGGCAGCCCAACGTCCAGCTATCATTGGCGGCGATCCAAAACGGCGGCGATCGCGGCCAAAGCCTCGTGTATCGCGATACTCACCGACCTTCCGCTCAAGGTTGTCAAGGGTCCGCGATACTCATCCATACCGCAGATGCGTGTCATTAGGAGCATGAATTTTACAATGGTGAGGCTGCCATATAGGACACGTTGGGCGGCGGATCTAATGGAGCAAATCTCCAGCGTCTGGGGGGTTGCGCTGGGGTGCCGATCCACACCCAAGCGCCGGTAGGTGATAGACGATACCCACAGCGGCTAGGAGCCATTGAATCGGCAATATGTTCTTTTGATACGGTGTCGCGCAAGTTTGGCATGGAGAATCATATGCAATCGCAACAATAGCCGAGTGCAGAGTCAAGCAGCGCTACTTGCATACGCGCAAATGTCCGTTAGAAGATTTCGACGACGTGGCAGCCCAAGCAGTTGCGCGGCAGCGAGTTTAGGCGGGGCGTACGTTGCGGCGAAAAACAGCCAATGGACACGCCGAAAACGGCTACTGGGCCTAAGTCGCCACGGTCGCCCTGTGAACTTGGAACCCAGGCAAATTGTATGACCGTTGGCCGTCGTTCAGCATGCCGAAGTCGGAGCGCTGATCGGAAGCTGGATTAGCCTGCATGATGAACGAGAGGTTGGAAAATGCCGCTTTCAAAGGCTCCCGTAGGCATCGTGAGATGTTGAGAATGCGAGCAAGAATTGTAGGTGGAAAGACAGTGCCTGAGGCGCCAGAGGCCGACGATCGCGATCTAGCTTTAGACTTCGCCAAAGGAATACTCATTGTCTTGGTGATTTTCGGTCACCTGATACAATATATCTTTTACGAGGGTGATGGCTTCTGGGATTCGGCATGCTTCAAATCGATCTACATGTTTCACATGCCTCTCTTTATGGCGATAAGCGGATATCTCTCTAGATCAGGGCTACTAGGCAAATCGTTCAGGCAAGCCATCGCTGATCGCGCGCTGCAGCTCCTGGTGCCGACGCTGTTCTGGTGCACCCTTTTGGAGGCAGTCAAATTGCTCATGTTTCCCCGGCCGCCGGACGCACCTGGCAACCTGTTGCAATTCATGCACGATTTCGTCGGCACATACTGGTTCATCTGGGCTGCGTTTGCTTCTTTTCTTTTGGTCAAACTTATTTCGATCTTCAACTCCGGGTCGGCACGCTCTTTGCTTGTCTCATCCATACTGGTCGCAGTTGCCCCCGTGACGTTTTCTATATTCCCTCTCATAAAGTACACCTATCCCTTTTTCTGCATGGGATTTTCATTTGCGCAGTCGAGAGATTGGTGGACGAGCATAATGCGGTATCATAAGCCACTCCTGATGATGTCCGCCTCTATCGCGGCTAGCTTGTGCTTCATGGCGTGGCGCGAGGACACCTATGTCTACAACAATCTCGCCTTAATCCAGGATCTGCAGTCGGCAAAAGATATCCTTCTGATGTTTTTTGGCTCGACAGTGGCCTCTGCAGTGATGATCGAGATTCTGCTTCAATCCTGGAAAATTGGACGCTCGAACCGGGTGGTTCGCTTTATCGCCGTGGAAGTGGGGCAGAGCACGCTCGTGTTGTACCTGGTGCAGGCTACGGTATTCCGTCTCATGGATTTGATACAATACGGAGAACAATGGGCTCCCACAATGAGGTCTGGCGCGGCGGGAATTCTCGGGACGATGATCATTGCCGTAGCACTAGCAGTTCGCTGGAGCGTGCGCGACATTCCCTATCTGTCCCAGCTCATGCTTGGAACGCCACCCCGCCTCGTTCGTTTGCCGAGCAATCCTGCGAATAACTAGCGGTGTTCAATTCTCAACCTAAACTTCGTCAGCAAGCAAGCATGCCAAGGCACGCGTTAAGGGGCCCATTTTTAAAGGATCCTTTTGCACGAAGATCGGCTGAGGTCCGACTGATGTGCCAATCACGTATCGAGAATCCGCAAACCCCTCGCGCCCAATGCTCCGCGACGACGCGGGCGCTTGACCCCCAGGGTATCGACTCCACCCTCTTTGAGGTTGCCAAAGATTCGGTTTGCTTCGCACTTGTTTGGGGTCCGCTTGCCGCCAGGTCCCGTTGTCCCTGCTAAAATCGCGAGCGTTCGCTAAGGTACCAGAAACGCTTTTCCGGCCTGTGCTAAGCAATGACCGGAAACAGCGAGTATCGCCTCAGCGGTCACACCGAGGCAGCACTGCTCCATGACGGCCGCTGCCACAGTCATCCTCTTGCCGGCGCCGACGGTACCGGCCAGCTAGGTCGTGCCGGCAGCATGATCCCCCGGGTGCCGTGTTCTGGTGCGGATAGAGAGTGAACGCGGCCGACGCACGCCGGCAACTTAAGATACACGCCGCCGAGGCGCCCAGGGGCTGGTTGTTGAAACGGTCCTAAAACCTTGCGGCCGGTCGATCCGGTGGGCATCGGACCAGGACCCGGCCCTGAAGGGCCATCTGATCTTCGTGAGCTTCCCCTTTGCCGGCTACGTCTAACAGCCGTTCACTGTGGAAATTCAGAGCGTTGTTGAGCTGTCGCCGGCGTCGCGGGGGCCTATGCCGCTTTCCATTTGCCCGCGGCATTCCCCCAAATGACGGCGCTAACTGTCGAGGAAGGGAGCTCCAGCCAGTGATGCATGCGGGTCTCGGAGTCCATCACTGGGAGGCGCTGTGATCGCCAAGCAAAGAAGATCGACCGGCTGCACCTCGGCAAGCGGCCGGACATTGCGCCCAATCCGCGAATTGAGAGCGGAGCGGCTTCGGCGGGTGTCATTTGTTGCTGACGTGGCCGGAGAATAGGCTTCCGCCGCTGCACCGGGATGCCATTTCTTCGATCCCCACCGCGTCTTGTCCGGTTCACGACAACGTTGTCCTCGATCAATTCTTCATGGGCTAGCTAAGAAGCTGGAAACAATACAGATGCCGTGTTCCGAACCTCAGCGGAGGAGACTGGCATGAGTCTTGAACTCCCAGAACTACGCGGCGGGCAATCGCCTGGTGGAACGTGTGGCGTCCGGTCGAAGTCGATTTGAACCTTGAAGGGAAAATACATGGCAGGTCTGCATCAGTTCGCACGGAAAAGGGGGGATCGGCAAGTACACGGCCTCTCAAGATACTCTCACTGTCCTTGTCGACCTCGAAAAGCTGATTCCACCCCCCGCCTGATCCTCAATTCGAAAGCCCGAGACACGGTTTTACACCTGGCGGCGAATAGGTTGGTTGAGGGTGGAGTTCGCGGCGAAACCTACCGCCACTGGACTATCGCGACGGGAATCTCGCTTGTGAAGCGCTTTTCGTCAAGCCCGCCAGCGTTGCCCGCCGCTTGCCGTTGTTGTTGCGGCCGCCCCGTTTCGAGGGGCCATGTCATTCGTCCGGGCCAAGTTGCGTCGCCACAGGTCCCATCTGCCGCACCATTTTAAGGGATGGTGTTACCGGAAGCGGGTGTGGCCCTTAGTCAAACCGCATCCAACACTCAGGAGGATTTTAACTGATGTCAAACGTCACCCCTGTCCCCAACAATGCTCGATTAGATGAGAAAGATGCTCTCGCCACGCCTTTCATTAAGTGCCTCTTGCGTCTGATGCGTGCTCAAGACACCTTTGAATTGTGGCAAGAGAAATCGGACACCGATTTGCTCTGTGATTTCATCGTGACGAGGCAGCAGCGTAGGGCGATTCCTCTCATCGGGGGACCTGACCTAGAGGTGCAGTGGCGGCTTGAGATCTTCTATGCCGCCGTAGCACTTGCTATAGAGGAGCAGTCCGGACTGATGGCGTCACCGGTGTTGACTGTGAACCATGAGGGATTCGGTCGGATATTACTCACGGCGGGGCGGCTCGTAGTACTCTCGAAGACGCTCCGCGACGTACATCGATTTGGCTTCGACAACCTCCAAAAGCTCGCCGAGGCGGGAACTGGCCTGGTCGATAATGGCTTAACAACAATTAAGACCTATTCAGATGTAGCGCGCGTTTAAGTGCGGTTGAAACGGCTCATATAGGGCGGAATTCTTCGCTAATCTGCCCAGCAATCAAGCAATCCGGGGGTGTGCCCTAGCGTTCTTGGCGCGGGGGGGGGCGACATGGAGGAACCTGCATGACAGTGCGTTCACTACTCACTACGGCTCCTCTTTGGCTCCGGCGTATCTCACAAGCACTGATCAAGCGACGTGTATTGGCTGCGCCCCTTGTTTTCTGGTCTGCCAGTGTTCGGCAGGAAGGTAGGTGGTTGGCCTTCAAATGACCTGCCACTGAATTTTCATCCGGCGGCGATTAGAGCCTCGGCGGTCTTGAACCGCTCCCAAACGTTGGACCACCGGATGCTAGAGTTTTCCGGCTTCATTCAGGGAGGCGGGCTGGTTGCGCCTCCCGAATTCACCAACGAGATCGGCACCTTGTTGCCGATCGCACCATGAGGTCTTTCCTCATTGTAGTATCTACGCCAATCCTCCATCTTTTCGCGGGCATCCGCAAGGGTCAGGAACCAATGCTGGTTCAGGCATTCTGCACGGAAGCGGCCATTGAACGCTTCGATGAAAGCATTATCAGTCGGCTTGCCGGGGCGTGAGAAGTCCAACGTCACACCCTTGGAATAGGCCCGCAGGTCCAAGTCGCGCGACACGAACTCGGTCCCTTGGTCGACACGGATCGTTTTCGGATAGCCGGCTTTTTGGCACACCCGTTCAAGGGTTTGCACAACGTCTTCGCCTCTATAGCTATGACGTGGATCAAGCACCGGCACGTAGCGCGAGAAGGTGTCGACCACCGTCAGCACGCGCAGTTTCTTACCCGTTGCGAGTTGGTCGTGAACGAAGTCCATCGCCCACGTTCCGATCACCGCCGCTTCAAGTTCACAGCCGACAATGTTGCCATGCTGCTTAACCGTGACGTTCACAACCGTTTTCAATCCTCGAGCCGACAGGGCCTACACGGATCACGACCTTGGCGCCCGCCATAATCGAGCGTAAGGGCCATCAGTTCTCACTAGGTCAGCGTGCTTTCCCTCCTCAATGACCCGCCCCTTGTCCAGGACCACAATATTGTCCGCCCCACGAACGGTGCTCAACCGATGAGTGATGACTATGATGGTCTTCCCAGCGCGAGACAGATCCTCAACAACCCGCAGCACAAATTCTTCGGCTGCCGAGTCCAGAGAGGAGGTCGCTTCGTCAAGGATTAGAACGTCGGGATCCCGGTACAGGGCCCGAGCCAATGCGAGGCGCTGCTTCTCACCTCCGGAGAGGCGAACCCCGTTCTCGCCCAGATGGGCCTGGAACCGCCCGGGCCAGCGCTCGATGCACTCCCGCAGTCCTATTCGATCACAGATGCGTACGATCTTATCGAACTCCGGTTCGAACTCGCCCAGGGCGATGTTCTCGATCACGGAACCGGAGAAGACGTCTATCGATTGCGGTACTGCAGCCATGACCTTGTGCAGTGATGCGCTCGAGAAATCCTGGAGGGCATATTGGCCGATCCGAATGCATCCATCCTCAAGCTGGTAGACATTCTGCAGCAGAGCCGCAAGGGTGCTTTTGCCCGAGCCGCTCTCACCCACGACGGCCGTCAACTCTCCTTGGCGAAAGGAGACGCTTAGATCGCTGAAAACCTCCGCCTGCGCGCCATAGCGGAATGTGACGTTCTCCAGGCGAATATCTCCGAGATCGGTCTTCGTAGCATCGATGCCGCTGCTGCTTGCCGACTCCAGTTCAAAGATCTCGAAAAGTCTATCCGCCGCGATAAACGCGTCTTGAACGATCCGGTTGGTCTGGATCAGGCGGGCGACCGGCCGGGTGATATAGCCAAGCAACGTATAGCAGGACAGCAATTCGCCGGGCGTGACGGCCTGTTCGAGCGCAAGCGTGGTTCCAAACCACATCAGCACGATGGTGAACAGGACCGACAGCAACGTCGAGGCGTTGTCGCCGCAGATTGAGATCAGCCCGGAGCTGTAGACGGAATGCAGCATCTTTACGAAGCGGGTCTCCATTTTGAAGTTTGCGAAGCTCTCGACGCCGGAAGTCTTAATGGTGGAGACAGCTCCGAGTGATTCTACCAGTTGCGCCTCGAGTTTGGCGTCATTTTCCATGATGACTCGTTGGAGATTTCGATTCATCCGATTGATGGCCCAATATACCAGGATGTACATTGGAATGGCGAGCGCCACGATCAAAGCAATATTCCAGGAATAGATGAACATCATTCCGAACGAGAACAGTATCATTAAAATGTCAACAAACATGTTTATCGAAACGTCGTTCAGGAAGCTCCTGATTTTCACAGCGTCGTTCATGCGCGACACGATTTCTCCCATGCGCATGCTATCGAAGAACTTCTGGGGCAGGGCCAGGATGTGATTGTAATAGCCGAGGATCAAGCATACGTCGATCTTCTGCCCCGTCTGCAGGACGAGTCGGCCTCTTAGGAGGTTGATCAGGATCTGTATCGCTAGGATCAGCAGCATTGCGATGCTCATCAAGTTGAGCAGGTTGCGGTTTCCCGCTGGGATCACGTGATCAACGATCTTCTGAACGTAGATCGCCGTCGAGAGACTGAGGACGGTCGTCACAAGAGCGCCGACGAGAGCCTGCGCCATCACCGTGCGGTGTGGCGCGAGTAGGCGGGCGAATCGGGCGAGGGGCGACGTGGTCTCGTCTCGACGATTGAATGTGTCTGCCGGAACCAGCAAAACCAGAACGCCGGTCCATTGCTCCATGAATTCCTGATGCGGCACTTTGCAGATTTCGCCCAAGGCCGGGTCCATGACGATGACCCACTTGGCGTCGATCGCATGGACCACTACGAAATGGTGCAGGTCCTCCTTGACGACGTGCGCGATAGCGGGCTTGGGGATCTTGTACAGGCTGTCGAAGCCACCTTTGACGCCTTTCGCGATGAAGCCCAGCTTCTGCGCCGCTTCCGTGAGCCCCAGCACACTCGTACCGGAGCGGTCGGTCGACGCATACTGGCGGATGCGCGCCAATGGCAACTTGTAGCCATAGAAGGCTGCGACAGATGCGAGGCTGGCGGCGCCGCAATCCGTGATGTCACGCTGTTTGAACTTAATGGCCTTACTCGACATGGAGGCTCGCTGGCTGTTGGGACAATATTAGCGCCCCGCCAGCATCGGGTTGAGCCAATCGTCTGCCTCGTCGTAGAGCAGTTGCAGGAGAGTGCGATTGGCCAACAGAAAGCGAGCCCGCACGGTCATGCCTTTCTTCAGGTGGCCGATGGCCCCGCTTTTCAGCGCGAGTTCGCTGCGAGAGAGCGCGCACTGGACCTTGAAGACCGGGTTCCCGTCATGCAGAGTGAAGTCCTGCGCCACCTCGACCACCCTTGCTTTGATGACACCCCATTGGTTGTAGTTAAAGGCATCCACTTGGAGCCGCACCGGCTGACCAGGCTGCACAAAGCCAATGTCGTTGGGGGAGACGTAGATTTCCGCCACCAGATCGTCGTTCGGCGAGATCCAACCAACGGTTTGCCCGCTCTGCACGTAGCTTCCGTGCGCGAGGCCGGAGAACTGCTCGAGAGCACCCGATACTGGGGCGCGGATGCGGTGCAGGTCCCGTTCGTGCTCGAGCTGATGCAAGGTGGCCGTGAGTTCCTTTAAGCGCAGGTTAGCATCAAGGAGCTTCTGGTTCCAATCAGCGGTTTTGCGTCGCACGAGGATCTCGCCTTGGACCTCGATATTTTGGAGAGCGAAAGCCTTCTCGTCAACGGTCTTCGCCGGCGCCGCAGCAGCCGAGACAAGTCGCTTTGCGCGGTCGAGTTCCGCCGCGGCGTTACTGCGCGCATTTTGGTTCTCGCGCAGCAAGTTGAGAAAATGCACCCTTTCAGCCGTCGCGGATTCGGTTTGGAGGGGGGGCGAGACGCTGAGCCTTGCGCCGGAAGAAATCAGCGTTTGGAAGTCATGGGCAAGATCGCTCTTGGCATGAATGTCGGCTAAAACCCCGCTGAGCTTTTCCTCGATTACATGATCGTCAAAGGCGATTATTTCCTTCCCCTTAGCAACGACATCGTTCTCAAAGGCAAGGACACGGGAGATGCGTCCGGAGACGGGCGCTATCAGGGGCGTCTTCTCCACGATCGGGCGAATAGTACCGACACTCTGCATGGAGACCGGTATGGTAACGAGTGGCAGTGAGCCAAATGCCGCGGCGACGAAGAGCAAGATCGCCCTATAAATGCTCAAGGATCGTCCTGATCGTCGCGCCAGTATGCTTTCTGCGGTGCAGCTGGCCGTTTCAGCAGAAAGGGGAACTGCTAGTCTGTAGTCACTAGGAGCCATCGAGAGCCAGCTCGCTTATCAACCAAACAAGTGTCCGTAACGTCGCAAAAACAAGTAAACCCAAAAATACCAACCTCCGGAGGTTTCAGCTGCTTCTTGAGGGGTTAATTCGGTTACACGATAGGCTGCCATGTTGTTCATCATTGGTGTCTCCGTTCAGAGCTGGATTGAGAAGATGCCAAGGCCCCCGTTGGGAGCTCCTAGCGGCGCGCAACAAAAAGGTTCAAGATTCGTGCCAATGCAGAAGGAGCGAAAAGCATCAGAAAACTGTTCTGTATGTTATTCAATGGCTGCCCTAGAGCGCCGAGACGTGCCAAACCGCACATCACGCTGTCGCAAGCACGACAAACCGAGTAGGGTTCTGAATGAACGTCCTGAACAGGATCGACAGCTCCAAAGTTCGGTGGCGACGGTACAGTTGAGACTCGGCGCTCAGTAAGCGCGCCCCCATCCGCGTAGCCCCCATCGAGTTTGCCGTCGATTTTTGTTGCTGCTGATTCACTCTGAAACCTGGTGAATTGTTAGTGGCCCTCCGCACGATAGTGGGCGCGGATGCGCCGCTTGGTGCCGCGGGCCTTGTCCCTATTGGCAGATGCTATGGCCGGATGTGTCAAGTAAAAGATCCACCGGATGCGAAAAGAAACACGAGACCTATTGGACAATGCTTGGGCGGGTCCCGACGCTATGGCGATCTCAGACCTGCACTTGTTCCGGCCCAGGCTGTGGCCGACAGCGATCGTCTCGCGGGGCCGTTGCGACAGGAGGATAGCTGGCAAATCTCAAGCTCACCTCGACATCCGGTTACGCGAGCTTGGCCGCGCCAGCTCGGGCTGTTACGATTCCGGGCGGCTCGATTGCGAAGGCGACGTCCAGACGTGGATGCTGCGACTGGCTTCTGCGAAGCATTCAGTCATCTGCGTACAGGAGCGCCCTGCGATGAACGTCATCCTCGCAGAAGAGACTAGCTTTGGCCTGCGCATGATGGCCGATGCCACAGACACCCACACCTTGTGGGTGTTAATCCGTGTTCGACAGTGGCATGTCGAGAGCGAAGCCTACGACCGGGCGCTAGCCAGGGTGGTCGAGGCGCAGGCGGGGTTACCGATCCATGGGCACTCCGGCTTCGAGCGACGGCCTATTATTTGCCGCCACAGCGCAAGGCGACGCCCTGGTAAACGTGAAATACGGCAGGATGCTAGGCCTTCAGGCCTACAGCCAGGTCTCGGATCGATACGGGTCGATCCGTCTGTCGTCCTCGTCGATCAGACGCTTGAGCCATTCCAGCGCCGCGATGGCGGACCCGATGTGCTGCATTATTCCGGAATTCGAGCAGGCTCAGCAGCCTCGGCAACATGCGTGGATAATGAAATGCCGTAGGAGGAACGTGGCACCGCCTGGGCTCGCTGCTTAGGAACCGCCAGTCTTGTATTTGCGGACCAGAGCCGAAAGTATCGCCTGTTCGGCAATTTCGGCACCGCTCCGTCGAGGGCCTTGATCGCGGACCCGGCGATGCGAGCCAAAAGGCGCTCCTCGCTGGCCCCTTTTCAATTTCTTGGCGATCGAGGCGACGACCCTACGTTCCCATTCGCCACCATCTTGTGCACTTTGATCTGAACCCTTCAAACTGGACCAGTTTTGGTTAGAGTTTTCCGGTGCATTTTCCTGGCTGGGAAAGGGACCAGAAGACGATGAAAGCGTCGCAGTTTTCGGACGCTCAGAAGGCGTTCATTCTGAAGCAAGGTGATGAAGGCGTGTCGGTT
>NZ_JAILYH010000036.1 GCF_019793435.1 Rhizobium redzepovicii | reverse complement strand
GAGGTCGATGCAACGCTCAAAAATATCCCGGCGGGCATCGCAAACAGCTTCGTCGCCGATCTTGCCGCCAAAGGCGCGATCTCCGGAACGGTTTCGGCGGCAGGCTCGCTTGCTGCTCCCACCGCCAATTTCGACCTTAGCTGGAAAGATGCTGGGACGAGCCACACCAAGCGTGCCGGCCTTGCGGACCTCGCGGTGAAGGCATCCGGTAAATTCGCCGACAACAAGCTTGATTTCGACACAGCGATAGCGGGCGCCGACAGCGTCTCGCTGACGGCGAACGGCAATGTCGCCGTCACAGGCACGATGATCGACAACATCAAGGTCGATGCAACGCTTAAAAATATCCCGGCGGGCATCGCAAACAGCTTCGTCGCCGACCTCGCCGCCGAAGGCGCGATCTCCGGAACGGTTTCGGCCGCAGGCTCGCTTGCCGCTCCCACTGCCAATTTCGACCTTGATTGGAAAGATGCCGCGACCAGCCACACGAAGCGTGCCGGCCTTGCCGCTCTCGGCCTGACCGCAGCGGGAAAATTCGCCGATAACAAGCTTGATTTCAACGCCGCGGCCAGTGGCGCCGAAGGCCTCTCGCTGAAGAGCACCGGTAATGTCGCCCTCGTCGGCACGACGGTCGAAAACATCAAGGTCGATGCCGAGATCGCCAAGATTCCGGCCAGTCTCGCAAATGCCTTCGTTCCGGACCTGGCGGCCGGCGGCACGATATCGGGCACCCTGTCCGCCGCCGGGACCCCCGCCGCACCGAATGCCGACTTCAAGCTCGCCTGGACCGATGCCGCGACCAGCCACACCAGAAGCGCTCATCTATCGGGACTGGCGCTTGCCGCCTCCGGCCATTTCGCCGACAACCGGCTCGATTTCGATGCCGATCTCGGCGGCAAGGACGGCCTCTCGCTAAAAGCCAAGGGCAATGTTGCAACGGCAGGCACCTCGGTCCGCAATCTTGACGTCAAGGCCGATCTCGCCAATCTGCCGGCAGCGCTCGCCAACGGCTTCATCCCCGGTCTTGCCGCCGAGGGCACGGTGTCGGGAACCGCATCCGTCTCCGGCGCTCTGCCCAAACCCGCCGTCGATTTCAAGCTCGACTGGAAGAACGCCGCAACCGCTCAGACCAAAAACAGCGGCCTTTCCGGCCTGAGCGCGGCGGCATCCGGAAAATACGCCGATGACAGGGTCGACTTCGATGCCAACCTTGCCGGCAAGGACGGGGTGCTGGCCAAGGCCACCGGCGGCGTCACCATCGCCGGAACGGCCATCCGCGATCTTTCGATCAATGCCGATATTCCCGCACTTCCGGCCAATATCGCCAATGCCTTCGTTCCCGGCCTCGGTGCCGAAGGCACACTTTCGGCTAACGCCGTCACGTCGGGAACGCCTGAAAATCCGATCGTCGATTTCAAGCTCGACTGGAAGGATGCGGCCACCAGCCACACCAAGGCTGCCGGCCTCTCCCGCCTGGCGCTGGCGGCGACGGGAAAATACGCCGGTGACCGGCTCGATTTCGATGCCAATCTCAGCGGCAGCGGCGGCATTGCGCTGAAAGCCGCCGGTAATCTTTCGCTCGCCGGCACCTCTATCCGCGCGGTCGATGCCACCGTGAATGCCTCCAATGTTCCGGCTGCGATCGCCAACAGCTTTGTTCCGGGCCTTGGAGCCGAAGGCGCGGTCTCGGCAACCGCAAAGGCCACCGGCGCGCTATCGGCGCCCTCGGTCGATTTCAAGGTCGACTGGAAGAACGCCGCAACCAGCCAGACAAAAGGCGCCGGCCTTTCGCCGTTCACCATCGGCGCATCAGGCAAACTTGCCGGAAACAGGCTGACGGTCGACACCAGTCTTGTCGGTGATGCCGGCATGTCGCTGAAGGGCGGCGGCAGCGTCGTGATCACCGGCAATCGCGCCCTCGATATGCGCTTCAACGGCAATCTTCCCTTCGCCGTGCTTGGCGCGCCACTCGCGCAACAGGGCCTCGTCGCCGACGGCGTCGCCACCCTCAACTTGCAGGTTGGCGGAACCGCGGCGGCACCTGTCATCAACGGCACCGTCTCGACCAATGGCGCCAAGCTCGTCGATGTCCGGCGCAATCTCGCCGTCAACAATCTCGCGGCGACGGTCACCTTCAACGGCAGCCAGGCAGTGATATCGCGCCTCAGCGGCAGCCTCGGCGGCGGCGGCACGATTTCGGCAAGCGGCACCATCGGCATCCAGCCGGCCGGCGGCTTTCCCGCCGATATTTCGATCAAACTCGACCAAGCGGTCTATGTCGATGGAACGCTTGTTGTCTCCACGGTCAACGGCACGCTCGGCCTGCGCGGGCCGATCATGAATTCGACGTTGAGCGGCAAGCTTCGGCTGGACAAGACCTCGATCACCGTCCCGGAAAAATTGCCGACCTCGCTCAGGGAAATCGACATCCGCCACAAGAATGCGCCGCGAGCGGTGCTTGCCCAGTTGCGCGACGATGGCGAACGGAAACCCACCGAGAAATCCTCCACGATCACCCTCGATCTCGAAATCGACGCGCCTTCGCATATCTTCGCACGTGGCCGCGGCATCGATGCCGAGCTCGGCGGCAAGGTGACGATCCGCGGAACGGCGGCAGCGCCGATCGTAACCGGCGGATTCACCATGCGCCGCGGCCGCATGACCATTCTCAACCGCCGTCTGGATTTCACCGACAAAAGCAGGATCACATTCGCCGGCGACCTGACGCCGGCGCTCGATATGGAAGCGACCTCGACCTCCGGCTCGACGACGCTGACCGTCGACGTCGCCGGACTTGCCACCGACCCGGCAATTACCTTTTCCTCCTCGCCGCAGCTGCCGCAGGACGAGGTGCTGGCGCAGCTGATCTTCGGCCAGTCGATGTCCAAACTCTCGCCGGTGCAGATCGCCCAGCTCGCCGACGCCGTCAGCCAGCTGGCCGGCAACCGCTCGACCTCGCTTTTTGAAGGCCTGCGCAATCAGCTCGGCGTCGACGATCTCGATATCAGCACCGATTCCAAGGGCCAGACGAGCGTCAGCGTCGGCCGTTATCTCAACGACCGCACCTATTTCGAATTGCAGCAGGGCGGCGCAGCCGGCGCCAAGGCAATCATCAACCTCGACGTCGGCCGCGGCGTCAAGCTGCGGGGTGCCGCCGGCGGTAATGGTGCCGGCGAAGCGGGTGTCGTCTACGAACGGGAATATTGAGCCGGCTTAGCGTCTGCGGCTGCCCCTCACCCTAACCCTCTCCCCGTAAACGGGGCGAGGGGACGTGCCCTGCGAGAGAGGTGGGAGAGGAACGGAGAGGTCGCGGCATATCGCCTTCGCCCCGCGGGCGGGGAGAAGGTGCCGGCAGGCGGATGAGGGGCTGGTTCGCCGATTCCTCAGCCGGCGTCTCGCACGACAATGTCCTAAAACCCCGTCTTGCTCGTCTTCAGTAGAATATTGCTCTCGGTCGAGTTGATGCCGTTGATCAGCCGAATACGGCGTAGCGTCTCATCGAAAGAGGCAAGGTCGCGATCCTCGAGTTCGGCGACGAAATCCCATTTGCCATTGGTGCTGTGCAGGGCGCGGACCTGCGGCAGGCCGCGCAGCTGATCGGCCACCCTGTCGGCGAGTTTGCCGAGCACCTCGATCATGACGATGGCACGCACCCCGGCGGACCGCGTCTCATGACCGGTGCGGATGGTGAAGCCGACGATGGTGCCGCCGGCGACCAACCGGTCGATTCGGGCGGCAACCGTTGCCCGCGAAGCGCCCGTCATCGCCGCAAGCGAGGAGACGGAAATCCGGGCATTGTGGCGAAGCGCACTCAGGAGCTCGGTATCGAGATCGTCCACGCTGATCACTTTGTCAAAATAGGTTTATCATATTGCGCAATCATAATCCATTTCTGACACTTTTCCATCTTTTTGCCGTCAGCCCTTTATCCCACTATCGGCCAAAACGGCCTCACCACGGAGCCCTCGAATGAATGCCCAATCGCAATCTGTCACACTTATCGGCGCGCCGCTGGAAGAAGGTTCCGGCCGCAGGGGCGCCGCCATGGGCCCGGCGGCCCTGCGCATCGCCGGCGTCGATCAGACGCTGATCGAGCTTGGCCACGACGTCGCCGATCTCGGCGATCTCAGGATCGTACCGGCGATGGATCTGCCGAATCATCCGAAGGCCCATAATCTGAGAATCGTCGGCGCCTTCACGCGGGCGCTCGAAAGCAGCGTCCATGATGTCGCCGCCTCGGGTCGCTTTCCGCTGATCCTCGGCGGCGACCACAGCCTCTCCATGGGCAGCGTCTCCGGCATGGCGCGTTACGCCGCCGGCAAAGGCCGCCCGCTTTTCGTGCTCTGGCTCGATGCACATGCCGATTTCAACTCTCCCGCCACCTCGCCATCCGGCAACATTCACGGCATGCCCGTCGCCTTCTTCTGTGGCGAGGCGGAGTTCGCCGAGATCCTGCCGAGGGATCGTGCCTTCGTCGACCCGAAGAATGTCTTCCAGGTCGGCATCCGTTCGGTCGATGCGCGTGAGCGCGAGGAAATCCACGAACACGGCGTTAACGTCTTCGATATGCGCGCGATCGACGAGCAGGGCATCGGCGCCATCATGCGTGAGATCCTCGATGTGGTCGCCAAGGCGAGCGGCCTGCTGCATGTCAGCCTCGACCTCGATTTCCTTGATCCCGAAATTGCCCCCGGCGTCGGCACTACGGTGCCCGGCGGCGCGACCTTCCGCGAGGCGCATCTGGTGATGGAAATGCTGTCCGACAGCGGCCTCGTCTCGTCGCTCGATCTCGTCGAACTCAATCCGTTTCTCGACGATCGCGGCAAGAGCGCCCGCGTCCTAGTGGAGCTGACGGCAAGCCTCTTCGGCCGCCGCATCTTCGATCGCCCAACCCGTGCCGCGTAGAAGGCACGCGCCGCCTGGAACTCACTTATCGGCATCATGATCTAGAGGGGAAAGAACCATGAACACTTCGGAAAAACTGATCGCCACCGAACAACGTCTCGGCGCCCACAACTACAAGCCGCTCGACGTGGTGCTGACGCGCGGCGAAGGTGTTCATGTCTGGGATACCGACGGCAATCGTTATCTCGATTGCCTCTCGGCCTATTCCGCCGTCAACCAGGGCCATTGTCACCCGAAAATCCTTGCCGCCATGGTCGAGCAGGCGGGCAGATTGACGCTCACCTCCCGCGCCTTCCGCAACGATCAGCTCGCTTATCTCTATGAAGAGCTCGCCGCGCTCACCGGATCGCACAAGATCCTGCCGATGAATTCCGGCGCGGAAGCGGTGGAGACCGCCATCAAGGCGGTGCGCAAATGGGGATACGAGGTCAAGGGTGTACCGGAAGGCCAGGCCGAGATCATCGTCTGCGCCGATAATTTCCATGGCCGGACGCTGAGCATCATCAGTTTCTCCACCGATCCCGACGCCCGCACCGGTTTCGGCCCCTACACCTCGGGATTCCGCACCATTCCCTTCGGCGATGCCGAGGCCTTCGAGGCGGCCATCAACAGCAATACGGTCGCCGCCCTGATCGAGCCGATCCAGGGGGAAGCCGGTGTCATCATCCCGCCGGCAGGATATTTCACCCGCATCCGCGAGCTCTGCACGGATAACAACGTCACCCTCATCCTCGACGAAATCCAGACCGGCCTCGGCCGCACCGGCAAGCTGCTGGCGGAGGAACATGAAGGCATCGAGGCCGATGTGACGCTGATCGGCAAGGCGCTGTCCGGCGGCTTCTATCCCGTCTCTGCGGTGCTTTCCAATTCCGCGGTACTGGGGGTGCTGAAGCCCGGCCAGCATGGCTCCACTTTCGGCGGCAACCCGCTCGCCTGCGCGGTGGCGCGCGCGGCGCTGAAGGTGCTGACGGAAGAGGGTATGATCGAGAACGCCGCTGATATGGGCGACTATTTCCTCGAAGGCCTCAGGTCGATCCGCTCGAACATCGTCCGGGAGGTGCGCGGCCGCGGCCTGATGATGGCTGTCGAACTGGAACCCGAAGCCGGCGGCGCGCGGCAATATTGTCATGCGCTGAAGGAACGCGGCCTGCTCGCCAAGGACACGCACGACCATACGATTCGCCTCGCTCCGCCGCTGGTTATCACGAGGGAGCAGGTCGATTGGGCGGTCTCGCAGATCGAAAAGACCATAAGCTGAGGTGAATCGAGCACGAAACCTCCGCAAATCCGGTTCCCGATTTAGATTTGGGCAACACTCTTCCGCTAATGTCGTCGATAACCGTAACGATGCTTGGCCGAGCGCAAAGCCATCGCGTGGTGTGAAGGCAAAGCTCGTCCGCGCCAATGGTGGCGCGCCCGCTTCTGCCCTGGCTTACGACAGTTGGGAAGAATTCTATGACCACGATCAATTCCACTAGCTTCAGCGGCGATACGCTCGAAATCATTGCCTTCCGCCTGCATGATCAGGAATTCTGCGTCAAGACCACGACCATTCGCGAAATTCGCGGCTGGGCGCCGTCGACGCCGATCCCGCATGCGCCGGCCGATGTCATCGGCGTCATGAACCTGCGCGGCTCGGTCATCCCGATTATCGATCTTGCCTATAAGCTCGGCATGAAGAGCACCGTCGCCAACGAACGCAGCGCCATTGTCGTCGCCGAAGTTCACAGCATGGTCATCGGCATGCTCGTCGACCGCGTCTCGGATATTCTCACCATCTCCTCCAGCCAGGTCCAACCGGTGCCCGAAGTGACAGCCTCCTTCGACCGCGCCTATTGCGAAGGCATCATCGCCTCGGAAAATGGCATGATCTGCTTCCTGAACCTTGCCAAGATGTTCAAGGAAAACGAGACGGATGAACTAGCGGCCTGATCGCCATCAAGCAATTCGAAGAGTTGAAAACCGCCCGTCCCGGGCGGTTTTTTGCGCGTCTGAGGTAAATCGCCGCGTTCATCCGTATCACATCATATTATTAGCAATAGCTTTTATACGCTAAATTAACCACGCTCCCTCAGTATGGTCGTGAAGCATACGGATGATAAGTCTCCGGTATAGAGGAGTGATAACCGGAGACCGGTTGTCCCCTGCACCGGCATACCTCGCCAGCCCCTTCGCTTCTCCAGCCGAACAGCGCAAGCTGTGCATCTCAAAGGGACAAGAATGTTTGGTCTAGCCTCCGATTCGAAATACATTCTTGACGCCATCTCCAAGTCGCAGGCGATCATCGAATTCGATCTCAACGGCAATATTCTCACGGCGAACGAGAATTTCTGCAAAGCGCTTGGTTATCGCCTCAACGAGATCGTCGGCAAGCACCACAGCATGTTCTGCGAGCCGGCCTATGCGGCGACGCCCGAATATCGCGCCTTCTGGGCGCGGCTCGGACGCGGCGAATATGACGCCGGCGCCTATAAGCGCTTCGCCAAAGGCAATAGGGAAATATGGATCCAGGCGTCCTATAATCCCGTTTCCAAAGGCGGAAAGCCGTTCAAGGTGGTGAAATTCGCCGCCGATATCACAGCCGCGAAGAAGCAGGCGGTCGAGGATTCCGGTAAGCTTGAGGCGATCTCGCGCTCGCAGGCGGTAATCGAATTTACCCCAAAGGGCGAGATCCTGACCGCGAACGAGAATTTCTGCCAGGCCATGGGATATTCGCTGGCCGAAATCGCCGGCAAACATCACAGCATGTTCTGCGACCCGGCCCACACCCGCACGGAGGAATACAGCAGCTTCTGGCAGCGTCTTGGCAATGGCGAATTCATTGCCAACGAATTCGTCCGCTTCGGCAAAGGCGGCCGCGAAATCTGGATCCAGGCAGCTTATAACCCGATCGTCGATGCCAACGGCAAAGTCTACAAAGTCGTGAAGTTCGCAACCGACGTCACCCAGCGAATGAGCGCGATCTCCCTGCTCGGCGGCGCGCTGCGCCAGCTTTCCGAAGGTGATCTGACGAAGACGGTGGATACGCCCTTCGTCCCCTCGATGGAGCAGTTGCGGCACGACTTCAACACCGCGGTCAAAGGTCTTGCCGATACGATGAAGACCATCGGCGAGAATGCCATTGCGATCGCCGCCGGGTCGAGCGAGATCGGTACATCGGCGGACTCCTTTTCCAAGCGTACGGAACAGCAAGCCGCGTCGATCGAAGAGACCGCTGCCGCGCTGGAGGAGATCACCACCACCGTTAACGATTCCAGCCGCCGCGCCGATGAGGCGGGCCGCCTTGTCGCTGTGACAAAGCAGGGCGCCGAGCAGTCGGGCGTCGTGGTCCGCAACGCCGTCGCCGCCATGGACCAGATCGAGCAGTCCTCGCGCGAAATCACCAATATCATCGGTGTCATCGACGATATTGCCTTCCAGACCAATCTCCTGGCGCTGAATGCCGGCGTCGAAGCCGCCCGCGCCGGCGAAGCCGGCAAGGGTTTTGCAGTGGTGGCCCAGGAAGTCCGCGAGCTCGCCCAGCGCTCCGCCAAGGCCGCCAAGGAGATCAAGGCGCTGATCAATACGTCGAGCGACCTCGTCAAGAACGGCGTCGGCCTCGTCGGCCAGACAGGTAAGGCGCTCGAGGAGATCGTCACCCAGGTCGGCGATATCAACGGCAATGTCGTCGCCATCGTCGAAGCCTCACGGGAACAGGCAACCGGTCTCAAGGAAATCAACCAGGCGGTCAATTCGCTCGACCAGGCAACCCAGCAGAATGCCGCCATGGTCGAGGAGAGCACCGCCGCCAGCCACAGCCTGGCAACGGAAGCCGAAACGCTGCGGGTCCTGCTGGCACGATTCCGACTGCCCGGTCAGACCCGCACCCAGGCCGGGCCTCAAACCGCCGGCAGGCTGGAAGCGAGACAGGCAGGCTCGCCGGCGCTGCATCTCGTTTCGCGTGTCGGCAAGGCGCACGGCGCTGCCGCTGCAACCGCGCGGAGCTGGGAAGAGTTCTGAGCCACACCCCATAGCTCGCGATTATTTCTGCGTAGCGAGGAAGAAGCGCGCCGCATGAGGCCCATGCGGCGCGCTTTGATATCTTTACCCGAACAGCGCGAAGGTCGCCTTCAGCGTTACCCAGACACCCCAGAGCAGCGGAATGCCGACGACGGCCCAGGCAAGCATCGCCTTGGCGTCCAGCCCACCCGTGCCGATGCCGAAGGAGCCGGTCGGCCCGGCATTGACGGCCGCCGACTTCGCCTGCAGCGCAGCGACCTCACCATCGGACATGAACCATTTGTCCGAAAGCGGCCTGATCAGTGAATTGGCAACAAGGCCGAGGGCCAGCATGCCGGCGAGGATGTACATCGTGCCGGTATAGAGGCTCGGACCGGGAGCAACGCCGGCGGCGATCTGCGCTTCGCGGATATAGTTGACGACGACGGGACCGACGATGCCAGCCGTTGCCCAGGCCGTCAGTAGCCGCCCGTGGATGGCGCCGACGAATTGCGTGCCGAAAATATCGGCGAGATAGGCCGGGATGGTCGAAAAACCACCGCCATACATCGACAGAATGACGCCGAAGGCGAGAACGAACAGCGCCTTGTTGCCCATACCGGCGAGGCTAGGCGCCAGCGCATAAAGCGCGATGCCGATGATGAAGAAGCAGTAATAGGTGTTCTTGCGGCCGATCTTGTCGGAGAGCGACGCCCAGAAGAACCGCCCGCCGATATTGAAGAGCGACAGCAGGCCGGCAAAACCCGCGGCGATCGTGGCGATCGACGCCTTCTGGCCGGCGTCGAGCTGCGCGAAACCGACATCCGGCAGGCCGATCAGCGAGCCGGCGAAGATTTCCTGCAGCATCGGCGACGCCATGCCGAGAACCCCGATGCCGGCCGAAACGTTGAGGCAGAGCACCGCCCAGATCAGCCAGAACTGCTTTGTCTTGTGAGCATCGCGCAGATGCACATGTTTGGTCGTGATCATCGTGCTCTTGGCCGCGGGCGGCGTCCAGCCTTCCGGCCGCCAGCCGGCCGGCGGAATGCGATAGCCGAAGGCGCCGCCCATCATGAAGACGAAATAGATGACCGCCATGACGATGAAGGTCTGCCAGACCCCGACCGAGGTATCGGTCTTGAAGGCATTCATCAGCAAGTTGGCAAGCGGAGCGCCGATCATCGCGCCGCCGCCGAAGCCCATGATCGCCATGCCGGTCGCCATGCCGCGCCGGTCGGGAAACCATTTGATCAGCGTCGAGACCGGCGAGATGTAGCCGAGCCCGAGACCGATGCCGCCGATGACACCGGCGCCGAGCCACATGAGCCAGAGCTGATGGGTGATGACACCGACAGCGGCAAGCACGATGCCGCCGCACCAGCAGCAGGCGGAAACGACGCCCGCCTTGCGCGGACCGGCCCGCTCCAGCCAGCCGCCCCAGATGGCGGCCGACGAGCCCAGCAGAACGAAGAACAGCGTATAGATCCAGCCGAGGTCGGCAACGCGCCAGTCGCAGGTGGTGGTAAACAGCGCCGAGGCGAGTGTCAGATCGGGGCAAGCGGTCGGGGCGGTCATCCCGAGCGACTTCGACAGCGGCAACCAGAAGACGCTGAAACCATAAGCCATGCCGATGCAGAGATGGATGGCGAGCGCGGCCGGCGGCACCAGCCACCTGTTAAAACCGGGTTTCGCGACGATCCTTTCACGATCGAGCAGGCCCGAGCCTGCCACCGCTCCGTCCGTACGTGTTTCCGCTGCAGTCATGAACAACTCCTCCTTGTTTCAGACCTTGCTGTGATTGGATCGCTGCCGTCTTTTCAGGAGCGCAAAGGACGCTGTACCACTTTAAATTCCATTTTTTCTATTTTAAATCGATTTAAATTCTATCGCTGGCATAGCCGTAGGCAGCAAGCTGCTGCCCTTTCCGGCATGCGCCAACTTCGGATTACCGGATCTGTTGTGCTTCCGGCTCAGGTTTGCGGATCAAGGGAGCGGCCTGCAGCACGAGGGCATCCAGGCCGTTTTCCTCCTTGTTGAGAATTTCGAACAATTGCCGCCGCATACGCGGCTCCCAGAATTTGTTGATATGATTGGCGACCCCTTCCACGGCCTCGCTTGCCGGCTGGCTCTTGAAGAAGGTGGCAATCTGGTTTGCCATATAGACAAGCTTGGTCTTGGTATCATGCGACATCGGCGATGCTTCCAGGCGAGATGCGGTGCGGGTGGGTGAAAATCTCGAAATCCTCGCCGCGCACCAGGGCGACGAGCGTCATGCCGGCCTCTTCGGCCGTTCGGATGGCAAGAGCCGTCGGCGCTGAAATGGCGATGAGCACGGGTGAACCGAGGATCGCCGCCTTCTGCACCATCTCGACCGAGAGCCGGCTGGTCACGGCGACGGCGCCGTTCCGGCCGTTTTCGCCAGCGTCGATGACGGCGCCGCAGAGCTTGTCGAGCGCATTGTGCCGTCCGACATCTTCGCGCACGGCAAGCAATCCCTTGGCCGGAAGATAGAAGCCGGCGCCGTGCACCGCTCGCGTCTCGCGATGCAGCGGCTGCGCTTCGTTCAGCAGCGAAACGGCGCGTACGATATCGGCATGCGACAGCGTCAGCGGCGATGCCGAGACATCCGGCACCGGCCGCACCGCCTGCTCGATCGATTCGATGCCGCAGAGCCCGCAGCCGACCGGCCCCGCCATGCTGCGGCGTCGTGCCCGCAGCCGATCAGCGACGTCGTCGACAAGGCTCACCTGCACATCGATCCCCTGCTCGCCTTCGACGATCTCGATGGCCGCTATCTCGGTGCGTTCGGTGATAATCCCTTCGGTCAGGCTGAAACCGACGGCGAAATCCTCGAGATCATCGGGCGTCGCCATCATCACCGCATGCGAGCTGCCGCCATAGGAAAAGGCGATCGGCACTTCTTCCGGCACGATGCGCGAGCCGGAATGCATGAGGCCGTTGTGGCGGGCGGTTTCGGGAGCACGGGCGGTAGTCTGGAAGGTCATGATGCAAATCCCTTCTTGCCAAACCACCCCCGCATTTTCACTCCGCTGCCTCGAGCTTGCCGGCGATGCGGCGCGATTGCCGTGCCTGCTCGTCATATTCCATCTGCCAGTTGCTCGGCCCGTTGGAGGGCGAAACCTGCACCGCCGTCACCTTATACTCAGGGCAATTCGTCGCCCAGTCGGAAAAGTCGGTGGTGATGACGTTCGCCTGCGTATTAGGATGATGGAAGGTCGTATAGACGACGCCCGGTGCAACACGATCGGTAATCAGCGATCTCAGCGTGGTGTCGCCGGAGCGGCTGACGAGCTTCACCCAGTCGCCATCGCGAATGCCGCGCTGCTCGGCATCATGCGGATGGATTTCCAGCCTGTCTTCCGCATGCCAGACGACATTCTCGGTCCGCCGCGTCTGCGCCCCGACATTGTACTGGCTGAGGATGCGGCCGGTGGTGAGCAGCAGTGGGAAGCGCGGCCCGGTACGCTCGTCGGTCGCCACATATTCGGTGCGGATGAACTTGCCCTTGCCGCGCACGAAGCCGTTGACATGCATGATCGGCGAGCCGAGCGGGTTCTTCTCGTTGCATGGCCACTGCACCGAGCCCATCTTCTCGAGGTAATCGTAGGACACCAGGGCGAAACTCGGCGTCGTTGCGGCAATTTCGTCCATGATTTCAGACGGATGGGCGTAATTCCAGTCGAGCCCCATGGCCTGAGCAAGCTTCTGGGTCACCTCCCAGTCGCCATAGCCGTTGCGCGGCGTCATCACCTTGCGCACCCGGTTGATGCGGCGCTCGGCATTGGTGAAGGTGCCGTCCTTCTCGAGAAAGGTCGAGCCTGGCAGGAAGACATGAGCGTAATTGGCGGTCTCGTTGAGGAACAGATCCTGCACGACGACGCATTCCATCGCCGCAAGGCCGGCCGCGACATGCTTCGTATCGGGATCGGATTGGAGAATATCCTCGCCCTGGACGTAGAGGCCCTTGAAGGAGCCGTCGACCGCCGCGTCCAGCATGTTCGGAATGCGCAGGCCGGGCTCGTTATTGATCTTCACGCCCCAGAGCTTTTCGAAGATATCCCGTGTCGCATCGTCGGAAATGTGCCGGTAGCCCGGCAGTTCGTGCGGGAAGGAACCCATGTCGCAGGAGCCCTGCACGTTGTTCTGGCCGCGCAGCGGATTCACGCCGACGCCGGGACGGCCGATATTGCCGGTCGCCATCGCCAGATTGGCGATGGCGATAACCGTGGTCGAACCCTGGCTGTGTTCGGTGACGCCGAGACCGTAATAGATCGCGCCGTTGCCGCCCTTGGCATAGAGCCTTGCCGCGCCGCGCAGATCCGCTGCCGGCACGCCGGTGAAGATCTCGGTCTGCTCGGGGCTGTGCGCCGGTTCGGCGACGAAGGCGGCCCAGTCCTCGAATTCCGACCAGTCGCAGCGCTCGCGGATGAAGGTCTCGTCATAGAGCCCTTCGGTGACGATCACATGCGCCAGTGCGGTCATGACGGCGACATTGGTGCCGGGCTTCAGCGGCAGATGGTAGGACGCCTCGACATGCGGCGACCGGACGATATCAATGCGGCGCGGATCGATGACGATGAGCTTGGCCCCCTGGCGCAGCCGCTTCTTCAACCGCGAGGCGAATACCGGATGGCCGTCGGTCGGGTTGGCGCCGATGATGACGACGACATCGGACTGTTCGACGCTGTCGAAATTCTGGGTGCCCGCCGAGGTGCCGAAAGCCTGGCCTAGGCCATAGCCGGTCGGCGAGTGGCAGACGCGGGCGCAGGTATCGACATTGTTGTTGCCGAAACCGGCCCGCACCAGCTTCTGCACCAGATAAGTTTCCTCGTTGGTGCAGCGCGAGGAAGTGATGCCGCCGATCGCGTCGCGACCGTATTGATACTGGATGCGGCGGAACTCCGACGCCACATGCGCGAAGGCCTCGTCCCAGCTTACCTCCCGCCAGGGATCGCCGACCTTTTCGCGGATCATCGGGTTGAGGATCCGGTCCTTGTGGGTGGAATAGCCGTAAGCGAAACGGCCCTTGACGCAGGAATGGCCGCGATTGGCCTGGCCGTCCTTCCACGGCACCATGCGCACCAGTTCCTCGCCGCGCATTTCCGCCTTGAAGGAACAGCCGACGCCACAATAGGCGCAGGTGGTGATGGCCGAATGTTCGGGCTGGCCGATCTCGATCACCGACTTTTCCGTCAGCGTCGCCGTCGGGCAGGCCTGTACGCAGGCCCCGCAGGAGACGCATTCGGAATCGATGAAGGCTTCATGCGCACCCGAGGAAACCTTGGAGCCGAAACCACGCCCCTCGATCGTCAGCGCGAAGGTGCCCTGCACCTCTTCGCAGGCGCGCACGCAGCGCGAACAGACGATGCATTTGGAGGGGTCAAAGGTGAAATAGGGATTGGTTTCGTCCTTCGGCGTCCATTTCAGATTGATCTCGCCATGGTTGCGCGCCCTGACGTGGTTGTCGCCGTCATAGCCATAGCGCACGTCGCGCAGCCCGACGGCGCCCGCCATATCCTGCAATTCGCAATCACCGTTGGCTGCACAGGTCAGACAGTCGAGCGGATGGTCGGAGATATAGAGTTCCATCACGCCACGGCGGATATCCTTCAGCCGTCCTGTCTGCGTGTGCACCACCATATTGGCCGCCACCGGCGTCGTGCAGGAGGCCGGCGTACCGTTGCGGCCCTCGATCTCGACGAGACAGAGCCGGCAGGAACCGAAGGCATCGATCATGTCGGTGGCGCAGAGCTTCGGCACCTCGATGCCGGCCTCCATCGAAGCGCGCATGATCGAGGTGCCCTCCGGCACGCTGATCTGCTGCCCATCGATGGTGAGCGTCACCATCACCTCGGATGTAGAAGCGGGAGTGCCGTAGTCGATTTCATGGATGAGAGACATGGTCGGCCTCCTGTACGGAAATGGAATTGAGCAGATCACGGCATGGGGCTTGGAAGATCATCACTCAGCTGCCTCCACCATCGGCGCCGGCGAAAAATCCTCCGGGAAATGCGTCATGGCGCTCATGACGGGATAGGGGGTGAAGCCGCCGAGCGCACAGAGCGAGCCGAATTTCATCGTGTTGCAGAGATCGGCGAGCAGCGCCCGGTTTTTCTCCGGCTCGATACCATGGGCGATCTTGTCGGCCGTCTCGACGCCGCGCGTCGAGCCAATGCGGCAGGGCGTGCACTTGCCGCAGCTTTCGACGGCGCAGAATTCCATGGCGAAGCGCGCCTGCTTCAGCATATCGGCGCTGTCGTCGAAGACGACGAGGCCGGCATGGCCGATCAGCCCGTCCTTGGCGGCGAAAGCTTCGTAGTCGAACGGCGTGTCGAACAATGCCCGAGGGAAATAGGCCCCAAGCGGTCCGCCGACCTGCACGGCCTTGATCGGCCGCCCCGTCGCGGTGCCACCGCCGATTCGGTCGACGATGTCTCCGAGCGAAAGACCGAAGGCCGTTTCGTAAAGACCGGCATATCTGACATTGCCGGCGATCTGCAGCGGAATGGTGCCACGCGAGCGGCCCATGCCGAAATCGCGATAGAAGGCGGCGCCCTTCTCCATGATCACCGGCACGGAGGCGAGCGAGATCACATTGTTGATGACGGTCGGACAGTTGAACAGCCCCTGATGCGCCGGCAGCGGCGGCTTGGCGCGCACGACGCCGCGCTTGCCTTCGAGGCTGTTCAAAAGGGCCGTCTCCTCGCCGCAGACATAGGCACCGGCGCCGGTGCGCACCTCGATATCGAAGGCGCGGCCCGAGCCGAGCACCGACGGGCCGAGTATCCCGGCCTGACGCGCGATGCCGACGGCTTCGGTCATCACTGCGATGGCATGAGGATATTCAGAACGGGTGTAGACGTAGCCTTTGGTCGCTCCGGTGGCGAGGCCGGCTATCGCCATGCCCTCGATCAGCACGAAGGGATCACCCTCCATGATCATCCGGTCGGCAAAGGTGCCGCTGTCACCCTCATCGGCATTGCAGACGATATATTTGCGGTCCCCCGGGGCATCGAGAACAGTCTTCCACTTGATCCCAGTGGGAAAGCCGGCGCCGCCGCGTCCGCGCAGGCCGGAATCGGTGACTTCCTTGACGACTTCGGCGGATGTCATCGAAACGGCCCGGCGAAGGCCGGCCAGGCCGCCATGCGATTCGTAGTCGGCCAACGACAGTGGATCGGTGATGCCGCAGCGGGCGAATGTTAGGCGGGTCTGTTCCTTCAGGAACGGGAGGTCTTCAACCTCCCCGAGACAGAGCGGGTGATCGCCGCCGGTCATCATCCCGGCGTCGAACAATGCAGGCACATCCTTTGCTTTCACCGGTCCGTAACCGATGCGTTTGCCGGCGACCTCGACCTCGACAAGCGGTTCCAGCCAGAACATTCCGCGCGAGCCGTTGCGCACGATCTCGGCACCGAGGCCGCGGGCGGCGATCTCCTGGGCAATCGCCTTTGCCACCTTTTCGGCGCCGAGCGCCAGCGCGGCGGCATCTCGCGGAACATAAATCTTGATGCTCATCGGCGTGCCTCCGCAACGAGTTCCGCCGCCAGCTGATCGTCAACCCGGCCATAGACCTCGCCATCGAGCATCGCCGATGGCGCGCAGGCGCAGAGCCCGAGACAGTAGACCGGCTCCAGCGTCACGCTGCCGTCGAGCATCGTTTGATGAAAATCGATGCCAAGCAGCGTCTTGACGCGCTCGGCCAGCGCATCGCCGCCCATCGACTGACAGGCCTCGGCGCGACAGAGCTTCAGCACATGCCGGCCGGCGGGGTGGTCGCGGTAATCATGATAGAAAGTCACGACGCCATGCACCTCGGAACGGGAGAGGTTCAGTTCCTCCGCGATCACGGGCACGGCTTCCTGCGGGATATAACCGAATTCGTCCTGAACCTCGTGTAGAATGGGAAGCAGCGGCCCTTCGAGGAAGCGAAGATCGGCAATGATCGCACGAGTGCGCGCGGCAATATCGCCTTCGGCGATATAAATGGTCATAAGGTAGCCCTCCCGACGGCTTGCTCGTTGCGGAATGGCGGCCCCTCCAGCCGAGCACCATCCGCCGCAAGCATCTCAGGGAAGCCGCCAGGGATCAATAAAGCTATCCTGTGGAACGATAGTTTTTTTCTATCAGAGTTCTTCATCTCGCACGAGCACCCGCGCTTCATGCAGCAAGGCAGAGACCAGCGGCGTGAAGGGCTCGCGATAGGGCGCGACAAGGCCGACGAGATGATGGGCCTCCGGCTCGACGATCGGAATCATCCGGATTTCCACCGGGAAACCAAAAGACTTGGCGACATTGCGCGGCATGATGCTCGCCCAGCGGCCGGTTCGAACATGCGAGAACAGCACGATCATCGAGTTGGATTCGAGCGTCGGATGCACCGTGGCACCGGCTTCCGTCAGGTGCCGATTGATGATTCGGCGGTTCTGCATGTCGGCGGTCAATAGACAAAGCCGAAGATCGCCGACCTCTTTCCATGTCACATTGTCGCGATCGGAGAGCGGGCTGCCCGCAGCCGTGATCAGATGATAGCGCTCGGCATAGAGCGGAACGCTGGTGACACGGCCGAGCGGCTCGTTTTCGAGATAGGTGATGCCCGCATCGATTTCGAGGTTTTCGAGCATGCTCAGCACCTGCAGCGAATTGCGCGAGACGATCGAGAAGGTGACGCCGGGATGCCGTTCCTGAAAAGGCGTGGTAATGCGCGAAAGCATGGCGAGCGCCGTCGGAATGGCGGCAAGGCGAATGTGGCCGGAAAGGCCGCGGCGGGCGGCGCGCATTTCCTCGCGCATGGTGCGCGCGTCGCCGACGATGCGCCGGGCCCATTCCAGCACGCGCTGCCCCTCCGGCGTCAGCCCTTGAAAACGCGAACCGCGCTGCACCAGCATGACCCCGAGCTGATCCTCGAGCTGCCGGATCGCGGCCGAAAGCGTCGGCTGCGAAATCCCGCACTCCTCCGCAGCGCGGCCGAAATGCTTTTCATTGGCTAGGGCGATGAAGAATTCCAGCTTGTCGATCATCCGGGCTCCCGCGACATTTCGCGTCCGGCCTCATCTTCGACACAGCAACCGTGCTCCGCAAGGGAATGAATCAAGTTAAGGCGACGCGCTTTAACAGTTTTCCGCAGCGGGAAAAAGATCGAACAGAGATTCGAGGAAGGCAAGCACGCTGACATTGCCGATACTGTAATAAACCAGCCTGCCTTGGCGGCGCGTATTGACTAGGCCTTCGAGCCTCAAACGCGCAAGCTGCTGCGAAACCATCGCCTGCTGAATGCCGAGAATATTCTCGATTTCACCGACCGTCCGCTCCTCTTTTGCCAGGATGCAGAGGATCAGCAATCGGGTGTGATGCGCCAAAGCCTTCAGCAGATCGCTCGCTTCATGGGCTTTTCCGGCGAGTATGTGCAAGTCCTGGCCGGTCATCCCCGGCTCCGGTTTAGGCAACGGCATTCGATATCTCGGAAGGGAGGCGATTTGGTAGATCAGAACAATAGCATATTCGCACAAACGAATTGGTCAATAGTGATGAAATGCCAAAAAAGGTCCAAGTAAATCAGCAGATAAGCTGTCCGCCGTTGATCTCGATCACCTGGCCGGTAATGTATCCCGAGAGTAAGGGAGCCGCCAGGAACAGATAGGCGGGAGCGCAATCCTCTGCCGTGCCAAGCCGCTGCAGGGGGATGGATTTCCGGGTCTGCTCCAGCTTTTCTCTGGAGGAATAGCGCTCGTGGAAATCCGTCTCGATCGTTCCCGGCGAGACGCAGTTGACGCGGATGCCATCCGGGGCAAGCTCGCGGGCAAGCGCCTTGGAATAGGTCGCAACGAAGGCTTTCGAGGCCGAATAGATCGACGAGCCGGGGCTGCCACCGGTGAGCGCCGAGATCGAAACGGTGTTGACGACGGCAGCACCCTCGGCCGCCTTCAATGCCGGCAGCAATGCGCGCGTCAGCGCCACTACCGAGGTCTGGTTCAGCCGTATGACCGCTTCATATTCGGCATCGGTCAGCGTCGCAGCGGGAAAACGGCCGAGCATGGTGCCGGCATTGTTGACGAGCACATGCACCCTGTCGAAGAAAGCCAGAACATCGTCGGCAAATTGCACCGCACCGCCGGCGGCAGAGAAATCGGCATGCAGCAGCAGCGCCCGTCTTTCCGATTCAGCCGTCAGCAGGAAATCCGGCAGGTCCCGCCCCGGCTTGCGCCCGGTATGGACGATCACTTTCGCGCCGCAATCCAGAAACTGCCGAGCGACTTCGAGGCCGATGCCGCGGCCGGCGCCGGTGACGACGACATTACGATTTTCAAACAGTCTGGGATGAAACACGAAGCCGTCCTCCTCGGATGCGTCACCTGCCCTTAACATATGAGCACACCGACCGAAAGAAAGGCAGGCATCGATCTTTCCGGGGAGATCCAGGACTAAACAACGAGCTCGTTTTCGGTCTCCAGAAGCCGCGCACCCGGCCCTTCCCTGCCGAGCCGGTCACAGGGATTGCGCAACGGACAGCTTTCGATCGACAGGCAGCCGCAGCCGATGCAGCCGGTCAGGCGGTCGCGCAGCAGACTGAGCCGATTGATTCGTGCGTCGAGATCGTCCTTCCATCGCGCCGACAGCGTCTGCCAATCGGCGACGGTCGGCGTGCGCCCCTGCGGCAGGGACTGGAACGCCGCCTGGATTTCCGAAAGCGGAATGCCGACACGCTGTGCCACCTTGATGATGCCGAGGCGGCGAAGCACATCGCGCCCGTAGCGGCGCTGATTGCCGCGGGAGCGGATGCTCGAGATCAAACCCTTGGTCTCGTAAAAATGCAGCGCCGAGACGGCAAGGCCGCTGCGTTCCGCCACTTCGCCGACAGTCAGGAGCTTTCCGAGCGGCGCTGCCGAAATACCATCCATCGCCTCTTGACCTCAATATTGGTTGAGGTCTTATACCCTTTGCTTCTGCGATCGTAAAGCCCGATCGGGCGCTCCCGCTCTTACTCCGATAAGGGCGCTGGCACCCCTTACGCCGATATTGCCGCCAGAGGCAGCAAGCTGCGGTCCCGTTCCCGGCAGGTACGGGCCCACCGAGGAACACCCGAGCGGGATCCCGCTCGGGTGTTTCCCTCACAACAGAGCTTTTCCGACCGTGCGGACGGGTTCCCAAATTTGCGGTTGCGGGAAGAAAACACGGGTGATAGTTTCCGACGAAATAACAGGGGAGCTCCGTATTGCCGGGGCTGAGATATGAGGCGCTAGCCTCTGGACCCTTTAAAGCTGATCTGGGTAATGCCAGCGGAGCGAGGTTCAGATGTTCTCAGGCGCAGAAGTGTCACTTTATCCGATGTCCGGCAATGTCGTCGGCATCATTCGCGATGCCGTCAAAACGCTCGATCCCTATCGCGGCCGGCTAGGCATCGAGACCGAAATCAAACGCTGATGACATCGCCGCAACCATCGGGTTCGCACCTTTCCGCGCTCCGCGCCGCTCTCTATCGGGGGTTCCCCGCCTTGCTCGCGGGCTGCGCCTTTTTGGCGGCATGGGAACTCTATGTCGATCTTTCCGGCATCAAGCCTTCCATTCTGCCGGCGCCTTCGCGCATCGTTATCCAGGGCTGGCTGAACCGTGAGGCGCTGATATCAAACACCTGGCCGACGCTTGGTGCGACGCTCGGCGGTTTCGCGCTGTCGCTTGCCTTCGCCTTCACCTCTTCGATCCTCATGGATTTCATGCCATTCATGCGCCGGGCATTGCTGCCGATCTTCATCGCCAGCCAGACCCTGCCGCTGGTGGCGATTGCGCCGCTCGTCGTCTTATGGTTCGGTTTCGGCCTTTTGCCGAAGATCCTGCTGGTGGCGCTCGTCACCTTCTTTCCGCTGCTCGTCGCCCTGCTGCAAGGCTATGAATCGACCGACCGCGACATCGCCGAATTGCTGCATTCGATGAAGACGAGCCGCTGGCGCATTTTCCGCCTGGCACGGCTTCCCTCGGCGCTGCCCTATTTCTTCGCCGGCCTGAGGATCTCGATCACCTATGCCGTCGTCGGCGCGATCTTTGCCGAATATGCCGGCGCCGCAAGCGGCCTCGGCATCTATATCCTCAACGCCAAGAACAATTTCCGTCCCGATCTCGTGCTCGCCGCCGTCGTCGTCAGCGCCGTGCTGACCCTTTGCCTGTTCGGCCTAACACTCTTGATAGAGCGCCTCCTTATGCCCTGGCAGCCATCCGGGGAGCGGCGCCGATGAGCGACAAAATGGTCGAACTGCGCAATATCGCGAAATCTTTCGACGGCATGCAGGTACTGGGCGATATTTCGCTCGGCGTCGGGAACGGCGAGTTCGTTTCGATCGTCGGCCCGTCCGGCTCGGGAAAATCGACGGTGCTGCGATTGCTGACGCAGTCGCTTCGACCCGATTCCGGCTCGGTGCTTTTCAATGGCGCGCCGCTTGAGGAAGCGCCGCATTCCTTCGCCTTCATGCCGCAGCGTGATGCGCTGATGCCCTGGCGCCGGATCATCGACAATGCGGCCCTCGGCCTCGAGGTAAAAGGCAAGAGCCGCCGCGCGGCCCGCGCCGCTGTGGCGCCTTTGTTCGAGCGCTTCGGCCTTGCCGGCTTCGAACACCATTATCCGTCCGAACTATCGGGCGGCATGCGCCAGCGCGCCGCTCTGCTGCGCACCGTCGTCCAGACCCAGGACATGCTGCTGCTCGACGAGCCTTTCGGCGCGCTCGACGCGCTGACGCGCACGCAGATCCAGGAGTGGCTGCAGGGCATGTGGACCGAACACCGCTGGACGGCGCTGCTGATCACCCATGATGTCCGCGAGGCGGTGTTCCTCTCCGACCGCATCTATGTGCTTTCGGCCCGCCCGGCGCGCATCATTCGAGAATTCCGCGTTCCCCTGCCCCGCCCCAGAAGCCTTGCCGATCTCGGCTCGCCGGCGGCCCAGGCGATCGAAACCGAAATCCTGCAGACCCTGCTTCATCCGCTGGAACAGGATGATCTTAGGCCGGTCGGCCTAAAATCTGCATCCTGTTCTGAACTAAAGAGTTAGATCATGACGCCGAAAACCGCGCACACTTTCGGCACCATGCTCTAGAGACCTGAGGAGGTCATCATGCTGCTTCTCACCCGTCGCCAGACGATTTTCGCCGCCATCGCGGCAGGCCTTGTCGGCCGCCCGGCCTTCGCCCAGTCGGCGCCCGCAAAGGCTCGCATCGCACTCGACTGGACGCCCAACACCAACCATATCGGCATCTATGTCGCCAAGGCGAAGGGTTTTTATGCCGCCGCGGGCCTCGATGTCGACATTCTACCCTATGCCGATACGAGTGCCGGAACGCTGGTATCGAACGGCGTCGCCGACTTCGGGATCAGCAGCGAGATCGAGGCCATCACGCAGCGCGCCGCCGGCGGTGACGTGAAGATGGTCTACGGCGTCGTCCAGACTGAAACAGCACGCCTGATCTTCAAGGGCGGACGCGACGACATCAAGAGCCCAAGGGATCTCGACGGCAAGACCTATGGCGGATTCGGCGGCACCTGGGAGAGCGCGCTGATCTCCGCGATGATCCGCAACGATGGCGGCAAAGGCGAGGTCAAGACCGTCACGCTCGGCACCTCCGCCTATGAAGCGCTGGACAATGGCTCGATCGATTTCACCCTGGAGATCTATACCTGGGAAGGCGTCGCCGCCGAACTGGAAAACCGGAAGATCGCCCGCTTCCACTATTCCGACTACGGCATTCCCGACGAGCAAACCACGGTCATCGTCTCCAGCGACACCTATCTTTCGGCCAATCGGGAAAATGCCCGCGCTTTCATTCAGGCGACGCGAAAGGGTTATGCCTATTCCGTTGATCATCCCGACGAAGCCTGCGCGCTGCTGATAGCGGAGAGCAACGGCGCGCTGATGAACGCCGAATTGGTGAAAGCTTCGCAAAAGGCATTGATCGAAGGACACTTCCTGAAATCCCAGGCCGGTGTGATCGGCACCCTCGATCCGGCCAAGGCCGATGCTATCGGCGGCTTCCTGGTCGAGAACGGCATTCTGGTCGATGCGAATGGCGCCGCACTCAAGGAGAAGCCGGACTTTTCCACCTATTATACCAACGACCTGCTGGCCTGAGTCCAGCCCTGGCCTTGCCCGCCGCGGCGTTCCGCGGCAAAGTCTTGAGCTATAAGGCGAGGGACAGATGCGACAACAGGAGAGATTGGCCGGAGCGGACTTTCTGCGCGCGACGGCTTGTCTGCTGGTGCTTGCCCACCATCTCGCGCTCCGGCTGGATATGCGCAGAATTCCCGACGAACTGGGAACGACTGCGCAGATCCTCCGCTTCGGCAATTTCGGCGTTGCCATCTTCTTCGTGCTCAGCGGCTTTCTTCTTTCTCATCCCTTCTGGCGCGCGCTCGACGGCGGCGGCGAGATGCCGAGCCTCCGCCATTACACGATCCGCAGGGCGGCGCGTATCGCGCCGGGCTTCTGGGTGGCAGCAACCGTCAGCTTCGTCCTCAGCCTGACACTGCTTGCCCTGCCGCTGACGCCGGAACTCACGCTTCGCTACGTCTCCGGGCTGCTGTTCATGAGCCAGTGGCATTGGCGCACGTTTTTTCCGGTCGAAGCCGACGGCCCGCTCTGGTCCATTCCCTTCGAGGTCACCAGCTATGTGCTCCTGCCGGTCTGCTTTCTCCTGCTGTTTCGTTTGCCTCTCCTCAGGCAGCGTCCGCTGCTTGCCCGCTTGGCCTGGCTTTGCGTCGTCGCAGGCGTCGTCCTCGCCCATCTGCTGATCCTCACCATCTTTCCGCTCGACGACATCGGACGCGGCTGGCAGTACGGCCTGCAGGGTGGGGCGAAAGAGTGGATGCCGAGATATAATCCGATCGGCTTCTTCGCCGTCTTCGCCCTCGGCGCGCTGGCCGCCGGCATCGAGATCATGCTGAGAAGGCGGTCCTCCTTCTGGTTCGATGCCGCAGCGCTGCTCACCCTCGCCGTTGCCGGCTACCGCCTCGTCATATCGCCGGGCGGCACCCCTGAAGCTTACGGCTGGCTCGATATCCCCTATGGCTTCCCGGTCTTTCCGCTGGCAATCGCAACGGCGCTCGTTTCGCTCTGCCATTCGCAACGTCTGGGCAGGCTACTCGACAATGCGCCCGTCCGCTACATCGCAAAGATCTCCTTCGGCATCTATGTCTGGCAGGAGATCATCCTGATATCGATCCAAAGGCTCGACCCTGGTTCGTTCGGCGTCTCCTCGGAAAATGTCGTCACGGGCTGGCTGCAGTCCTGCGGACTGGCGGCAGCGCTCGTCCTTCTCGTCGCCAGCCTCAGCTACCACCTGCTGGAGAAACCGGCGATCGACCTCGGCAACCGACTGACATCATGCCCATCCGATCGGGCTACTCCTTTCAAAGTATAAGCTTTCATTCAACGCAACTACAGGCGTTAAGGTTAACGCGAAATACTCCCATTTTTGGCTTCTTTAGGGTTACGAAATTCTTTTTTATACCGATGACAAACGTTACGTGACGATGTATCTGTCTCCCGGTAGTTCAGTATCGCATCTAAACTTGTGGACCTTGCGTAATGAATGCTTTTACTTCGAAGACGAATTCACGCTTCGATCCGTCTCAGCGTCAGGACAAAACCAAGACCCTGGTTATCGCGAACTCCAACATTCGCCAGCCGGATAGCTTTTCGCCTGTCGAAAGAAAGATGGCTGTACGGCTGGGCGTGAAGCGGCTGTTCGACATTGTCGCCTCAGGCAGCGCCCTCATCGTGCTCGCGCCGTTTTTTCTGGCGATTGCTCTCTTCATCAAACTCGACGATGGCGGCCCGATATTCTTCCGGCAGATCCGCTGGGGACTGAACGGACGGAAGATCACGGTCTTCAAATTCCGCTCGATGCGCACCGACGATTGTGATCCGAGCGGCATTCAGCAGACCGTCAAGGGCGATAGCCGGATGACCGGCATTGGCGCGGTCCTCAGACGGACGAATATCGACGAGCTGCCGCAGCTTTTCAATGTCCTCATGGGCGATATGTCGCTGGTCGGTCCGCGATGCCATGCGATCAACATGCGCGCAGCCGGCAGGCTCTACGAAGAGCTGGTGCCGCACTACCACCAGCGCCACATCATGCGCCCCGGCATCACCGGCCTAGCGCAGACACGCGGCTGGCGGGGCCCGACGGCGCGACCGTTGCAAGCTCGCGCCCGCATTGCCTGCGATATCTATTATGTCAAGAATTTCAGTCTGTTGCTCGACCTGAAGATTCTGCTGAAGACGCTCGTCATCGAGCTGCGTGGCGGCACCGGCTTCTGAGACGATCCGGCGTGGCGGCGAAGGCCGCTTGTTCATTTGAACCCGCCGTCAGACATTGTCCGCCGGATCCCTGGAGACGAGCAGACACAAAAAAGGCGGCTGTTGAGCCGCCTTTTCACTATCGAAAAATCGATTGCGATCAATCCTGCTGGACGACGCCATTCAGATGCGTCAGTTCCATGATGAAGTGCTCGAGTTTCGACTTGCGTTCGTGCAGCTCGGTATCTTCGAGCTCCTTGCGAGCGGCCTCGATGCGGCGGGTCAGTTCGTCTTTGTGGAGTTCCTCGACCGGAACCGCTGATTCGGCAAGCAATGTGCAGCCGGTCGGCAGGATATCGGCAAAACCGCCGAACACGACATAGTCCTGCTTCTTGCCGGAGGCCGAACGCACGCTCACGACACCCGGCTTGATCGTCGTCATCGTCGGCGCATGGTGCGCCATGACGGTCATTTCGCCTTCAGTCGCAGGAATGACGACTTCAGTCACCATCTCCGACAGCAGCAGACGCTCCGGCGAAACGAGCTCAAAGTTGAAATTGTCAGCCATCAGTGACTTACCTTCTCGGCTATGGCTTTCGCATCTTGCAATTGGGTCCCGCAGAACGGGCAGTGCATTATCGCCTGGTCGAGATAGCCGAGGCCTTCCTCGCTCTGAACCAGACCAACCACCATCATCAGCACGCCGTTATCGGCGCGATAGATGGTCGGCGCGGCTGGTTCCGGAAGATCCGCCACGACCCCTTTCAGAGGATCGCAGCAGAATATCTCGTCCAGCGCGTCGCTCATCAAGCAGCTGCGAGCTTCTTGGCCTTTTCGACCGCTTCTTCCATCGAGCCGACCATGTAGAAGGCAGCCTCCGGCAGGTGATCGTATTCGCCGTTGACGAGGCCCTTGAAGCCCTTGATCGTGTCTTCCAGAGCAACCAGCTTGCCCGGCGAGCCGGTGAAGACTTCGGCGACGAAGAACGGCTGCGACAGGAAACGCTCGATCTTGCGGGCGCGGGCAACGGCAATCTTGTCCTCTTCGGACAGTTCGTCCATACCCAGAATGGCGATGATATCCTGCAGGGCCTTGTAGCGCTGCAGCGTCGACTGGACCTTACGGGCGACCTCGTAATGCTCTTCGCCGACGACCATCGGGTCGAGCATGCGCGAGGTGGAGTCGAGCGGATCGACGGCGGGGTAGATGCCCTTTTCGGCGATCGAGCGCGACAGAACCGTCGTCGCGTCAAGATGCGCGAACGAGGTTGCCGGCGCCGGGTCGGTCAAGTCGTCGGCCGGAACGTAAATGGCCTGGACCGAGGTGATCGAGCCGGTCGTCGTCGTGGTGATGCGTTCCTGCATCTGGCCCATGTCGGTTGCGAGCGTGGGCTGATAACCGACGGCCGACGGGATGCGGCCGAGCAGAGCCGACACTTCGGAACCTGCCTGGGTGAAGCGGAAGATGTTGTCGACGAAGAACAGAACGTCCTGACCCTGGTCGCGGAAATGTTCGGCAACCGTCAGGCCGGTCAGAGCGACGCGGGCGCGGGCGCCCGGCGGTTCGTTCATCTGGCCGTAAACCAGCGCGGCCTTCGAGCCTTCGCCGCCGCCATGCTTGTTGACGTTGGATTCGATCATTTCATGGTAGAGGTCGTTGCCTTCACGGGTACGTTCACCGACGCCCGCGAAAACCGAGTAACCACCATGCGCCTTGGCGACGTTGTTGATCAGTTCCATGATCAGGACGGTCTTGCCGACGCCGGCGCCGCCGAACAGACCGATCTTGCCGCCGCGTGCATAGGGCGCCAGAAGGTCGACGACCTTGATGCCGGTGACGAGGATCTGCGCTTCCGTCGACTGCTCGACATAGGACGGCGCATCCTGGTGGATGGCGCGCTTGTGCGCAGTGACGAGCGGGCCAGCTTCGTCGACCGGCTCGCCGATGACGTTCATGATACGGCCGAGCGTCTCGTTGCCGACCGGAACCATGATAGGAGCGCCGGTATCGCTGACTTCCTGGCCGCGCACGAGACCTTCGCTCGAGTCCATCGCAATCGTACGGACTTCATTCTCGCCAAGGTGTTGTGCAACTTCGAGAACCAGACGGACGCCATTGTTGGTGGTTTCCAGCGCGTTCAGGATCTTCGGCAGTTCGCCTTCGAAAGCAACGTCAACGACGGCGCCGATAACCTGTGTGACCCTGCCGACAGAGCCGATCTTGGGGGTAGCTGCCTCAGCCATTTTCTGACCCTCTTTTCCTAGCCTCAGAGCGCTTCCGCGCCCGAAATGATTTCAATGAGTTCCTTGGTGATCTGCGCCTGACGCTGGCGGTTGTAGCTCAGCGTCAGTTTGTTGATCATCTCACCGGCATTACGCGTCGCATTGTCCATGGCGCTCATCTTGGCGCCCATTTCGCCGGCGACGTTCTCGAGGAGCGCGCGGAAGATCTGGACGGAGATGTTGCGCGGGATCAGGTCTTCGAGGATCGAAGCCGGATCCGGCTCATATTCGTAGACCGCGCCGGCATGCGCCGCATCTTCGGCCTGCACTGCGCCCGTCGAAGCCGGGATGAGCTGCTGCGCCGTCGGAATCTGGCTGATCACCGACTTGAACTCGGAATAGAACAGCGTGCAGACGTCAAATTCGCCAGCCTCGTACATCTCGATGATGCGCTTGCCGATCTGGTCCGCATTCTCGAAGCCGATCTTCTTGACGTCGCGCAATTCCTTGCGCTCGATGATCAGCGAAGCATATTCGCGGCGAAGGATGTCGTAACCTTTCTTGCCGACGGTGAAGATCTTCACTGTCTTGCCCTCGGCAACCAGCTTGCGCACATGCTCGCGGGCGAATCGGGCGATCTGCGAGTTGAAGCCGCCGCAAAGACCGCGTTCGGCCGTGCAGACCACCAGCAGATGAACCTGGTCCTTGCCGGTCCCGGTCATCAGTGTCGGCGCGCCGTCCGCATCGGTAACGGCCTTGGCGATGTTCGCCAGCACCGCACCCATGCGCTGCGAATAAGGCCGGGCGGCCTCGGCCGCCTCCTGCGCACGCCGAAGCTTCGCCGCGGCGACCATTTTCATCGCCTTGGTGATCTTCTGCGTCGCCTTGACGGAGGCGATCCGGTTTTTCAGATCCTTAAGTGAAGGCATCCGTGATCCGTCCTAACTTAGGGCCTGATTACGCGAAAGACTTTGCGAAGCTATCGAGAGCAGCAGTGAGCTTGCCCCTGGTATCATCGCTGATTGCCTTTTCCGTGCGGATCGCGTCGAGGATGGCGGAGCCCTCCGAACGCAGATAAGAGAGGAAGCCCTGTTCGAACTTGCCGACCGAAGCAACCGGCAGCTTGTCGAGAAAGCCGTTGACGCCAGCGAAGATCACCGCGACCTGCTCTTCCGTCTTCAGCGGCGAGAACTGCGGCTGCTTGAGAAGTTCGGTCAGGCGTGCACCGCGGTTCAACAGGCGCTGTGTCGCAGCATCGAGGTCCGAACCGAACTGGGCGAAGGCGGCCATTTCGCGATACTGGGCGAGCTCGCCCTTGATCGAACCGGCAACCTGCTTCATCGCCTTGATCTGCGCCGACGAACCGACGCGGGAAACCGACAGACCGACGTTCACGGCCGGGCGGATACCCTGGTAGAACAGGTCGGTTTCAAGGAAGATCTGGCCGTCGGTGATCGAGATGACGTTGGTCGGAATGAAGGCCGACACGTCGTTGCCCTGCGTTTCGATGACCGGAAGAGCGGTCAGCGAACCGGCGCCCTGGTCGTCGTTCATTTTCGCAGCGCGCTCGAGCAGCCGCGAGTGGAGGTAGAAAACGTCGCCCGGATAGGCTTCGCGGCCCGGCGGGCGGCGCAGCAGCAGTGACATCTGGCGGTAGGAAACGGCCTGCTTCGACAGGTCGTCGTAACCGATCAGCGCATGCATGCCGTTGTCGCGGAAATATTCGCCCATCGCGCAGCCGGCAAACGGAGCCAGATACTGCATCGGCGCCGGATCGGAAGCGGTCGCCGCGACAATGATCGAATACTTCAGCGCGCCGCGCTCTTCGAGCACCTTGACGAACTGGGCAACGGTCGAGCGCTTCTGGCCGATGGCGACGTAGACGCAGTAAAGCTTCTCGCCTTCCGGGCCGTTGTCGTGAATGGCCTTCTGGTTGAGGAAGGCATCGAGAAGAATAGCGGTCTTGCCTGTCTGGCGGTCGCCGATGACCAGCTCGCGCTGGCCGCGGCCGACCGGGATCAGCGCGTCAATGGCCTTGAGGCCGGTCGACATCGGCTCATGAACCGACTTGCGCGGAATAATGCCGGGAGCCTTGACGTCGACGCGCGAACGGCGCGTCGCGTTGATCGGGCCCTTGCCGTCGATCGGGTTGCCGAGCGCGTCGACGACGCGGCCGAGCAGTTCCGGACCGACCGGGACGTCGACGATGGCGCCGGTCCGCTTGACGGTGTCGCCTTCCTTGATGTCGCGGTCGGAGCCGAAGATGACGACGCCGACATTATCGGATTCGAGATTCAGCGCCATGCCGCGGATGCCGCCCGGGAACTCGACCATTTCACCGGCCTGGACATTGTCCAGACCGTAGACGCGGGCGATACCGTCACCGACGGAGAGAACCTGGCCGACTTCCGAGACCTCTGCCTCTTTGCCGAAATTTTTGATCTGGTCTTTGAGAATTGCGGAAATTTCCGCGGCGCGGATATCCATCAGCCAACCTCTTTCAATGCGAGCTTAAGAGTGGAGAGTTTGGTACGAAGAGACGTATCAATCTGGCGGGACCCGACCTTGACGATCAGACCACCAAGAATTGACGGATCAACCGTGACGGCAATCGTCACGTCTTTGCCGGTAACGCTCTTGAGTGCCACCTTCAATTCGGTTTCCTGCGCTTGCGAAAGCGCATGCGCCGAGGTGACCTCGGCGGAGATTTCACCGCGATGGTTCGCGGCGATGATGCGGAAGGCCTTGATCATGCCCGGCAGGGCGAACAGGCGGCGGTTGCGCGCCACGACCTTCAGGAAATTGGCGAAGAAGCCGCTGATTCCGGCCTTCTCGCTGATGGCGACGATCGCCTTCAGCTGGTCCTCGGCGGAAAAAACCGGGCTTGCGACGAAGCGCTTCAGGTCAGCGCTCTCATCCAGCATTGCCTGGAAACGGTCAAGATCGGCGGTTACGCTGTCGACGGCGCCCTGCTCGAGCGCCAGTTCGAAAAGCGACGAGGCATAGCGCTCGGCAACACCAGATGTAAGCTGGGACGTGTCTGCCACTGGCACAAATTTCCCTGATTTCAACCCAAAATCCGGCTCTCGGCGGACGCCGAACCTATGATCTTGAATTCGTTTTGATTTCCCCCAGAAACCACAAGAGAAGCCTCTTGCTTCTTCCGAAATTCGGGGTCCGTCTAACATAGGATGTTCGGACTCGCAACACGCGTAATGCCCGAATACGCCTTTCACATGAATTTCTGTTCGCAAAATTGCGCAACGGCCTGGAAGCCGGCCGGGGAAGCCGTTAGCCGGTCGCGAGAGTCATGTCTGGGTGAAGCCGAATACATAAAGCAGCGGCAGCGCCGCCAAGGCAATTTGCACAACCAGGAGTAAATAGTTGACGAGACTACTCCCCTTATCGGACAGGATCGAGATAATACGGGCAAAGGCCGCCATCGCAAAGGAGGCGCCGAGCGCCATGTAAATCCAGTCCTGGGCGAGCATGATCGCCGACAAGCCAAAGCCGAGATAGAAACCGCCCATCGAGCGCCCCTCCCCATACCCCCCCGGCCGCCCCCCCTG
>NZ_JAILYH010000035.1 GCF_019793435.1 Rhizobium redzepovicii | reverse complement strand
CCGAGTGGACGTTGACGGGGGCTGCGACCCATTTGCCGTCATAGACGGAGAACTTCTGCAGCGCCGCCGGCACCGACTTGTCCCAGCCTTCCTTCTTCGCCGTCTCGGTCAGGTCGCCCATGACGCCCGCCTGGGCATAATCGAGCACGGTATAACCCAGCATCTGCGAGGCGGTCGGATAGGTGCCGGCCGCCACCATCGCCTTCAGCGCCGTCATCGCCGCATCACCGCCGCCGCCGGCAACCGGAACGTCCTTCCAGGCAAAGCCTTCCTTCGACAGATCCTGCTTCAGAACGTTCAAGGCCGCCGCCTCGCCGCCCGACGTCCACCAGTGCAGCATCTGCACTTCCTTCACGTCGGCTGCCTGCGCCGCACCGAGGCCAGCCATCATCACGACGGCAACAGCCGCCGAGCTCAAAAACTTGCGCATGAATTTCCTCCCATTTGAAAATCGGCGGCGGGCCCTCCCTGCCGCCCGATGCTTTCCGCCGTTGCGACGGTCGACATACGGCCGCGCTCCTCTGCGCGGTTGCTAATTTAAAACGTTATAAGTCGCTGATCGTCAAGCCCTTTCTCGACTCCCGAGAAAAATATGGTTATTTCTATATATGATTGAATTTTATAGATATTTTTGATTTGGCTAACAGATCGTTAAAATTTAAAACGTTTTCATTCCTCGATTGCGCGTCGGAGTCATCGTGTTATTGTATCGCCAATTCCAGCATGGAAAGCCGAGAGTGACCGAACCGTCCTGGCCGCGAAGCGGCGAAAATCTCGAGATCACGCATAAGCGCGGCAAGCCGACCTTGCGAACGATCGCCACGATCGCCGGCCTTGCCGTGACGACGGTGTCGCGGGCGCTCTCCGATGCACCGCAGATTTCGCTGGAAACCCGCCAGCGCGTGCACCGCATCGCCCGCGAGATCGGCTATCTCCCTGATCGGGCCGCGCAGCGCCTGAAGACCGGCCGCACCAATGTGATCGCCATCCTGCTCGATTCGCATGAGGAAGTCGTCGGTTTCAGCACCTCGATCATGTACGGCATTGCCAAGGCGCTGAAGGAGACTTCCTACCATCTCGTCGTCGCCCCGAACTTCCTGTCGACGACCGATGTCGAGGCCGCCGAATATATCGTCCGCAACCACCTCGCCGACGGGCTGATCTTCACGCGAACCGAACCGCTCGATGCCCGCGTCCGCCTGCTGCTCGAAACCGGCTTTCCCTTCATTTGCCACGGCCGCACGGAATTTTCGACGCCGCACCCTTATGTCGACTACGACAATTTCACCTTTGCCTACGAGGCGACGCGCCGGCTGATCGCAAAGGGCCGCAAAAAGGTGGCCGTGGTCCTGCCGCCGAAACGGCTGACCTTCTGCCAGCATATCCTGCACGGCTTCATGACGGCTGTGCGGGAGGCAGGCATTGCCTATGAGATACCCGAAACGGTCGATCTCGATACGCCGGCGGATGTGCTGCGCGATTTCATCTCCAGCCGCGCCGCCGCTCTGGAAGCGCCCGATGGTTTCATCTGTCCCGGCGAAGTCTCAGCACTCGCCGTCATCAGCGGCATGAGCGACGCCGGCCGAACACTCGCGGTCGATTACGACATCGTCGCCAAGGAAACGTCGCGCCTTCTCACCCAATTGCAGCCGAAGGTCGACACGATCCACGAGGACCTGACGGCGGCGGGCGAGGATCTCGGCCGCATGCTGCTGCAGCGCATCAACAATGCCGACGCCGAAGACCTGCATCTGCTGCTGCCGCCGCAGATCAATTTCCCGGTCGATCAAGCCCTCTGAAGGCTATTCCCAACACGGGTGATTTGCCCTAAAAGCACGCCGTAATCCGGTCGCAGCCCACCCGGTCAAAACAAGGGATCCAAACTATGAAGACTATCGTCGTCTGCTCCGGCGGACTCGACTCCGTTTCGCTTGCCCACAAGATCGCAGCGGAACAACAGCTTATCGGCCTCGTCTCCTTCGACTACGGCCAGCGGCATCGCAAGGAACTCGATTTCGCCGCCCGGTGCGCCGCGCGCCTCGCCGTCCCCCATCATATCATCGACATCGCCGCCATCGGCGGCCATCTAAGCGGATCGGCCTTGACCGATAACATCGAGGTTCCGGATGGTCATTATGCCGAGGAGACCATGAAGGCCACCGTGGTGCCGAACCGCAACGCCATCATGCTGGCCATCGCATTTGGCCTGGCCGCAGCGCAGAAGGCAGATGCCGTCGCCGTCGCCGTGCATGGCGGCGACCACTTCATCTACCCCGACTGCCGGCCGGGCTTCATCGACGCCTTCCAGCGCATGCAGAACGAGGCACTGGACGGTTATGCCAGCGTCAGACTGCTTGCGCCCTATGTCGATGTTTCGAAAGCGGCGATCGTTACCGACGGCGAGAAACATGCGACTCCGTTTGCGGAAACATGGTCCTGCTACAAGGGCGGCAGGCTTCATTGCGGGCGCTGCGGCACCTGCGTCGAACGCCGCGAGGCTTTCCATCTCGCCGGTATTGCCGATCCCACGGAATATGAAGACCAGGATTTCTGGAAAGCGGCGGTGTCGCAATATTCTGCTGCGGAGGTGCGTTGATGTACCGCATCACCAAGGAGTTCCATCTCTCCGCTTCGCACCAGCTGGATCATCTGCCGGCCGACCATCAATGCGCCAGGCTGCACGGCCACAACTACATCGTGGTCGTTGAGCTCTCCGCCGAAAGCCTGAACGATGACGGCTTTGTTCGCGACTATCACGACCTTTCGCCGCTCAAGCGCCATATCGACGAGTCCCTCGATCATCGCCACCTGAACGAGGTCTTCGGCCATTCGAAAGTCACCTCCGAGTTCCTGGCAAAGCATTTCTACGACTGGTGCAAAGAGCGCTTCCCGGAGACATCCTCCGTCCGCGTCAGCGAGACGCCGAAGACCTGGGCGGAGTATAGGCCGTGAGCGGGGAGACCATTCGCGTCAGCGAGATCTTCGGCCCGACCATACAGGGCGAAGGCGCGTTGATCGGTCTGCCGACGGTGTTCGTCAGGACCGGCGGCTGTGACTATCGCTGTTCCTGGTGCGACAGCCTTCATGCGGTCGATAGCGCCTTTCGGGATCAATGGCTTTCGATGTCCGTCGAGGCGATCTGGCAGGAAGTGACAAAGCTCTCCGGAGGCAGGCCTCTGACGGTTTCCCTTTCCGGAGGCAATCCCGCGATCCAGCCGCTCGGGCCATTGATCGAATTCGGGCATTCGCAAGGATATCGTTTCGCCCTGGAAACGCAGGGGAGTGTCGCCCGGGACTGGTTCCGCGATCTCGACATGCTGGTCTTGAGCCCCAAGCCGCCGTCAAGCGGAATGCTGACGGATTGGGATCAGGTCGACGACTGTCTTCGTCTCGCCGCCGGCGGGCCGGAAGTCGTCTTGAAAATCGTCGTCTTCGACGATGAAGACTACGCCTTCGCCCTGGAGGCGGGCGAGCGCTATCCCTATATTCCCCTGTTCCTTCAGCCGGGCAATCATACGCCGCCGCCGCCCGATGACGACGATGCCCGCATCGATATCGACGGCGTGATGGACCGGATGCACTGGCTGGTCGAAAAGGTGACCGCCGATCGATGGTTTACGCCACGCGTGCTGCCGCAGCTGCACGTGCTGCTGTGGGGCAACAAACGCGGCGTCTGACTCTGCCTGCTTCCTATCGCTCCGGGAAAGCAAAGACATCAACAGGCTCTCCGAGCCCGCGCAGCGGGTAGGTGCCGAGACTGTCCATGTCTTTGGCGCAGTCCGCCATTTCGACGAAGGCCCGCGACAAGAGCACTGGGCGCTTGACCTCCTTGGTGAGGCTTTCCAGCCGCGAGGCGACATTGACCGCCGGGCCGATGACGGTGAAATCGAGCCGGCGGCGTGAGCCGATATTGCCGTACATGACGTCGCCGACATGCACGCCGACGCCGTAGCGCAGCGGATCGCGCCCCATGCGCACATGCTCCTCGTTCAGTTCGGCCATCGACGCCTGCCCTTCGCGGATCGCCTGCAGCAGATCGGCGCAGGCCGTTTCCTTGCTCAGCGGGAAAATCGCCAGCAACCCGTCGCCCATGAACTTGAGGATCTCGCCACCATACCGTTCGATCGGATCCGATATCGCATCGAAATAATCGTTGAGCAGATGGATGACATCGTCGCGCGGCCAGAGATCGGAGATTGCCGTAAAGTCGCGCAGGTCGCAGATCATGATCGCCGCGCCGACGGTGGCGCCGCTGCCACGCGTCGTCACGCCCGACAGGATCTGCTCACTTGCATGCGGCCCGACATAGGTCTGCAGCAGTGTACGCGCCATGATGTTCTTCAGCCTGATTTCGCTGACAAGGGTCAGGGCCGGCAGAAGATCGCGCAGGAAATCGACGTGTGCGCGCTCGAAGCCGCCCGGCCGGCTGGTGGAAAATGTCGCCACATGCCGTTTGCCGAAGGTATGCTCGAGCGGCCAGGCGATATACTCGGTCAGGCCGTCGTCATGCAGTTCCTGATAGAATGAATCCAAGCCGCCTGCGGCTGTACCTTCCAGCTGCCTGCGCACCTCCTCCGCACCCTGATGGATCGCGTTGACGGGACTGGTCAGGAACTCCGGCGTGTTCTCGACGCCATAGGCAAAGGTGTTGATTTTCGCATCGGTGAGCCCCTCTTTCCAGAGGATGCGCGCCCCGATCCATTGCGGATGGTTCGTCCGGAAATGCAGGGTTGCGCGGGCCACCGGCACGCCTGCCGCCACCAGCTTCCCGCACATTTCCACCAGGATATTGTCGATGAAGCGCTCACCGCGCGTCTCGTTCACCAGCCAGTCGAGAATCCGTCTCCTGCGGATCGGCCAGACGCCATCGTCCGCTTCGGCGGCAGTTCCGGCCTTGTTTGGAAAAGACGACATTAAAAACTCCGCTGCGCCACATCTTCGGCGAGGATCGACTTCATTTCCGCTGAATGTGGGCGATGGGGAAGCAAATGATAAGGGCCGACTGCGATAAAGCCTCAGAAATCCCAGTCCTCGTCGTCGGTCGCAACAGCCTTGCCGATCACATAGGAGGAACCGGAGCCGGAGAAGAAGTCATGGTTCTCGTCGGCATTCGGCGAAAGCGCCGACAGGATCGCCGGATTGACCTTGCAGGCCTCGGCCGGGAAAAGCACCTCGTAGCCGAGGTTCATCAGCGCCTTGTTGGCATTGTAATGCAGGAATTTCTTGACGTCCTCGCTCAGCCCGACGCCGTCATAGAGCGCCTCGGTATATCTGGCTTCGTTGTCGTAGAGCTCGAGCAGCAGGTCGAAGGCGAAATCCTTGATCTCCTGCCGTCTCTCCTCGGAAAGCCGCTCCAGTCCGCGCTGGAATTTGTAGCCGACATAATAGCCGTGCACCGCCTCGTCGCGGATGATCAGCCGGATCATGTCTGCCGTGTTGGTAAGCTTGGCGCGGCTCGACCAGTACATCGGCAGGTAGAAGCCGGAATAAAACAGGAAGCTTTCGAGGAAGACGCTGGCGACCTTCTTCTTCAAGGGATCGCCGGAACCATACTGCTCCATGATCAGCGCCGATTTGCGTTGCAGGAACTCGTTCTCCTCCGACCAGCGATAGGCATCGTCGACATCGGGCGTCGAGCACAGCGTCGAGAAGATCGAGGAATAGGAACGCGCATGCACCGCCTCCATGAAGGAGATGTTGGAAAGCACCGCCTCCTCATGCGGCGTTACCACATCCGCCATCAGCCTGATGGAGCCGACGCCGTTCTGGATCGTGTCGAGCAGCGTCAGCCCGGTGAAGACGCGGATGGTCAACTGCTGCTCGGCCGCCGTCAGCGTCGCCCAAGAGGGAATGTCGTTGGACAGCGGCACCTTCTCCGGCAGCCAGAAATTGCCGGTCAGCCGGTTCCAGACCTCGAGATCCTTATCGTCCTCGATGCGGTTCCAGTTGATGGCGCGCATGCGGGAGATTGGCTTGATGGATATGTTCATTGGGTGGTCTTTCTTCGACAAATTCTAACGGAGTGCGGAGCCCCCTCACCCTGCCCTCTCCCCGCTGGGGAGAGGAGGGGGCTACAAGCTCGAAACTCTCGGCCAGCAGCCCAAAATCAAAGCGTACAAGATACGCAGCCCTGCACCTCGGTGCCGGACAGCGCCATCTGGCGAAGGCGGATGTAGTAGATGGTCTTGATGCCCTTCTTCCAGGCGTAAATCTGCGCCTTGTTGATATCGCGCGTCGTTGCCGTGTCGCGGAAGAACAGGGTCAGCGACAGGCCCTGGTCGACATGCTGGGTCGCCGCCGCATAGGTATCGATGATCTTCTCCGCGCCGATCTCATAGGCGTCCTGATAGTAATCGAGATTGTCGTTGGTCATGAACGGCGCCGGATAGTAGACGCGGCCGATCTTGCCTTCCTTGCGTATCTCGATCTTCGAGACGATCGGATGGATCGAGGAGGTCGAGTGGTTGATGTAGGAGATCGAGCCCGTCGGCGGCACTGCCTGCAGGTTCTGATTATAGAGGCCGGAAGTCATGACCGCCGCCTTCAACGCCACCCAATCCTCCTGCGTCGGAATATGGATTCCGGATTTGTCGAACAGCGCCTGCACCTTCCCGGTCGCCGGCTTCCATTCCTGCTCGGTATATTTGTCGAAATAGTCACCGGAGGCATATTTCGAATTTTCGAAGCCCTTGAAGCTCTGGCCCCGTTCGACCGCCAACAGGTTCGAGGCGCGGATCGCGTGATAGGTCACCGTATAGAAATAGATATTGGTGAAATCGACGCCTTCCTCCGAGCCGTAGAAGATGCGTTCGCGGGCAAGATAGCCGTGCAGGTTCATCTGGCCGAGGCCGATCGCATGGCTCTCGTCGTTGCCCTTTTCGATCGAGGGAACCGAGGCGATGTGGCTCATGTCGGAGACCGCCGTCAGCGCCCGGATCGAGGTCTCGATCGTCTTGCCGAAATCGGTGGAATCCATGGCCGCGGCGATATTCAGCGAGCCGAGATTGCAGGAAATATCCTTGCCGAGGTGCTTGTAAGAGAGGTCGTCGTTGTATTCGCTTGCCTTGCTGACCTGCAGGATCTCGGAGCAGAGATTGCTCATCGAAATGCGCCCGGCGATCGGGTTGGCCCGGTTCACCGTATCCTCGAACATGATGTAGGGATAACCGCTCTCGAACTGGATCTCGGCGATCACCTGGAAGAATTCACGCGCCTTGATCTTCTTCTTCGAGATGCGAGCGTCCGCCACCATCTCCCGGTACTTTTCCGTCACCGAAATCTCGGTGAAGGGCACGCCGTAAACGCGCTCCACGTCGTAAGGCGAGAACAGATGCATATCCTCGTTGTTCTTGGCGAGTTCGAAGGTGATGTCGGGCACGACGACGCCGAGCGACAGCGTCTTGATGCGGATCTTCTCGTCGGCATTTTCGCGCTTTGTGTCGAGGAAGCGCATAATGTCGGGGTGATGGGCGTTGAGATAGACGGCGCCCGCGCCCTGGCGCGCACCCAGCTGATTGGCATAGGAGAACGAGTCTTCGAGCAGCTTCATGACCGGGATGATGCCGGAGGACTGGTTTTCGATCTGCTTGATCGGCGCGCCGGCCTCACGGATATTCGTCAGCGACAGAGCCACGCCGCCGCCGCGCTTCGACAGCTGCAGCGCCGAATTGATCGAGCGGCCGATCGATTCCATATTGTCCTCGACGCGCAGCAGGAAGCAGGAGACAAGTTCGCCACGCTGCTTCTTGCCGGCATTGAGGAAGGTCGGCGTTGCCGGCTGGAAACGGCCGGAAATGATCTCGTCGACCATGTCGCGGGCAAGGGCCTCGTCACCCCGCGCCAAGGTCAGCGCCACCATGCAGATGCGGTCCTCGTAGCGCTCGAGATAGCGCTTTCCGTCGAAGGTCTTCAGCGTATAGCTGGTGTAATATTTGAAGGCGCCGAGGAAGGTCGGAAAACGGAATTTCCTCGCATAGGCCTGATCGAACAGGTCGCGGACGAAATTGAAGGAATACTGGTCGAGAACCTCCTGCTCGTAATAACCCTCGGTGACGAGGTAATCGAGCTTTTCCCTCAGATTGTGAAAGAACACGGTGTTCTGGTTCACATGCTGCAGAAAATACTGCTTCGCCGCCATGCGGTCCTTGTCGAGCTGGATCTTCCCCTCGTCGTCATAGAGGTTCAGCATCGCGTTCAGCGCGTGATAGTCGAGCGTCTCCGCCGCTTTCAAAGGGCGTTCGCCGGCGGGATGAGCAAAAGTGTTATGCGGTTTTGCGCCCGCATCCCGCGTCAGAGTTGTTCCCGTGTCCAAAATTGTTCCATTCCGTGTTTGACGTTGGCGACATCCTCGGCCGTGCCCATGAGCTCGAACCTGTAGAGGTAAGGCACCTGGCATTTTTGCGAGATCACGTCGCCGGCGAGCCCGTATGTCTCGCCGAAATTGCTGTTGCCCGCGGCAATCACGCCGCGGATATGTCCTCGGTTTTCCGCATCGTTCAAGAAACGGATCACCTGCTTGGGAACGGCACCCTTGCCACCGTCGCCGCTGTAGGTCGGCACAATGAGAACGAAGGGTTCGCGGATAGGGAACGCCTCTGCGCCGCCAGCCGGAATGCGCGCCGCGCGCAGTCCGAGCCTGGCGACGAAGCGATGGGTATTCTCGGAGCGGCTGGAATAATAAACGATCAGCCCCATCGCCTTTTTCCTCGGGTCAGGAGAGCGCGCTGATCATATCGGGGCGGAAACCCGCCCAATGCCGCTCGCCGGCGATCACGACCGGCGCCTGCATGTAGCCGAGGCTGCGGACACGATCGAGCGCTTCGGTATCCTGCGAGATATCGACGATGTCGTAATCGACGCCCAGCCGGTCGAGGGCGCGATAGGTGGCGGTGCACTGGACGCAGGCGGGTTTGCTGTAGACGGTAACGCTCATCATGTTCCTCGTGATGTCAAAGAATTCAGGACGCAAGACTGGGATCGGGCGCCTTGCAGCGTCCGGGGCAACATTTGGTGATCTGGCAAAGTCGGCGTTTAAACGCCTGATACGATCCCTCTCGGGATTTGCGCGGGCGGCGGCCTTGATATTCTGGACATGACTTCAACCCCGAAGTGCTCATGCGGACGTTCGGGGCAGCGTAACAGGCGCGAATCATTCCGCTGTCATTCACGCGACCTTCCGGACACCCCGCCCGTGGACATCTAGTTCAAGGCAGGTCTCCTGGCTTGCGGGTCGAAGCACCCTGCCCCAGCCTTCCCGAGGCATCATGCCTCAGTGACCTGAAATCGGACAGTTGCTCGCCGCTTACAGTTGCGGGGGCAGCTCCGGCCTTGCTGCGCCGTCATGGCGAAACGCACCGTATTCCCGTCTTAGCCCGCGATCCGACACGAATCGAAGGAACCTTGAACACTAGATATAGTACGCGAATCCGAAATCACGTCAACGGATGGTTTGTGCATTGCGTTACGACAGGTTTGAAATCGCTACGTTCCTGTGAAAAACATGGCTAACGAAGGCTTAACGAAAAGAGGCTGTCGAGAAGGCCGAAACGAAGAGAGCCGGCCTATAGCCGGCTCTACGATTGTCGATTCCGGATCAGCCCGCATCGTCGCTGCGAAGAGAGTTTATCCCTCGACCCGCAACAGCCTCAGCGCGTTGATCGTCACCAGCACGGTCGCACCGGTATCGGCGAGAATCGCCGGCCAGAGCCCGGTGATGCCGGCAATCGTCGTCACCAGGAACACCGCCTTCAGCCCGAGCGCGATGCTGATATTCTGCAGGATGTTGCGCATCGTCCGTTTGGACAGTTCGATCATCCGCGCCACGTCGCCGACGCGCCCGTGCAGCACGGCGGCATCGGCCGTCTCCAGCGCCACATCGGTGCCGCCGCCCATGGCGATGCCGATATCGGCGGCGGCCAGCGCCGGAGCATCGTTGATGCCGTCGCCGACCTTGGCGACGATGAAGCCCTGGCGCTTCAATTCGCCGACGACCCGCTGCTTGTCCTCCGGCATCATTTCGCCCCGCCAGTCGATGCCGAGCATGCCGGCAACGGCTGCTGCCGTCCGCTTGTTGTCGCCCGTCAACATCATCGCCTTGACGCCGGCTGATTTGAGCGCAGCGAGCCCGGCCTCGGCGTCCTCACGCGGCTCGTCACGCATGGCGATCAGGCCGGCCGCAACACCGTTGACGAGCAGCACCGACACGCTCTTGCCCTCGTCGTTCAGCGCCCTGATGCGTGCATCCTTTTCCCCATCGAGCGCCCCGCGCTCGCGAGCAGCGGATGGGGACAGCAGATCGAGCGTCTCACCGCCGACGTTGCCGCTGACACCCTTGCCCGGCAGCGCTTCCAGCTCGGAGGCCGGCGGCACGGGAACGCCGTCCGCCTTGGCGCGGTTGAGGATCGCCAGCGCCAGTGGATGGCTGGAGCCCTGCTCCAGCACCGCCGCTCGCGACAAGACCTGCGTCTCGCTCAATCCGAAGGAAACGATATCGGTCACCTGAGGCTTGCCTTCCGTCAGCGTGCCTGTCTTGTCGAAGGCGACCATCGTCACCTTGCCGAGCGTTTCCAGCACTGCGCCGCCCTTCATCAGCAGCCCGCGCCGCGCACCGGATGAAAGCGAGGCAGCAATCGCCGCCGGCGTCGAGATGACAAGCGCGCAGGGGCAGCCGATCAGCAGAATGGCAAGGCCCTTATAGACCCATTCGCTCCACGAACCGTCGAACAAAAGCGGCGGAACGACCGCCACCAGCCCCGCGACAACCACAACGCCGGGCGTGTAGTAACGCGAGAACCGATCGATGAAACGTTCGGTCGGCGCCTTCGATTCCTGCGCCTCTTCGACCAGCTTGACGACGCGGGCGATGGTATTGTCGGCAGCCGCCGCCGTGACGCGAACCCTGAGCACGGCATCGCCATTGACCGTGCCGGCAAAAACGATGGCATCGACGCCCTTGCGCACCGGCGTGCTCTCGCCCGTCACCGGCGCCTCGTCGATCGCGCTCTCACCGGAGACAACGACGCCGTCCGCCGAGATCCGGTCGCCAGGGCGAACCACGATGACGGCGCCGACCGAAAGGCTTTCCGCTGGCACCTCCCGTGTCTGCCCATTGTCTTCGAGTAGCGCGGTCTTCGGCACCAGCGACGTCAGCGACTGGATGCTTTCGCGCGCCTTGCCCGCTGCCACCCCTTCCAACAGCTCGCCAACGAGGAACAGGAACACAACGGTTGCCGCCTCTTCGCCGGCATTGATGATGACGGCGCCGACGGCGGCGATCGTCATCAGCATCTCGATCGAAAACGGTGTGCCTGAGAAAGCGGCCATGACGGCACGCCGCGCGATCGGCACCAGACCGATCAGCATGGCAACGATGAAGGCATAGGATGCAATCGCCGGCACGAGATGGCCGACGGTGTAGGCGACAACGAGTGCCGCACCGGAAAGGATGGTCAGCCGACCCTTCTCACTCTGCCACCAGGGACCGGCCATTGGCGCATGGTCGTGCCCGTGCAGCCCCTCGATTTCCTTCTCGCCATGATCGTCGTGGTCATGACTTGCATGGTCATGGCTATGGCCTGCATGATCGTGGCCTTCATGATCATGCACCGCATGTTCGTGGTCATGGTCCGCCTGATCGCGGTGATCATGTCCATGGTCGTGACGATGCTGCGGACCGCGTTCATGTGCTGGCGCAGCGTTTCCGGAAAGCGGCGCGACGGAATAGCCAAGCCCGGTTACCTTCTTCTCGATCGCCTTGAGATCGCTGCTGCCATCGTGCCGGACAGTCATCGTGCCCGCCATCACCGAGACGGATACATCGGCGACACCCGCCACGCGTCTGACCGCCGTATCGATCTTGGTTGCGCAGGAGGCGCAATCCATGCCGCCAACCCGATATCGTGTCTCGCTCTCTGCCATGATCCGCTTCCTTGTCAAACAGAAGCATCCCTCCTACATCCTCTAGTGACTAGAGGTGCAAGAGGAAAATCATGAAAAAGATCACGATCGGTGAAGCCGCCCGCCAGAGCGGCGTCAAGGTGCCGACGGTGCGTTATTACGAGAGCATCGGCCTGCTCGCGGCGCCGAGCCGCAGCGAAGGCAACCAGCGCTCCTTCGAACCTGCCGATATCAGTCGCCTCGCCTTCATCCGCCATGCCCGCGAACTCGGCTTCGAGATCGAGGCGATCCGCACGCTGCTGACCCTGCAGGATGATCCGCACCAATCCTGCGCCTCGGCCGATGCTATCGCCAAGGCTCGTCTCGTCGAGGTCGAGCAGCGCATCCGCAGCCTGATGGCGCTGAAGGCCGAGCTGGAAACCATGGTGGAAGGCTGCGGCCACGGCCGCGTCGATCAATGCCGCGTCATCGAGGTTCTCGCCGACCACGGCCAGTGCACGCATTCGCATCACTGAACCCGCCCTTGCGGGCAAGGCGCAGCCGCGCCAAAACGGCACCAGAAAGAATCGGGCAAAGACATCCATGGACCAGAAGCGAATGGCCATCATCGGCGGCGGCCCGGCGGGACTGGCGGCCGCCGAACTGCTGTCGCTCTCCGGCCATGCGGTGACGGTCTACGACGCCATGCCAACCTTCGCCCGCAAGTTTCTGCTGGCCGGCAAGTCGGGACTGAACATTACCCATTCCGAGGATTATGCCCGTTTCGCCACGCGCTTCGGCGCCGCTTCTTCCCGGCTGCGGCCGGCTCTGGATGCCTTTACCCCTGGCGATATCAGGGATTGGGCGGCAGGGCTCGGGACGGAGACCTTCATTGGTTCGTCCGGTCGAGTGTTCCCGAAGGTAATGAAAGCCTCTCCCTTGCTGCGCGCCTGGCTCAGACGATTGGAGGCGCAGGGCACAACGCTCCGCACCCGCCATCGCTGGATCGGTTTTGCCGATGAGGGCTATGTTTTCGAAACGCCGGAAGGACGCAGTATCGTCCAGTGCGACGCCGCCCTGCTGGCACTCGGCGGCGCAAGCTGGCCCCGCCTTGGCTCCGATGCGCGCTGGCTGCCGTGGTTATCGGAAAAGGGTGTCGAGATCGACGCCTTCGAGCCCGCCAATTGCGGTTTCGTCGTCGGCTGGAGCCAAAACTTCCGCGAGCGTTTCGCCGGCGAGCCGGTGAAGTCGGTCGTCGCCACCTCCGAAGCCGGAACCTTTCCTGGCGAATTCGTCATCACCGCAGGCGGTATCGAGGGCAGTCTGGTCTACGCTCATGCGGCGAGCCTCCGCGACCGGCTGCTTAACCGCGGCAGCGCCGCCCTGACGCTCGACCTCGCCCCCGGCCGGACAGTCGAAAGGCTGCACCGCGACCTCACGCGGCAGGACGCCAAATCGAGCTTCTCGAACCGCCTGCGCAAAGGTGCCGGCCTCGACGGCGTCAAGGCGGCATTGCTGCGGGAACTCGCTCCCGAGCGCGATCGAACCGATCCCGGACGTCTCGCCGGCCTGATCAAGGCCCTACCAGTCCCGGTTCTCGAGACGAGGCCGATCGCCGAGGCGATCTCCTCGGCCGGCGGCATCCGCTGGAGCGGCATCGACGGCGGCTTCATGTTGAAGGCGCTGCCAGGCACCTTCGTCGCCGGCGAAATGCTCGACTGGGAGGCGCCGACCGGCGGCTATCTCCTCACTGCCTGCCTGGCGACCGGCCGGGCCGCTGCGCGCGGCATCGAGGCCTGGCTGCACAGATAGGCCCCGGCGCTCGCAGGTACTCAGCGGAAAACAAGACCTTCCCTGAATCAGGCCGAGGCTGGATGAAACGTCATGACAAGGCCATTCATGCAGTAGCGAAGTCCGGTTGGCTTCGGACCATCATCGAAGACGTGGCCCAGATGGCCGCCACAGCGACTACAATGGACGGCCGTGCGCGCCATCCCGAAAGTGGTGTCGTTTGTGGTTCCGACAGCATGGTCGAGCGGTGCCCAAAAGCTCGGCCATCCGGTTCCGCTGTCGAATTTGGTCGCCGAGGAAAAGAGCTTTTGGTCGCAGCCGGCACAGGCGAAGGTGCCCTTCCGCTCCTCATGCAGCAGGGCGCTGGTGAAGGGATTTTCCGTCCCCGCCTGACGCAGGATGACAAATTGATCCGGCGTCAGCAGCTTGCGCCATTCATCCTCTGTGTGCGTCACCGCAAAGGTCTCGCCAGCGATCGCCTTGCCGGCCCCCAAACGAACCGCAAGCCCGCCGAAAGCGGCACCCATCAGCAACAATCGTCTGTTTAACATGGTCGGGATCTCCTCGCCCTGCAAAAGCTGTTTCTGCACAGAACTACGGGCGAGAGCGGTCTTTTGTTACACTCTCTGCGTTCGAACACTGAAATGTGATTTCTGCCGCCTTCGTCTGAAAAACCCGCACGCCGCCGGCCGTCTAGGACCGGCCGATTGCAAACCGACCGCTTTTCCCTCAGACTATGCTCAAGTTCCGTGGGAGGAGCCGATGCACGAACACTCAGCACACGCCGAGCATGTCTACACCTCTGCCCAGCGCGATTCCGCCGCAGCCAGTTCTCCCGTTGTCGCCTCTTGGCGGCGATGCATGACCATGCATCAGCTCGCTCCGGAAGACGAACGGGCGCCACTGCGCGTTACCGATGAGGAATTCCGGCGTGCCCGAGAACAGTCCGGTCAGCTGATCGCCAGCGCGACCGAAGAGCTCGATCGTCTCTTCACCACCGTCGGCAGGGCCGGCTGCTGCCTGCTTCTGACCGACAGGAACGGCATTGCATTGGAGCGTCGGGGTGCTGCCGGCGACGACAAGGAGTTCCAAGAACTCGGCCTGTGGACCGGCTCGGTCTGGACCGAGGCGAGCATCGGAACCAACGGCATCGGCACCGCGCTTGCCGACGAGCGTGCCGTCGCCATCTTCCGCGACCAGCATTTCTTCTGCGCCAATACCAGCCTCAGCTGCACCACAGCACCGATCCGCGATCACCGTGGCCGGGTGGCCGCAGCCCTCGATATTTCTACCTGCCGCGAAGACGTCAACGAGATGACGCTGACCATCCTGACGCAGACCGTGCGCGATGCGGCGATGCGCATCGAGCTCAACCTCTTCCGCTCGGCTTTTCCCAGCGCCCGTTTCCTGATGGTTCCCGCCGGCGTCAATTCCGCCGCCGCCCTGCTTGCCGTCGACCGGCATGACCTGGTGCTGGGAGCAACGCGCGCTGCTCGCATCGCGCTGCAGCTGGACGACAAGCGGATCGCCGCCGGCATTCCGGCGGCCGATGCCCTGCATGAGGCCGGCGTCTCGCAGCAGGAGGAGATCGTCGAAGCGGAAAAGGCGGCCCTGTTGCGGGCGCTGTCACGCACCAGCGGCAACGTCTCGCAGGCGGCTGTCGCCCTCGGCATTAGCCGCGCCACCTTGCATCGGAAGATGAAGAAGTTCGACCTGCACTGACCAGGCGCCCGAAAGTTCCACCGACGCCTTCGATCGTGACGCGAGCTGTCGCATCCGTGCGACACTGTGCGCTGCGGTATTGAAAGGCCGCCCTGTTCCCTCCGCCAAAACATGCACATTTTCCTCCCACTGGTTCGCTTCGGAACCTGGACCATCAAGGGAGGATGACATGCTTCATCAGAAAATCGTCGAATCGCCGTTCAAGCTGAAATACGGCAACTACATCGGCGGCGAATGGCGCGAGCCTGTCGGGGGCAAATACTTCGAAAACCTGACACCGGTGACCGGCGGCAAGCTCTGCGACATTCCCCGCTCCGATGAAAAGGACATCAATCTTGCGCTCGACGCCGCCCATGCGGCCAAGGAGAAATGGGGCCGCACCTCGGCTGCCGAGCGCTCCAATATCCTCATGAAGATCGCCCAGCGGATGGAGGACAAGCTGGAATTGCTCGCCCAGGCCGAGACCTGGGACAATGGCAAGCCCATCCGCGAGACCATGGCGGCAGACATTCCGCTGGCGATCGACCACTTCCGCTATTTCGCTTCCTGCATCCGCGCCCAGGAAGGCTCGATCGGCGAGATCGACCACGATACCGTCGCCTATCACTTCCACGAACCGCTCGGCGTCGTCGGCCAGATCATTCCCTGGAACTTCCCGATCCTGATGGCCACGTGGAAACTTGCTCCGGCGCTTGCCGCCGGCAACTGCGTCGTCTTGAAGCCTGCCGAACAGACCCCCGCCTCGATCCTGCTCTGGGCCGAATTGGTCGGCGATCTGCTGCCGCCCGGTGTGCTCAATATCGTCAACGGTTTTGGCATCGAGGCCGGCAAGCCGCTGGCGACCAGCGCCCGCATCGCCAAGATCGCCTTCACCGGCGAGACGACGACCGGCCGGCTGATCATGCAATATGCCAGCCAGAACCTCATTCCGGTGACGCTGGAGCTCGGCGGCAAATCGCCGAACATCTTCTTCGCCGATGTGATGGCCGAGGACGACGACTTCCTCGACAAGGCGCTCGAAGGCTTTGCGATGTTCGCTCTCAACCAGGGCGAAGTCTGCACCTGCCCCAGCCGCGCCCTCGTCCAGGAATCGATCTACGACCGCTTCATGGAAAAGGCCGTCAAGCGCGTCGAGGCGATCAAGCAGGGCAATCCGCTCGACAGCGCGACGATGATCGGCGCCCAGGCCTCGACCGAGCAGCTGGAAAAGATCCTTGCCTATCTCGACATCGGCAAGCAGGAAGGTGCGGAGGTGCTGGCCGGCGGCACGCGCAACGATCTCGGCGGCGATCTGGCGAACGGCTATTACGTCAAGCCGACGATCTTCAAGGGCCACAACAAAATGCGTGTGTTCCAGGAGGAAATTTTCGGGCCGGTTGTCTCGGTCACGACCTTCAAGGACGAAAAGGAAGCGCTCGAAATCGCCAACGACACGCTTTACGGCCTCGGCGCCGGCGTCTGGAGCCGCGACGCCAATCGCTGCTATCGGTTCGGCCGCGAGATCCAGGCCGGCCGCGTCTGGACCAACTGCTACCACGCCTACCCCGCCCATGCCGCCTTCGGCGGTTACAAACAGTCGGGCATCGGCCGCGAAACCCACAAGATGATGCTCGAGCATTACCAGCAAACTAAAAACATGCTGGTGAGCTACAGCCCGAAGGCGCTCGGCTTCTTCTGAGGCGTGGTGAGGGCGTAAAACCCTCCCAACCCCTCCCCACAAGGGGAAGGGACTTAACGTGCGGCTCTCGCCGTATTCACTGTTGAGCGCAGCACATGCATCCGGCTTGTTGTTCTGCGAGCCAAAGCGGCAGCTTAGCCCCTCCCCTTTGTGGGGAGGGGTTGGGGAGGGGCATCTCTCCCAAAACTTTGGAGGAAGACCGATGGAAGCCACCGTCAACGGCGATCCGCGAGTTCTCGCGACCGACGCAGCTCTTGACCTGATTGCTGAGATCAAGCACGATCATCCCGATATCCTCTTCCACCAGTCCGGCGGCTGTTGCGACGGCTCCTCGCCGATGTGTTATCCCGCCAATGAATTCATGGTCGGCGACAGCGACGTCAAACTCGGCGAGATCGGCGGCGTGCCGGTCTATATCAGCGCCAGCCAGTTCGAGGCGTGGAAGCATACGCAGCTCATCATCGATGTCGTTCCGGGCCGCGGCGGCATGTTCTCGCTCGATAACGGCCGCGAGAAACGCTTCCTCACCCGCTCCCGCCTCTTCGCCGGCGGCGAGGCCTGCGCCGTCCCGGATGTGACAGTCAAGGCGGTGTAGAGCATGCCGATAACTGTGCGCGGTTTTTCGGCATCATGTTATTCTAACTCTCAGGGAATTTCGGCTGTAGTATTCCCATAGTACCTTCTGCCCGCCGCTCTTTGTTAATCTCCGGCGGTTGGTTTCAAAGGAGGATACGATGCCAGCTTCAAAAATCCTAATGATCACGGGTGATTTCACCGAAGACTACGAAACCATGGTGCCGTTCCAGACGCTGCTTGCCTGCGGCTACACGGTCGACGCCGTCTGCCCCGGAAAGAACGCGGGCGAGACGGTGGCCACCGCTATTCATGATTTCGAAGGCGACCAGACCTATTCCGAAAAACGCGGTCATAATTTCGCACTGAACGCCACTTTCGATAGCGTGCGCCCCGAAGATTACGACGCCCTCGTCATCCCCGGCGGCCGTGCGCCGGAATATCTGCGCCTCAATGCAGACGTTATCAAAGCGGTCCGGCACTTCTTCGATGCCGGAAAACCCGTTGCCGCCATCTGCCATGGCGCGCAGCTGCTCGCTGCCGCAGGTGTCTTGAAGGGCCGCACCTGCTCGGCCTATCCCGCCTGCCGGCCGGAAGTCGAGCTTGCCGGCGGCACCTATGCCGATATCTCGATCACCGATGCGGTCTCGGATGGTAACCTGGTAACGGCGCCGGCCTGGCCGGCACATCCGTCGTGGCTGCGCCAGTTCATGGCCGTGCTCGATGCGGCAGCGTTGCTCGAAACCAACGCCGCCTGAGGAGGCGGCACCGGGAGGATGACATGTGCGAATTGTTTATCAAGGCGGATGCGCGGCTCTGGGAAAGCACCACTCGGTCGCTGCGCATCGACGGTATGGTCACCAGCGTCAGGCTGGAGAACTTCTTCTGGTCGAAGCTTGAGGAAGTCGCCCGGCGCGACGGCATGAATGTCGTCCAGCTGATCACCCGGCTGCATCATGAATCGATCGATGCCGGCCATGATCTTGGAAACTTCACCTCCTTCCTACGCGTCTGCTGCGCCCGCTATCTCGACCTGCAGCTCACCGGCGACATCCCGGCCGATGTCACCCGCCCGATTTCCGGCCTTGACGCGCCCGATATCCTCGATCGCGAACGGACGAAATATCACTGACGGCGGGTCCGACGAAACTGTTGAGCAATGACGGCGGAACTGCCTGAAAAGGGCAGTTCCGCAAGATCTTCGACCTGGACGCGGATGCGTGGGCTTGCGCTGCGGCGCAGCCTGGATCAACAATGCGCGCCACCAAAGCCCGCCAGGAGATGATTGCCATGAACGACCAGAAAGCCGTCATCGTCACAGGCGCCGGCGGAAACCTCGGCAGCGCCGTTGTCCGCGAGCTTGCTGCCGGCGGAGCCAAACTCGTCTGCATGAACCGGTCGAACCAGGAGCTGGAAGCCTTGGCCGGCGATCTTCCCGCCTCCGTCGAGTTTCTGTCGATCGCCGGAACGGATCTCACCGATTATGCCTCCTGCGCCGCAGCCGTCGCCCGGGCCGTCAAGCGTTTTGGCGGTGTCGGTGCCCTGGTCAACACGGTCGGCGCCTTCCAGATGGGGCCGGTCGGGCCGGATGCGCCTGCCCAATGGGAGACGATGATGAACGCGAACGCCCGGACCGCGCTGACGATCAGCGCCGCGGTTCTCCCAACGATGAAGGCATCAGGCTATGGCCGCATCGTTCATGTCGCCGCCGCACCCGGCCTGAAGGCTGGCCCCAATCAAGCCGCTTACGCTGCCTCGAAAGCCGCCGTCATCCGACTGACGGAAGCGCTCGCTGCCGAATGCCGCGACGACCGCATCACCGCCAACTGTATCCTGCCCGGAACGATCGACACGCCTGAGAACCGCGCCGCCATGCCCAATGCGAAAACGGACGGCTGGGTCACGCCGCAATCGATCGCCCGCCTCATCGCCTTCCTGATCTCGCCGGCCGCAGCCGTCGTCACCGGCGCGGCAATCCCTGCGACCGGCCGCGAATAAGGCCAGGGCTATTCCGCTTTAGACGGTTGCATGCCGCTCGGCTTGAGGTACGATTCCCCTTCATATGATGCGAGACAGCGGGCGGGGCGCGATGGTGTTGATGATCGCATTGCGGCGGTATTTGCCAGAAGGCGGGTGGTTTCGATGACGGAGGGTCCCGCATTGCGCGCCGTCGGCGCTACCAGCCTGCTGCGCGAGGAATGGTTCCTCGTCGTCAGCGTTGCGACGAGCTTCGCATTTCTTGCTTTCCAGGAGCAGCTCTTCGGGCAGCTTTCCGATCCGCTTTGGTTCACCGTCGTTTTCGGGTGGCTGTTTGCCGTCGTGCTCGGCTCCGCTCTGTCGGTCGTGCGGCACGCAGACCACCTGGCGGAGCGGCTGAAGGAGCCTTACGGCACGCTTATTCTAACCCTTGCCATCACCTCGATCGAGGTGATGGCAATATCGGCTGTCATGCTTCACGGCGAAAACAACCCCACGCTTGCGCGCGACACGCTGTTTGCCGTCGTCATGATCATTCTGAACGGCATGGTCGGTCTGTCGCTGCTGCTCGGCGCGTGGCGGCGGCCGGAACAGCAGCATAACCTGCAGGGCGCCAACGCCTATCTCGGGGTAATCGTACCGCTGGCGACCCTGAGCCTGGTCATGCCGACATTTCTCGCAGGCCCGGACGGACAGCATCCATCGGCACCGAGACAACTGATACTGGGCATCATATCGGTCGGCCTCTATGCCACGTTCCTGTCTCTTCAGGCCGGCCGCCATCGGGACTATTTCGCGGATGACAGCAACCGTCAGGCGCCTCGCAGCGAACATGTCGTTGGCCGTGGGCCGGTCTGGCCGCATGCCGTTCTGCTTGTCACCTATATGGCTCCCGTCGTCTTCCTGGTCGAACAGCTCGCGCGGCCGATCGATTACATTATCGAAACCCTGCATGCTCCAACCGCATTTGGCGGTGTGGTGATGGCTATTCTTGTCGCGACACCTGAGGCAATCAGCGCCGTGCGCGCGTCTATCGCCAACAATCTTCAGCGCTCCGTCAACATTTTCCTTGGTTCGGTATTGTCGACGATCGGGCTAACGGTGCCGGCGATGCTTGTTGTTAGCCAGCTCTACGGACACAGCGTGACGCTCGGCCTGGAGCACGGAGATCTGGTGATGCTCCTGCTCACGCTTGCGGTCAGCATCATTACCTTTGCCAGTGGCCGCACGCATCTGATGCAAGGTGCGGTCCATCTGGTGCTTTTCCTGGCCTACGTGCTGCTCATTTTCCAGCAGTGACGTCCACCCATGCGAGAATAAGAAAGTAAAAATCTCCACGCTATGCCTGTCTTCCGCTATGGTGACAGTAACGATCGCGCCACTTGCAAGCCTCGCGGTGCTTACAGGGTTGACGTGATGGGGAGCGGAACTTGAACTCACTCTTGCTTGGCGGGTTAGTCTTTGTTTTTCTATCGGCGGCAACATCGATAGGATTGGTGATGCGCAACCGCTTGCCGGATCACCACCTCAATGCCGAATCCAAGGATGTCATCAGGCTGGCGACCGCGGTGGTGGGAACGCTGTCGGCCCTGGCGCTCGGCCTTTTGATTGCATCCGCCAAGACGACATACGACAATGCCGAAGTGGAAATGAGAACGGCGGCGGCGCGGGTGCTCCTGCTTGATCGCGTCATGGCGCAATATGGGCCGGAAACCGACAAGGCACGGCAGTTGCTGCATGAGTTGATCGAGAAACGGCTGAGCCGTGGCTGGTCTGCCGAGACCACCGACGATGCGTCCGGCAAGGCGCTCGGGGAATATCAGGATATCGAGGCGGTTCAGGGCGATCTTCGATCCCTCTCGCCGAGGGATGCCGTACAGCGTAGTCTTCAAACACGGGCGCTGGATGTGAGCGGGATGGTGGCCGAGACCCACTGGCTGCTGGTCGAATCCGGCAAAGAGGGTTTGCCCTGGGCCTTCCTCGCCGTTCTCGTCTGCTGGCTCTCGCTGCTATTTGCGACCTTCGGGCTGCAGGCGCCAGCCAACCCGACGGTGCTGTCAATTCTGCTCGTTTGCGCCCTGTCCGTCGCGGGTGCGATCTTTTTGGTGACGGATATGGCCAATCCCTATGTCGGGCTGATCCATGTTTCGGATGCACCCTTGCAGTCGGCCATCGAGCGGCTCGGAAAACCATAGCCACTTTGTGCCCGCAAACGGCGAACTCCGACTGAATTCAATTGTGGATCGGCAGCTATTGCAATTTGCATCAATGCCGCGACATAATATCGCATGCCCGGAACTTTTCGGAGAAGGGTCGTCTCCGCCGAGGCACGCATGAAGACTGGGGCTCGTAAACATCGGGGCGGCGGCAATGCGTGTGAGATTGGATCAGGGTCTGCACCTCTTGGCGGTGCTCGCCGGCATAACAATTCTTGCCGGCTGCGAGGAAAGCGGCAACACCTATGTTCCTCCGCCGCCACCTCCGGTTCGGGTCGCACAGCCGGTCCAGCAGCCGGTGACGCTCTATTTCGAACTCACCGGCAATACGGCCCCACTCAATGCCGTCGATATCGAGGCGCGCGTCCAGGGCTATATCCAGTCCATCGACTACCAAGATGGCATGATGGTGAAGAAGGGCGCCAAGCTTTTCGGCATCGAGCGCGACACCTATCAGGCGCAACTGGATCAGGCAAAGGCATCGCTCGCCTCGCAGCAGGCCTCCCAGGTCGGCGCAAAGCAGGAATATGACCGGCAGCTCAATCTCATGAAGCAACAGGTCACCACCCAGACCGCAGTCGACAGCGCCAAGGCGACCCTCGACGAGGCGAATGCTTCCATCCTCAACGCCCAAGCCAATGTCGAACTCGCGACGATCAATCTCGGCTATACCGAGGTGCTCGCTCCTTTCGACGGCATCGTCACCGATCATCTCGTCGATATCGGCACGCTGGTCGGCGTGTCCGGCCCCACCAAACTCGCCAGCATCGTCCAGACCGATCCGCTGTATGCCTATTTCAACGTCAGCGAAACGCAGGTGCTGATGATCAAGGAAACCCTGGCAAAGCAGGGACATACCTTCAGGCAGACGGACCTCCCGAGCATACCGGCGGAAATCGGTCTGCAGACGGAGGAAGGTTACCCGCACAAGGGGCATCTCGACTACGTATCGCCTCAGCTCGACGCCTCCACAGGCACGCTCCAGGTCCGGGCCCTGTTCGACAACAAGGATCACGCCATGCTGCCCGGCCTCTTCGTGCGCGTTCGGGTGCCGGTCGGCCACAACGACAAGGCTCTGCTGGTGCGCGACGATACGATCGGAACGAACCAGCTCGGCAGCTACGTGCTCGTTCTCGGCAAAGACGACGTCGTCGAGCAGAAGCAGGTCAAGACCGGCCAGCGTGAAGGTGCGCTCCGGGTCATTCAATCCGGCCTCGATCCGGCCGACTGGGTGGTGACTCAAGGGATCCAGCAGGCCATTCCCGGCAGCAAGGTCACGCCCGAGAAAATCGAAATGAACCCGACGGCCAATGCCGCCGGTGATGCCAAGGCCAACTCCATCACGCAATGAATTCGCCACCACGCTTCATCTGAACGTCTGAGGACAACAGCATGATCTCGCGTTTCTTCATTGAGCGACCGGTACTCGCCAACGTCCTGGCATTGGTCTTCGTGCTCGTCGGCGCGGTCGCGCTCTACCAGCTGCCGGTGGCGCAATATCCGAATGTCGTCCCGCCGACGGTGCAGGTGACGACACGCTTTCCCGGCGCCAGCGCGCAGACCCTCGTCGACACGGTCGCGCTGCCGATCGAGCAGCAGGTCAACGGCGTGCAGAATATGCTCTATATGCAGTCGACCAGCGCCAGCGACGGCACCTATTCGCTGATCGTCACCTTTGCCATTGGAACGGATCCAGATCAGGCCCAGGTTCTGGTACAGAACCGCGTGGCGATCGCAATGTCTTCGCTTCCCGAAGCGGTGCAGCTTCAAGGCGTGACGACGCAGAAAAAATCGACGGCGATCCTCGGCTTCGTTAGCCTGACCTCATCAGACAGCCGCTATGACAGCCTGTTCCTGTCGAACTACGCGGTCATCAATCTGCAGAACGAACTCGCCCGCCTGCCGGGCGTCGGCAATGTGACGGTGTTCGGCGCCGGCCAATATGCCATGCGGATCTGGATGGATCCGAACCTGCTGCAGGCGCGCGGCCTGACGCCGCAGGATGTTGTCAGTGTCGTGCAGCAGCAGAGCCAGGAGGTCGCCGCCGGCCAGATCGGCATTCCGCCGGTGCCGAAAGGGCAGATCTTTCAATACACGCTGAATGTGAATGGCCGGCTGAACGAGGCCGCCGACTACGAGAATATCGTCGTCAAGGTCGAAAGCGGACAGGGCGGCCGCATCACGCGCGTCCGCGATATCGGCCGCGTCGAGCTCGGCGCCCAGACTTACAGCCAATCCTTCATGCAGAACGGCCGGCCGGCGGCCGGCATCGGCATTTTCCAATTGCCGGAAGCGAACGCCATTGCCGTGGCGCAGGCGGTGCGCGCAAAGATGGATGCGCTCTCGAAGAGCTTCCCGCCTGGCCTCGAATATCATCTGCCGTTCGACACGACGAAATTCGTCGAGGCCTCCATCGACGAGGTTTACGTCACCCTGATCGAGGCCGGGGTTCTCGTTCTCATCGTCATTCTGGCCTTCCTGCAGGATTGGCGGGCGATGCTCGTGCCGGCGACCACCGTTCCGGTCACCATCATCGGCGCCTTCGCGGCCATGGCGGCCTTGGGCTTCACCGTCAACCTGTCGACGCTGTTTGCCATCGTTCTTGCCATCGGCATTGTCGTCGATGATGCCATCGTCATCGTCGAAGGTGTGGCACGGCACATCGAGGCCGGAATGTCGGGCCGAAAGGCCGCCGAAAAGGCGATGGAGGAATTGCTTGGTCCGGTCATCGGCATCACGCTGGTACTGATGGCCGTTTTCATTCCGGCCGCCTTCCTGCCTGGCCTGACCGGCCAGCTCTATCGGCAGTTCGCCCTCGTCATTGCCGCGACCGCGCTGATCAGCGCCGTCAACGCCGTCACGCTGAAACCGACACAATGCGCTCTTTGGCTGCGCCCGCCGGTTCCGCCGGAGAAACGTAACGCCCTCTATCGCGGCTTCAACAAGGGCTATGATTGGGGAGAACGGCATTATGCCGGGCTGATCGGATCGATGACCCGTCACAGCGGTATCATGGCCATCGCAGCGCTCGCGCTGATCGGCGTCGCCGTCTGGGGGCTCTCCCGTCTGCCGACCGCCTTCCTGCCTGTCGAGGATCAAGGCTACGTGCTGATCAGTGCGCAACTGCCCGATGGCGCCTCGAAGGAACGCACCGATGTCGTCATGGAAGAGGTCGGCAAGATCGCCGAAGCCACGCCTGGCGTCGATCAGGTGCTGACCATCAGCGGCCTTTCCGTTCTCGACAACAGTGCCAGCCTGCAGAATGCCGGCGTCGCCTATGTCGTTCTGAAAGATTGGGACGAGCGCGGCAAGCAGAAGGGACAGGACCTGTTGTCGATCTACCAGCATTTGAACGAGGCACTGCAGCATGTGCTGAGCGCCAAAACGCTGGTGGTCGTGCCGCCGCCGATCCAGGGCGTCGGCAATGCCAACGGCTTTACCATGCAGGTCGAGCTCCGCAATGGCGTAGCCGACTATCCGCTGCTGCAATCGCTTGCCGACACGATTGTCAGGAACGGCAATGCCCAATCATCGTTGCAGAGGTTAAGCACGCCTTTCCGTTCGAACGTGCCGCAGCTTGCGGTCTCGGTCGATCGCATCAAGGCGGAAACGCTGGGCATTACCGTGGGCCAGGTCTTCTCCGCTCTCTCCGGCTATGTCGGATCGAGCTATGTCACCCAGTTCAACAAATTCGGCCGCACCTTCCAGGTCTATGCGCAAGCCGCTTCCGATTTCCGTGTCAGCCCTGACGATATCCGCAATCTGAAGGTCAAGGCCGGTGACGGGACGATGGTGCCGCTCGGCACGGTCGTCGATGTCACCTCGACGCAAGGTCCCTCGCTGATCAGCCTCTACAATCTCTATCCCACCGCCACGATCGTCGGTGGACCGGCCGCCGGTTTCAGCTCCGGCCAGTCGCTCGAGGTCATGGAGCAGATCGCCGATCATACATTGCCGACGGGAACCGGTTTCGAATGGACGGCGCTCTCCTATCAGGAGAAGGCTGTCGGCGGGCAGATCTACTTCATCTTCGCGCTCGCCATGCTGCTCGTCTATTTCGTGCTCGCCGGCCAATATGAAAGCTGGATCCTGCCGCTGGCGGTCATCCTGGCCGTGCCGCTCGCCCTGCTCGGCACGGTGGCGGCACTGATGGCGGCGGGTGTGGCCAATAATCTCTATACGCAGATCGGCCTTATCCTGTTGATTGCGCTGGCAGCCAAGAATGCCATTCTCATTGTCGAATATGCTCGGGAAAAACGGGCGGAAGGTATGGAAATCCTCGACGCGGCCGTCGAGGCCGCCCGCCTGCGTTTCCGGCCGATCCTGATGACATCCTTCGCCTTTATCCTCGGTGTGCTGCCGCTTGTGCTGGCGACGGGCGCCGGCGCATCAGCGCGCAAATCGATCGGCATATCGGTCTTCAGCGGCATGATCGCCTCGACCTGCCTCGCCATCCTCTTCGTTCCCTCGTTCTACGTGCTGCTGCAGCGCCTCGAGGAATACTGGAAGCGGCGCAGAGCGCCCGCAAACACGGCCGCGAGCGTGGAGGAAGCGGAGATATCGAACGTCGGGTGAGGCGATCGCAGCAATTATTGTACGATCACCTGCACATAGACGTTGCCGCTCTTGGCGTAATAATAACCGCCGCAGCGATAATAATAGCCGCCGTAATAGGGACCATAGCGGCAACCCGCCGGAAGCACGGCGATGGTTGTCGTCGTGCGTGTGACGACCCGCCGCGTCGTCCGGCGGGCCACACCAGCATAGGAGAGCGGCGTCAGCGGCCTGCCAATGACTGCACCCGCCGGTGTGGCAAAGCCGATCGACAGCGACATGGATCCCTGCTCCTCGATGTGAAAGCCGGTGAATGTCAGAACGCCGGCAAGGCCGAGGGCGAAGAACAGCTTCCTATAGGTCATTTTACCTCTCCCATATCGGCAGCCTCAGGCAGCTCGTCGAGCGACTGCAGCTCACTAAGATCGACCGTCTTTGCGCTGGCTGGAACCTCAATCGTGTAGGAAACGGCCGCGACATCCGCTCCGCTTTTGAAATCGCTGATTTCGAGCGTGTATTGCGGCGCCTGGACGACGTGTTTGCTGGTGATGACGTAACGGCGGGGTATCGGTTGCGGGCCGCTCTGTATCCAGATCTGCCAATCGATCTCAGGCGTCCGGAAGGCCAGATATTCGCATTCGACCCCATCCACGAACGCGCTGGAAATATGCTTGGCCTCCGTCACATCGGACATGAGTTCGTCATAGACATTGGAGGATAAAAGATCGGCGCCCGGCGCTTCGACGCCTGCGGTCATCAGCCTGTCGATCAGATCATCGAGCGAACCTTTGCCATCGATCTTGGCATAGGCGTCGAGGTTCTTGCCATGAACCGTCAGCGACGAACCGTCGAAACTCACGTCGAGGTCAGCAAAGCCGCCGGTCCTCGTGACGCGCAGCTTGTCGGGACGAGTCAGGTTGGCTGTGCCCGAACTGACGAACTGGAGTTTCTCGAAGGCGGGCGTCACTGCTTCGAGCGACGATTGGTATGTGAAGGAGATCGTCTTCTGCGCCGTTAGAAAATCGGACATCGTCTTCAGGAGAGCCTTCGCATCATCCGCCCACGCGCTCGTCGGCGGTGCGAGGCTGGCGGCAAGTGAGGCATAGAGGAGGATCCGCTTCAATCGCGGGAAAGAGAAAGTCGATGACATGGCAATGCCTTTCGTTCGTGTCGTCATTGATTTCATCGAATTGCGAATGGGCGACTGCCGAATCTTCCGCAGCCGGACATGACATGTGAGAGATGCAATGCAGGCGGGCAAACGGGCGCTTGCCGGCCTTCGCAGGATCGCGCACCAAATTTTTCGCTGGAGCGCGACGACCTCTTTCTGAGAGCAAGGCTCGAACGGGCGCTACAATCCCGAAGTCAGCACGCGATGGCACGCTGGTGATACGCGCTGCAGATTGTCGCGCAGGCAGGCAATGCCCCGCCCTCCCCCTAAAGGCACCATGCGGCACAAGGCCCGGAAGTCTGCTCCGCAGGTTTCCCGCAGGATCATCACTTCCTCACGCGGGGAGAAGGCTGGCATTGCCCGAGGGGCCGGCGTGATCGCGCCGGTGGCAGCCGCATCCCCAGCCGTAGGCGCCCCCGATCCCCCCAATGCCGCAACGGCTTGCTGACATGGCGCCGATAAAGCGGCATTATGCTGTTGCAAGCAGCTGAGGGCCGCCGCACCGCCCGGCGTGACACCGGAACATTGCGCCATGAAATCGCGCTGACAGGCCGATTTGACCGCATTGCGCTGCGCCAGAGTCGGCTGGTGCGCCGGGGTGGCGGTTGCAGGCGCCGGGGTGGCCGTCGCGGTATTTGCAGGTGCCGCCGGCGCAGGTTCCGCAGATGTCGACTTGGGCTTGACGTTCACCGCCGACACCGCTTTCCGGCAGCCTTCCGAAAGCGTAGCGCTATGCTGCTGCAGGCAGGTGAGCGCCTCGATCCCTCCTGGCGTCACCCCCGAACATTTCGCCATGAAATCGGAGCGGCACTCTGCCTTGATCGCATCGCGCTGCTCCTCGGTCGGCGCTTGCGCTGACGCAAACCCTGCGAAGAATACCAGTGCACTGAACGCAGACAACGCGGAGATTGCCGATAGAAGACGATGCCTCCGATGCGGAGACGTGAGTAGAGAAGACCCCCACTTCATCATAATTCCCCCCTATAAATCCCTGATCTACTTCATCAAATCGAACTTCCCTCTGAATAGAATAATAGGCGCCGCCGAATGGACGGACGTTTTTCTCTACCGTAAAATATAAGATGCGCCTAATCTAGGTATATTAGAATATTATCCATTTAGCAACTATCTAGTCGTCGCTTGAAAGCAGCCCGCAACTCGTCGAAATAACGTGTTGCCTTACCCAATACGCAAAAACCCGCCGCTGGGCGGGTTTTTGCGTATTGGCAATTGGGAAAGATTGGTTGCTGGGGGCAGGATTTGGTAGTCTGTCTCTCTTCGTCGGCTTTGCCTCCTTGCAGGCCTCTGACGAGGGTAATCATTCGCTGAGGGCCGCAAGTTAGGCTGCTTGGCCTTGCAGGCTCGGCCACCGCCAGTTCCACAGCAGCAGTTGCCCAAACCTAGTGATCGGGGTGTCGGCGATGCGGGCAAGCACGTCGGCAAGCCAGGCCTGCGGATCGATATCACTAAGCTTGGCGCTGATGGTTAGCCTGGCCATGAAGGCAGCGAGATCGGCACCACGGTCGCCGGCGAACAGCCATGACTTTCTGCCGAGAGCGCAGCCATGTATCTCTACGCGAGTTAACAGGCTCCCGCGAATACATCCAGCCGTCATGCCGCAGCCTCGTAACCTCTTGAAGCCGAGTTCTTGGGGCCTTCCAGCCGAAAGCGTGCAATCATGTCGGTAAGTGCAAGCGCCTCGGACGACAGCTGTCGGGTGGCAGCATTCGTCTCTTCCACCATCGCCGCATTTTGCTGCGTCATACGGTCAATATCGTTTACCGATGCGTTGATCGAATGGAGTGTCGTTGCCTGGTCGCGGCTTGACGAGGCCATAAGCTCGATATGCCCGACAATGTGGACGATCTCGCTGGAAATCTCTATCAGCGCATCGCCGGTACGGCCGACGAACTCGGAGCCGGACGCAACCTCGCGGACGGAATTGTTGATGAGTTCGCCGATTTCCTTGGCCGCGCGCGCCGATCGCTGCGCCAGCTCCCGCACTTCCTGCGCCACGACAGCGAAGCCCTTGCCGGCCTCACCCGCTCTTGCGGCTTCGACTCCCGCGTTTAAGGCCAAAAGGTTGGTCTGGAAGGCGATAGAGTCGATGGCGCTGACAATCTGAACGATCTTGCCGGAGGCGTCCTCAATTCGTCCCATGGCCGAGACCGCGTTTTGGACAACTGAAGCGGAGGCGTCTGCACCCTGTTTGGCGCGTTGCACAAGTGCAAGCGCTGCTGCCGCCCGCCCTGAAGAGGTGTTGACGGCAGAAGAAATCTCCTCCACAGCCGCTGCGGTTTCCTCAAGTGCGGCCGCCTGCTTTTCCGTTCGGCTGGCCAGGTCATCAACGGCTTCCGCCATCTGGCGGCCATTGTCGCTGATGAGGGAAGACGTCTCGCGGATATCGCAGAGCGTTTCCCTGAGACCCGCGATCGACATGTTGAAATCGGTGCGGATCCGGTCGAGTTCGGAGGCAAAGGGCGTATCGATCGAAAAATTCAACTCCCCGCGCGACAGCCGCGTGAGACCCTCTGCAAGCGCCTCGATTACGGCGTCAACCTGGGCCTTGGCGCTGCGTCGCTCGAGTTCGTTGCGGGCGCGCTCAGATTCCGCATCGCTACGAGCGATCTCGGCCTGGTGTTCCATTTCGACGTTCGATAGCGCATTTTGTTTGAAGACGGAAAGCGCACGGGCCATTTCCCCGATTTCGTCGCCTCGTGCCTCGCCGGTGATTGTGGTATCGAGCCTTCCCTCTGCGATCTTGCGCATCGCTGCGGTAATCTGGGTGATCGGTCCCTTCAGGGTGACGACCAGCGCGGCACCCGCGGTCATAGCAATCAGGATGCCGATGACAATCGCGCCGCCAGATATCCTATTGGCCTCTTGACGATTCTGCCCAGCATTTTGCCTCTGCGTCTCGGCGAATTGAGCAAGCAGGTTCCAGGTGTTATCGATCTGCCCCGCAGCGCTGTCGAACTCAGCCAGCTTGCGCGCCGCACCTTCGGAGAGCGCTGCCGCGTTCGCCGCGAGCAGATCGAGGACGGGCTGAGCCTTCTTCGGAATTTCGCCAAAGACGGGATCATCGTTCACCACGCCGGCGAGACGGCCGAGCTCGGTCTGATACATGTAGATCGACTGCTGGACTTTCTTCACTCGCGCATCGTCTGGATTGCCGGCGAGTTCGGCGAAGCCGACGCGAATCTCGTTATTGCTGTTAACGATGGCGCGCAGCGCGTTGCCGACATTCGTCGCCTGCGAGATATCCTTGTCCGACGCGGCAAGCGCAAGCACGGAGGTCCGCATCAGATCGTCGCCAATCGTCTTGAGACTGTCGCCAGTTGCAGCAAGATTGGCGACGGCGGTATCCGTTGCTGGGACATCCAAAGTGTCAGGCGGCACTTTCGAAGCGTTGGCGATGGCATCCACTGCAGCGGCATACTGCGCGGCAAGGGCTTGTTTGTCGGTCGCGACAGCAGACGAAAGCTGCTCCTTTGCCTTTAGCAATTCGGACGCATATTTGGCTAGCAGGCTAACTTTATCAGCCGGCGTCGTCGCATTCGTATAGTCATTGCGAAGTTTTGTCGCGACACTGGCGGCGGCGCTGATGGAGACGGAATTGCTCAGGCCGCTCTTGTTAGCATTTTCCATCTTTTTTGCACTGGCCATCAGCATGAACGAGCGCTTGCCAACCTGCCCTTGCAGGTCAAGAAGTGCCGCGGAAGCAGCGTCCACATCACTGAGAATTTTCTGCTGTCCCGTTTCGATTTGCCAGATCGCTTCGATCTTTTGCGGGATGATTTGCGACTGATCAAGCGCCCGGTCAAGAAGCCCCACATCGGTCGTCGGCCTTAGCCTCTCGATCGTCTGCTTCAGGTTTGCCAGTTGCTCTCGGGCGTCCGTAAGCGCGGTATCACGGGCTTCCTGCGACGGCTTCATCAGAAAGCCGGTCATGCTGGAATAAACATGTTTGAACCCGTTCAGGGACTGCAAAACATGGTTGGAGATCTCCATCCGTCCCTCGAGAAGGCTGGACGCGTAGTACCCCGTCAGTCCCACTGCGCATAGGCTAATGACGAATGGCGCCAAAAGTACGAGCACTTTCGTCTGAATGCGAACCCGCGACATCAAACCATTTACCACGACTGCATCCCCACCACCGATTGGAGCTAAGCTGTCATTTTTTGCTTAAGAACCGATAAATGGGTTGATCCGAGGGTTATGCACGCCTCATCTGTCGCGGCGAGGACGTGGTTCAGACACTCGAAGCGGTGTAGGCGGATCGGCTATTCATTGTCGCTTGGCCTTGTTGCGGCCCCCTGCTGAGGTGTTAACTCCTCGCCCCAGGTCCGGAAACGCAAAAAAGCCCCTGCATGAGAGGGGCTTTGGAGTATCTAAGGGAATTTGGTTGCGGGGGCAGGATTTGAACCTGCGGCCTTCAGGTTATGAGCCTGACGAGCTACCGGGCTGCTCCACCCCGCGCCATGGCAAGTCTGATTGACTTGCTTGATTATAACACGA
>NZ_JAILYH010000034.1 GCF_019793435.1 Rhizobium redzepovicii | reverse complement strand
GCAGCACATTCTCTTCGAGGGTTACCCATTCAAGGTCGATGCCCGGATTCTTCGCCTTGAAGTCATCCGTCAGCTTCTGCATCCGGATCATGTCGCCGTTGTTCACGGTCGCGATTGTCAGCGTTTCGGCCGAAGCCATGCCGGCAAACGCCAGTGCTGAGCAGGCGCCCAGCAGAAAAGTTCTCAATGTCATATCTTCCTCCCAGAAGATGGGTGTGAGCATTCGCTTCGCTCATGGGCAATTACTCAACAAATGATACAGAATGTCAATCGGCAATCGTTGCTGCGGTGCCGAAGGAGGAAGCTATCCCATTGATTTAAAACAAGTGTTTTTTGCTCAATTCCTGAGCAAAAACTCAGCCGTCTCTTCGTCGGTAATCAGCGCGTTGATTTGCTGGCCGACAACCGCGGCCCGGATCGCCTTAAACTTGCGCTTGCCCTTGGCCAGACCGATGACCATCGACGCGTCGCGGGACGGGATCGGCGCCGACGCGACGCGTTCGTTGATCGGGTTGTCGAGCAACCTGCCATCGACGTCAAAGATCCAGCCGCAGATCTCGCCGACGGCGCCGCCGCGCATCAGCTCCATCATCTCGTCCTTCTCGAGGAAACCGTCGACGCAGAGCGGCCCGTCGATACCGAGTTCGCCGATGCCGACGAAGGTGACGTCGGCCTGCGCGCTCATATCGAGCGTCGAGCGCACCAGTTGCTGGCCGTGCAGCAGCTCCCGCTCTTCCGCCGAGGTGACGAGCACCGGCAGCGGCATCGGATAGTGCCGCGCCTTCACCGCATCGGCCATGCTGAAGATGACGTTGTAATAGGCGGCCGATCCGTCGGGGGCGATATTGCCGGTCAGTGAGACGATGCGGTGATTGGGACATTCGATCGCCGGCAGCTGGTCGACAGCCGCCTTCAGCGTACGGCCGGTACCGACGGCAAGCACGATCGGCTCGGCCCGTTTCAGCCATCGTTCGATCTCGGCCGCCGCCGCCTCGGCAATACCGACGGTCGCCGACGACCCGGAATCGCTCGGCACCACCTCCACATGTTTCAGCCCGAATTTCCGCCGCAGCTGGCTGGCGAGCTCCAGGCAGGCGGCGATCGGATGATCGAGCCGCACCTTGATCAGACGCTCGGCGACCGCCAGCGACACCAACCGCTGCGCCGATTGCCGCGAGATGCCCATCGCGGCGGCGATTTCATCCTGCGTGCGCCCGGCGACGTAATAGAGCCAGCCGGCACGTGCCGCATCGTCGAGGCGTGCCGCGGTCTCGGATCTTTTTGCCATTGAATGCCTACCACGCAAAGTGAGCCGGCGTGCCGCCGCCGAACATGATTTGAAATTGTATCGCGCCAGATCAAAACAAAAATCAGGCAAATGTCGAGCCTGTTGCAAAGAGCTCCGCCAAATAACCGACGCTGCTTAGGCAAACCATTGCATGACGAGATAGATCGCCGCCTTCACCAGGCCGTAAATCACGCCGCCGGCAACGACCAGCGACACGGCCGTCATGATGAAGCCGATCAGCGCAAAGAGCCCGTCGCGGCCCAGTATGCCGAAAGCGAAGACCGAGATCGTGATTGCCGGCAGCATGTTGCCGAGCGGCACCGGCAGCAACAGCACGATCGACAGCAGTAGGCATGCGGCCCCGGCGAGATATTCCGCCGGCGGCTCGGCGAAGATCGCCAACCTCGGCTTCAGCATCCGCTCCGCCCAGGCGAGCCAGCGATGGATGCGGCCGACAATGGTTTCGAAATCCTCCCGCCGCATCGAACGGTCGGCAATCACCCTCGGCAGCCAGGGCTTCAGCCCGAAGGTCAACTGTACCGCCAGGAAGACCAACGGCGCGCCGAGCACGGCCGACGTTCCGGGCGGCGTCGGAAAAGCGTTCGGCAGCGCGAAGATCAGCATCAACGCGCTGATCGCCCGGTCGCCCATCGTCTGGAACAGATCGCCGATCGAAATCCGCTCCCGACTCCGGTCGGCGGCCAGCTGCCGCAGGATGGATGAAAGGCGACGGCCTTTGGGACGGGGTGGACGGGGTCTTCTGCGTCTGTGGGAATCGGCGTTTTCGATGGTCATGATACCAGTGAGTGATGGACGTGCGGGCTCGGATTGTGGCCACGCAATATGCCAATTGAATGACTTGCGGAACCGAATAGCGATTGAGGCCGCGAGCGCATGGCAGACCGGCGAATGAAGGCTTGTAATTCCCCGCCAACAGTGCGAGCAGACAGCACAGACCAGAGAAACGGCAGGGTGGCAATGATCATCTCATTCGACATCGGCGGCTCCGCCATAAAGGGTGGCGTTGCCCGTTCCGAGACGGACATCGTCCCCCTCGGCCGGCGCCCGACGCCGAAGGATGATTTCGCCGCTTTCGTCGACACCCTGCGTGCCATCATCGCCGAAACCGGCGAAGAGCCGAGCCGTATTGCGCTTTCCATCGCCGGCGTGGTCGATCCCGACACGCAGCGGCTGATCTGCGCCAACATTCCCTGCATCCATGGCCGCACGCTGGCCGCCGATCTCGAAGCCGAACTCCGTCTGCCGGCACTGATCGCCAATGACGCCGATTGCTTCGCCATGGCCGAGGCCGGCCTCGGCGCCGGTCGCGGCCATCGCATCGTCTTCGGCGCCATACTCGGCACCGGCGTCGGCGGCGGCCTGATTGCCGATGGCCGCCTCGTCAATGAGGCCGGCGGTTTTGCCGGCGAATGGGGTCACGGGCCGATCATCGCCTCGGCAGCCGGCAATCCGCCTGCCGCCATTCCCGCCTATGCCTGCGGCTGCGGCCAGAAAGGCTGCGTCGACACCGTCGGCGGCGCCCGTGGCCTGGAGCGCCTGCACAAGACGCTGCATGATCTCGACCTTTCGAGCGAAGAGATCATCGCTCAATGGCAGCGTGGCGAGGAGAAGGCGACACGGACGATCGACGTCTATGTCGATCTCGTCGCCTCGCCCCTGGCGCTGACGATCAACATCACCGGCGCGACCATCGTGCCCGTCGGCGGCGGCCTGTCCAATGTCGAGCCGCTGCTTGCTGAACTCGACCACGCCGTGCGCGCCCGCATCCTGCGCAAGTTCGACCGGCCGCTGGTGGTGCGCAGCCAATGCCGCATCGAACCCGGCCTGATCGGCGCAGCGCTGCTCGGGCTGAAAGCCGAAGCATTGCTTCCTAAAGCATAGGCCACATCCGCACGATCGCTGCGAACCTGTCCCAATCCTTCCGGTCCGAGGGTGTCCATGCGGCCTCGGCGACGGCTGGAAGGCGCGGAAAGACCAGCCGGTTGAAATAGGCGCGAGAGAGAAAGTTTTCAGTCCAGATGCAAGCGTGGATGCCGCGCATCTTCTCCTGCAGCGCCTGCGGCAGTTCGCCCTCGGCTTCGTAAGCATAGGTATGTTCCGGGGCCGAATAGCCTGCCCATGCCGCGCCGGGCTCCGCCCAGGCTTCGGCCTGCGCCATGTCGAGATAATAGGCCTGTCCCGGCGTCATCACCACGTCGTAGCCTTGCTGCGCCAGCTCGACGCCGACGGCAGGCTTTTCCCACGCCATCAGCAGCGTGCCGTCGCGATCGACACCGCCGCCATGCGAGACCTCGTTCCAGCCGGCGAGCTTCCTGCCGCGCTCCGACAGCATCATCTTGATGCGTTTCAGGAAATAAGACTGCAGCTCGGCGGTGCCGGCAAGCTTCTCCCGCTTCATCAGTGCCTGACAGAGTGGCGAGCAAAGCCAGGCGCCCTGCGCTACCTCGTCGCCGCCGATGTGGATATATTCGCTCGGAAACAGCGTCACGACTTCGTCGAATACCTTGCCGAGAAATTCATAGGTGAATTCGACCGCCGGATTGAGCGCATTGTTGGCGTAACCCTGCACTGCGTGATAGCTGTCCGGCGCTTCCTGCCCGTCGACGAGCTGGGCAGCGAGAACAAGGCTGCGGTGTTGTGGCCTGGAATGTCGATTTCCGGCACGACCGCGACACCGAGCGAGGCGGCATGCGCAACGATCCGCCTTATATCATCCTGCGTGTAATGGCCGGCGCGTGTTTCCGCCCCGTCGCCGAGCTGTGGCACGAGGACCTCGTCCGGCCCGCGCCGCGCGCCGATCTCCGTCAGCGCTGGATAGGCCTTGATCTCCAGCCGCCAGGCTTCGTCGTCGGTCAGGTGCCAATGAAAGATATTGAGCTTGTTCCAGGCGAGGATATCGATCAGCCGCAGGATGTCGGCGACCGGATAGAACTGCCGGGACACATCGAGATGGCAGCCGCGCCAGTCATAACGCGGCTGGTCGGCGATCGTGCCGAAGTTGGGGAATTTAAATCGTTCGCCATCGGCGCAGGCGCCATGCAGCAGCTGCGCCAGGCTGATGAGGCCGTAGCGCCGCCCCGCGTCATCCGCGCTCGAAAGCACGATCTCATGCGCGGTGAAACGCAGCTCGTAGGCGAAGGCAGCGATCGACGATTCGGCGACGAAACGAATGCGCCGCCCGCCTTCGACGGCACTCAGCGAAAACGGCGCGTCTTCGGCTGAGTAGAGGCGCTGGTAGAGAGAAAGAACCTGGGAGAGGGCCTCGATCGCATCAGGCGGCGTCCTCTCGGCCGGATAGAGGGTGGCGGGCAAGTCACCCGCCTTCAGCCCGAGCGACAGCGGCCAGGGGAGCAGCGCGTAGGGTTCGTCGGCTTTGCCCGGCGGCAAGAGCGGCGGCGACACACCGCCATCCCGGCCTTCAAGCATCAGATCGCCGAAATCGACCGGAAGGTGACGGCCGTCGGCAAGCGTCAGATAAGCAGATTTGACGCCAGCCGTGACATGTTTCGGCTCTCGGCTCAGCCCCTCGACAGTGAACCGCCAGCGCCCGCCCGGCGGTACACTCAGCCCCTCAGGCGGCAGGAACTCATGAAAATGCGCAACCTGCCGCTTGAGGCTGGCGCCAGCGCAGACATGTTTGCCGGCAACCCGCGTCTCGGACGTATAGCAGAGCAAGAAGCCGGACAACGGCTCGGCAGAAAGATTGTGGAGCGTGAAGGTCAAGCGCCCGAAACTGCCTTCGACCGGGCGCCAGCTTGTCTCCAGACTATAATCGGCCATGTCGCGCCCTCCCCGTCAACGAACGGCCGGGATCACGGCTGGTCTTCCGGCAGTCCTTCGCAGCTTAGCCTGTTCGGGACTTCAATGGAATCGGCGCGAACTCAGACGGGGCGGACTTTGACGAAGACCTGTCGTCGGCAAAGGAAAGCGGCGCGGCTTTCGCCGCGCCGTCCTCACTCTGCTGCCAACGCCGGCGGATGTCTGTCATCCGCCTCTTCCTGGATGGCGTCGGCATCCCGACCTGGTTCGTCCCTTGCCTTCGGCTCCCGGCCGAAGAAGAGAGCGTAGCCGGCGGGCAGAACCAGAATTGTCAGCACTGTCGCAACCAGGATGCCGCCCATCATTGCGTAGGCGAGCGGACCCCAGAAGACGCCGCGCGAGATTGGGATCAGCGCCAGGACGGCGGTCAGCGCCGTCAGCATGATCGGCCGGAAACGCCGCACGGCAGCCCCGACGATCGCCTCCTGCCGGTGCATGCCGGCCTTGATGTCCTGGTCGATCTGATCGACCAGGATGATCGAATTGCGCATGATGATGCCGAGCAGGGCGATGACGCCGAGGATCGCCACGAAGCCGAAAGGAGCGCCGCTGATCAGCAGGGCGGCGGCCGCACCGATGATGCCGAGCGGCCCGGTGGCGAGCACCAGCATCGCCTTGCCGAAATGCTGCAGCTGCACCATCAGCAGTACGATGATCACCGCAAGCATGATCGGCGCCTTGGCGGCGATCGACATCTGGCTTTCCGCCGCGTCCTCGGCGCCGCCCTGGATTTCGACCTTGTAGCCGGCAGGCAGGCTGTCGCGCATGTCCTTCATGTCGGCATACATTTTCATCACCACGTCGTTCGGCTGCACCCCATCCGGCAGCGTCGCCCGCACGGTGATGGTCGGCAGCCTGTCGCGCCGCCATTCGATGCCCTGCTCCATAACCGGCACGACCTTGGCAAGCTGCGAGACCGGCACGAAACCGCCGAAATCCGTCGGCACATAGACCGAGTTGACCGCCGACAGCAGAGAACGGCTGGCGTCCGGCTCGCGGGCAACGATCGAGACCGTCTCCTCGCCGTCACGGAAATCGTCGAGGGCGGCACCCGACATGGCGGTCTGCAGCATCTGGCGCACGCGCTGCGAGGTGACGCCGAGCGCCCGGGCCCGGTCCTGGTCGATCACCAGCTTCATTGCCGGCACCTGTTCCAGCCAGTCGTCGTGGATGGCGCCGAGCATGGGGTTGGCCTGAAAGCGCGCCTTCACCTGATCGGCGATTGCCCGCACTTCTTGGCGGTCGGGCCCCATGACCCGCATCTGCACCGGCCAGCCTGTGGGCGGGCCAAGGAAGAGCCGATCGACCTTGCCGCGAATCTCCGGGAAATCTTCCGCAAGGATCGTCCGCAGCTTGACGATCAGCCGCTCGCGCGCCGGTTCGTCATTGGCCATGACGAGGAGCTGGGCGAAGTTCGGATTGCGCAACTGCTGGTCGAGCGGCAGGAAGAAGCGCGGCGCACCTTCGCCGATATAGGTGGCGATGAACCGCTTGTCAGGATCATCCATCATCTTCGCTTCCAGCGCCTTGGCCTGGACCTCGACCTCCTTGATGCTGGTGCCCTCGGGTAGCCAGAGATCGACGAGGATTTCCGGCCGCGACGATTGCGGGAAGAAATTCTGTGGAATGAACTGGAAGGCCCAGAGGCTGGTGGCAAAGGTGCCGAGCGTCAAGAGCAGCACGATAACCCGATGGCGTACCGCCCAGCCGACCGTGCCGCGCAGACGCCGATAGAAGCGCGTGTCGAAGGCGTCGTGATGCTCGCCGGCGTGATGGCGCTGCTTGAGGATCATATAGCCGAGCCACGGCGTGAAATAGACCGCGACGAACCAGGAGGTGACGAGCGCGATGCCGACGACATAAAACAGCGAACGCACATATTCACCGGCCGTCGATGCCGCGAAGCCGACGGGTATGAAGCCGGCCGTGGTGATCAGCGTGCCCGTCAGCATCGGGAAGGCGGTCGAGGAATAGGCGAAGCTTGCAGCTTCGATCTTGACCAGCCCCTCCTCCAGCTTTCGCTCCATCATCTCGACGACGATCATCGCATCGTCGACGAGCAGGCCGAGCGCGATGATCAGCGCTCCGAGCGAAATGCGCTGCAGGTCGATGCCGAGTTCGTACATCAGCGCGAATGTGGCGGCGAGCACCAGTGGAATGGCGATGGCGATGACCAGGCCCGAGCGCCAGCCGATCGACAGGAACGAGACCACCAGCACAATGACCAGGGCTTCGCCGAGCGCATGCATGAATTCGCTGACCGCATCCGTCACCACGTCGGGCTGATTGGCAATCTGATCGACGGCAACGCCATAAGGCAGCGCCTCCTCGAAGCGCTGATAGGTCGCCTCGACGCCCTTGCCGACGTCGGTGACGTTGAAGCCCTTGGCCATCACGACGCCGACCTGAACGCTGTCATGGCCGTTGAAACGATACTTGCGCTGATAGGGATCTTCGAGCCCGGAACTGACGGTGGCGATATCGCCGAGCCGCGTCACCTGGCCGCCGGCGCGAAGGCGCAACTCGCGGATATCCTCCGCCTTCTTCACGTCGCCTTCGACGGAAATGCGCACTGAGCGCAGGCCGGTATCGACGGAACCTGCCGGATCGACATTGTTCTGGCCCTTGATGGCGTTCTGCAGATCGAGGATCGTCAGGCCTCGCTCGGCAAGCGCTTTGGACGAGACGTCGATATAGATCTTCTCAGGCTGGTCGCCGATGATCACCGCCTTCTCGACACCAGGTGTCGTCAGCAGCATGTCGCGCGCCTGGATCGCGAATTTCTTCAGTTCCGGATAGGAATAGCCCTCGCCGCTGATCGAATGCAGCGTGATGAAAGTATCGCCGAACTCGTCGTTGAAATAGGGGCCGAGCAGGCCCTGCGGCAGCTCGCTGGAGATGTCGCCGACCTTCTTGCGCGCCTGGTAGAAGGCATCTGCCACGTCCTTCGAATTCGTGTCGCCCTTGACCTGCAGGGTGATGATCGCACTGCCGGCCCGCGTATAGGACTTCACCCAGTCGATATGCGGCGTTTCCTGCAGCTTGCGCTCGATCTTGTTGACGACCTGGTCTTCCATCTCCTGGATGGAAGCGCCCGGCCAGATCGCCTGAACAACCATGACGCGGAAGGTGAATTCGGGATCCTCGCGCTGGCCCATGCGCATCAGACCGAGCACTCCGGTGATGATGATCAGCCCGAAGAGGAAGCGGGCTATGCTCGGATGGCCGATCGCCCAGCGAGACAGATTGAAGGGCCGCTTTTCGGTGGTGTTGGCGTCCATGGTTTTATTCCCTTTTGCGACGCGATCAGCGGACGGTCTGTTCCGTATCGGCGAGCGCCGACTGCTGGTCCGGCACCTTCACCTTCAGATTTTCGGTCATGAACTGCGTGCCGGCCGCGACGACGAGATCGCCGGTATCGAGGCCTTCGGTTACATGCACGCCGTCGCCGGTGAAATCGGCGACCTGGATGTCGCGGCCATGCACGGTCGCCGTATCGCGGTCGACGGTCCAGACCATCTGCTTGCCGTCTTTCTCAGCCAGTGCGCTGAGTGGGATGGAGACATAGCTGTTGCCGTTATCGACATCGGCCTCGATCGTCGCCGTCATGCCGAGCAGCACGCGCGGATCGTTCGGCAGGCTGACCCGCACCGCGAAAGTGCGCGACTGCTGGTCGGCGCTCCCGGAAACCTCGCGCACCTTGCCGTCGAGCAGCAGCTTTTTATCGGCCCAGAAGCTTGTCTTGACGGTCTTGCCCGGCTTGAATTCGGCAATGTCGTTTTCCGGAATCGCGATCTGCACTTCCTTCTCGCCGTCGACGGCAACGGTGACGACGGCCGTGCCGGAGCCGACGACCTGACCGGTATCGGCATTGATTGATGTGACGATGCCGTTCTGGCCGGCCTTGAGCTCGGTGTAGCTCACCTGGTTCTTCGCCTGGTCAAGTGCGGAGAGCGCGGCATCGCGCTGCGAAATCGCCTGGTCGTGGCTGAGGGCGGCCTGCTCGAGCTGCGATTTCGGAGCGACGCTCTTGTCGAAAAGCTGCTCGGCGCGTTTATTGGCAAGATCGGCGGTTTCGACGCTTCTTTCGGCCGCGGCGAGATTGGCTTCCGCCGTCTTGACCGCCAGCTGGTAATCAGTGGCGTCGACACGGGCGAGAACGTCACCCGGCATCACCCGGTCGCCGATATCGACGAGGCGCTCTGTGATCTTGCCGGCGACGCGAAACCCGAGGTTCATCTCCGTGCGCGCCTTGACCGAGCCGGAATAGTCGAGCTTGCGGGTATCGCCGGCCTTGGCGATCTCGACGACCTTTACCGGCCGGATGACTTGCTTGACCTCAGCCTTCTCTTCCGAGCAGGCGGAAACGCCGATGCCGATGGCGCCGACAAACACGAGGCGGGCGACGGACGGCATGCGATGGCTGAGGGTCTTGAGCGAAAACATCTTCCGCACTCCTGGATCGTTTCGGGGGTCTTGGCGGCGGCTGCCGCCCGTTATTTCTTCAGCGCCCTGATCACGTAGTCGATCAGTTCGTCGACACTCGCGCGGTTGGTTTTGGCAAGACATTGCGCCACCATCTGCGGATGGCAGAGATTGATCGTCGCCGCGCCGAAGCAACGTGACGCGACGACCGGGTCCTGCTCGGCGAACTCGCCCGCAGCAATCCCCTCGGCAATTATTTCGGCAATCAGATCATGGACGCGGTCGATATGTTTCTCGATGACATGCCAGTCGCGCTCGATCGCGACGATGATCATCTCGTGGACCTTCATTTCGTCGAGCATCAGATCGAGCGTCAACTGATGCTGGGTCTCGACATAGCGGCGCAGCCGCTCGCTGGCGCTGATCGGCTGATGGCGGATGTCGTAGGCGATTTGATAGGCGGTGGCGAGCATGCGGCCGCAGAGCGCCTGGTGGATTTCCACCTTGGAGGCAAAGAAACGATAGATATTGGCCGGCGACATGCCGAGATCGCGGGCAATGTCGGCCACCGTCGTCTTGCTGTAGCCATAGTGACGAAACAGCCGCTCGGCCGCATCAAGAATGCGGGTGACATTCTCCTGCCGGATGACGTCGAGCGTATTTTCCGTGATGTCGTCCATGGTTTTGATGCCCGAATTACGACTGACGATTTTTGAATTTCGTCAGTCGTAAAATATCAGGCATCATTTGTCAATACTCCGCCGAGGAGCGGGCGTCGTCAATCGATGGACGGTCAGGGTTTAGAGAGAGATGATGAACACCCGGTAAAATGGAAAGTGCCGCGGCTCGGAAGCACGCGGCACATCGTCGGCGGCAGGATATCAGCTCAGCTTGACGTCGAGCGTGATCGGAACGGCGGCGAGCGCCTTGGAGATCGGGCAGCCGGCCTTTGCCTTGTTGGCAAGTTCGGTGAAGGTCGCCTCATCGGCGCCGGGAATACGGCCGGTGAGCGAAAGATGGATGGCGGTGATGGCAAAGCCGCCCTCGACGCTTTCGAGCGTTACCTTGGCGGATGTTTCCATATGCTCGGCCGTAAAGCCGGCTTCCCCGAGGATCAACGACAGCGCCATGGTGAAGCAGCCGGCATGGGCAGCACCGATCAGCTCTTCCGGGTTGGTGCCGGCAATGCCTTCGAAGCGGCTGGCAAAGCCGTAGGGATAGTCCTTCAGGGCGCCGCTCTGCGTCGAGATCAGGCCTTTGCCGTCTTTGAGGCCACCGGTCCAATGGGCCGAAGCCGTACGATTGATCTGCATGCCGTCCTCCTGTTTCGATTGTGCTTCGAGCAAGCGGCAGGGCGCCGCTCCATGCCTTCGGGAGTTCTGAGAGCCTCCCCGATGGACAATATAATGCTCTATCTTGAGAAGACGACAGGCCTGTAAAAATCAGCAGCGGCCGAAGCGTTTTCAGGCCGGATGCTGCAGCACGCCGAGACCGCCGTCGATCGTCAGGCAGGTGGCGTTCATGAACGGGCACTCGTCGGAGATCATGAAAACGGCAGCCATGGCGATCTCCTCAGGCGTGGCGATGCGCCCGCCGGGATGTAGCTTCATCGTCTCGGCTTTGGCCGCCTCCGGATCGGCAAAGCCGTTCCAGTAGTCGATCACTTTCTGCGTCGAGACATAGCCCGGCGCCAGCGCATTCACCCGGATGTTGTGGGCCGCATATTCGAGACCCAGGGATTTCGTCATTCCCAGCAGCGCGTGTTTTGCCAGCGGATAGGGAAATGTGTGCGGGATGATGGTGAAAGCATGCGTCGAAGCGATATTGAGGATGACGCCGCCGCCCTGTTCGATGAGGCCAGGCAGCACCGCCTTGCAGCAGTTCCACGCACCCTTGAGGTTGATGTCGAAGCAGCGGTTCCACAGCTCGTCGGTCGTCTCGAGTGGTTCGGCGAAGACATTGACGCCGGCATTGTTGACCAGCGCGTTCAACTGCCCGATCTCTTCATTCGCCTGAGCGACCAACGTCGTGATCGTTCCCGCATCGGTAATGTCGGCCGGCAGATAGCCGAGCCGGCCACCAATGCTTTGGAGCTCTTTCGCTGACTTCGCCAGCAGTGCGGCGTCGCGATCGACGAGAAAGACGGCCGCATCCTCCCTCAAGAAGGCCTTCGCCATCGCAAGACCGATGCCCTGCGCGGCGCCAGTTATCAGAATGTGCTTGCCCTGCAGCCGGCCGCCCATCTATCTCCCCTCCGATTGTGCCGGCAGCGCCGCCATCAGGATCGTCACCGAGCCGGCAAGGATTTCGCCGGGCGCAAGCGGCATGAGCCCGCCGAAATCAGGCAGATGGTGGCCATTCGGCAGGTGGCTCATCGGCTCGAGGCAGAAGAAGTCGTTCCGGTCGACCGGCATATAGAGCATGAAGCGATCGAGCGCGCCGTCGGCTTCCAGCGCCGCCTGAAATCCAAGGTCCGGCCAGGCGATGGCGGCCCGCCCGTTCCAGCCCTCGAAGGCATTGTTCATCCATCTCTGCGGCAAGAGCTTTTCCGATCTGAAATCGAAATAGTCGGGCACAGGAGCGGGCACATCAGGCAGGTGGTCCGGCCGCTCGCTCCAGTAGCGATCGGCCGCAATCGTGAGCCGCGTCTTCGGCGTCCGTACGAAGAAAGGGTGTTGACCGAGCCCGAAGGGAAGCGCCGCCTCGCCGCGGTTTTCGACGGAGAGCGCCAGTATCAGCGCATCGCCAGCGACCCGAACCTCCTGCCGGGTGAGATAGGCGTAGGGTGAAACCCTGTCGGCGGCCCGGGAAAAGACGAATTGCGCATATTCTGAACTGCAGTCTTCAACCTGCCAAAGGCCGAGCCAGCCGTCACCGTGCCGATAGAGCGGGTCTGAGGTATTCGGCTGGAAGGCGTAGTCGCGTCCGGCAAAAGACATGCTGTTGCCTTCGACGCGATTGCCGAATGGCACCATCGCAAAATTCGCCATCGCTCCGTCGGGCCCGCCGGCCGCAACGAGAAAGGGGATGCCTCGAAACGTCGCGGCGGTAACCGCGGCACCTCGGGGGCTGACCCGGACGGTGAGATCGCCGTGCCTCAGTTCGATGTCGCTTACGGTCTGCCCTTCACTCATCCGCGTCGTCCTGCAGCCGAAGATCGCAAATTGTCGAGCAGCACGGCGATCAGCAGGATCAACCCGCGCACGACATACTGATAGAATGCCTGGATATTCAGCAGATTCATAACGTTTTCGGCAATGCCCATGATCAGTACGCCGACGATGACGCCGCTCATCGCCGCCCGGCCGCCGGCCAGCGAAACGCCGCCGAGAACGCAGGCCGAAATCACCGACAGCTCAAGTCCGGTCGCCGCATTCGGCTGGCCGGAGGTGATGCGCGAGGCAAGCAGGATGCCGGCAATGCCGCAGATGAGGCCCTGCAGCGCAAAGATCCAGATGCGCGTGTTGACAACATTGACGCCGGCAAGCCGCGAGGCTTCGGGATTGCCGCCGATCGCCAGCGTGTTCTTGCCGAAGACGGTCCGGTTGAGCACGAAACCGAAGAGGATGAAAAGCATCAGCATGATCCAGATCGGCGTCGGCACCGTCAGAAAGCGCGACAGGGCCAGCTGATAAAAGGCCGGATCATTGATGCCGACGGCACGGCCATCCGAGGCGATCAGCGCCAGCCCGCGCACGATCTGCATCGTCGCAAGCGTGGTGATCAGCGCGTTGATGCGGAACCGGGCGATGACGATGCCGTTGACGAAGCCGACGACGGCGCCGCACAGCAGAGCAGCGAGCAACCCGAGAGGGATGGAGCCCGTGGCGTTCGAGACCATCACGGCGATCATGCCCGAGAAGGCGACGATCGACCCGACCGAAAGATCGAAATCGCGCGAGGCGAGGCAGAACATCATCGTGCAAGCAACGATACCGATGGTGACCACCGACTGCAGCAGCCCCAGCATGTTTCGCTCGGTCAGGAAGTTAGGCACGAAGAGCGAGACGATCACGAAGGCGGCGGCGAAGATCACCACCAAGCCCTGTTCGCCGAGAAGGATTTTTTTCAACGCATTCATCGTCCGTATTCCTGATCTTAAATGGTGCCGGCGGCATTCTTGTCGGGCAGTGCTGCCGTCAGGATGGCGCGCTCGTCGAAATCCTGCCGGGCGACATTGGCCGCCACCCTGCCCTGGCACATCACCATGATGCGATCGCAGATGCCCATGACCTCGGGCAATTCGCTTGATATCACCACGATCGCCATGCCGCCGGCCGCAAGTTCGTAAAGGATCTCGTAAATTTCCGATTTCGCCCCGACGTCGATTCCGCGCGTCGGCTCGTCTATGACCAGGACCTTGATCCCCTGCTCGGAAAGCCAGCGGCCGAGAATAACCTTCTGCTGGTTGCCGCCGGAGAGATTGATGATGTCCTGCTTGCGCGACGGGGTTCGCACCCGAAGCCGGGCGATAAACCGATCGGCCAGCGCCGCCTCTTTTCTCGGACTCAAAATGCCGAGGGGCGAGAAGTGCCGGCGCGACGAAATCGCGATATTCTCTTCGATCGACCGGCCCTGGACGATGCCGTCGAATTTGCGGTCCTCCGGGCAGAGCACCATGCCGGCCTTGATCGCCGCCTTCGGACTGTTCGGCAAGACGACAACGCCGTCGATGGCGACCTGGCCTTGATGCCTGGCATCCACGCCGTAGAGCAGCCGCGCCATCTCGCTGCGACCGGCGCCGATCAGGCCGAAGAAGCCGAGAATCTCACCCCGGCGGACGGAAAAACCGATCGGGTTGCGCAGCTTCGGTCCCGACAGCCCCTTGACCTCCAGCCTGATGTCGCCGAGCGGACGTTCGCGCCATCCCCAGACATTGCTGATCTCGCGCCCGACCATTTCCGAGATGATCTGCTCCCGCGTCGTCTCGGTGATATCGGAATGGTGGGCGGCAAGCCTGCCGTCGCGAAGCACCGTGAGGCTGTCGCAAAGCCGAAAAATCTCGTCGAGACGATGCGAGACGTAGAGAATGACCGTTCCCTTCGCCTTCAGCCTGTCGATGAGGGAAAACAGGATTTCGCTCTCGCGCGAGGAGAGCGAGGAGGTCGGCTCGTCAAGCGCAATCACCCGCGCGTCTAGCATGACCGCCTTGGCGATCTCGACCATCTGCCGCGCGCCGATCGAAAGCGAGGCGACCTTGGCCGACGGATCGACATCGATGCCGATTTCCTCGAGCTTCGTCCGCACCGTCTCGATCAGCCGTGTCGAATGGATGACGCCGCCCTTGGCGGGAAAGCGCCCAAGCCAGAGATTCTCGGCGACCGTCAGCTCCGGAACAAGCTGCAGTTCCTGATGGATGACGACGATGCCGGCATGAAAAGCGTCACGCACGGATCCGTATTTCTGCTCCTCGCCATCGATCAGGATGCGGCCGTTATCGGCAGCCTGATCGCCGGACAGAACGCGGATCAGCGTCGATTTGCCGGCGCCGTTCTCGCCCATCAGGCCATGCACCGCGCCCTTCTCGACGGAGAAGGAAACATCCGCCAGCGCCTGCACGCCGGGATAGCCCTTGGAGATATGGTTGAATTCGAGGAAAGCCATCACCGCTCCACCGAGAGGATCCGGCGGCACGCTGAGCGGCCGCCGTCTATATCATCCTGGAAGGATTACTCGATGCCTAGATCCTTGCGGACCTTGTCGTAATCGCCGCGCAGCGCCAGCGAACCGGAGGTCAGCGTCAGCTTTTCCGGCGCCTTGTCGTTGGCGATCCAGTCGTACATGTTGAGCGCCGTCTCGTAGCCGTGGCGCTTCGGCGAGATGATGACGGTGCCGAAGAAGCCAGTCGCCGCCGGCTTCTTGAACTCGTTGATCGCCGATTCCGCGCCGCCGATGCCGACACCGATGACGTTCGTCGCCGGAATGCCGACCGATTCGGATGCACGGACGGCGCCGAGGACGGCTTCATCGTTGAGGCCGAAGGCGACCCAGTATTTCACGTCGGCATGCTTGTTGAGAACGGTGGTCGCCGCGTTGAGCGCCGCTTCCGTATCCGTCTTCGCCTGAGGCGCATCATAGATGTTTTCGGCCGGGAAGCCGGCGGACTTCAGCACCGACATCGCGCCTTCGACGCGGTCGACGGCCGTCGGCAACTGGTCATAGGAGACCCGCACGGCGCCGACATTCTTCATGTCCCAACCGCGCTTCTTGATTTCGTCTACGATCGCCTGGCCGACGGTCTCGCCGATCTTGGTGGCCGAAATGCCCATATGCGGCACCTCTTCCAGCGGCTTGCCGTCGGCGCTGACGAGGCGGTCGTCGACCGTCATCAGCTTCAGCTGGTTGGCTTCGGCCTTGGCGACGATGCCGGGGCCGAGTTTGACGTCGGGCGTGCAGATTATGAAGCCCTGCGCACCTTGGGCGCCGAGATTGTCGATCGCCGACTGGACCTTCTCGCCATCTTCGGCGCCGATCTTGACGACGGTGAAGCCTTTTTCCTTGGCGGCCTGGTCGGCGAACTTCCATTCGTCCTGGAACCACGGCTCCTCAGGTTGCTTGACAATAAACCCGATCTTCACGTCTGCGGAAAATGCCGAGCCGGCTGCCAGAATGGCGAAAGTGCCAGCCAGAATGGCTGCTTTGAACAAGCGCATGTCTCTCTCCCTAAACTCCAAAAACGAGCAGCTGCCTCCCAGGCAACGTCCAATGAATTATGATAAATCATCATACCAGTCAATTGCCAATGTATGATGATTGGAATAATAGGATTATTGACGAGATGCCGGGGAGGAAGCGTCGCAAAGCGGATCGAATTCGGATAATCAGGTTCGATTGCCTAGCACGCGAGACAGAGCGGAGAGGTGAGTTGGAAACAATCGAGCGACAGGGCGGGGCCGAAAGCCGCCGCATCGAGCGCCGCCCGCGCGTACGCCGCAACGTCACGGCGGCGATCGCTCAGGATATTTGTGCGGACCGCTATCCCGCGGGCTCGCCGCTGCCCCGCGAGAACGATCTCTGCGAGCTCTACGGCGTCAGCCGCACCGTCATTCGCGAATCGCTGAAAGTGCTGGAATCCAAAGGCCTTGTCCGTGGCAAGCCGCGCATCGGAACCACCGTCTGCGACAAGGACGATTGGAATATCTTGGACGCTGACGTGCTTGAATGGATGGGTCCCTATATCAAGGATTTCGACCTGCTCGGCTGCATTCTCGAAGCCCGCCGCACCATCGAACCGGCAGCCGCCGAATATGCTGCCGAGCGCGCCAGCGCCCAGGAGATCGCCGATCTCGACAAGGCCTGGCGGCAGATGCGTGACAGTGCCGGCGACCCGGAAAGCTTCACCGATGCCGATGTCATGTTCCATACGGTGCTGCTGACGGCTAGCCACAACCAGGTCTTCCGCCGTCTGTCGAGCGCCATTCATGCGGCGCTGAAATATGCGCTGCATGCCTCCAACATCGGCGTCGAGAATCGCGAGGATGCGGTGCTCGTTCACGGCCAGTTGGTCGAGGCCTTGCGCATGCGCGACAAGGCCGGCGCCCGCGACTGCGCCAACCGCATGCTCGATCTAGCGGTGCGCGATCTTGCCGCCGCCGAAAAAGCGATCGGCAGAACGAAATAAGCAATCCGCGGCTGGCCGCCCGTCAAAAAATCTGAAGAGAGACTGAAGAGCAGCGATGAAGATCACCAAACTCACCACCTATATCGTTCCGCCGCGCTGGCTGTTTTTGAAGATCGAGACCGACGAGGGCATCATCGGCTGGGGCGAACCGGTCGTCGAAGGCCGCGCGCTGACCGTCCAAGCCGCCGTCCACGAACTGGAAGACTATCTGATCGGCAAGGATCCCTTCTTGATCGAGGACCACTGGACGGTGATGTATCGCGGCGGCTTCTATCGCGGCGGGGCTGCCCATATGAGCGCCATCTCCGGCATCGACCAGGCGCTGTGGGACATCAAGGGCAAGGCCCTCGGTCAGCCGATCCATTCCCTGCTCGGCGGCCAGCTGCGCGACCGCATCAAGGTCTATTCCTGGATCGGCGGCGACCGTCCTGCGGATGTCGCCAACAATGCCAGGGAGGTGGTCGCCCGCGGCTTCAAGGCGATCAAGCTCAACGGCTGCGAGGAAATGCAGATCGTCGACACCAACGAGAAGGTGGAGAGGGCGGTCGAGACCATCGCCGTCATCCGCGAGGCGATCGGCCCGCATATCGGCATCGGCGTCGATTTCCACGGCCGCGTGCACAAGCCGATGGCCAAGGTTCTCGCCAAGGAACTCGAACCCTACAAGCTGATGTTCATCGAGGAGCCGGTTCTTTCGGAAAACAAGGAGGCGCTGCGCGACATCGTCAACCATACCTCAACGCCGATCGCGCTTGGCGAACGGCTCTTTTCGCGCTGGGACTTCAAGCAGGTGCTGTCGGACGGTTATGTCGACATCATCCAGCCGGATCTGTCGCATGCCGGCGGCATCACCGAATGCCGCAAGATCGCGGCGATGGCCGAAGCCTATGATGTGGCGCTGGCGCCGCATTGCCCGCTGGGGCCGATCGCACTCGCCGCCTGCCTGCAGGTCGATGCCGTCAGCTATAATGCCTTCATCCAGGAACAGAGCCTCGGCATCCATTACAATACGGGCAACGACATCCTCGACTACATCTCGAACAAGGAGGTGTTCCAATATGCCGATGGTTTCGTCTCGATCCCGCAGGGGCCCGGTCTCGGCATCGAGGTCGACGAGGCCTACGTCATCGAGCGCGCCAGGGAAGGCCACCGCTGGCGCAACCCGATCTGGCGCCATGCCGACGGCAGTTTCGCCGAATGGTAAGAAGAAAGGGTCGCGCCAGCGGCCCTTTTTTCATTCGCCGTGTAGCAAATCTGTCGTCTCGTCCGTCATGGTGGAAACGCAAACAGGAGATCCTACGATGGCAAGAGCAACTGCAATCATCGTCGCCCGCATCATTTTCAGCTTCATCTTCTTCATGGCCGCCGGCTTCAAATTCGCCGATATCGGCGCGACGGCGGGTTACATCGCCGCTGCCGGTTTTCCGATGGCGACATTCCTTGCCTGGGTGGCGGCCTTCTTCGAGATCGCCCTGGCGCTCGCTTTCATAACCGGGGCCTTCTTCACCGAGGCCAGCCTGCTGGCGGGCATCTACGTGATCTTCCTTGCCTTTGCTTTCCACGGGCCATCCCATTGGCAGCAGAACCAGGCCGAATTCGGCTTCTTCGTCGATCACTTCACCTTCCTCGCCGGCCTGCTCTTTGCCGCCGTCCATGGACCGGAGAAATGGGCATTGCGGCACAGCCTCCTCGGAGAGCTTTAACGACCCGCTCTCCCTCCGGAACCAACAGCCATGCCGAACATTGGCTTAGCGGCAAACGGCAAGGAGAGCCCGCCCATGGAACTACAGGGAAGGATCGCGTTGGTGACGGGCGCTGGATCCGGCATCGGCAAGGCGGCCGCATTGAGACTCGCCGCCGACGGAGCAAGGGTCGCCGTCTTGAGCCGCACCGCCGACGAGGTCGAACAAACCTGCGCCGAGATCAAGGCGGCGGGGGGCGAATCGATCGCGTTGATCGCCGACACCAGCGAAGAGGCGCAGATGCGCAGCGCCGTGAAGCAATTGACCGATACGTTCCACGGCCTTGACATCGTCATCGCCAATGCCGGCATCAATGGCGTCTGGGCGCCGATCGACGATCTGAAGCCGGATGAATGGGATAAGACCATCGCCGTCAATCTGCGCGGCACCTATCTGACCTTGCATCTGACGGTCCCCTACCTGAAAAGAAATGGCGGCTCGATCGTCGTCGTCTCCTCGATCAACGGCACCCGGACATTCACGACGCCGGGCGCAACCGCCTATACCGCAACCAAGGCCGGCCAGGTCGCCATGGTCCAGCAACTGGCCCTCGAACTCGGCCGGCACGGCATCCGTGTCAATGCCGTCTGCCCCGGCGAGATCGAGACCAATATCGGCGCCAACACGAATAGCCGGCATCGCGACGAGACCGAGGTTCCGGTCATCTGGCCGCAAGGGGATATCCCAATCGCCGGCGGCAAGGCGGGCAAGAGCGAGGACGTCGCCGAAACCATTCTCTTCCTCGCCTCAGACCGGGCCCGGCATATCACCGGCACGCCGATCTGGATCGATGGCGGCCAGGGGCTGCTGCGATAGGCCTGCGTCCTGCGACGATCAGGCGCTCAGCCGGGCGTTATCGAGCGTATAGAGTTCCTGCGCGCGCTGCACGCCGCGCAACGCATAACGTCCGACACAGGCAAGTGCCGCGCGCTGTTCCTCCGGTATCGCTGTGGCGAAATCGGAGGAGATCAACAGGTTGAGATCCACTGATCGGCACATCGAAGCGATGCGGCTGACCTCGTTGACGGCAGGGCCGATGACCGTGAAGTCCAGCCGGTCCTGACTGCCGATATTGCCGTAAAAGACGTCTCCGATATGCAGGCCGATATAGACATCGGTCGTTGGCCGGTCGCCGGCTTTGCGTTCGGCATTGAGCTTGGCGAGCTTTTCCCGCAGAAGCGCTTCGGCGTGGAGCGCCGCACGACAGGTCTCCGCCGGCACCTCGCCCTTGAAGATCGCCAGCACGCCGTCGCCGATCAGCTTCAGCACATTGCCGCCGGATTCGTGGATCGCCGTGATCACCGCCTCGCTATAGTCGTTGAGCAACGGGATGATCTCCTCCGGCGGTACGCTGTCGGATATCTTTGTGTAGTTCAACAAATCCGAAAACCAGAGTGCGGCGGAAATCCGCTCCGATTTGCCGCGACTGATCTTGCCCTCCATGACCTGACGCGCCGCGTCCTCGCCGAGATAGACTTCGGCGATGGTGCGGGCGATCCGCCCGAGCCCGATGCACTTGATCGCCAGTCCCAGCACCGGCACCAGCTTGCGCAGGATGGCGAGGTCGTGATCGGAAAAACCCTCGGGATGTTTGGTCGCGAAATGCGAGAAGAAACAATCCATTTCGCCGATCGTGCCGGCCTCGCTGAAACGATGGACCATCGCTATGAAATCCGTATGGCCGGCTTCAGCGATCGTATCGAGCAGGCTGAAATCGATCGGATCGCCAAAGCCGAGGCGCCGGCGTATCTCCCGTTCATTGTTGGCCCAGAGATAATAAAAGGCCGAGCGCTGCCAGTTCGCCGCGGCCTCCCCGGAGCTCGTCGAGCCATATTCGAACTCGGCCTCGATCTCCTCCTCGCTGTCCCAGCGAAAGGCGCGGCCCTCATGCACCGGGTGCAGCGTATCCATCAGCGCCAGGCCGCGGTCGAGCGGCAGCCCGGCATTGCGGCAGGCCGCGCAGAAACCGGTCATGAGCTCGGCTTCCGAGGCGCCCTTTAGTCCCTGCTCCGTGATCCAGGCTGCAATTGTGCTGACGTCGCTATAATCCATGCCGCTCACCTTCACTCTCGCCCAAGCTGTAGTCCGAATTCGGCATCGAAGGAAGCCGATTGGCTCAATCGCCGACGGGCATGTTGTAGGGCGTGACGATTTCGACCGATGAGAGCGAGGCCGGAACCGCCCGACCCGGTGACGTCGCTCGGCCCATGATCGCCCTGAAGGCCGAACGCGCATCTGTCCTGAGATCATGGTGGAGCACGAAGCCGATCCGGCGGGCGGCAAGCAGCGCGCGGTTGTCGACGTCGAGATCATGAGCGACGAAGACGTGGACCGGGCGTTTGGCCGCATCGAAGGCCGCCAGCACCGCTCGGTTGCCGCCACCGATCGAATAGACTGCATTGATGGTGGGATCGGCAGCAAGTGCAGCCGCCGCAAGCGTTCCCGTCGCCGTATCGGTGCCATGCCCCTCGCTGATTTCGGTGATGCCGATTCCGGGATAACGGGCGCGAATGATGCGGCGAAAGCCGATCTCGCGCTCCTCCTCGCCGCGAAACCGCCCGCTCGACAGCGTCACCAGCACCTTGCCGCCACCGCTCGCGAGCACTTCACCGATCAGATAGGCCGCGGTCTCGCCCGCCGCCCGGTTGTCGGCGCCGGCATAGGCGATGCGCGCCGAATTCGGCAGGTCGGTCACCAGTGTTACCACTGGAATGCCCGCCGCATCCGCCCGCGCGACGGCAGCGGCCACCTCGGCAACGTCAGGCGCCTTCAGCACGATGCCGTGTGTGCCGCGCAGCCGGATGCGGTCGAGAAGCTGCACCATCTCGGCCGGCTTCATCACCTCGGCGAAAAGGAACCGGCAGCGGAAGACCCCGGGCAGGAAGGCCGCCATCTCCGCCTCGAAGGCGGCGCGCACCGCATCGCTGAAACGCTGAGGCGTCTCCATGACGATATCGATCGCCAGCATGCGCCCACTCGTCACCGCTCCGGCCTTCTGCTTTTCGAGTTCGGCAATCGCCGCCTGCACCCGCATTTCCGTCTGCTGGCGCACACCCGGCCGCCCGTTCAGCACCCGGTCAACGGTCGCGGTGCTCAATCCGGCCTGGAAGGCAATGTCCTTGACGAGGAAGAGATGGGCCATGGAATCCGCTTGATGGTTTTTTGATGGATTTCTGATCTATATCACCCGGCATCGCCGCGTATAGTGCCTTCATCGAAAGAGGAGGAGCCATCATGAAAACCGACAATCAGCAGAAATTGCGCGCCGACCGTGTCTGGCTCAGCGAAGACAGCTGCGATCTCGAGGATTTTCGCCGCCTGTCGGAAAAGACCACCGTGCTTGCCGATTACCCTACGGCTTCTGCCGTCGAAAAAAACGTGCTGATCTATGACAGCCGCAAGGTGACGGCGGCGGCGGCAACGCCGGAGGGCCGGCGCGCCGTGCTGGCCGAGATCTGCGAGGCCTTCGGCGATGGTCCCGGCGTCGCCGTCTTCAAGCATGCGTACGAGGATACCGCCATTATCGACCGCGCCAGCGTGGTCTTCGATCAGATCATCGAGGAGCAGCACCGCACCTCGACCGGCGGCGGCGATCACTTCGCCAAGCCCGGCGCCAACGACCGCATCTGGAATTCACTGGAAAAACATTGCCTCGCCGATCCCGCGAATTTTGCCGAATATTACGGCAATGCCATCGTCGCACTGGCAAGCCAAGCCTGGCTCGGCCCAAGCTACCAGATGACGGCCCAGGTCAACCGCGTCAATCCGGGGGGCGCGGCACAGTCGGCCCATCGCGACTATCATCTCGGCTTCCAATCGTCCGCGGTGATCGAGCAGTTTCCGGTGCATGTGCACCGGCTTTCGCCGGTGCTGACGCTGCAGGGTGCGGTCGCCCATTGCGACATGCCGCTCGAAAGCGGCCCGACGCTCTTCCTGCCGCACAGCCAGACCTATGTGCCGGGCTATCTCGCGCTCAAGCGCCAGGAATTCCGGGATTATTTCGAGGCCAACCACATCCAGCTGCCGCTCGAAAAAGGCGACGTCGTCTTCTTCAATCCCGCCCTCTTCCACGCCGCCGGCACCAACCGCTCGGCCGATATCAAGCGCGTCGCCAACCTGTTGCAGGTCTCCTCTGCCTTCGGCCGGGCGATGGAAACGGTCAATCGCGAAAAAATGAGCGCCACGCTCTTTCCCACCCTGAAGACATTGCAGGACAGGCTGTCGCCCGACGAGATCGCCAATGCCGTTGCCGCCTGCGCCGAAGGTTATTCCTTCCCGACCAATCTCGATCGAGATCCCCCGCTTGGCGGCCTGGCGCCGAAGACGCAGGCGCAGCTGATGCACGAGGCGTTGAAGGAAGGCTGGAGCGACGAAGCCTTTGCGGCGGCACTTGCAGAACAGGCGCAGAAGAAGCTGAGCTGACTAAGGATCTGGAGCCGACCCGCACTGAAATAAAAGCCTCCCGCACCCCCGCGGGAGGCCATTCGCATATCACCACCAAGGAGGAACCACATGAGCACAGATCACGGCCGCCTCGACGGCAAGATCGCCATCGTCACCGGCGGCACGCAAGGGTTGGGCGCCACTATCGCCCGTCTCTTCGCCGAACGCGGTGCTGAGGGCATCGTCATTTGCGGCCGCAACGAAGCCAAGGGCCAGGCGAAGGCCGCGGAAATCTCGGCCGCAACCGGTGTGAAGGTTGTCTACGTCATGGCCGACCTCGGCAAGGTCGAGGACGCCAGGAATGTCGTACAGGCCTGCGACGAGGCCTTCGGCCGGGTCGACGCGCTGATCAATGCCGCCGCCATCACCGATCGCGGCACCATCCTCGACACCAGCCCTGAACTCTTCGACGCCATGTTCGCCGTCAACGTGCGCGCACCGTTCTTCCTGATGCAGGAGACAATGAAGGTCATGCGCCGCGAAAAGACCGAGGGCACGATCGTCAACATCGGCTCAATGTCGGCCAAGGCAGGCCAGCCCTTCATCGCCGCCTATTGCGCCTCCAAGGGGGCGTTGGAAACGCTGACGAAGAATACCGCCTATGCGCTGCTGCGCAACCGCATCCGCGTCAACGGCCTCAACATCGGCTGGATGGCCTCCGAAGGCGAGGATCGCATCCAGCGCGAATATCACGATGCCCCCGCCGATTGGCTTGAGAAGGCGGCAGCCGGCCAGCCCTTCGGCCGTCTCGTCGACCCGCACGAAGTGGCGCGCGCCTGCGCCTACCTATCGTCGGCCGAATCCGGCCTGATGACCGGCTCTGTCATCTGCTTCGACCAGTCGATCTGGGGTGCCTATGACGGCTCGCCGCACCCGGTGGCGGCTCTCTAAAAAACTGAGCCCGGCATTTCCCTCGCCGGGCTCTGGCACCTGCCGATATTTGCCGCTAGGAAAAGGTCAGCAGCATTCAGGGAGGAAACCGGCGTGGCCGACAATCCGCTTTACGACATCCGCGACGAACGCTTCGGCGCTCTGGTCATCGGCAGCGCAGCCCTCGAGGAGCTCTATTCCGGCTGCCGCTGGACCGAAGGCCCGGTGTGGTTTTCCGACGTGGACTGCCTGCTCTGGAGCGATATTCCGAACGAACGCATCATGCGCTGGACGCCGGATGGCACGGTCTCGGTCTTCCGCTCGCCCTCCAACTATGTCAACGGCAATACCCGCGACCGGCAGGGCCGGCTGGTCTCCTGCGAACATGGCGGCCGCCGCGTCACCCGCACCGAGCCGGACGGCACCATCACCGTTCTCGCCGACAGCTACAAGGGCAAACGACTGAACTCGCCGAACGATGTCGTCGTGCATTCCGACGGCGGAATCTGGTTCACCGATCCGACCTACGGCATCCTCTCGGATTACGAGGGCCACAAGGCAGAGCCCGAACAGCCGACCCGCAACGTCTACCGCATCGATCCCGCAAGCGGCGCGATCGAGGCCGTCATCGAGGATTTCATCCAGCCGAACGGCCTTGCCTTCTCGCCCGACGAGACAAAACTCTACATTGCCGATTCCGGCTCGGCAAAACATGAAGTGCCGCGCCATATAAGATTTTTCGACGTCGTCGACGGCAGGAAGCTTACAAACAGCCGCTATTTCTGCAGCCTCGATATCGGCAATCCTGACGGTTTCCGCTTCGATGTCGGCGGCAATCTCTGGACAAGTGCGTCCGACGGCGTGCACTGCTTTTCGCCGGACGGCACCCTGCTCGGCAAGATCAGGGTGCCGCAGACGGTGTCCAACCTCACCTTCGGCGGGCCCAAGAAGAACCGGCTGTTCATCACTGCGACGCGCTCGGTCTATTCGATCTATACGAAGACCAACGGCGCCCAATATCCGTAAGGATCAGCCCTTCACGGCATCCGGCCTGCCATGCAGCGGCTCGGCGCGGTGCCAGTTCTCCAGGATGCGGCCGTCCGTATGCTTTTGCCGCGCCCAACGGATGCCGTTCGAGATCACCTTGTGCACGGTCTTGTCGTGATAGATCGGATAGGTTTCGTGGCCGGGGCTGAAGAAGAAGATACGCCCGCGCCCACGCTGGAAGGTGCAGCCACTGCGGAACACTTCGCCGCCGGAATACCAGGAGATGAACACCAGCTCGTCCGGCTGCGGGATGTCGAAGGGCTCGCCATACATTTCCGAGGCATTGACCTCGAAATAGGGCGGCAGCCCCTCGGCGATCGGATGTGAGGGATTGACCACCCACACCCGCTCCAAGTCTCCATCCGTCGTCTCGCGCCAGGAAAGATTGGCATTGGTGCCCATCAGCCGGCGGAAGAGCTTGGAATGATGGCCGGAATGCAGCACCAGAAGGCCCATGCCCTTCAGCACCCGCTGCTGCACGCGCTCGATCAGCCCATCGCTGACCTCCTCATGCGCCATATGCCCCCACCAGAGCAGCACGTCGGTATTATCGAGCACGCTGTCCGGCAGGCCTTCATCGGGATCATCGAGCGTGCCGCGGCGGATTTCGAAATCCGGATGGGCGATGCCGGCGGCGATCGCGCCGTCGATACGATCGGGATAGATCTCCTGAACCTCCCTATGGAGCTGCTCGTGGCGTCCTTCGTTCCAGATGGTGACCTTGATTGTCATAGCATTCCTCGATGTTAGCTGTCAGGCGGTTGCCGGACGGATCACCCGTCCGGCGGAATCGAACAGAAGGCAGGCGGCGGGATCGGCGGTCAGCGACACGCGATCGCCCGGCCGCACACCAATATCGCCCTCGGCACGCACGACAATCGGCTGCTGCCCGGAGCCGACGGTCATGTAGGTCTCGACGCCGAGCCGCTCGACGATGACCACTTCGGCCGTGAAATGTCCCTGCCCTTCCGGCGCGATCTTCAGATGCTCTGGCCGGATGCCGAGTTTGGCCTCGCCCTGTGGCACCGCGCCATTGGCATCGGCAAGATCGAGCAACAGCCCGATCGGGCTGTCGAGATGCAACGCACCCACCGAGGTCCGCGTTGCGGTGACCGGGATGACGTTCATCTTAGGCGAGCCGATGAAGGTCGCGACGAATTCATTCTGCGGCTGATGGTAGAGCGACATCGGCGCGCCCTCCTGTGCCACCAAGCCCTTGTTCAGCACGACGATGCGGTCGGCCATCGTCATCGCTTCCACCTGGTCGTGGGTGACGTAGACGACGGTCGCCTTCAGCTCGCGGTGCAGGCGCTGCAGCTCGGCGCGCATCTGCACGCGCAAGGCCGAATCGAGGTTCGACAGCGGCTCGTCGAACAGGATCAGCGACGGCTTCTTGATGATGGCGCGACCGATCGCCACCCGCTGACGCTGGCCGCCGGAAAGGGCGGCCGGGCGGCGGTCGAGATAGTCGGTGAGCTGCAGGATCTCGGCGACGCCTTCCACCTGCCGGCGGATCTCCGTCTCCGGCACCTTTTTCAGGCTAAGGGAAAAGCCGATATTTTCGGCAACGGTCATATGCGGATAGAGCGCATAGGACTGGAACACCATGGCGATGCCGCGTTTGTCGGGCGGCACGTCGTTGATGCGCTTGCCGTCGAGGACAAGATCGCCTTCGTCGATGCCTTCGAGGCCGGCGATCATGCGCAGGAGCGTCGACTTACCGCAGCCGGACGGACCGACGAAGACGGCGAATTCCCCGTCTTCCACAGTGATATCGACGCCCTTGATGACTTCGAGCGCGCCGTAGAACTTGCGAACGTTTCTGAGATTGATCATCCGTTTCTCCTCTTGATCTCAGCCCTTCACGCCGCCCGAAAAGGTCTGGACGAGGAAGCGCCGCGCAAAGCCGAAGGCGACGACGGCCGGCAGCAGATAGATGAAGGCCAGCGCGGTCAGCAGGCCGTAGTCGATCTCATTGATGCGGAGAAAAGCGCGGAAGAGGCCGAGCGGCAGCGTCTGCAGCTCCGGCGACGATAGGAAGATGAGCGGCAGCAGAAAATCGCCCCAGGCCGACATGAAGGCGAAGAGCCCGGCGGCGGCAAGCCCCGGCAGCGCCAGCGGGATCAGCACCCGGCGGATGCGCTGGATCAGCGTTGCTCCGTCCATCAGCGCCGCCTCTTCGTAATCCCTCGGCAGCCCGTCGAAGAAGGTCTTCATGATCCAGAGCGCCAGCGGCAATTGCATCGTCGCCAGCACCAGGATCAGCCCGAGATAGCCGTCGATGAAGCCGGTCCAGCGCATGATGTCGCGGGCATAGCTGCCGAAGATCGGCCTGAGCACCGCCGCCTCCGCATTGTTCAGCGTCAGCAGGAATTTATAGAGCGGCACGACGAGCGCCGTCGGCGGCAGCACGCGGATGAGCAGGATCGCATAGAGGAACGGCAGCTTCCACCAGGCACGGGTGCGCGACAGGGCATAACCGCCGAGCCCCGCCAGCACCATGACCAGCAACGTGGCGCTGCCGACGACGAAGAGCGAGTTGAATAGCCACTTAGCCCCGTCTTCCTTGGTGAAGACTTTGACGTAATTGGCGAAGGTCCATTGCTGCGGCCAATGCAGGAAGAGCTGCGCATTGCCGTCGAAAGAGGCGAGCAGCACCCAGAAGAAGGGCACGGCGCAGAAAATCGACATCAGCGACAGCGTCGCATATGCGATGAGGTCGGAACGGCTCTTATTGGCGGTCTCGCTCGGGGAAACGACGGCCATGTCAGACCTCCACCTTCATGGCACGGACATAGGCGATGCCTAATATCAGCGAGATGACGAGCGCGACGACGGCGACCGCGGCGCCATAGCCGAGCTGGAACGCCGTGAAGGACTGGTTGTAGATATAAATGCTGACCACCTCGGTCGCCCCGCCCGGGCCTCCGCGCGTCAGCGCATAGACGAGGCCGAAGACGGCGATGGTCGATACGGCCGAAATCAGCATGTAGAGAAGGATCGTCGGCATCATCAGCGGCAGGGTGATGCGGCGAAACATCTGCGATGGCGTGGCGCCGTCCATGCGCGCCGCCTCGTAGATCTCGGCCGGAATGGTGCTGAGGCCGGCCGTCAGCAGGATCATCGCGGTGGCGATGCCGCGCCAGATGTTGACGATGATGATCATCGACAGCGGGAAGACCTGCAGCCAGTCGGCCGGCGTGACGCCCAAGAAGCTGACGATGCGGGTGAGCGTGGCATTGTCACCGCCCGCCAGCATCGAGATCCACATGAAGCCGGCGACGACTTCGGGGGCGGCATTGGGCAGCAGGATGATCGACGAGAACACACGCCGGAAGCGGATCGGCCGGCGCAGCGCGATTGCCGAGATCAGGCCGAGCAGGAACTGGCCGATCACCGCGGAACCGATGACGAAGACGAAAGTGACGAACAGCGAATTCCAGAACTTCGCGTCGTTGAACAGCCTGACATAATTCCGGAAACCGACGAAGCGCGGCCGGAGCGCCGCCGCCCCGGTCAGCGCCTCGTTGGTGAAGCTCAGATAGATGGAATAGACGGCCGGATAGATGACGAAGGCCAGCAGCAGCACGAGCGAGGGCAGCAGGATCAGCAGCCATTGCCGCTCGGCGCGCTTTTCATGAGAGTTTCTGGCCATGGAAGCTCGCAACCTGTCGAATGTACCGGCTCATCGAACAATGACGGGGAGACGCGGTGCCCTGGCGCCGCGTCCCCGTTCGCGGGGAAAGCAAGCGTACGCTTACTTCACCATGTCGTCGCCGAGCGTTTCCTTGACGTAGTCGACCAGGATCTTCTGGGCGCCGGCAGCATCGGTTTCCTTGCGCAGCATCGCTTCCGTCGCCCGCGCCACGCCTTCCGAAACCGTGCCGAAACCGGAGGCCTGTTTCAGGAACACGCCATTTCCGGCCGCCGCATGGATCGGAACCAGCTCCGTCAGTTTCTGGAAGTCGGCATTGTCGGCCGCATCCTTGCTGGCGGGGATGTTGCCGATGCGGGCGGCGTAGGAAACCTGCGTCTCGATCGAGCCGATCTCCATCAGCGCCTTGATCGCGAGTTCGCTATTGGCCGATTTGGAATTGACGGCCCACGGCGCGGCAAGGTTGGCGAGCACATACTGACCGCTGCTCTGGCCCGGCACGGTCCAGGTTCCCACAACCTTGGTCACTTCGGGGATCGGGTTCTTGCTCTCGCGGCCCCAGTCGAAAATATAGCACCAGGAGCCGCAGGTGGTCGCGGCGAGCTTGCCTTCCGGGAACATCTGGTATTTTGGCACGACCCAGGGCTCCGGCCCGAGCAGCGGCTGCGTCGGCATCAGATCCTTGTCGATCAGCTCCTTGTAGACGTTGAAGACATCCTTGATGCCCTCGCCGTTGAGATCGAGCTTGCCGTCGGCATCGACAAGCTGCGGCGTCTTGGAGCCGACGAGCAGGTGCTGGAAGCCCTCGTCGAAGGCGCCGCTTCCCCAGGATACGCCGGCCGGGAAAAGCAAGCCGTAGGCGCCGGTCTTATGCTTGATCTCGGCCGCACGGTCGAGAAGCTCCTGCCAGGTCTTCGGCTGCTCTGTGGAGATGCCGGCCTTTTCGAGAACGTCCTTGCGATAATAGATTTCCTGAATGCCGAGCATGAACGGCATCACATAGGTCTCGCCATCCGGGCTGACGGCCAGCTGCTTGGCAACGTCATAGAGGTTAGCATAGCCGTCCCAGGCCTTGAACTCCTTGGTGATGGGCGTGAGGTAGCCAGCTTCCACCATATCGGCGACCGCGGCCGTCGTCGGGATGGAGAACAGATCGGGCGCGTTGCCGGCCCCGAGCTCCGTCAGCAGCTTGGTCAGATAATCCTTATCGGGCGCCGGATATTCGATGACCTCGACGGTCACGCCGTATTTCTTTTCGATCCGCTCGACCGTCGACTTCATCGCATCGATGCCGGCCTGGCCGTGATTGGCAATTCGAATTGTTTCGGCCTGCGCCAGCGTCGAAACCGCGCTCAGCAGAATGGCGCACAGGCCACCAAGAACCGTCTTCTTCAACGAAAAGTCCTCCCTTTTTTTAGAGACACGGCGCCCTCCAGCACCGGCTGCAAAAATGTACACGCATTCCAATCGCTGGCAAGCTGGTTTTTGAAAAGATTCGAATCTCGAATTCAATTAACTGATATTACTGAGATATATAGATATTGCCATCATCGTACAGCTTGTGTAATCGTATACACAAACATTCAGGGAGAGCATTTTCATGGCTGAGAAATTGCGCCTCGGCGTCATCGGCGCCGGGCTGAAGGCGGTGGAATATGCCAAGAGCTGGGCTGGCATGCCCGAGATCGAATTCGCCGTCCTTGCGGACACCACGGCCGCCTCGCGCCAGCGGCTGATCGACGTCTGCCTCGCCGCCGGCGCGCCCGAACCGAGTAGCTTCGAGGACTATCGCGAAATGCTCGTCCAATGCCGGGACGAACTCGACATCCTCTATATCTCCACCCCGCATGCCTTCCATGCCGAGCAGGCGACCGCCGTCGCCGAAGCCGGCCTCGACCTCTTCCTGGAAAAACCGATGGTGACGACGGTCGCCGAGGCCGAGCGGCTGATCGCGGCGCAGAAGAAGAGCGGCGTTACCATCGTCACCGCTTTCCAGGGCGGTCTGTCGCCGCTGGTGCTCGACACGCGCCGGCGGGCGCTTTCCGGCGAATTCGGTGAGCTGATCGCCATATCGGGCATGATTTGGGAAAGCTGGTCGTCCAATTATGACGGCCATTGGAAACAGCAGCCCGAGATTTCTGGCGGCGGCTTCATGTTCGATACTGGCGCCCATATGATGAACACCGTCTGCCTGCTGGCCAATTCCGATTTCGACAGCGTTTCGGCCTACATGGCCAATCACGGCAAAAAGGTCGATATATCAACAGCCGTCTCCGCCCGGCTGAAGAACGGCGCCCTGGCAACGCTGACGGCCGCCGGGGAAGGCCCTCCCGGCTGCGCCTCCCACATCACCTTCTTCTATTCCAAGGCGATCGTGCGCATCGATGCCTGGGGCGCCTGGCGCGAGATCAGCGTCGGCCGCAACGCCGAGCCGCGCGAGGAAGCCGAGATTCTCGGCAATCCGATGAAAAATTTCCTCGCCATTCGCGCGGGAAAAATGGAAAACTCCGGCTCCGTTGAAATGGGCCTCAGATTCGCTAGGCTATGGGACGCAATCAAGGAATCGGCAGCGGCCGGCGGCGCCTCCGTCAGGATCGTCGCCCAATAGGCGCAGATGAGCGGAATGAACAGACGGCGGATCACCTCGAAGGAGCTGGCGAAACTCGCCGGCGTTTCCTCCGCCACCATTTCCCGCGCCTTCTCGCCGGATTCGCGCATTGGCAGCGCGACGCGCGACCGCATTCTCGCCGTCGCGCGTGAACATGGGTACCAGCCGAATGCAATCGCCCGCTCGCTGAACAACCAGCGCTCGCGGCTGGTCGCGCTCGTCGTCAACGCAATCGGCAATCCGTGCGAGGCCGAAGAACAGCAGCTTCTCGTCCACCGCCTGCAGGCGCGGCAATTGCTGCCGATCATCCTCTGCTGCGCCGATCATTCCGACCGGTTGCAGCTGATGCGGCTTGCCTCCACCTATCAGGTCGATCACGTCGTCGTCTTTTCCGACATGGTGTCGATGCAGGATGCCGTCGACATCTTCCATACGACGAAGCCGATCATCGTCTCCTTCGAACCGCTCGAAAACGAAAACGTCTCCAGCATCCGCATCGATGGCTCCGCGGCCGCCGACGAGATCATCGACAAGATCGTCCGCGACGGCAAGAAGCGCTTTGCCTATCTCTCCGGCACCAATTCAAGCTGGATCGACAAGCTCAGGCGCAAATGGTTCGCCGATGCGCTGGCCAAGCGCGGCCTCTCTTTCGCAGCCCAGGCTTTTGGGGATTATTCCTATGATTCCGGCTTCAAGGAAGCCGTGCTGCTGCTGCATCGCGACAAGGTCGACGCCATCATCTGCGGCAACGACGTCATGGCGATCGGGGCACGCGATGCGGCCCGCCGCGTGCTCGGCAAAAACACGCCCGACGACATTGCCATCGTCGGCCAGGATGGCATCGCCATGGCCGCCTGGGATTGCAACGATCTCACCACGCTGAGCCTCGACCACGTCGCATTCATCGACGCCGTCGTCGAACTAATCGAACGCCATGACGCCGAGATCGAAGGCCCGCACAGCATCGCCCTCACCTGCACCGCCCGCTGGGGCTCGACCGCCTAGTATCTGCCCGGCTTGGCCTTTTCGGCATCATGTTCTAAGGCTCACCTATCAATTGCATCAAGGAGGAATAGCATGACCCGATTTTCACGCGCCGAAAGGCGCCGCAGCACTCCTGATGCCGTGATCGGGAGAGCCTGAGATGCGTTCGGTCGTTTCCTTCAACGAAGGCTGGAGTTTCCATGAGGGCTTCGGACAGCGTCTGCTCGAAAGCTTCGACGCCGCCAAGTCGGTCAGCCTGCCCCATACCGCCGTCGAACTGCCCTTCAACTATTTCGACGAAAGGAGCTATCAGCGCGCCTTCACCTATCAGAAGGTGCTGCGCTGGCTGCCGGAATTCGAGGGCCGCGAGGTGTCGCTCGTCTTCGACGCCGCCATGGCCGACAGCGTCGTCTATCTGAACGGCGAAGAGATCATTGCCCATAAGGACGGCTACACCCCTTTCGAGGCCCGCCTCACCGGTAAGCTCGTCAAGGGCGAGAACCTGGTGACCGTCAAGATCGACGGCAGCGAAAACCCTGAGATCCCGCCCTTCGGCGGCCGCATCGATTATCTGACTTATGCCGGCATCTACCGCGACGTCTGGCTGAAGGTCACCGACCCCGTCTCGATCCGCAATCTCAAGATCGAAACCACCGACGTGCTTGCCCCGGAAAAATCGGCGGCCATCCGCGTCGATATCGCCAATCCCGAGGGCCGCAGCTTCTCGGCAACCGTCACCGCCACACTGAAGCAGGCGGACGGTACGGTGATCGCCACCGCGGCGACCGAGACGATCGGCGACCGCACCAGGCTTTCCTTTGGCGGCCTCACCGGCATCACGCTCTGGGACATCACCGATCCCACCCTCTACGAGGTCACCGTCGAACTCAGGACCGAGCACGGCTCCGACCGTATCTCTACCCGCTTCGGCTTCCGCACCGCTGAATTCACGCCGGAAGGTTTCCTTCTCAACGGCAAACCGCTGAAGCTGCGCGGCCTCAACCGCCACCAGTCTTTCCCCTATGTCGGCTATGCCGCCGGCCGGTCCGCCCAGGAGCGTGACGCCGATATCATGAAGAGCGTGCTGAAGTGCAATATCGTCCGCACCTCGCATTATCCGCAATCGAAATGGTTCCTCGACCGCTGCGACGCGATCGGCCTGCTGGTCTTCGAGGAAATCCCCGGCTGGCAGCATATCGGCGATGCCGACTGGCAAAAGGAATCGATCGAAAACGTTCGCCGGATGATCGAGCGCGACTGGAACCATCCCTCGATCATCATCTGGGGCGTGCGCATCAACGAGTCCCAGGATAGTCACGATTTCTATGTCGAGACCAATCGCCTCGCCCGTGAGCTAGACAGCACCCGCCAGACCGGCGGCGTGCGTTATATCACCGAGAGCGAACTGCTCGAGGACGTCTATACGATGAACGACTTCATCCTCGGCAATGAGGAATTGCCGGGCGCCAACCGCCCGCGCACCGTGCTGCGCGGCCAGCAGGAAAATACGGGCCTGTCCCGCAAGGTGCCGTACCTCATCACCGAGTTCAACGGTCACATGCACCCGACGAAGATCTATGACCAGGAGCAGCGCCAGGCCGAGCATGTGCGCCGTCATCTCGAGGTGCTGAACGCCGCCTATGGCGATCCCGATATTTCGGGCGCCATCGGCTGGTGCATGTTCGATTACAACACTCACAAGGATTTCGGCTCCGGCGACCGCATCTGCTATCACGGCGTCATGGACATGTTCCGCGAGCCGAAATTCGCGGCCTATGCCTATATCAGCCAGTGCGACCCGTCCGAGGAGATCGTCATGAAGCCGGCGACCTTCTGGGCGCGCGGCGAGCGCAATATCGGCGGCGTGCTGCCGCTGATCATCCTGACCAATTGCGACGAGGTCGAACTGCAATATGGCGGCCTCAGCAAGCGCATCGGCCCGGACCGCGAGAATTATCCGCATCTGCCGCATCCGCCTGTCGTGCTCGACCATCGCCACTTCACCGCCGACGAGCTCGGCACCTGGGGCCTCGAATGGATCGACGGCACCTTGACCGGTTATATCGGGGGCGAGCCGGTAACGAGCCTGACGCTCGCGGCCGATCCGCTGCCGACGACGCTGGAAATCGTCGCCGACAGCTTGACGCTGAAAGCCCGCGAACGCGACAGCACCCGCATCATCATCCGCGCCCTCGACCAGTGCGGCCAGCGCCTGCCGTTCATGAACGACAGCATTTCGCTGAAGGTACATGGGCCTGCAAAGATCGTCGGCCCGACCAATTTGCCGCTGCAGGGCGGCACCGCCGGCTTCTGGCTGGAGGCGACGGGGCTCGTGGGCGAAATTACCGTCGAAGCGGTCTCCTCGCGTTTTGCGCCGGTGACCCTCACTGTGACGGCCGCCGCCTGACGGCTGTCACGAAATCCTGAGCTGGCTGTCGGGATCGAAGAACACGGCCTTGTCGAGATTGAAGGCAAGGCGGGTGTTCTGTCCGGGCGCGATGCCGGCATCGGCGCGCAGGCGGGCGACGACGGATTTGCCGCCGAGCTTGGTGACGGCAAAGGTGTCGGAGCCGGCCGGCTCGACGACCTCGATCAGGCAATCGTCCTCGGTCA